>JAHIUX010000011.1 GCA_018816765.1 Bacteroidota bacterium
CCGTAGGAGGGATATACGGATTCTACCCCGATCCGTTAGGCCAGGATATTTGGGTGATCAAGGTGGACAGCATGGGCTGCATCAATTTTGGTGATTGCTGGGTAGGCGAAAAAGAGCAGCCACTGCCACAAAGCCAAACAACCACATTGTCCGTATACCCCAACCCTGCCAGGGACAGGATACAGCTTGGCTTCGGACCGGGTGAACAGCTGCTGCCAAAAACCCTGAACCTTTTCGATAGTTTCGGGCGGCTGCAACGAAGCATCCATCTGGCCCTGGGCCAGTCAGATGCCGACATCAGCAACCTTCCGCCGGGGGTGTATGTGGGCGTTGTGTCGGATGAAAGCGGATATGTGGGTAGTTCGAGGTTTGTTGTTTACTGAACCTGACCGTATGATCAGCAAAAAACGTTACAAAAGGTTCAGAATAACCTACTGACTATCACCGTTAAACACCCGTTTCAGCTATTACTTTCAAGCATCAATGCCAAAACATTTTGCCCCCCATTCGCCGCAATTCTGATCAGTTTGGAACAATTTCCAACTTCGGTTGTTTCCACTTTGGATAGAATGCTGTATTTTTGCAGTCCGAACAAATTCATAATCAGAATAAACATCCATTTTAATGAATCAAACGATGATTGAAAACGACCTCCAATACAAGGTGGCCGACATGAAACTGGCCTCCTGGGGTCGCAAAGAAATTGAGATAGCCGAAAAAGAAATGCCGGGGCTGATGTCGCTGCGCAGCAAATTCGGCAAGGAAAAACCACTGAAAGGTGCCCGGATTTCGGGTTCGCTTCACATGACCATTCAAACAGCTGTGCTGATTGAAACCCTTGTTGAACTGGGTGCCGAAGTCAGGTGGGCGAGTTGTAACATCTTTTCCACCCAGGACCATGCAGCCGCAGCCATAGCTGCTGCCGGTATCCCGGTGTTTGCCTGGAAAGGCGAGACCCTCGACGAATACTGGTGGTGCACCAAACAGGCCCTCACATTTGCCGAAGGCAAAGGCCCTGAATTGATTGTTGATGACGGTGGTGACGCTACCTTGTTGATTCATAAGGGATTTGACTGCGAAAAAAATCCTGACTTGCTTCATGCTGCCACACACAACAGCGAAGAAAAAGCCCTGATGAAAGTGCTTAATGACACCTATACCGAAGATCCAAAACACTGGCACCGCACGGTTGAAAGCTGGGCCGGGGTTTCGGAAGAAACAACCACAGGCGTTCACCGTCTTTACCAGATGAAAGAAGCCGGCAAGCTGCTAGTACCGGCAATCAACGTGAATGATTCAGTAACCAAATCGAAATTTGATAACCTTTACGGCTGTCGCGAGTCACTTGCTGATGGCATTAAAAGGGCCACCGACGTCATGTTGGCTGGTAAAGTGTGTGTGGTGTTGGGTTATGGCGATGTGGGCAAAGGCTCAGCCAAATCGCTGAAAGCCTATGGCGCACGGGTCCTGGTGACCGAAATCGACCCCATTTGTGCCTTGCAGGCTGCCATGGAAGGCTTCGAAGTAACCACCATTGAAGATGCATTGGCTATTGGCAACATCTATGTGACCACCACCGGAAACAAGGATGTGATTACCCTGGAGCATATGCGGAAAATGAAAGACCAGAGTATCGTGTGCAACATTGGTCATTTCGACAACGAGATTCAGGTCAGTCAGCTGGACAATGACCCGACAGTGAAAAAAATGAACATCAAGCCACAGGTCGACAAATACACCTTCAGCACAGGCAATGCCATCTTCCTGCTGGCCGAAGGCCGCCTGGTTAACCTAGGTTGTGCCACAGGCCACCCCAGTTTTGTGATGAGTAACTCATTTACAAACCAAACACTGGCCCAGATTGACCTTTGGAAAAACAAGGGCAAATATGCGGTTGACGTATACCGCCTGCCAAAACACCTCGACGAAGAAGTGGCCCGCCTGCACCTTGAACAGATTGGCGTGAAACTTACGAAGCTTACCAAAGCGCAGGCTGAATATCTCGGCGTTCCTGCAGAAGGACCATATAAACCTGATCATTACAGGTATTAATAAAACCCAAAAAAAGCACCTTTCGCAAGGTGCTTTTTTTATGCTTTGTAACCGGGCACAACAATATGTCAGGCAATTAACCCATATTACGCATTGGGAATGCGTAACCGGCTAATTGAAAATCCGTAACAGCTGTCCGTTATAAACGGTATGATAGGCAATCAGCGGGTATTTTCCCTCGCCTTCGAAGATGCTCCCGTTCAGGATCTGGTAGGCAGTGTTGGTGCAGGTATCCTGCACAAATGGGAAGTACTCGTCAACCAACAATCGCGTACAATTGCCCTGGTCGTTGCAGCAGCGGTCGGGATTGTTTGGCGGAAACCGGTCATACGCCACAAACTCATCGATGCCCATGCGGTAAACGATTAATCCGCGGCTCGGCGGCTCGGCCGTCAGGTACATCCATCCGCCCACCGTGTTCAATTCCTGGTAAAAGGTCGAGTTCGGGTCGATGGTTACATTAATAAATACGGCCGGAATATTCGGATTCACTTCTTCTTTATGGCATGATCCGGTCAGCAATACCAACATCAGGCTGACAAACAGCAACAAAGCTAATTTTCCGGACAACAAAAACCACCTTTCCATAGTCCAATTCGTTTGGTTTGCAACATTAACCCAAATTCCGCAATGGGAATGCATAATCCCCTAAATGTTTGTAATTCAGTTCGCCAGGGCAAACTTCAAACAAACTTTATGTCGGGATTACCCCAACTAAATCAGATAGTTCGGCTTTCAAGCCTCCTACTGATTAATTTGGGATTAACGTAAGATTAGCGATAAAATTACGTTATTTTTGCTCGTTAGTCATAAGTTGCCAACAAAGATGATCAATAAACCCGTCAATTACATTAGGCTGATCGTTTTGATCATGACGATGTTGACTGCGCAATCCTGTGCCACAAACAAGGCCACTGAATCGCGCAAGGAAGCAGAAAAAAAAGAAGCTGCTGAGGCAAAAGAAATGGATAAGCAGTACGAAGTTGATGTGAGCAATCATTTCAAGATGCAGTCGAAATCGACAAAGAAGATGATGAAAAAAGCCCGTAAGCATCATAACAATTTGAACAGATACAAGAAGCGTTCGTGGTTCAGGCGTGTTTTCGACAGTGATTAACCGAAACCCCAGGCATGAAAAGCAGTCGTAGCTTCCCGTTCTTACTGTTGTTGCTGATCGTGGGTCAGTCAACGCTGCTGAAAGCCCAGCACCAGTCTGGACTGTTATTTAAACGCATACTTTCCGAAAACAACACCATAGCCAAAGGCCTGAGTCAAAACTCGATATACTCCATATTGCAGGACAGCGATGGTTTCATGTGGATCGGCACCTGGGATGGACTGAACAAATACGATGGTTACCAATTTACCATTTACAACAACGAAACCGGTTTAAGCAACGAAACCATCAGGACCTTGTACCAGGATGGCCACAAATTATGGATTGGAACCGAAAACGGATTAAACACCCTTGACCTTGAAACCGCCCAGGTGAAGGTTTACCTCAGCGAAAAAACTGACAGCACTTCCCTTTCAAACAACTGGGTGAACCATATTTTTAAGGACCATCTGGGCAGAATCTGGATTTGTACAGCCAGTGGCCTGAACGAGTATATTCCTGAAACAGATCAATTTAAACAAATTTTTAACAGCAATTACAGCAATCCGCTCCGCAGTAACCATTTCAATATGATATGTCAGGACAGCCTGAACAATTACTGGATTGCAACAAACTACGGACTGATTCAATACCAGACAGAGAACCGTCGGCTGACGCGTTATTTTAACAAACCCAACGATCCGAAAAGCTTGCCCGACAATATGGTGAACCAGGTTGTGTGCGACCCTTCGGGTAAGATATGGGTTGGCACCAAAAACGGACTGACTTTGCTCGACCCTGCAACGGGTTTGTTCTCGGCCACCTATTACAATTGCGCTTTCGGCAGTCAGCTTGGCGGTGTTGAAATTAAAAGCCTGCTGTTCGAAAACAACCAGGGCTTATGGGTTGGCACAGGTGGTCAGGGGCTGTATTATATTTCGCACCTCAACCCGACGGTTACTCACTATGCGCATGACAACAACAACCTTTACAGCCTGAGCGACAACAGGGTCCAGTCGATTTACATCGATCAGCACAATGTGATATGGGCAGGCACCTTCAACGGATTGAATAAAATTGACCGTAACGCGCCCAAATTCAAGCTTGGCCGAAACAATCCGGAAGAACCAAACTCCTTATTGAACAATGCCGTTTGGGATTTTCTTGAAATCAGCCCCGGAATCATCTGGATGGCTACCGACAAAGGCATCAGTGTGTTCGACAAACACAAGCGTACCTATCATAATATTGATGCTGCCCACAATCCGCATCAATTGCCTGTTTACCTCACCAGGTCGCTTTACCTTGATGCGCAGGACGTTGTATGGATTGGCACCCGCGACAATGGCCTTTACCGATATGATCGGCGGGAGGGGAAAACACGTCATTTTCAGCACATCGAAATTGACTCCACTTCCCTGAGCAACGACTATGTGCTTAAAGTGATCAGGGACAAACAAGGCCAGCTTTGGGTTGCCACTGAATCCGGGCTCAACAAGATGCAGGAGAAATCTGCTCGCTTCAGGCGCTATGTTCAAAACGACCTGAAAATGGGTAGCATCGCCCATAATTATATCTACGACTTATTCAATGACCGCCAGGGGAAGCTCTGGGTAGCCACGGCCGACGGTCTGATGAGCTATCATCCGGAAAACGATGGGTTTACCGTGTTCAGACTTCCCAAAGCGCTGTTGAAGGACAGCCTTTCGCAGAACAACAAGTTTTTTTCGATCAATGAAGACAAGCAGGGCATGTTTTGGATCGGCACACGTGGAGGCGGGCTCGTGTGTTTTGATCCGTCAAACGCATCATTTACCCTGTTCGATGAAAGCGATGGTTTGCCCGGCAACCTTATTTACGGCGCCATACAGGATCACCAGGGCAATTACTGGGCCACCTCAAACTGGGGCATTTCGCGCATAAACTACCGCGACAAAAGCGTTCTGAATTATGACGTTAATGATGGCCTGCAGGGCAACGAGTTTAACCTGAACGCAATCATGCTGGCTAGCGACGGAGAAGTGTATGTTGGCGGCATGAATGGATTCAATAGCTTCTACCCTGAAGAAATCGTGCAGAACAAGCGGCCACCAGCCGTGAGGATTACGGCTTTTCGTAAGTTCAATGTTATTCAGCCGGTAAAGCTTAAATCGGGCGATCAGGTGAAATTGCGTTACGACGACAATTACTTTTCATTTGAATTTGCGGCCCTTGACTTTCGCAATCCGCAGAAAAACAAATTCCGGTATATGCTCGAAAACTATGATGATGGCTGGATTGAGCGCAATGCCGAAAAGCGGTTTGCCGAGTACGCCCGTGTGAAACCCGGAAAATACACCTTCAGGGTGGTGGCTTCAAATTGCGATGGTTACTGGAACAACGAAGGCATCAGCATTCAGATCGTGATTTCACCTCCCTGGTGGGCCAACCGGATATTTCAGTTTGCGGCTGCAGTGCTCGTCATTGCAGCAGTGTTTCTGTCCATTCAGCTGCGCATAAGGGTATTGCACCGCAAGCACGAAAACGAAAAGAAATACCTCTCACTCGAAAAACAAATGTTTGAGTTGGAGCAAAAGGCGCTACAACTTCAGATGAATCCCCATTTTCTGTTCAACTCACTTAACAGCATTCAGGGTTTTGTGGTGAACAACGACATCGACAATGCCATCCATTATTTATCGAAGTTTTCGCAGCTGATGCGCCGGACGCTCAGTAACTCCAGAGAGAGTTTCATCCCCTTAAGTGATGAAATACAGGCGTTGGAACTCTATCTCGACATTGAAAAGCTACGCTTTGTGGATAAGTTCGACTATTTCATCCGCATCGATCCGGCCATCGACGAAGGATTTCTCGAAATTCCGCCGATGATCCTGCAGCCTTATGTTGAAAATGCCGTTATCCATGGCTTGATGCACAGTCCGCGCAAGGGCCATTTGCTGATCGAGTTCACATTAGTGGGCGACGACCTGCTCTGTGTGGTTCAGGATGATGGCATCGGGCGCGAAAAGGCCGCAGAAATCAGGAGTCAGTCGGGCATCGAACGGGTATCGCAGGGCATGACCATCACCGGGGAGCGCCTCGAGATTTTAAACCAATACTCGAACCAGCGCTACGAAGTGAAGGTGATAGACCTTACCGACAAGGCCGGCCAACCGAAGGGTACTCGCGTCGAAATCATCATGCATTATAAGGAATAAGCCATCAAACCGTCAAAGCATGATTATCTTTGCGATGGCCATACAACACCAAAAAAAAATCGTTCTCCAAAAAAATTCACATGATCCGTTGCGTAATTGTCGAAGACGAGCCTAAATCGCGGGAAACCCTCAGGGGGCTCATTAACCGTTTCTGTAATGATGTGATGATCTGTGCCGAAGCCGACGGGGTGATATCAGGGTTGGCAGCCATCAGGCAACACCAGCCTGACCTTGTTTTTCTCGACATCGAAATGCCCGATGGCAGCGGCTTTAAGCTGCTCGAGAAATTCGACGAAATTGATTTTGAAGTTGTTTTCACCACTGCCTTCGAGCAATTCGCCATCAAAGCCATCCGTTTTGCAGCACTCGATTACCTGCTGAAACCCATTTCGCCCGATGAGCTTGTTGTTGCCGTGGACAAGGTCAAGCAGCTCAAATCGAAAAAACACAACCAGAAAAATATTGAAGTCCTGATCAGCAATATGCGTCCGGGTGCCCTCGAGTCGAAAAAAATTGTGTTGTCGACCCTGGAGAAAATCCATGTCGTCGAAATAGACAACATCATCCGCTGCGAATCGGATAACTACTACACCCATTTCTATTTCACCGACAAGTCGCACCTGTTGATCAGCAAAACGCTGAAAGATGTTGAAAGCCTGCTCGAAGGGAGCAGTTTTATCAGGCCGCACAAATCGCACCTGATCAACATCCGCATGATCCGAAACTATTCGCGCGATGAGGGTGGCATGATTACGCTCACCGATGGCAACAAAATACCGGTATCGCGCCGCAAGCGCGAAAAAATCCTCGAAATCATCAACAGCCTTTGAAGCAGGTCAAAATTGTTTTCCACTCTGTTACAAATCCTTAAACTTGCCGAAAAAAGCCGTTTTCTTTTTTTTTCAGCCTGACTTTGTATATTTGACTACTTTTAACCTCCCAAACCAGTTAGGGTTAACTGCCTATGGAAGATTATTTTTACATTGTTGTCGGTATCTTATGGATTGTTTTTTCCGTAGTCAAGGCTACGCGAAACAAACGTCAGCTGACCGGTCAGCCGCCGCAGAAGCAGGCTGATCAGCCTGGCAGCAGGTCGATCCTCGAAGACGTTCTGAACGACTTACTCGAGGTTGAGAAGCGCAAACCTGTGGTTGTGAATGAAACAACACAAGAGGTGATGCCGGAAACCGACTACACTTCACTGGAAGAAAACCCACCACTGTATGGGCAATATACGGGCGTGCCAGAAGAAACCTTACAGCCTGTGCTCGAATCGGAGTATTCGATGGAAGAAGACAAAACCCCGCAACCATTAACACAAAAATATTTTACCGAAAAGGAAGAGGCAATTCAGGATGATTGGTATGAATTGAGAAAAGCCCACTTTGACCTTAAAAAAGCCGTGATTTATTCCGCCATTTTACAGCGTCCTTACGCTTAAGGAATTGCTTGGTATAAATGAACTTTTTTAAGATCGGGCAGGCGAATTTCTTGTTGGATAAACTGAATTGTTTTTATCTTTACCGGCCTTTAACGCATAAAGAGTAGTAGAACATAAATTTACACGGTATGTTAAAAAATGTACTTTTAACAGGAGTCATGGTACTGATTTCGTGTACCTTGGCATTCGCACAACAAGGAAGACTTCAGGGTAAGATTTTCGAAAAAGAGTCGCGGGAACCCGTTCCCTTTGCCAACATTGTGCTCGAGAACGGAGGAACCATCGTAGGCGGTGCAACATCCGATATGGATGGGAAATATGTGATCAACCCCATTCCTCCCGGGAAATATGACCTGAGAGCAACATTCGTAGGGTACAATCCTGTTTTAATTAAAGGCATCCAGATCAGCGGTAACCAGATTACCTTTTATGATGTGGCCATGGTAAGCACGTCGATTGACCTGCAGACCGTTGAAGTAATTGATTACAAAGTGCCATTGATTTCGAAGGACCAGACCACCAGCGGTGCATCCATTACCTCAGAAGAAATTTCGAAAATGCCTAACCGCTCAGCCGATGCTGTTGCTGCCACTGTAGGCGGTGTCTTCTCAGCCGACGGCGAACGTGGCAACGTGCGTGGTGCTCGTTCCGACGCTACCGCGGTGTTTATCGACGGCGTTAGGGTTATCGGTTCAACCAGCCTTCCCCAGTCAGCCATCGAGCAGGTCGACGTTATCCTTGGTGGAACACCGGCTCAGTACGGTGATGCTACCGGTGGTATCATCAGTGTAACAACCAAAGGACCATCGCGTTCGTTTGGTGCTGGTGTTGAAGCTGAAACATCAGAATTTCTCGATGCTTTCGGCCATAACCGCTTAGGATTCAACGTTCAGGGACCGCTTATCAAAAGCAAAACAAAAAACACTTCACTCCTTGGGTTTTTCGTTGCCGGCGACATCAACTACGCGCGTGATGGCGCAGTTTCGCACAACGGATATTACAAAGCAAAGGACGATGTACTCAGAAGTATTGAAAGCGACCCTTTGCGTCCGACAGGTTCAGGAACAGGCACTTACCTGAATTCGGAATTCCTCAGGATGAACGACCTCGATCATATCAAAACCTCGCTCAACAGCAAAAATTACGATGTGAGCCTTTCGGGTAACCTGAACATCCGTACCACAGAAACCGTGAACCTTACCTTTGGTGGATCGTACAATAAATCAGCCGGAAATGCCTTTAACTATGCTGCCTCGCTGTTGAACTACGACAAAAACACCAAGTACGACAACAATACCTGGAGGGTGTACGGACGGTTTACCCAGCGTTTCCCGGCCGGTTCCGAAAGCACATCACTGATTAAAAACATATACTATTCCATTTCTGCTGACTACACCAGGATTCAGAATAAGTTTGGAGATCCTGACCATGGCAGCGACCTCTTTAAATATGGTTATTTAGGCAAGTTCTCGACCTTCAAAACCCCTACGTATCAGTTTGGCAATGACTCTGTGAACGGAAAATACTACGAAGGCGTTTGGTTGCTCAACTCGTGGGATTTTGACACCCTGGTTACCTGGACTCCTTTCGATATCAACCCACTTGTGGCCAACTACACCTCAAGTTATTACGACACTTACGAAGGACAGCCTGAAGATCACTACCGCAACCTCGACCAGATTTTGCTGGGAGGTGCACTTGTAAACGGATTCACTCCCAAAACCGTATATGGCCTGTATCAGTCACCCGGAACAAACCAATCAGGTTATCAGCTTACTGACAACGACCAGTTCAGCATCAATGTAGCCGGATCAATGGACATTGGCAACCATGAAATAAAACTCGGTTTCCAATACGAACAACGTACAAGCAGGTCGATTGGTTACGGTGCCACCGGACTCTGGAACCTGATGCGCGGCTTGACCAATTTCCACCTCATCGAGCTTGACAAGGATAACCCATACGTTATCGACTATGAAGGCTTTGTTGATACCATTATGTATCGCCGCCGTTACGACGAAAACTCACAACGTATTTTCGACCAGAACCTGCGTCAGCGCCTCGGCCTGCCCATTGCCGGTCTCGATTATATCAACATCGATTCATACGACTTCAACAACAACACCATTGAATATTATGACCTTGATGGCGTAATGCACACCATTGGGGTTGGTGAAAACCTTTTCGACATCAGCATGTTCAGTGCCGATGAGTTGTTGAATGATGGTAATTCATACGTAAACTACCTTGGTTTCGACTACAAAGGAAACAAGCAGTCGAACCAGCCAAGTTTCGAGGATTTCTTCAATGCCAAAGATGAAAACGGACAGTACACCAGGCCTATCGGCGCATTCCAGCCCATATATATGGCTGGTTATCTGCAGGATAAATTCGCATTCAAGGACCTTATCTTCAACATTGGTGTACGCGTCGACCGCTTCGATGCCAACCAGAAGGTGTTGAAAGATCCTTACTTGCTTTACAACGCATACACCGCCGGTGAAGTATCCGAAATCAAAGGTCAGCCGGTGTCGCACCCACAGGGTATCGGTAACGACTACACCGTATATGTTGACAAAGTGGATGACCCTTCACGCATTGTTGGTTACCGCTTCGAAAACACCTGGTATAATGCTGAAGGTGCTGTAATTCAGGACCCATCAGTACTTGATGCCGGTTCCGGTATTTCTCCTTTCGTGATCAATCCTGATCAGCAAAGGGTCGATATCAACTCATTTAAGGATTACGATCCTCAGTTCAGTGTCATGCCACGTATTTCGTTCTCGTTCCCCATTTCGGACGAAGCGCTGTTCTTTGCACACTACGATGTGTTGACACAGAGGCCGACAAGTAACCTCTTCTCGAACCCGGCAACCTATTATTTCTTCGAAAATATTGGTACCACCATCAACAACCCATCATTGAAGCCTACACAAACCATCGACTATGAGCTTGGTTTTACCCAAAAACTGACCAACACCTCATCGTTGACCTTCACGAGTTTCTACCGTGAAATGCGTAATATGATTCAGATCTACCGCTTCACCGGTGCGTATCCAAAAGCATACAACTCATACAACAACCTCGACTTTGGTACCGTAAAAGGACTCACTGTTGAATATGACCTGCGCCGCACGAACAATGCCAGGATCAGGGCCAGCTACACCCTTCAGTTTGCCAATGCAACCGGAGCCAGCACCACAACCGCTGCTGCACTCGTTGCCGCCGGATTGCCCAACCTGCGTTCGACCATACCAATGCCATGGGACCGTCGTCACCAGTTTAACCTGCTGTTCGACTACCGTTACGGTGCCGGTAAAGAATACAACGGACCAAGCATCAGCCGCGAGAAGAAAGACAAGGCTCCTGTGCAGGTGCTGAAGAATACCGGATTCTCATTGACAATGAATGGTGGATCGGGTACTCCGTATACTGCATCGCGCAATGTGACCTCACCGATCTCTGGTGGCAGCAACCTGCTTAAAGGAAGTTACTTTGGTTCACGCCTGCCATGGCAGTTCCGCCTCGATCTGCGTATCGATAAGGACATTGATTTCAACATAGGCAAGAAAGAAAACGACAACAAGCGCAGCGCGTATATGAACGTATATGTTCAGATACTTAATTTGCTCAATACCAAGAACGTACTCGGTGTTTATCCAGCCACTGGTAACCCCAATGATGACGGCTACCTTTCGGCTCCTGAATGGCAACGTCAGATTATTTCGCAAACAAATCCCGAATCGTTCAGGGAGTTGTATTCCCTCTATGTTGATTTCCCCGGAAACTACAGTTCTCCACGTCAGATCAGGTTAGGTGTCGTATTAAACTTCTAATCCCTGGCTTCAGAAAAAATTTGTGCTATGAAAAAAAATGCTCAGACAATGAATAAAGTAATCCGAATGCTTCTAGCGGCAACACTGTGTCTGCTTGTTGTATTACCTGCCAAGGCAGAGGAATACAAATTTGCCGCTCCAAAAACCACCTATGCCCTTAAGGAAACAACCGCTGGTTGTTCGCCTTCATCGGCCTTCGAATGGCTCGATATTAACAACGTCAAGGCCCGTATCAATGCAGGTGGCGATATGTGGTGGGACCTGCCAGGTGGGACCGGATCAAAGTACTATATCCCTAAAGCCGGCTCAGCAACATCCATGTTCTCCGGATCACTCTGGATCGGTGGACTCGACATCAACAACCAGCTGAAACTTGCTGCCCAGCGCTACCGCCAGGTGGGTATCGACTACTGGACAGGCCCGCTGACCATTGACGGAACAGCTGCAACGGACAACACCGTGTGCGCCCAGTACGACAAACAATGGAAAATCAACCGCGCCGATGTGGATGAATTCCTCACCAACGTTGACCCGGCTACCGGTGCATTCGTTCCGAGTGAAAGCTACACCATTCCGAAATCAATCCTCGAATGGCCTGCCCATGGCGACATTTCGAAAAATCAGAGCTATTACCTCGCTCCTTTTTTCGATGTTGACGGCGACTATGAATACAATCCGCTTGCCGGCGACTATCCATATTATGATATCGACAACAGCCTTTGTCACACCAAAACCCCTACTATGGACGAATCTGTTGAAGGTTCGCTCTACGGATCAGTATTGGCCGACCAGGTTGTTAAAGGTGACCAGACCATTTGGTGGGTGTTTAATGACAAAGGTAATTTCCACACCGAAACCAATGGTGCTGCCATTGGTATGGAAATCAGGGCTCAGGCTTTTGGTTTTGCTACCAATGATGAAATCAACAACATGACTTTCTACAGTTACGAAATCATCAACCGTTCAACCTTCGAACTGACCCAGACCTACTTTTCACTGTGGGTTGACCCGGACCTTGGTTATGCTGCTGACGACTTTACCGGTTGCGACGTTGGTCGTGGACTCGGTTATGTATACAACGGTAAAGCTGTTGACGGAAGCAACGAGCCTGAATCATACGGCAATCAGCCTCCGGCAATCGGAGTCGACTTCTTCCAGGGACCGTATATGGATCCCGATGGTCTCGACAACCCGAAATACCGCTACGTTATTGATGAAAACGGTGATACCACCGGCAGGGAACAAATCTGCGACGTCAGCATCAATGGTGTTAACTTCGGTAACGGCATCGTTGATGATGAGCGTTACGGGATGAGAAGATTTATCTATCACAACAACTCAAGTGGCGATCTTGGTGACCCACAGATTGCACCTGAATACTACAATTACCTGCGCGGTAAATGGAAAGCCGGACGCGATATGGAATACGGCGGAAATGCCTTCCCTGACGGCCCCGGAACCGTTGGACCAATCTGCGACTTTATGTTCCCGGGTGATACCGACCCATGTAACTGGGGTACCGGCGGATTCCCGCCCAATGGTGGCTATAACCAAAACGGTATTTACTGGACTGAAGAAACCGGAAACAACGGAACTCCCAACGACCCTGCTGACCGCCGTTTTATGCAGTCGGCCGGACCTTTCACCCTGAAACCAGGTTCTGTAAACTATATCACTGTGGGTATTCCATGGGCACGTGCCAACTCAGGCGGTGCATGGGCCTCAGTTGAACTGCTGCGCGTTGTTGACGATAAATGCCAGTCACTGTTCGATAATTGCTTCAAGGTTATTGACGGACCAAGTGCACCGGACCTCACCTTCCAGGAACTTGACCGCGAACTGATTGTGTATATTTCCAATTCGCCTTCATCGAACAATTACAACGAAGAATACCTTGAGCACGATCCGAACATCATTCAGCCAAACCCAAGCGACCCAACCAAACGCAGCGACTCATTGTACCGCTTCGAAGGTTACCTGATTTATCAGTTGAAGGATGCTACTGTAAGTGTTGAGAGCCTGCATGATCCTGATAAAGCACGCTTGGTTGCCCAGCTCGACAAGAAAAACGGCGTTGGCAAACTGGTGAATTACTATTTCGATGACTATATCGGCTCGAATGTACCGGTTGTTGAAGTTGTTGGTGGCGATAACGGCATCAAACATTCATTCAAACTCACACAGGATGCCTTTGCTACCGGTGATGTGAAGCTTGTGAACCACAAACAATATTATTTCCTCGGTATTGCGTATGCTTTTAATGAATACATGCCATATTCGCAGGAACCAGGTGTAATTAATGGCTTGCTCGGACAAAAAGTACCTTTCCTTGCCGGTCGTAAAAATATCGGTGACAAACGCAATGGAGGAAAAGCTTATGTAGCCATCCCGCACAAAACCATCAATGGCCTGGCCATGAATGCCAATTACGGTGAAGGTCCTGAAATCACCCGAATTGCTGGTCACGGAAATGGTGGTTTGATGATCGAACTCAGTGATGAGACGGTGGACGAAATCATGAACAAACCACCAGCCGGACCTGACAATCGCTTTGGCGATCCAAACTATCCGATTGCTTACAATGCAAAATATAAAAAAGGATATGGTCCGATCAATGTTAAGGTTATCGACCCATTGAACGTTGTTGATGCTGATTACGAACTGTATATGGACACCTTCCGTCTTGTGCGTCTGTACAAGGTAACCGGTGAAGCCGACATCAAGGGTGATACCGCAAGTAAACGCGTTACCAACTGGTACCTGAAAGACCTCGCAACCGGTCAGGTGACCAAGTCGGATACCACCATCCTCGCCAACGACGAGCAATTGTTCCTCAGCAAAGGTATCTCAGTACAGATCACGCAGCCCTACAGTCCAGGCCCATACCGCGTTGGACAAAATGCAGCCAACAAGGTAATGTTCAGGATTCTGGCTCAGAATAACGGCTTTATTGAGTCATCCATATCTTATGCTGACAGTTCACGCAGGTGGCTTGATGGCATCAGTGATGAAGACATTCCGGGCTTTGCCTTGAACTGGATTCGTTCAGGATCATACAAAGATCAGGAAAACAGCAGCTTCGACGACTGGAACATGTCATCTGACCCGAACCGTCCATGGGACCCTGAGGAATCATATGAAAAAATTGCCAAGGGAACATGGGCACCATATTCACTTGTTGCCTATGGTAACAACGTGAGCCAGGGACCTGTTCAAAGCAATGTTGGTCCTGCCTTCTCCGAAGATTCAAAAACCGCCAGCAGGTTCGAGAATATCTGCAGTGTCGACATCGTGCTGACACCGGATAAATCGAAATGGACCCGCAGTGCCGTCCTTGAAATGCAGTTTGACCGCACCCTCGCCGAAGGCAATGCACCACGTTTCGGACTACGCAAATCACCTTCGGTTGATAAAGATGGTGTTCCTGCTTCGGCAATGGACCTCGAACCAAGCGACAATCCAAATGATCCTAACTACATTGGTAGTTATGGTATGGGTTGGTTCCCCGGATATGCAATCAATGTGGAAACAGGCGAGCGCCTCAACATCATGTTTGGTGAAGACTCATACCTGTCGGCGCAGAATGGCCGCGATATGCAGTTCAATCCACCGGCAAAAGACCTGAGCCTGCCAAGCCAGATTCTGGATCCGAATATCTTCAGTCAGACATCGTTCAATGCCCTGATGGGTGGACAGCATTATGTGTACATCATGCGCCACGATTATTACAAATTCGCACAGCAAACCCTGTCGTTCGAATTCCCGTCACCAGCCTATGATGCCGGAAGGTATGCACACAGTGTGCTTGATACCATCTTTAATACCCAGTTCCCCTTCATTACCAACTATTTCTATTCACAAATCATGTATGTGGGTATGCCAATGGCCGTAAAAGGCCAGCCATGGCTGTCGAATGACGTGAAGATCAGGATCAGGGTGGGTAAACAATATGCACCTAACTTCTCAACACTTCCGCTGGATACCGTATATCCGGGAATGGATGTGAATAACTTCCAGCCCAAATATGCCTTCTCGACAAAGAACATTGCCACCGAAGAAAGGAATGCAGCAAAACTGAAGACCGACCTCGACCTCATCAACGTGGTGCCCAATCCTTATTACGCTTATTCAGCCTATGAGGCCAATGCACTCGACAACAGGATTAAGATTACCAACCTGCCCGAAAAGTGTATTGTCACCGTTTACAATATGAGTGGCACCAAGATCCGTCAGTTCAAAAAAGACGAACCCAAGACCTCAATCGATTGGGACCTCAAGAACTTTGCCGGTGTGCCGATTTCGAGCGGGATTTACCTGATCCACGTGAAGTCAGCTGATGGAGAACGCATCATTAAATGGTTTGGAACAATGCGTCCGATCGACCTGAATACCTTCTAAAACCAATGAATAGAGAATCTGAAAAAAATATGATTATGAAGACTTTGTATAGATATCTAATAATTTCAGGGCTTGTTCTGCTGATTACCTTTCCCATGCAAACTGTTATGGCGGGTAACAAAGACAGGTCGGGACAAGCTGGTGCATCAGAGTTGCTGATTAACCCCTGGGGCAGAAGCACAGGGTGGGGAAATGCCGGAATGGCAAGCATCAGGGGGCTCGAAGGTATTTGGAGTAATGTTGCCGGTACTGCGTTCACCAAACGTACCGAAGGCATTGTAGCCCATACCAACTGGCTCAAAGGCTCCGATGTGAACATCTATTCGTTCGGATTTACCCAAAAAGTAGGCGAAGCCGGTGCGCTCAGCCTTGGCATCATGTCGATGAATTTTGGCGAAATTCCCATCACCACCACAAGTTATCCTGATGGCGGCCTTGGTACCTTTTCACCAAACCTGCTGAATATCAGCATTGGCTATGCCAAATCATTTTCGAACAGCATCTATGCCGGTTTCGTCATGAAAATCATCTCTGAAAGCATCTCCGACGTGAGTGCCCAGGGTGTTGCCATCGATGCCGGTATCCAATACCTCACCGGTAAAGATGAAAACATCCATTTTGGAATCACCTTGAAAAACATCGGCCCCACCATGCAGTTCTCGGGCGACGGTCTTTCATTGCGTTCCTTCATCCCGGGACAGGAAACACAGTTTACTGTGGAACAACGTTCAGAAGCATTTGAGTTGCCAACACAATTGGTTATCGGAACTGCTTACGACTTTTTGTTCCCTGATGACTACCGCTTTACCCTCGCCGGTAACTTTACCTCAAACTCATTCACCAACGACCAGATTACCCTTGGTGGTGAAGTCAGCCTGAAGGATTACGTCATGCTGAGGGGCGGATACACCTACGAATCAGGCATCTGGGGCGATATTGAAACAGCTGACAAAATCAATGTTTCGAAAGGCCTTAGTCTTGGTGCAACTGTTCAGGTGCCATTGAATAAAGCAAACGGATCAGCCATCTCGATTGATTATTCATACCGCGATACGGATCATTTTAATGGAAACCATACGATAGGAGCACGCATTAGTTTCTAATGCTGTTGGTATAACAAAATAAATTATAACTTTGCCACCGAAAAGGCCCTTAATCACTTAAGGGTCTTTTTATCTTATTATTTTAAACACAATTCACCATGTCGGACACCAAGTATTTTACCGAAGAAGGCCTGCAGAAACTTAAAGATGAACTCGATAACCTGATGTCGAAAGAACGGCCAAGGATATCGCAGATGATCGCTGAAGCCCGCGACAAGGGAGACCTTTCGGAAAATGCAGAATATGATGCAGCCAAGGACGCCCAGGCAATGCTTGAGCTTAAAATCTCACAGCTTCAGGATCTGCTGATCAATGCACGTATAATTGACGAATCGAAAATGGACATCACCAAGGTGCTGCTGCTTTCAAAAGTGAGTATCAAAAACCTGAAGTCAGGCGCCGTGATGACCTATACCCTTGTTCCTGAAAAAGAAGCCGACCTGAAGAGTGGTAAAATCTCCGTTAATTCACCGATTTCGAAAGGATTGCTCGGAAAATCCGTGGGTGATCAGGTAGAAATAACGGTTCCCGCCGGAAAAATGACATTTGAAATTATCGAGATCAAACGTGAATCAACAAATTGAGTTATGGCAACCATTTTCACAAAAATCATTCAAGGCGAAATTCCCTGCTATAAGATTGCTGAAGATGAACGCTTCTTCGCCTTTCTCGACATCAGTCCGCTCGCAAAAGGGCATACCCTGGTAATCCCGAAAAATGAAACGGATTATATTTTTGACCTCGGTGATACCGAACTGGCTGACATGATGGTATTTGCCAAAAATGTGGCCAAAGCCATCGAAAAGGTCGTGCCCTGCCGCAAAATGGGCCTCACCATCATCGGCCTCGAAGTGCCCCACGCTCACATCCACCTGATTCCGATCAACACCATTTACGATATGGATTTCAAACAGCCAAAGCTGAAACTTTCGGCTGAGGAGTTTGAAAGCCTCGCAAGCCAGATCAGGGCAGCACTGTAATCAGTGAGTTCTTCTGAAAGCCGAATGTAATTTGTGTGGCAGCAATACGGTAAGCACCTGCCCGAAATTATAACAGCTCAAGGCTTTTCTGCATAAGTCCTGAAAAGGCCGACAATTATCCACGACAAGCCGCTGCCCTAACCCTTTCCTAAAAAAGCAGTGAATTATTTAGGCTAATACGCCCGTTCGTCGCGACCCTCGATGTAGTTGATGAATGACTTGTTCACCACCTTGTTTCCGCCAGGCGTAGGATAATTCCCGGTGAAGTACCAGTCGCCTGTATGGGCCGGGATGGCTTTGTGCAGATTTTCGATGGTCTGATAAACAACACTCACCTTTGCCTTGATGGCCGAAGAAGTGACCATACGGGCAATTCTTTCCGAGATCTGTTCGGCGGTGAACGGCTTGTAAATCTCCTTCACATAATTCACAATCTGCTCCTTGGGATATTTCTCCTGGGCCTTGCATTTCCGGTAAACCTCGTTGATCACATGTTCCTGGTGGGTTTCCTTCAGCAATTCGATGGTTGCCCTGAAAGCAATAAAATCGCTCAGCTTGGCCATATCGATGCCATAGCAGTCGGGATACCTGATCTGAGGAGCTGACGAGGCAATCACAATCTCTCGTGGTCCAAGGCGGTCGAGGATACGTACGATGCTGTTACGCAATGTTGTACCCCGCACGATGGAGTCGTCAACAACGACCAGGGTGTCAACGCCCTTGTTCACCACGCCATAGGTGACGTCGTAGATGTGGGCAACAAGGTCTTCGCGCTGGTTATCCTGGGTGATAAAAGTCCGCAGCTTCATGTCCTTCACGGCAATATCCTCAGCTCGCAAGCGAATTGAAAAGATTTCTTCCAGCTTTTCATCGGTTATATTGCTGCCAAGCGCGATGATCTTTTCTTTCTTCACCTGAAGGCAATAGCGGTTCAACTCCTGTACCAATCCCCTGAAAGCCACAGATGCCGTATTCGGTATGTATGAAAACACCGTATCCTTCAGGTTGTAATCGATCAGCTTCAGGATTTGTGGTGCAAGCAAACGGCCCAGGTTTTTACGCTCGTGGTAAATATCCCCATCGGTGCCGCGTGAGAAGTAAATCCGCTCAAATGAACAAGCGCTTTTCGGCCCGGGAGTCCTGATGAGTGCCTCCTCCCAGTTTCCGTTCTTTTTGATGATCAGTGCATGCCCTGGTTTCACCTCATGGATCAGGCTGACATCAACACCAAAAGCGGTTTGAATAGGGGGGCGTTCCGAGGTGACAACCACTACTTCATCATCAGCATAATAATAGGCTGGCCTGATGCCTGCCGGATCACGGAATACAAAGGCATCTCCGTGGCCAATCATGCCGGTGATCACATAGCCGCCGTCCCAATGCTCTGAGCTTTCGTCAAGAATTTTCTGTACGTCAAGCTCACGGGCAATCTCAAGGCTGATGTCCTTTTTGCTTAAGCCTTTTGATTTGTATTTCTGGTAAATCCGCTCATTCTCTTCGTCGAGGAAATGGCCGGTTTTTTCAAGCACGGTCACCGTGTCGGATGTTTCAACAGGATACTGCCCCAGTTCGACCAGTTTGTTGAATAATTCATCCACATTGGTCATATTGAAATTTCCGGCAATCACCAGGTTGCGCGTAAGCCAGTTGTTGGCCCGCACAAACGGATGCAGGTTCGAAATGTCGTTCTTGCCGAAGGTGCCATACCGCAGGTGTCCCATGAACAATTCTCCGGTAAACTCCATATTGGTCTTCAGCCAGTTAACATCGTTCAGCCTGGCAGGACTTTTCTCATGAACTTCCTGAAAAGTGTCGTATACCTTATTGAAAATGTCTTTGATCGGGGTGTTCGAGTTTGACCGGAAGCGGTTGATGTACTTTGTTCCCGGCTTCATATCGAGCTTGATACAGGCAATACCGGCGCCGTCCTGACCCCTGTTGTGCTGCTTTTGCATGAGCAGGTGCAGCTTGTGTAAACCATAAAAGGAGTTACCGTATTTGGCAAAATAATACTCAAGGGGTTTCAGCAACCTGATGAGGGCAATACCACATTCGTGTTTAACCTGATCACTCATTGTATTTGGCTTGGTTCGGTAATTTGGTAAATTTGCCTTCCGACAAGCTGCAAAAGTAATCAAAAATACGATGATAATCATTCGCAAAGCAATCCCGCAAGAATGGTCTGTTATAGCTGATTTTCAGCAACTCATGGCCATGGAAACAGAAAATATGTCGCTCGATAGCCACACCCTGGAGCTGGGCGTAAAGCAGGTATTCGACAATCCTGACAAAGGCTGTTACTACGTGGCAGCGTTTGATGGCACCGTTGTCGGGTCACTCATGATTACCTATGAATGGAGCGACTGGCGCAACCGGACCATCTTCTGGATTCAATCGGTCTACGTCGACAGGGCACACCGCCGAAGAGGGATTTACCGCCTTCTGTATGCCCACATCAGGGAAATAGCGCAAAACGACGAAAGCATAGGCGGCATCAGGTTATATGTCGACAAAACAAATTTGCCTGCGCAGAAAACCTATGCCAACCTGGGAATGAATGGCGAGCATTACCAGCTTTTCGAATGGATGAAAAGCTAACCTGCCCGAGGACTGCCTTGTAATTTCATCACAGATTTTCCTGCTTCGAACGTTTGGGCTTAATGCGGCCACTTTTTGCTAAATTTGCCATTCATCCACCCCCAACATGACTAAAAAACTGAAAGTCCCACATACCTACGTCATCGTTTTTTTCATCATCATGGTTGCGGCCATCATGACCTGGTTCATTCCTCCCGGAAAATACATCCCGGTGACTCAAACCATTCAGGGATCTGAACAGTCGCAGCTGGTGTTTCATTACAAGCCCGATCTGCCCGAAAACATCCAGCAAAACTTTAATTGCCAGCCACAAACATGGCAGGTATTTTCGGCCTTATTCAAAGGATTCGTCAAACAAAGCGGCATCATCATTTTCATTCTGATGATCGGTGGTGCATTCTGGATCATGAACCAAAGCAAGGCCATTGATGCAGGCATTTATGCATTTTTGCGCTTTACCGATAAACTCGGACATTACAAACTGCTGAAAGCGATTGGTGTGGACAACATCATTATGGTACTGATCATGCTGATGTTTAGCGCTTTTGGGGCCATCTTCGGCATGAGCGAAGAAACCATCGCGTTCACCATCATCCTGGTTCCTCTGGCCATATCGATGGGATATGATTCCATTGTGGGGGTTTGCCTGGTGTATGTTGCAGCCCATCTTGGGTTTGCGGGAGCCATACTGAATCCGTTTACCATCGGCATAGCACAGGGTCTTGCCGATTTACCGCTGTTTTCCGGTATTGGCTTCAGGATCTTCAGCTGGCTGATCATCAATATGACCGGGTTCTTCTTCATTTTGCGCTACGCCCGCAGGATCAGGCTGAACCCGCAATCGTCAATCATGTACGAAGCGGATGCCTATTGGCGGAAAAAAGAAGCCGGCGTTGAAACGCGCGTCACCTATTACACCCCCCGCATGGCCTGGATAGTGTATGTGCTTTTATCCCTTGCCCTGGGTGTTTTCGCCTATCTGTATCCGGAAACCACCATTGTTTTGGGCAACAGCAGTTACACCTTCGTCCTTATTCCGGTGACAGTCGTTTTGTTTTTGCTTATAGGTTATTTTTCGCTCCGGAAATCAGTCCATTATTTCATCCTGTTGCTGCTCGGATTTACTATTTTGTACCTCATCGTTGGGGTGATGGGATATGGCTGGTATGTGAAGGAAATTGCCACCCTTTTCCTTGTTATGGGCATCGCCAGCGGACTTGCAATCAATAAAACAGCCGACGAAATTGCACGGCTTTTCCTCGAAGGCGTCAGCGACATCCTGTCGGCGGCCATCATCGTTGGACTCGCTGGTGGCATCATTGTCATCCTCGAAGATGGCGGCATTATCGACTCCATCCTTTATGGTTTGTCGAAAGCCATGGGCGACTTTGGCCAAATTGCTTCCGTGAGTGTGATGTATGGCATTCAAACAGTGATCAATATCGTAATCCCTTCTGGGTCGGCAAAGGCAGCCATCACCATGCCGATCATGGCTCCTTTCAGCGACCTGATCGGGGTATCGCGGCAGGCAACAGTTATGGCATTTCAGTTTGGCGATGGTTTCACCAATATGATTACCCCGACCTCCGGTGTGTTGATCGCGGTGCTCGGTGTTGCTCGCATTCCTTACGACAAATGGTTGCGGTGGGTGTGGCCCTTGATTCTGACACTCATCATCCTGGGATTTATCCTGCTGATACCCACGGTGACCATGCAACTGGATGGATTCTGAGAACGTGTTGGAATAATAACTGGCTTACTGTTTCATTATCCGCGCCACCGGATAAACCATAAAGTGGCTATCCCACCAGGGCGTTTGGCTATAGAACCAGTTCAGCTGAGCCCAGTCGTTCGCGGCAAAATCAGCATTTTCTGTCTTTTTTGCTTCAAATGCTTCCTTTAATCCAGGTATGCTGTCACACATTTTGCTGGCCAGTGGCTCCATCACATAGGACTCAGCATATTCTTTTTGTTCAAAGATCACATTAAAAAAACCCCATTCAAGAAAAGAACCGTTGCCGCGGGGTTCAAGCATTTGCGCTATCAGCGGGGCAAGGGGCTGATCCATTGGTACCAGGGCGCTTCCTTTAGCGAAAGGCATCGTTTTCCGGCGTGTTTCAAACTGCATTTGTGCAAGCCGTTGCCTGCCTTCGTAAGGGTTTTTATGCCACGAAACGAAGTTGAAGAAATAGGTTTCCACATCCAGTTCGGTTTCCTCTTCCAGTTTCGTCAGCCTGATGCCGTGCAACTCAAGTCTCCGGATGATTTCAGTCCATTCAGGTGGAATCACATAGGCTTCGGGAAGTTTAACTTCATTACTGACTTCGGCATGGTTAAAAAGGGGCAGGCTGAATGTAACCGCCTTGGTATTGTCATAGGTAAACAAATCGCCGCCGGTGAGTGCGCTTTTCGTGATATCGTAAGCAAAGCCATCGAACAAAACCATGCTGCTGTCGTGCATATTCACTTCAAACTTCAGCGGAAAAGGCTTCTCCCTGAAATCAGTGAAGGCCGTGTAATCATTGGCCTCAGCGATGAGCCTGCTAAGTTGGTCCGATTGTTTATTCAGTATTTCCAGGCTGGCCTCGATCATTTTCCTGGTCGACTCAACACGGATTTTATATGGTTTGAGCATATGCGTTTCGATGAGCAAACCCGGGCAGTTTCGCAAGGCGGTGTAACCCTGGGAGAACATCGGTCCGGCAACGCCCGACACCAGTCCGCTGCGCGGGTCGTGCCACTGCCTGAAACTTACATACGGAAAGATCGGGAAGCCGGCTTTGTGCATTTCTTTTTCGATATATGGCAAATAGGTTTTCTCCTGCCACTGTGTCAAAGGCGCCACCATATTCCCGCCAGTTTCGAGGGCATAAGTAAGTACATATTGGTAATCAGCACCATCGGTAGTATGTGTGTCGATGAAAAACGAAGGCCTCCAGGCATCGAAAAGCCTGAGCCAGGCTTGCATTTCAGGCGCATCGGCTTTCAGGTAATCACGATTCAAATTCAGGTTTTGCGCCGTGGTGCGCCAACCCATCTCCACAGGCCCGTTTTGGTTGATGCGGCCATAGGGTCCGAAGCGCTCATGACCGTCGACATTGAATATGGGAATAAACAACAAACTAACCTTTTCGAAATGCCTTGTCATGCTTCCATCGACCACCAGGTCTCGCAAAAAGGTCAGCATGGCATCCTTGCCTTCCGACTCGCCCGGGTGAATACAGGCCTGAACCATCAACACGATCCTTCCGGTCTTGCGGATGGCTGCAGGATCGCTTAATCCATCCCGGTCATACACCAGGTAAACCAGGTCGCGGCCTTGCGGACTTATACCGAACGTGGAGGTAGTGATGCGGTCAGAATGATCGTCGAGCTGGCTGATAAAGCGCATGGTTTCATCATACCTAGGTGTGGCCTTGAAGCCCGAAAGTTCATACGCCGTTTGCCATTGTATTTCCTGTGCCGCAAGTTCACTGGCTACAGTTAACAGCGATAAGGCCAATGAAAACACAACTATTCTTTTAAGCCTGAAAAGCATAATTACCTCATTGATCGATTTGTATAATAAATTCATCATATGGTCCGGCATTGACTGGCTCACAGCAATACCAGGCTGAGCAAAAACATGATATAGGCCATCGGGGTCAGCACCCTGTGGTCGATGCGGGCAAATTCAGTGTCTTTTACCGTTCTGAACAAGCCCATCACCTTAAATTCTCCCACTACCCGCACCAGCAAAAACCCCGAAATGGCATAGAACAGGTTTTCCATCACATTATCCCTGTGGCCATCCATGATTTGTATAGTGCGCAGAATAACCATACCTCCGGCAAGGAATAAAGCAAGCGACTGGACAATAAACCATTTTTTACCCTTTGAGGAAGGATCGCCCTCATGTTGCGGCATGATAAAACTGGTTCTGAACTTCCCCCTCATAAGGATAACCCATGAAGTGAATGCGCTGACAATCATCATCAGCGAAAGGGCAGTTCCACACAATAGTGTCAGGGTCATTTGTTTATGGATTTATTGATGGTTTTATTACACATCACATTTGTCGCCCATGCAAATATCGAGTGCCCTGGCCTTTGCAATCAGTGAGTGGTCAACAGGGACCAAACGTGTTTTACCAGCCACTTCATCGAGCGGGATGCTTGAGGTTTGTCCGTTTTTGTTGATCACCATCCGGCCATAATGTTCCTTTGCAATCAGTTCAACAGCGTGAGAACCGAAGCGCGTCGCCAGGATGCGGTCCATAGGCGAGGGACTTCCGCCGCGTTGTATATAGCCGAGTATGGTCTTTCGGGTTTCAATCCTGGTACCGCTTTCTATCATTGAAGCGATGTAATCGGCTGCTGAAATGAATTCTTTCGGTCGTTCGATGCCTTCGGCAACAACCACAATGGAATAGGGTTTCTTTTTATATGCCCTGTCGAGCAGATAGCGGTTTATGGCTTTGGTGTCGAGTTCAAGTTCGGGCAACAGGATCACATCGCCACCACCGGCAAGCCCTGCATAAAGGGTCAGCCATCCGGCATTGTGTCCCATGATCTCTATCACCATGATGCGCTTGTGTGAGTTTGCTGTGGTGTGCAGGCGATCGATGGCATCAGTGGCGATGTTCAGTGCTGAATCAAAGCCAAAGGTGAAGTCGGTTCCAAACACATCATTGTCAATGGTTTTCGGAATTCCAATCACATTCAGGCCAATCTCAGCCAACAGATTCGCTGTTTTCTGTGTGCCATTACCGCCTATGCAAACAAGGCAGTCAAGGCCGAGTTCCTTGTAATTCTTTTTGATGATCTTCGGCTTATTAAGGCCATCACTACTCGATTTCTTAAACGGCTTTTCACGCGAGGTGCCCAATATTGTCCCGCCAAGGGTGAGTATCCCCGACAAGGCTGATTCGGGCAATTCCTGGTATTCCTTGTTGAGCAGGCCTGAAAAGCCCGATGCAATGCCAACGACCTCCATGCCATAGCGCACGATGGCTGTCTTACCGACTCCCCTGATGGCTGCATTAATTCCGGGACAATCGCCCCCGGCCGAAAGTATGCCAATACGTTGTGGTTTGCCCATGACTGTTATTGATTTGAATAATGCAAATTAAGGTAATTTCTTCGGGCTTGCCCTGAAATATTCTGATAATTTTGGATACCTTTGAACAGAATCTGATGCTTCGCCTGCTTTTTTGCATGCAGTGAAACGATTTCACAAGGCATCACATAACGCCATAGGCATGACTATGCATCAAAAAAAACGAATCGCACTCCATTGGCAAATCCTCATCGGTATGCTGGCAGGCGTCATTTTTGGCTTGCTAGCGGTGAATTTCGGCTGGATTGAGTTTACCGGGAACTGGATCAAACCCTGGGGGATCATCTTCATCAACCTGCTGAAACTGATCGCCATTCCGTTGATTATTGCTTCGCTAATCAGTGGCGTTTCAGGACTGAACGACGTTTCGCGCCTTTCGCGCATGGGGCTGAAAACAATCAGCCTTTACATTGTCACCACCGTCATCGCCATCAGCACTGGCTTGCTCGTGGTGAACCTGACGAATCCCGGCAAGTTTCTGCCCCATGAAAAGGCCATGGAGTTTCAGCAGAAATTCGCATCAAACCTCGACCAGCAGGCTGTCGGCAAATCAGCAGCAAACGGTCCGCTTCAATTTGTGGTTGACCTGGTTCCGGACAATATTTTCGCAGCCCTCACCAACAATGGCAGCATGTTGCAGGTGATTTTCTTTTCGCTGCTTTTTGGTGTTGCCATCATCATGCTGCCCGAAAGCAAAACCAAGCCAATCAAGGATTTCTTTGAAGCGCTGAATGAGGTTGTCATGAAGATGATTCATTTGGTGATGTCTGTGGCTCCCATTGGAGTTTTTTCGCTCATCGCCGCCTTGCTCGTCGATGTGGCAGGCAGCAACCCGACCGACACCCTTGCTTTGTTCAGCTCGCTGGGTATGTACGCGCTTACCGTAATGATCGGGTTGCTGGTGATTGTATTTGTGATATACCCATTTATCATCCGCACCTTTACCATCCTGCGCTTCAAGGATTTTCTGAAAGGCATGGCCCCTGCGCAGCTCCTGGCCTTCTCAACGAGTTCGAGTGCAGCCACCCTTCCCATGACGATGGAATGTTGCGAAGACAACCTCGGCGTGAAAAAGGAAATCAGCAGCTTTGTGCTTCCCCTTGGAGCCACCATTAATATGGATGGCACCAGCCTGTATCAGGCCGTTGCAGCTGTTTTTATCGCACAGATTTATGGCATGGATCTTGACTTTATGCAGCAGATGACCATTATCCTTACGGCCACACTGGCATCCATCGGATCGGCTGCTGTGCCAGGTGCAGGCATGATCATGCTGGTCATTGTGCTCACGTCGGTTGGCATCCCCACCGAAGGCATCGCCCTCGTTTTTGCTGTCGACAGGCCGCTCGACATGATGCGCACCGTGGTAAACGTTACTGGTGACGCCACCATTTCGTGCATCATTGCCCACCAGGAAAACAAACTTATTCCACCGGATAACTTAAGCTAAACCCCAATGAAAAAGACCTTTTTCGCTGTGTTGTTGACGATGGCCGGCATTTCGGCAACCTTTGCACAATACCAGAATGTACGGATCAGTCCAATGGGCAGCTACAACGAGCCCAGCATCTACATCAACCCGAAGAATCCGATGCAAATCATGGCAGGTTCAAACCTGAATTATGTGTTTTATTCGGAAGATGCCGGTTACACCTGGACCACAGAAACCCTGGTTTCCCTTGAAAACGGGGTGTGGGGCGATCCGGTAATCATGACAGATACCCTGGGTGATTTTTATTATTTTCACCTGTCGAATCCCCCGTCAGGAAACTGGATTGATCGCATCGTTTGCCAGAAATACGACAAACAAACCGCCAGCTGGAATGATGGGTCCTATATGGGCCTCAACGGTGAAAAAGCCCAGGACAAACACTGGGTCGTGGTGGATCAGGCAACCAATACCATTTATTCCACCTGGACCCAGTTCGACACCTATGGTGTTAGCGATCCCGATTGCCACAGTGTGATCCTGTTCAGCAAATCGACTGATGCAGGCCAAAGCTGGTCGCCGGCCAAACAAATCAGCATCATTCCGGGCGATTGCATCGACAGTGGCAATACCAACGAAGGCGCTGTTCCTGCTGTTGGCATCAATGGCGAAGTGTTTGTGTGCTGGTCTGGTCCTAACGGCCTCGTCTTTAACCGTTCACTCGACGGAGGTGAGACCTGGCTTGAAAATGAAATTTTCGTGGGCGAACAGCCGGGCGGCTGGGATTTCGCCATACCAGGCATCTACCGCAGCAACGGCTTACCGGTAACTGCCGTTGACCTGAGCAACGGCCCGAACCGCGGAACCATTTATGTAAACTTTGCCGACCAGCGTAACGGAACAGACGATACAGATATCTGGCTCGTGAAATCGACCGACAGTGGCAACACATGGTCCGATCCCATCAGGGTGAATGATGACCCCGCCGGCAAACAGCAGTTCTTTACCTGGATGGCTGTTGATCAGGTCACCGGCTACCTCTATCTGGTTTTTTACGACAGGCGCAACTACAGCAACAACCAAACGGATGTGTATATGGCCGTTTCCCGCGACGGCGGCAGCACCTTCGAAAATATCCTCATCAGCGAATCGCCTTTTACACCAACGCCCGGGCAGTTTTTTGGCGACTACAACAACATCTCGGCCCACAACAATATGGTCAGGCCGATCTGGGTGCGCATGGTCAATGGGGTCACCAGCATCTGGACAGCCATCATCGATATGGGCGTTACGGTGCCCGAACACGACCTGAAACCGTTCAGCCTCGAACAAAATTATCCGAACCCATTCAAGGTATCGACAATTTTCTCCTACAAAATCACCAAAGCAAGCCAGGTAAACCTGTCGGTGTATGACCAGTTTGGGCGCGAAGTGGTTAAACTGATCGATAGCCAGCTCATTCCCATAGGGAAATACGAAATCACCTTCGATGCCGTTGAACATCACCTTTCACCCGGGGTGTATTACTTTGGACTCAAGAGTGATAAGTCCACGGTCCGGCGCAAAATGGTTGTTTCCGATTAAGGAAATCGAAGCCCGGGATCTGCCCTTACGGCAGTATCGTTTTTTTGTTATCTTTGAGCCGGATTATTCATCAGGATTCGCTTATTTATGATTCAGGAAGAACTCAGGCCAATACTTGAAAGCATTCGCCGTAAAGCACTTAAGCACGGCATTAAGAATCTTTCGCTCGACCGCATCGGTAATTATGATGATATTCCGGTGGATGTGCTGATGAAATACCTGCAGACCAATGAGGAGCTTGTTGAGAAAACCCTGGAGCTCGAACGGGAAAAATTCATGGAGATTTTCGTTGAGTTTAATTTCGAAGGCATGAACGCCATCGATATCCTGATGATTGTTTCCAAAGAAGTATCAAAAAAGTTCATTGAGGTCTCCCCTTCCATCACACACCAGCTGAACGACCTCTTCCCCGAAATTTACCATAACCATGTTGAAAAACGGATACAGTTTATTTCTGACAAAATCCGCATTAACCTCACCAAGGGCATCAGCCAGGGAATGTACCGCAGCGACCTGAGCATCGAACTCATCGCACGGCTGTATATCAGCCGGCTGATCGACATCCATAATCCTGATTATTTCCCTCCGGAAGAGTTCTCCTTTAAAACCCTGTTCGATCAGATGTTTGAGAGTTTTGTGCGCAGCGTGGCCACACCCGAAGGTTTGGCCTATTACGACCAAAAAAGAGACGTCATCCGGTTTTAAAAACAAGCTCCCATTTCTGTTATCACGTCATTGGGCTTGAGGCTCATTCTGACTTTTTTTGATGCAACCACAGAAAAAAGCCGGCCACGGAAATCCGCGCCGGCTCTTAGCATTCTTGAAATTGCCCGGGTGTTAGGCAAACCTTGGTTTTTTATTTGATTTTCTGCGTTTCAGCCTGATTTTCATCTCGTAAGCGATCAGGTACATGGCAGGAACAAACAACAGGGTAAGGAAAGTAGCAAAGCTCAATCCAAAGATGATTGACCAGGCCAAAGGACCCCAGAACATCACGTTATCGCCCCCGATATGAATCTGTGGGTCGAGTTGTGTGAACAGGGTTTCGAAGTTAAGGTTGAAGCCAATAGCCAAAGGAACCAATCCGAGAATAGTAGCAGTTGCTGTAAGGATTACAGGTGTGATACGGGTAAGTCCAGCCTGAACGATGGCATCACGGGTCTTCAATCCACGCCCTTTCAGCACATCGATAAACTCAACAATCAGGATGCCGTTACGCACCACAATACCGCCCAGGGCCACAATGCCCAGTCCGGTCATGATGATCGAAATCGACATATTGAAAATGACGATACCAAGCAACACACCGATGATACTGAATACCACTTCACTCAAGATTACCAAACTCTTACTTAACGAGTTGAACTGGGTAATCAGGATAAAGAAAATAAGCCCAATGGCGATCAGCATGGCCTTTCCAAGGAAAGAAGCGGTTTCTTCCTGATCGACACGTTCACCGGTGAGGTTGATGCTAATGCCTTCAGGAACCGGGAAGTTGGCTGCATGTCGTTCAATCTGTGCCACAATTTCATTGGCGGTGTATCCTGTGAGCACTTCGCTCGAGATGGAAATGATGCGTTTCAGGTTCTGACGCTTGATCCCTCCGTATGAATCTGCATATTCGATGGTGGCCACTGATGAAAGCGGAATCGAACGCAGCATACCCGTAGCCATATCGCGGTAAGTGATCTTGGTATTGATCAACTTATCGATATTGTTCCTGGTAGCTTCGGAATAGCGCAGCTGGATCGGAAACTCGTCTTCGTCCATTTTGTATTTGGAAATTTCCTTTCCCAGCACAGCTGTGCGTATTTCCATGGCGATTTGTCCGGTGCTGACGCCTTCTTTGTTGGCCCTCACGCGGTCGATATTGATGGCGATCTCGGGTTTGTTTTCCTGGAAGTCGCTTTTCAGCTCTTCAACACCTGGGATACGCAGCGAGTCGAGGTAGTTTTTAAACGCACCGGCTGTGGTAATCAGTTCACCCAGGTTTTCACCGGTAATCTCAATGTTGATCGGTTTACCTACCGGAGGTCCCATCCTGTTTTTGGCTGTAACGATTTCAGCACCGGGAATGCCTTTGACGGCTTCGCGGAATTTATCGAGGTAATCGGTGGTATTCACGCCGTTTCTGAATTTGAATTCCACAAAATTCACCGTAACCTTGCCTTTATCGGAACTGAGCGAGCGGGTGAAATCCATGTCATCGCCTGCGCCAAGGGCTACATTGCTGATAACTGATTCAACAATCGGATTATCCTCTCCCAGCACACTCATCACGCGGTTCTCGACGATGCGTGTGACTGAATCGGTTACACGCTGATCAGTACCAACAGGCATTTTCAGACTTACGTTAATGCTTGTGGGCATATTGTCGGGGAAGAACAGCACCTTGGGTTTACGCACGCCAACAGCAAATATTGTAACGAACAGCAGCAGTACCACTCCGACCAGCAACAGCCAGGGGTTTTTGCCTTTGATCACGAATTTCAGCTGACGCTCATAGGACCTGATAAACCACGGCCAGCCTTTTTCCTGCCACCAGCTGATGTAAGGATTGAGTATGGTGTGGAAAAACAACACCAGCAAGGCACCGAATACCATGAAGTTTGCAAAACCCAGCGCAAGTTCACTGTGTTTGGCCGCGTTAATGGTGTAGCCAATAATGGCGGCAATGAGCAGCATCAGGATGTAGAACATCACGCGCTTGCGGGTGCGCCTCTTGTCGTGGGTAGCATATTCGTTTTTCATGAACGAAATGGCAAAAACAGGGTTGATGATGTAAGCCACAAACAATGAGGCAAACAGGGTCAGGATGAGTGTTACAGGGATGTAGAACATGAACTTGCCGGTGATTCCGGGCCAGAAGGCCAGCGGAAAGAAAGGAGCCAGGGTGGTGAGTGTTCCCGACAAAATTGGCATGAACACTTCGCCGGCAGCCTTTTTCGCGGCAACCACAATATCAGGTTCGTTCTGGTGAATGCGGTGAATGTTTTCGATGACCACAATGGCATCATCCACCACAATTCCCAGCGCAAAAATGAAACCAAACATCACAATCATGTTCATGGTAAAGCCCATGGCCGGCATCGCCATGAATGCCACAAACATCGACAAGGGAACAGCCAGTGCCACAAAGAAGGCATTGGTAAAGCCCATGAAAAACATCAGCACGATAGTTACGAGGATGAAACCAAAGATGATGGTGTTGTTCAATTCTTCGAGGGTATTGCGGGTAAAGCGCGACATATCACCCGAAATTTGCACTTTCAGGTCGGATGGGTACTGTTTGTTGACCAGCTCGTGATCCAGTATTTCCTTGATCTTGTCAGAAGCTTCGATCAGGTTGCGGCCACTTTTTTTCACCACGTTCAGTGTGATCACATTTTTACCAAAGAGCCGCGAAAAGCTTTCCTGTTCTTTGAAACCATCCTTCACTTCGGCAATATCCTTCAGATATACTGCAGCCCCACTTCCGGTTTTAATCACAATGTTACCTACCATTTCAAGGTTAGTAAACTGACCCTGAACGCGGATTGAACGTTTCATGCCGAAGGAGCTAATATTTCCGGCCGACATGGTCAGGTTTTCCGAAGCCACGGCCCGCTCAACATCGCCTAATGAAAGACTGGCTGCTTGTGCTTTGTACATATCCACATTGATCTGGATTTCCCTTTCGAGTGCACCAACAATATCAACACGGGTAATTTCGCTCAGGCTTTCGATGCGGTCCTGTGCAACCTCGGCATACTTCTTCAACTGGTCGAGCTCGTAATCACCTGATATTTGGATATACATGATCGGGATTTCCGAAAAGTCGATGTCCATGATGCTCGGATCGGTGAGCAGGTTGTTGGGCAAATCGCTTTTTGCACGGTCAACAGCATCCTTTACCCTTTGTTTTGCATCAGGCACATTGATGTCGGTATTGAATTCAATGGCAATGGAAGAAAAATCCTGCAATGAGTTGCTGGTGATTTTCTTGACACCATTGATGGCCTTCAGCTGTTTTTCGATCGGCCTTGTCACCAGGTTTTCAATATCTTCAGGCGAAGTGCCCGGATAAACAGTGTTTACAAGGATGGTCGGAATGACAATTTCCGGGAACTGTTCTTTTGGAATGGTCTGGTAGGCGTTTATCCCCAGCAAGGTAATGAAAATAGTCAGTACATAAATACTGGTCTTATTGTCGATGGCCCAGCTGGTGGCAAAAAACTCCCTGAAACTATTTTTTTTCATCTTATTCAATTTAATGTTTTTGTTCTTCACCGGCCATTAGTTGGCAGCTATATGCTGGCCTTCAATCAGGTTATTGAACCCGGTAGTGATGATTTTATCGCCAACGGCCACACCCAGGGTCAATTCAGCCAGGCCATTGTAGATACTGCCTACTGTGACATTCTGTCTTCTGGCAACAAGGCCTCCGTTTTCCTGACGGGCTACATAGATGTATTTTCCTTTGGGTGTTTCCCTGATCAGTGTTACCGGCACGGTGATGGCTTCTGGATTTTGGTAGTCGTTGATTTTAACTACCGCAATCATATTGGCACGGTACTCCACTTCGCTCGGCCTGAGTTTCATTTCGGCAAGGAAGGTGCGGTTCACCGGGTTGATGTATTTGCTGGTGAAGTTGATTTCGGTGCTCACTTCGGTGTTGAAATCAGGGAAGAACACGAGGACCTTGTTCCCGGGTTTTACTCTTGGGGCATATGATTCTGCAATTTCGGTGACCACCTTTACAGTTGAAAAGTTTACCACGCGTACTGCAGGAAGACCGGGAGAAGCCATCTGTCCGACTCTTAGGTTGATTTCCTCAACTGTTCCGTTGATGGGTGATTTAATTTTTGTCATTTCAACCTGATCTTTCAGTGCGGCAAGATTTTTCTCGAGGCTTTCCTTGTTATTTTTGGCTGTAAGAAATTGCACTTCGCTGCCAATTTTCTGATCCCACAATGCCTTTTGTTTGTTGTACAGGCTGGTCACAAACTCAAGTTGCTGCTCCATCGTTGCCAGTTGCTGCAGCATCACCTTATTGTCGATCTGGGCGAGCACCTGGCCTGCTTTCACAGCCTGGCCTTCTTTCACAAACACATCAGTGATTGCTCCGGGCATCTGTGCCGAGATGGCGATGTTGTCTTCACCGTCAACCTTTCCCTGTACTTCGATATAGTGATTGAATTCGACTGGCTTGGCTTCAGTAACAATCACTTCAACAAGGTTTTTGTCGGTTTCGGGTTCAGCAAGGTTGAGCTCTGTTTCGAGGTTCTTGATTTTTGCTGCCAGTTCATCGTGCTGACTTTTTAATTTGGCAAGTTCTGCCTTTTTGTCGGCTGGTCCGCTGCAAGCTACTGCAAAAGCCATCAGCGCGATAAAAATGATACTTCTATTCATGGTGATCTTTGTATTTCGTGTGAACATGTGATTACTGTCTGTTGGTTAATTTATTCAGTTTGTTTTTCGCAGCGATCAAAGCATATACAGCATTGTAATAATTTGATTGTGCTGTAAGAAATTGATTTTGTGCGTTTGTAAGATCGAGGCTCGACGACATGCCTTCTTTGAACTTAGCCAGGGTTTTGTCATACACCCGCTGTGTAAGCGCTATGTTTTTCTTGTCGTTCAGGTATTTGTCGTAAGCACTGATGAGTTCGTTGCGCACATTCATAAACTCGAGTTCGAGTCCATTGGCCACATTGTCGCGGGTGTTGGTTGCCTTTTCGAGTTCGAGGCGCCGTTGTCCCACCTTGCTCATGCGGCTTCCGCTGGCAAAAATCGGGATGTTCATGGTCAGGCCAAAAACATCTTTCGGATTAAAGTCGAACGCTGGTTGGTTTGCCTTTTCCTGGTGGCGGTAAAAGGCGGCAATGGATGGGATATAGGTCGATTTTTCGCGCTTCAGGTTCAGGTCGGCCAAAGCAACGGAGGTGTTCAGTATCTTGTAGTTGATGTTGTTTTTGAGGTCGAATTTTGTCGTAGTGATGCTTTCAACAGGCAGTTCACCTGCAACCGATTCGAGACTTTCGGTAAGCACTATGGCATTGTCGAACGGTACACCAAGCTGGAATTTCAGGAGCAGCCTGGCTGCATCGAGTTGCCGCGAAAGCGAATTTACCCCGTTTTCGAGGTTCAGCGTGGTGAGTTCGATCTGGTCAACATCGGTGTTTTCAATAAATCCCTGCTCATTCATGGCCTGCATCTCTGACAGGGTCGATTTCAGGTTTTCGTACGATTGGTTGAGCACCTTCAGTGTTTGCTCGAGCACCAGCAAAAGGCTGTAGGTGTTCGATACAGATTCTTTCAGGTCCAGCTCGGTTTTCTCATTGCTTTGCTGTGAAATCTGGTAGTACACCTTACTGGCTTGTAAACCAACAAGGTATTCACCACTGAACACCAGCTGCGAAACCGTAATGTCGAGCGTGAGGTTGTCTTTCACGGCAAGCGGAATGGGTGAACCCGGCTGATAACCGAGGTAAACACTGTTGTTCAGGATGTCGTCGGAAGTTATGGGGGTGCCAGCCGGCAAATTGGTGGTCAGAAAGGTAGAACCACCAAAGTTCAGTTCAGGAACCACAAACAAATGCTGGTAGTTTAGCTGTGCATTGATCTGTGGCAAGCCAATAGCGGTCACTTCCATTATCTTCTTTTTTGCAATGGCAATGTCGAGCCGTGCGTTCTTGCTGTTCGCATTGTACTTTATTGCGCATTCCTGTGCCTGTTTCAAATTGAGGAAAAGGGTGTCCGTCTGCTGGCTGTCCTGGGCAGACACAACATGACCAATTCCAGTCAGAAACCAGGCAACAAATGCCAGGGTCAAGGTTGAAAATTTCATGGATTTTGTGTAATATTTAATTTATTAATTTGATTCTCGTAATAGGCTAAACCGGTGGCATTGGCAATGCCACGGATGTGATTTTCAAACATGGTCTGAAATATTTTTTCGAAAGAAAAATCAACCGACGAAAGGAAATCAGGATTATGAAGCTCGATGAGTTTCTGCACATACAGTTTCGACACCAGTTCAACACCTAGGTCGTCGCGGTAAAGTCCTTCGGCAATGCCCTGCTTGAAATTCCGGCTGATTTGTTCATACACATGGTCCCGCTTGCTTAACACAAACTCCCGGTAAATGCCCGGATAGTATTTCTGAAGGTCAAACGCCAGCACCGGATTCATTTCTTTGATCTCGCGGCTTACAGCCTGGCTGACCATCAGCAGGATTTCGATGGCATTCATTTCATCGGTCTTCCCGATCAAACAGCTGTAGTCGCTTTTCGTAACAAGGCTTTTAAGGTAGTAGGCAACAAGGTCAGTTTTATTGTCAACGACCTGATACAATGTCTTTTTCGAAATACCCAGCTCCCGAGCAATATCGTCCATCGATATGCTTCGAATGCCGTATTTTTTAAATAATGCCCCTGCACCTTGTAGTATTGATTCGAGTTTTTCGTCCATTAACGTGAAAATTTTTGCAAAGGTAATTTATTTTGGAAACGAATTACACTTTTTTCGTTTCCTGGTGTTAATAGTTTTAATGTTTCTTTTGGGAAGGACATCCAAACCGGAAAGGGGTTGCAATTTCATTGAAAAAAAATGCTGTGGCTGAAATTGACCCCTGCGATCTGCTTGCTATCTATTGCTTCTTCATTATCTTTGTAACACGCACTGTGCATGACATTATCACACCATTTATAATTACCGCCCCCATGCTCAACCTCATTTTGTTCGGACCCCCCGGCGCTGGCAAAGGAACCCAGTCGCAAATGCTGATGGAGCGTTATAACCTCAACTATATTTCGACAGGTGAAGCCCTACGCAAAGAAATCCGCGAAGGCACCAGCCTTGGCTTGAAGGCCCGGCAAATTATCGAGGCTGGGGGGCTCGTCGACGACGAAATTATTGTGCAGATTATTGGAAACGCCCTCAGGGCCGAAGAACGCAGCGATGGGTTTTTGTTCGATGGGTTTCCGCGTACCTATGTGCAGGCATACATCCTCGATGGATTGTTTACCCGGTTGCACACCTCACTTACGCGTATTTTTATCGTCGAAGTGCCCGACACCGAATGTACAAAACGCTTGTTGCAACGTGCAAAAGAACAGGACAGAAGCGATGATAATGCAACAGTGATCAGGCGCAGGCTGCAGGAATACCACGAAAAAACCCTGCCTTTGCTCACCTTTTACGAAAGCCAGGGCTTGCTCACCAGGATCAATGGCCTGGGCACCACCGAAGAGGTGTTTGCACGCATCAACCAACATGTTATCGAAGACATCAACCGCAAGCCGGTCAACATCATTTTGTTCGGTTACCCCGGTGCAGGCAGGGCCACACAGGCCGACAAACTTGCCACCGATTTCAACCTCACCTGTATATCAACAGGCGAGCTGTTGCATGAAGAGGCAAAACTGAATAACCAGATGAGCAAACAAATTAAGCCATACCTGCAGAAAGGCTTGCATGTACCTGATGAAATTGTGATCAGGCTGATTGAAAAAAAACTGACCGAAACTGAAGGCAACAGCCGCGGTTATGTATTTAAGGGATACCCGCGAACACTCGTTCAGGCCTATATTCTCGACGGTTTATTGCGTAAAAAAGGCCATTCGATCAGCTGTGTCATCAACCTGCAGGTGCCATTCCTTGAGCTGATCAAGCGCCTCGATGCACGCAGCCAGACGGATGCCCGTATGCCTTACGATGGCAGCGCAGCAACCATTGTGGCCCGGCTCGAAGAGCACGAACAGCGCACTGAACCGGTACTTGGCTTTTACCGCATTCATAACCAGGTGATCGATATTGACGGTAATGGAACGGATGACGCGGTGTATGCCCGGCTCAAAGAACCGGTGTTGCGCACCATCCGTAACCTGCGTTAGCCTGTTTTCAGGCTGGTAGAAATGGCTTATTCCTTTAGGATAGCCGTAACTCCCGGCAGTTCCTTGCCTTCGATGTACTCGAGCATGGCTCCCCCGCCAGTCGACACATAGCTTACCTTGTCGGCAAGGTCGAACTTGCCCACAGCAGCCACTGAATCGCCACCACCAACCAATGAATAGGTTCCTGCAGCCGTTGCTTTTGCAATGGCTTGCGCGATCTCTTTGGTGCCGGATTCAAAGTTGTCAAACTCAAACACGCCCATCGGGCCATTCCACAAAATGGTCTTTGATGACATGATAACGGCTGTGAAGGTTTTTATGGTTTCTGGCCCGATGTCGAGACCCATCCAGCCATCGGGAATTTCCATCACCGAACAAAGTTTTTTTGCAGCATCGTTGCTGAAGCCATCGGCAATCATGGTGTCCGTTGGGATCAGTAGCTTCACTCCCCTGGCTTTGGCCTTGGCCATGGCTTCGCGGGCTGTTTCAACCAGTTCCTCTTCAATCAGCGAGTTACCTACCTTGCCGCCCATGGCCTTGATGAAGGTGAACATCATACCGCCACCGATAATGAGGTTGTCGACCTTTTCGATCAGGTTGTTGATGATCTCGATCTTGCCTGAAACTTTTGCTCCACCAAGGATGGCAGTGAATGGCTTCTCGGCATGTTTGACCACCTTTTCGAGGTTTGAAACCTCGTCCTGCATCAGGTAGCCAAACAGGCTGGCTCCCGGGAAAAACCGGGCAATGATGGATGTCGATGCGTGGGCGCGGTGAGCCGTCCCAAAAGCATCGTTGATATACACGTCGCCCAGCAGGGCCAGTTTCTTGGCGAAGTTTTCATCTCCTTTTTCTTCTTCCTTATAGAAACGAAGGTTTTCGAGTAAAAGGACTTCGCCGGGTTTCAGGTTTTCCGACATGCTGCCGGCCTGCTCGCCAATGCAGTCATCGGCAAATTTCACCTTCTTGCCCAGGCGTTGTTCTATGCCCGGAAGCAGGTGACACAAGGAGTATTTGTCCTGCGGACCATCTTTTGGCCGGCCAAAGTGCGACATCAGGATGACCGAGCCGCCAGAGTCCAGCACCTTGCGGATGGTAGGCAATGCAGCCATGATGCGGTTATCGTCGGTGATGTTGAATTTGTCGTCGAGGGGCACGTTGAAGTCGACGCGAATCAGCGCCCGCTTACCCTTCAGGTTGTACAGATCAATGTTTTTCATGAGAAAAAGTTGTTAAGTTTTGAGGTAAATATGTAATCAATTGAATGTGCATTTCGCTGAAATCAAGCCTGTGACGGCCGGGATTCCAGATATAACAGCTGAGGTCGTCAGCCTGCTGAAGTCCGGCAGGCAATTGTATACAGGCTGCCAGCCCTGATTGGGTTACCTGGTGTTCAAAAAAAGGCATCAGGTCGAAGCCATCATAAAAGTACTGCTTTTCGCCCCGCCTGACAAGCGTTACAAGGAAAAGTCCGCCCTCACCATACTCCTTCATCATCGCATGCATTTCAAACACCAGAAATTCACCTTGCATATTCAGTGAATCAAGGCTCAGCCTGATAAGTGGAATAAATTCAGCTGCAACTTCCTGTGCCGAAACAATTCCTGTGCTTTTCAATGTTGAGTCCTGCAGCTGAAACAAAGTCCGTGCCTGTGCGAGCATAAGCAACCTCGAAAAGGAGTCTGGCAGGCTGTCCTTACCCAGGGTATACACCCCGATGCGTCCATTGTTGGTCACCGGTTGAAGCTTTGTGCCAAGCGCAGGATAATTGCGCAGGACATCCGAAGCCAGAAACCGGTTCTGAACCACGATGTAATCAAAGCCAAAGGTCAGGGCTTTGGAGATGTTTTCGGGGGTGGTGTTAATGACGGTGTAACCCCTGCGGCCGGCCAATAGTAAAGGGGCATTATAGGTATAGGAATCAAGCACGAGTATTTTTGCAGCAGCAGAAATGCCTGCCTTGTCGAGTAGCTCTTTGCTGCCGGTGAAATTCAGGCGGGTAGTTTCGGTCCGGTCCCAGGATTGGGTTATATAGCGCTGTGCCTGAATGTTCAGCGAAGCCTTCACCATAAAAAACACCAGCAATGTCGCAATCAACCACAGTGCCGGATGCTGCCAGGTTTTTTGCGGCATTATCCGGCTTAGGCCTATTCCGCTGAGAATGACCAACGGGATAAAAAACGCATCCAGCAGATAATAATCGTGGGCAATGAACTGTTTCGCCATTACAACGAGATAGGCAAGGGCCAACAGCAGGCTGAACAAGGCAATGTGAATCAACACCCTTGTCTCACGCGCCATGGTGCTGAACTTCACAACCAGGATACAGAGGCCTGCCGCAAGCAGCACATAATGTGTTCCGGTGAAATAGTGCCATTTCCAGTTGGCCCAGCTTTGGTTCATGATTTGCCCGAAATCGGCAACTGACACGGCAGGCATCAAACGACTGATAAATAAGGAACCATAGTGGTTTCCAAGGTATTCGTTATAGAGCAGGTAGGCCAACACAACGATCACGGAAAGCCCGCCAAGGCTAAGTGTCAGGAACAGCCAGCGAAGGCTTTTCCTGTAAAAGACAAGCAAGCTCAGCAATGTAGCAGCCAATGGCATGGTAAAAGGCATACGGATGAGCGCTGCAAGTGTAAGTGCCGAAATGGCCAGCACGAGTTGCCGTGTTTGCTGCTGACGCAGGTGCAAAAAGAGGGCGTAGAAGGCCAGAAACGTCAAGGCGACTGCAGGAACCGAAGGGATGAAACCTGCCTGAAAATAGGCATAAACGGGCGCGCTGAACACAAACGCCAACATCACAAATTTCATGGGATCATTCATGCCAAGTTGTCCGAAGAGACGCAACAAGACAATGATTCCACCAAGGCTGCAAAGCAGCACAAACAGCCTGAAAACCACGGGTTCGTGCAAAGTCGTGACTTTCATCAGCAGGGCGACAACATATTCCACTAGGGGAAAGTCGACCCGGGTAATGCCTGTTTCTTTCTCAAGGGTTTTTTTTGGCTGATACTCAGGATGAAGGTTGTAGGTTGAAGGATGAAACAGGTCGAAACCGTCGTGTATGAAGCCGTAGGATAAAGCCAGGCGGTCGCTTTGTGTCCACGCATGAATGTGTGAAGGGAAGGACGTAATCCGGTCACGGTAAAACAACAGGCTCAGCGCCAAAAGCAGGCATGCCGATACCAGTGTAAACAACCGGTCTGATGTATGTTTTCTTTCAGGATTCATTAAGTAGGCACAACCCAACAAAAGTACAAAAACGCACGGCCGAAAGCTAAACACCCCAGGCTTTTCGTGCTGGTTCCGCTTGAAATCGGTTGCGCTGACAAGCATGCAGGCCAATCAGGCAGTTTTCGTTGTCTGGTTTTACAAAGTCCTTTGTACTGTCACAGGCCACAAATGAATAACAATTATCCCGGATAAGCCGTATTTTTAGCGCTTAGCGGTGCATTGCAAGTGCACATCCTTCCGTGGTATTTATCTTGTGTATCATTCATTATAACAGTTCTTTAAATTATCGGAAACTCACCAAAACCAATCGGTCTTCATTGTCCTTGCGGTTTTTTTCAAAACATGATTATATTTGTAGAACGTAGAACCCTCGCCCTTATGCCACTTTTCAGCGGAACATTTCCATCAAAATTACCCAATGCCGGGACGTCCATTTTTGCCGTCATGTCGAAGATCGCTGTTGAGCACAATGCGGTTAACCTTTCACAGGGATTTCCTGATTTTCCCATCTCGCCCAAACTCATTGCGCGGGTCAATCACTATATGAAAAAGGGGTTCAACCAATATGCACCGATGCCCGGGGTTGTTGAACTCAGGAAAGCCATCGCAGAAAAGGTGCAGGACAGCTATGGGGTAAGATATGATTTTCAGGACGAGATTACGGTTACAGCAGGAGCCACTCAGGCATTGTACACGGCCATTGCCACCTTTGTGAAAGACCAGGACGAAGTGGTTATTTTTGAACCGGCCTATGACAGCTATGCGCCTGCAGTTAAGGCCAATGGAGGCATCGTAAAATTTGCCACCCTGAAACTGCCCGGTTTCCACATCGACTGGAACGAGGTGCGCAAAATAATTTCGAACCGCACCCGGATGATCATCATCAACAGTCCACACAACCCCACCGGCAGCCTCCTCAGCGCCGACGACCTGCATCACCTCGATCAGCTCACCCGTGGCACCGACATCATTGTGCTGAGCGACGAGGTGTACGAGCACCTGATTTACGATGGTTTTGTGCACCAGAGCGTTTGCCGCTTTCCTGAACTCATCGAACGTAGCCTTGTTGTGGGTTCCTTTGGCAAAACATTTCATGCCACAGGCTGGAAAACCGGTTTTGTTCTCGGACCGGCCAACCTGACTGCCGCCTTCAGAAAACTGCATCAGTTTATCGTGTTTGCCTCAAATACCCCAATTCAATATGCCATCGCCGAACTGCTGGGGAATCCCGAAAACTATACACAGCTGGGTGAGTTTTATCAGCAAAAACGCGACTATTTCGTGAGCCAGCTTAGGAATTCACGTTTCGACATCATCCCTTCTTTTGGCACTTATTTTCAATTACTTGCATACAACCGCATCAGCGATGCCAAAGAAATGGCCTTTGCCACCAGCCTGGTGCACGATCACGGTGTCGCTGCCATTCCCTTGTCGCCTTTCTACAGCATGGAAACCAACGAGCAAATGCTGCGTTTTTGTTTTGCAAAAAAGGAAGAAACCCTGAAACAAGCAACAGCAATTCTATGCAGGATTTAAACATTGCCTTTATACAAGCCAACCTGAAATGGGAAGATGCTGCCGCCAACAGGACGTATTTCGACCATTGGATCAGCCGGTTAAACCGACATCCCGACCTGCTGGTGCTTCCCGAAACCTTTACCACCGGTTTTCCGGTCGACCCGCAGCGCTTTGCCGAACAGCCCGATGGTCCTACCATACAGTGGATGCAGCAAAAAGCCGTTTCGATGAACTCCGTCATCTGCGGCAGTCTGCTGCTTCAACAGCAAGGCGGTTTTTTCAACTGCCTGGTGTGGATGCAGCCCAACGGCAATTACCTCACCTATGCAAAACGCCATGTTTTCCGCATGGGCGGCGAGCACAAGCTGATCCATCCCGGATCGGAGATGCTCATTGCTGAGCTGAAAGGATGGAAAGTGAAGCCGCTTATCTGCTACGACCTGAGGTTCCCGGTGTGGAGTAAAAACACGCTTACTCCCGATGGGTATGCCTACGACCTGTTGATTTTTGTGGCCAACTGGCCTGAAGTCAGGTCGTATCCCTGGAAACAGCTACTCATTGCCAGGGCCATCGAAAACCAGGCGTATGTGCTTGGGCTCAACCGTGTTGGTGTCGACGGTCCGGGAAACAGCTATTCTGGCGATTCGATGCTCATTGACCCGCGCGGCAACCTTCTTTTCGCAGCCGAACCCCATGCCGAACTCGCCGAGTCCTACTCGCTGAATTATGATGACCTATTGAATTTCAGGCAGAAATTTAATGTATCCCTTGATTGGGATGCCTTTAATATACTATTTTTGCCGCCCAAAAATTAATACGCCATGAACATTGTCATTGCCGGAGACGGCGAAGTAGGCCTTCACCTTGCAGAAGCACTGGTCAACAGCAACCACAACATCACCATTGTGGACCCCCACGAGGAACTGTTGAAGATGATTGAGTCGCATGCCGACCTCATGACCATCATGGGTAACTCAACCTCCATTGCAACCCTGCAAAGGGCCAATGTGCGCAAAGCCGACCTGGTGATTTCCGTGGTACATGATGAACACATCAACCTGCTTACGTGTATCCTGGCAAAAAAACTGGGTGCCAAAAGGGTCATCGCCAGGGTGAACACCATGGAAAACCTGAGTCCCGAAAACTGGAACCTGTATCAGGAACTGGGCATTGATGGCCTCGTGTCGCCCGAAGATATTGCCGCTCAGGAAATCATCAACCTGCTGAAACAAACGGCAGCCACCGAAGTGTTTGACTTCTCGGGCGGGAAGCTTTCGCTCTTCCTGATCAAGCTCGAAGACAACGCCCCTGTGGTGAACAAAACACTCAACGAAATTGCATCCGCTTACCCCGACCTCGATTTCAGGGCCGTTGCCGTGCACCGCAACCGCCAGACCTTTATTCCCAAAGGCGGCGACACCTTTTTGCCAAACGACCTATCTTATGTGATCACTAAGCCCAATGCCATCGACCAGTTGCTGAAACTCGGCGGCAAGGTGCAGCACGATATTCACAACATCATGATCGTGGGCGGCGGGCGTGTTGGCCGCATCACCGCCAAAAGACTCGAAAAAGAAAAAAACATAAAGCTTATCGAAATGGATAAGGAGCGCTGCATGGTGCTCACCGACTACCTCGAAGAAACACTGGTGGTGAATGGCGATGCCCGCAACATCCAGCTGCTCGAAGACGAAGATGTGAGGCGGATGGATGCCTTTATTGCGGTGACCAACAACACCGAAACCAATATCCTCACCTGCCTGCATGCACGCAAATACGGGGTGAAGAAAACCATTGCACTGGTCGAAAACATCGACTATATCGACATTTCACAAAACATCGGCATCGATACCATCATCAACAAAAAGCTCATTGCAGCCAGCTATATGGTGCGCTACACCATGGGCGCCGAAGTCACATCGCTCAAATGCCTCAGCGGCATCGATGCCGACGTGATGGAGCTCATCGCACGTCCAGGCTCAGCAGTGACCAAAAAGCCCATTTCGAAGCTGCGCATCCCCGAAGGGTCCATCATTGGCGGTATCGTACGCAACGATGAAAGCCTGATTGCCGTAGGCGATCTGCAGATACAGGAAAATGACAAAGTCGTCGTTTTCTCACTGCCGGAGTCGATCAATGCCGTGGAGAAAATGTTTCATTAAGCCCGAAGTGCATGAAAAGTTTTTTCCGTGACATCAACTATGGCCTGATTATACGCATCATCGGATTTTTGCTGATGATCGAAGGCTTGTTCATGCTCACGGGAATCCCGTTTTCGTGGCGCGACTGCGGCGGAAGCTGTTTCGCCCTGCTGGTGGCTGCTGTAATCACCCTTATTTTTGGTGGACTATGCTGGATACTCACCCAAAACGCATCGCGGGTGCTGGGCAAGCGCGAAGGCTATATCATTGTAACCTTCTCGTGGGTGCTCATCTCCGTTTTTGGCGCACTGCCATTCATGATCAGTGGTGCCATACCCGGTTTTGCTGATGCTTTTTTCGAGACCATGTCGGGATTCACTACCACAGGGGCTTCTGTCCTTACCGACATCGAATCGGTGCCTAAAGACCTGCTTTACTGGCGCAGTCTCACCCAATGGCTGGGCGGCATGGGGATCATCGTGCTTTCAGTGGCCATACTACCCATACTGGGGATCGGAGGCATGCAGCTGTTTATGGCCGAAATGCCGGGTGTGACTTATGACAAGCTGCATCCGCGTATCACCTCAACAGCCAAGCGGCTGTGGGGAATCTATGTCATGTTTACTGCTGCCCAGATTATCCTGCTTTGGGCGGGCGAAATGAATTTCTTCGATGCCGTTTGTCATTCGTTTACCACAATGGCCACCGGCGGCTTTTCCACGCGCAACAACAGCATTGCAGCCTTCGGGTCTTACAGCCAGTATGTTATCATCTTCTTTATGTTTCTGGCCGGAACCAATTTCACCATGCATTATTTTATGCTGCACGGACAGCTTCGCAAGGTGTTTCACAACGAAGAATTCCGCACCTATGTGCTGATCATCGGTGTAGCCACTGTGATCATTACAGCCAGTTTGTCGTACTTCAACCACCTCGAAGGCTTCTCCGATGGGTTCAGGGATGCCTTGTTTACGGTGGTTTCAATCCTTACAACAACGGGCTATGTAACAGCCAATTACCTTAGCTGGCCCGGATTGTTGTGGATGATTATTTTCATCCTCATGTTTATTGGCGGCAGCGCAGGAAGCACAGGCGGTGGCATGAAAATCATCCGTCAGCTGCTGATGTTTAAAAATTCATGGATGGAACTCAGGCGGTCCATCCATCCCAATGCGGTGTTGCCGGTAAAATACAACCACAAGAGTGTTCCCCAGGATATTGTGTTTAAGCTCATGGCTTTTTTCCTGATGTATATCCTGGTCTTCACCTCGGGCACCATTGCCCTGTCGGTTCTCGGCCTCGATTTTGAAACAGCCGTTGGAGCATCCATCACCTGTCTGGGCAATATCGGGCCAGGCATCGGCTTGGTAGGTCCGGTCGACAATTTTAACTTCCTGCCAGAAGCCGCCAAGTTTGTGCTGTCGTTTCTGATGCTGCTCGGGCGCCTCGAACTGTTCACGGTGCTCATCCTTTTCTCCCCCTATTTCTGGAAACGTTAACTGAGTTTCGGGCCTATGTATTACCTTTGAGCCTTCCAAAGAGCAGCAATGGATAAACTTTCGGTCGCCATCATCACCAAAAATGAGGAAAAGAATATTGGCAGGTGCATCGATTCGGTGAAGGACATCGCCGATGAAATCGTTGTTGTCGACTCTTTTTCTACCGACCGGACCCGTGAGATCTGCCTGCAGAAGGGTGCTGTTTTCAGCACCAATCCCTTTGCCGGACATATACAGCAGAAGAATTACGCATTTTCGCGCTGCAGCCACGATTTCGTGCTGTCGCTCGACGCCGATGAAGCCCTGTCGGATGAGCTGCAGCTATCCATCATGCATGAAAAGGAAAAGGGCTTTTCGCCGGCTTATGCGATGAACCGCAGGACCAATTATGCCGGACAATGGATCAGGTTTGGCGGCTGGTACCCCGACACCAAGGTGCGCCTGGTGAAACGGGCGCTGTGTGAGTGGGCCGGCACCAACCCGCACGACAAAATCACCTTCACTACAGCCGTGAAACCCATTCACCTGAAGGGCGACATCATGCACTATTCCATTGATTCGGTGGCTCATCACCGCCAGATTGTGGATAATTTCTCGACCATCGCCGCCAGGGCGCTCTTTGAAAAAGGCAAGAGACCGTCTCCGCTTAAAAAATATGTTTCGGCCGTCTTCAGGTTCTTTCAATCGTATGTGTTCAGCCTTGGCTTTTTGGAAGGAAGCAACGGCTGGTACATCGCCTGGCATTCGGCACGCTCACGCTACCTGAAATACCGCAAGCTGCAGGAGTTCAATGCTCAAAAAACCAATCATCCACACAACCAAAAAAGCTGACGATGGCCGATGTATACAAGGGCATACCCATAAACACCACTAAAAACACCCACAAGGTTGTATTTGAACTGATTAACGCATCTAAGGATGCGGTGATCGCCGACATGCCCTCGGGCGCCGGTGCTTTTGTGAAACGCCTTGTCGATCAGGGATATACCCATGTGCTGGCCATGGACATTGCATGTGCACTTGTGTTTGATCATCCCGGATTTCTGAAAGGTGATATGACCAGACCACTCCCTTTCGAAGATCAATCGGTGGATGTTTTCGTATGCATTGACGGCATTGAACATATCAGCGACCAGTTTTTCTTTGTTTCGGAAGTCAACAGGGTGCTGAAGCAAGGCGGAACCTTCATCCTATCGACACCCAACATCAGCGCCCTCAGGTCGCGTTTTCGCTGGCTGATGACAGGCCATCACCACAAATGCAAGGCACCACTCGACGAAAACAAGCCCAGTCCGCTCCACCATATCGGCATGGTTTCATTTCCTGAGCTGCGCTATATGTTGCACACCAATGGCTTTGCAATCAGCCGGATAACCACTAACCGCATCAAATGGGTCAGCTGGCTGCATGCAATCTGGATGCCGCTCGTGCTGGTTTTTACCACCTTCACTTACCGCAAAGAAGGTAGAATCGAGGGCACAACTCAGCTGAACAAGGCTGTGAAAACAAGCATGTTTTCGAAACCGGTTTTGTTTGGCGAAACGCTGATAATCAGGGCCGAAAAAGCCTGAAAAAACGCTTCTGGCCGGCGCATATTTCGCTGGTCCGTTGGCATTCAAGATAATATGCTACATTTGCCTTCATGTTATTGCACACCTGACAAAATTTACGGACACCTTGACCATCCTGCACATTTCAACACCGGTTTCATGGAGGGGAGGCGAGCAGCAGATTGCCTACCTGATCAAGGCGAACAACACAGCCTGCCACAACCTGGTTTTTTGTCCGGAACACTCAGCCTTGCACCAACATTGTGTTGACCATCAGATCGATCACCATACCTTCAGTAGCAAAGGACCTTTTTCACTCATCGCTGCCGCTGCCCTCAAAAGCTATTGCAAAAGGCACAAGGTTTCGTTGGTACACTGCCACGACAGCCACGCACACACAATGGCCGTTGTTGCGGCAAGCATCTTCGGAAACAAGGTTCCGGTGATCGTGCACCGACGCGTCGATTTTCCGGTCCATCGCAGCCTGTTTTCACGTTTCAAATACAACCATTCCATTATCAGGCGGTTTGTCTGCGTGTCGGAAGCCATCCGCGAAATGCTGGTTCCTGCGCTCAAACATCCTGAAAAAGCCGTGTGCATTCACAGCAGCATCGATATGTCACGTTTTGGCAGTCCCTTAACCGCAGAAGCCCCGCTGCGGGCAACCTATGGCCTGTCGCCCGACACCGTCCTGGTGGGAAATACCGCTGCGCTGGCACCTCACAAGGATTACCCAAGCTTTGTGCGCACAGCCGCACTGCTGCACAAGCGGTTTCCTGACATGCGTTTTGTGATCATAGGCGACGGACCCCTTCGGACAGCGGTAAGGCAATGGGTAGAAGAGGCCGGCCTCAGCCATAAGGTGATTTTTACCGGTTTCAGAAAAGATATTCCTGCCCTGCTCCCCGAACTCAACATTTTCCTCATGACCTCGAAAACCGAAGGCCTCGGCACCAGCATCCTCGATGCTTTTGCCTCGAAAGTTCCTGTTGTGGCCACAAAAGCCGGCGGGATTCCGGAGCTTGTTGAAGACGGGGTCACCGGATTGCTGGCCGCTGTGGGAAACGAAAAACAGCTGGCTGAGGCCGTAAGCGCCCTCATCAGCGACACCGCGTGTGCCAGGGAAATAACGGACAATGCCTACCGCAAAGCCCTTGGTTTCGATTATCGCATCATGGGTGAAAAAACACTTGGCCTTTACCGCGAAGTGCTGCAGGAAATGAACGCAAACCACTAAGTTATGACCAAAAAGAACGCAGGCAATTGGCTCGTTGTCATCAACCCAAACGCAGGTTTGAGGGCGGGTGAAAAAGACTGGCCCACCATCAACAGGCTGCTTGTCGAAGCCGGCTTTTCCTTTGATGCTGTATTCACCGAAAGGCCGTTTCACGCCATTGAGCTTGTGCGCGAACTGATTGTTTCGAAGGGCTACCGGCAGATTATTGCCGTTGGTGGCGATGGCACCCTGAATGAAGTAGTCAACGGTATCTTTCAGCAGGAACGCTTTTGCTCCGACGAGATCACCCTTGGCATGATCACTGTGGGGACAGGCAACGACTGGGGCCGCATGTATGGTTTTCCGCTTAAATACGACAAGGCCATCCGTATCCTGGCCAACGGCCTCACCTTCCTGCAGGACGTGGGTAAGGTGAAATACCGCTACGACTCCGAAGACAAAAACCGCTATTTCATCAATATTGCCGGCATGGGCTTCGATGCGCTGGTGGCCAAAAAAACCAACCTGATGAAAGCCAAAGGCAAGGGCGGCACCCTTGCTTACCTGTACAACCTGGTCACCGGATTGTTCCAATACAAGCATACCCAGATGAATATCGTGATCGATGGGCATGAAGTGTTCGACGGCAAGATCTTCAGCATCAGCATCGGCATCTGCAAATACAATGGTGGAGGCATGATGCAGCTGCCTTTTGCCATCCCCGACGACGGCCTTTTCGACGTGACCGTCATTAAAAAAGCCTCCAAGTTCCTGGTTATCCGCAACATTAAAAATCTCTATGACGGCAGCTTCGTGAAACTAAAACAGGTGAAGACCTTCACTGGACAGAAAATATCCATCACATCAACTCCCCGCCATGCCACATTTCTGGAGACTGACGGGGAGTCGCTGGGCTACTCGCCCCTTGATTTCGAAATTGTTCCAAAAGCCATCAGGCTGATTGTCAGAAAAAAGGCCCTGAAAACCTTTGGCACTCCGAAAGCCGGTTAATTGTCGCCTGCGGGCTTCTTTGCTTCGTGCGCCCTTTCGAGCACCATCACCTCGTTGATGAGGACCTCGGTCAATTGGTGTTTCTGGCCGTCTTTGTCCTCCCAGCTGTGGCTGGTGAGCTTGCCTTCGACGGCAATTTCCCTGCCCTTTTTCACATGCTGTTCAACAACTTCGGCAATCTTGCCCCAGGCGACGAGGTTGTGCCATTGCGTTTCTTCCACGCGTTCGCCCTTGGCATTGTAATAATAGTCGTTGGTGGCCAGGGTGAAACGGGCCATTTTGCGGTCGTTGCCGATCACCTTAATTTCCGGGTCTTTTCCCGGGCGTCCGATCAATTTGACGGAATTTTTCAAGCTTGTCATGGGGGTAAATGTGTTGATTAAAAAATAGGTTTTTGATTTTTGTGTTTCGGGGGTGGCCCGGCCCTGGGCACAGGCCCTGTCCGCCCTGGCGGACAGGAGCGCCAGGCATGGCGCACTAGGATGCTTTCTCGAGCAACATGATCTCGTTGATCAGCACTTCGACCACCTGGTGTTTCTTCCCCTCTTTGTCTTCCCAAAGGCGGCTGGTGAGCTTGCCTTCAACAGCCACCTCCCTGCCCTTCTTCACGATCTTTCCAATCACCTCGGCAGTCTTGCCCCAGGCAACCAGGTTGTGCCACTGCGTTTCTTCCACACGCTCGCCCTTGGCATTGTAGTAATATTCATTCGTGGCAAGCGTGAAACGGGCGACCTTGCGCTCGTTGGCCAGTTGTTTTACTTCCGGATCCTTGCCCGGACGTCCGATCAGTTTTACGGAATTTCTTAGTGTTGTCATGGTAGTAAATGTTTAGTGTGACAATTTTGTGAACGAACAACGAGACAAAGGTATATTGGTAGTTAAAGGATAGTCGTATGATTAACAGCTACATACGATTGTAGTCGTTTGTAAACGTTTATCAACGATTAAAATTCACATTATCAATACTTTGCAATACCTCAATGAAATGGATCATTTTTGCCTGATCCGGCTAAATTCTTTTTTGCACCTGACAATATTTCACCTGACTGCTAGTTTTATACTTCTGGCTTTGTAACCCTGATGAATAAAAAGAAGTATAAAGTATTATCTTTGCCAAAGGCAAATACAAGGGGAATTAGGGATATCCCTGTTTGCAGATGATGGAAAACAACAAAACAAACATTGAGTTACAGGCGGAAATAGACCGTCTGCGTGGCCTTGTTGCCAGCCTTGAAGATCAGATGAGCCAACACAGCCAGCGATCGGAAAGGGACCTGGAGTATCGCCTGGCTACTACACTGAACAATATTCCCCTTGCCATCCTGAACCTCGACCGCAATGGACTCATCACTTCTGCCAATCCGGCTTTCATCAAGGTGTTTGAGCTGCATGCCGAGGAGATCATCAACAAACAGAACATCAAGGTTTTTGAACCTTTCAGCGATACCGAACTCCGGGAGAAAATCATCGGACTGGTCGACAATTTGGAGGATTTCGACATTGAAACCACCATCCCTCTGCGCAAGGAAAGCGAAACCTTCTTCCGTTGCCGTGGCATTAAGGTTTCGAGCAACATCAGCGATGCCCTCAACTTCATCATCATCATCGGCGACGTTTCGCGCCGCAAGCTTACAGAACACGAGCTGGTGAAGGCCAAAGAAAAAGCCGAAGAATCGGATAAACTCAAAACCGCTTTCCTGGCCAGCATGTCGCACGAAATCAGGACGCCCATGAACCACATCATCGGTTTCCTCGACTTCCTTAAAGACCCCGAACTGCCCTCCGCCGAACGTGAGGAGTTTTCACAGATCATTTACGAAAGCGGACAGGTGCTGCTCAGGCTGATCGACGACATCATCGACATTGCCAAGATCGAAGCCGGACAGCTGCATATCAACAGCACCACCTTCTCCCTCACCGACTTACTCAATTCGATCTGGAAAAAATACAACGAAATACGTTCGAAAAGGAACAAGGGGCATATCGCCTTCAGGTTGAATGTGCCTCCAAATTCCGGTGTGGTTGTACATACCGATGTGGTTCGCCTGCAGCAAATTATCGGCAACCTGCTCGACAATGCCTTTAAATTTACCGATAGCGGTTTTATTGAGTTCGGCTTTGAACTCGGCGATGACAATGTGCTCCGGTTTCATGTGAAAGATTCTGGTCCGGGCATCGACAACCAGAAGCATGAACTGATCTTTATGCGTTTCAGGCAGCTCGACTACAGCTCGACAAAAAAACACGGCGGTACCGGCCTCGGGCTGGCCATCATCAAGGGGTTGGTTGAACTCATGGGGGGCAACATCTGGCTCGAGTCGTCGCCCGGCAATGGTTCCAATTTCTGGTTCACCCTGCCTGATGCCGTTGTGCAGCTCGAAAAACCGGCCACAAAGGAAATCGTGCCAACAAATCAGCCTGTCAACTGGTCCGAAAAAACCTTCCTCATTGTGGAGGATGAACGGACCAACTTCAGCCTGCTCACCATCATGCTCAGGCCTACAAAGGTGCATATTGTTTGGGCACAGGACGGTGTTCAGGCCATCGAGATCATCGAAGCCAACAACAACATCGACCTGATCCTGATGGACATCCGCCTGCCGCGCATGGATGGCTACAAGGCTACGGCCGAAATCAAGCGGATTAACAAAAGCATACCCATCATTGCACAGACCGCCTATGCCATGGACATCGAAATCAGCAAAGCCATGCACGCCGGTTGCGACGATTATGTGACAAAACCCATCGAGAAAAATCAGCTTATCTCAAAAATCAGCAAGCTCCTGAACGACTGATCAGGCATTGTCGGATGCAAACCATTCGGCGTAGGATGTCGCCGTTTCGCGCAACATCACACTGAACAGTTTGAGTCCTTCAGGCAGCTCACGGCTGATGCGGCCGGCAAAATCGATCACCATCAGTTCGCTTGTCGGTTGATAGGGTGTGTAGATGACATTGCCAAACTGGGCATTCAGCTGTTCGCTGAGGCTGCCTTTCATGGCTTCGTTCAGCACAAGGGCGTGATCGAATACATTGACCACGGTGCGCCGCACAATCTTTTTCAGGTCGCCGAAATCCATTACCATGCCCAGCTTGGGATCGGTGGTGTCGGTAAGCGGCCTCCCGGTGATGGTCACTTTCAGCGTATATGAATGTCCGTGAATATTCCGGCAGGGACCATCGTAACCCATCAGGGCGTGGGCCATCTCGAAATTAAACTCCTTTGTAATGCGTATTTGGTCCATCGGTTGTCAGCGTTTGATCAGTTTGGCACAGCCCAGCACCTGTCGTCCATCGGTGAGTTCAACGAGGTAGAAACCGGCCTTCAGTTCACTGCCCAGATTTACCGTTAGCGGAGCAGTTGTAGCATCAACAGCCATCAGCTGGCGGCCACTCAGGTCGGTGATGAGCAGGCGGCGCTGGGCCGGGGTGGATGTCGACACATAGTCAAAACTTACCGTTTCGCCGGCCGGGTTGGGATACACGAACAGCTTAACGGCATATTGGTCAATATGGTTGATGCCCGACTGGTCGCCCCAGATGAGCTCGGCAAATTCAGGCCTGTCGATATAGGGGTTGCGGTTATGTTGCAGCCCATAAACGGCATCGTTGCGGGCGATTTCCTTTTCGCTCACCGGGTCGGCGGCATGCCAGAGCAACAGCTGTTTGCGTGCCCATGGCAGTGGTTCGGCACCGTCGACCATGGGACTCCCGGGCCAGTTGCCATCTTCGGTATAGTAGCGCGTGGCCATATAGAGGATGTTGCGGGCAAAATCGCCCTTATAGGCATCGGAAGGTTCAAACACCGTTCCGCTGTAACCCACTGAGGCACTGCTACCTACCAGACAGCCATTGAGGGAGGTCCAGCTTGCCACTCCCACTTCACCAAAAGGGTAGTTGCTCCGGCGGTTGTTCACATAGCCATCGGTGGGCACCAGCTGAAACAGGTCGCTGTACATCGGCGACTGGTCGTTGAACCAGCTGGCCGGAAAGCTGTGCTCGCGGTTGTAGCAGTCGCCTTCGCCACTATAGTTTCCACACTGGTCGCTGCTGAAGGTGTATTCGTAAGGCGGTGTCCCGCCGGGAATGTCTGAATACATATCCCATACCTTGCCGTTTGCTTTTTTATCTGTGGTCTTGAAGTCCGTCCACAGCTGCGAATACGACCTCACCGTATGTCCCTTGATGATGTTGTGAAGGGCTTCCTGAAGCTGGGTTCCCGAAAGGCCTTCGGCACCCTGGTAGTAGCCGGCAGGAATCTGCGCCACAACAGTGACAGACATTGAAATACTGAAGGTCAGCAGTAAAAAAGCACTGACAAAGGATCGGTTTATGCTAAACATGCGTTAAAGCCAGTTATTGGTGATAAAGTAAAGTAGTCCGAAAAACAAGAGGTAGATGCCTGCGATGAGGTGAATCAGGCTCGACAGGATGATATTTTTGCGGCTCAGGTTCATACTGATGCCGGCAATGGACCAGGCAAAGCCTGCTGCCACAAGCAGCAGCGGTGCGAAGAAGCCGAAAGGGGTGTAATAGGAAGCTGCCATGCCCACGATCATGGTGTTGATTCCGGCAGCGATGCCCATGACCATAAACTTGACATAGTTGTCGAAAGAAAACAGGCGCTCGCCGCGGCGGATCTTGAGGGCTTCGAGGAACATGCGCACGCCCACTGCAGCCAGAAGACCAAACACAACCAGCTTTTGCTGCTGATCGAGCAGGTGCATGAAGGTATCGCCAAGCAAAACGCCTACCCAGTATAGGATTCCCTGCAGCAGGCCGAAGATGAGGGCGTGAAACACATTGACCAGGTGCGGCGTGCGCCTGTCGCGGTTGAGTCCCAGCGCCAGGGGAAACACATTGTAGGCCAGTGCCAGGATGAACAATATGGTTAATGCGGTTTTCACTGGAAACTTATTGCGGTTGCTGAACGAGTGATACGATTTTACCAAGCCAAACGGCATCCACCTCATCGAAGGCGTTTTTGCGTGTGCTGTCGACATCGAGCACGGCAAACACCTCGCCGGTTTTTCCGAACAAGGGCACCACAATCTCTGCATTCGACCGGCCATCGCAGGCGATATGTCCGGGGAAGGCATGCACATCGGGCACCACCACCGTTTCGCGCCTGTTGACGCCTGCCCAGCAAACACCCGTGTCTTTTTTCAGGTCGATGCAGGCAAGCGATCCCTGGTAAGGGCCCACCTGGAGCTGCCCGTCGTGGAGCAGGTAAAATCCGGTCCAGAAGAAATCATCCATCTTGTGGTGAAGCAGCGCAGCAATGGTGGCCATATCCGAAACCGTGTTGTTGCTTTTCAGCAACAATGTTTCCAGCTGTTCCAACACCCGGGCGTATCGTCCGGCTTTCTTTTCCTTTTCCATGAAGACCTGCTCTTTTTTTTTCCGGTGAACATCCTAATACAGCAAAAGTAATCATTTCCCTGATGCTGAACATGCATGCGCACATCTTCGCTGAGTGGTTTCTTAGATTGCAACCGTTTGAAAGCGCAGACGAAAATTCTGTTTTTCGTCTAATGGTTTGTTTTTCTGCACATTACGAATTTAAACATTTTTTTGCGGCTGCGACATTGTTCAAAAAGCCTGTATTTTTGCCGGACCAATTGGTAAACAGCAATTTGAAAACACCATTTAAACGATAAAAACAACCAGAGATGAGCATAAAGAAAACAAGCTTAAAGAACAAGCCGGCCTGCAAGCTGAGCTTCAAGGTAACAAAGGCCCAAGCTGCAGGTGCATCGCGCATCAGCATCGTGGGCGATTTTAACAGTTGGACCGATGGATCCGATAGCATGAACGCCCTCAAAGACGGTTCGTTCAGCTACAGCCTCGAACTGGAAAGCGGCAGGGAATACCAGTTCCGCTACCTGGCCGATGGCACCCGCTGGTTCAACGACGACGAAGCCGACAGCTTTACCGCAGCCGGCATGGGTAATGAACAGAATGGTTTACTGAAACTATAGAAAAAGGAATTTCAGGACACTTTGATTGATTAATTTTACCTGAACCCCTTGCTCCTCATGACGGCAAGGGGCTTTTTTGTGTGCGGAATCGAAAAAAATCACTCTCCGTGACGGCGGGCTGAATGTTTAATCCGTATTTTTGTTTAATGTCAGATGTGCATGACGCTGAGACCAGAAGCTACAATATGCGTCAGATCAAGGGCAAGGACACCAAGCACGAAATCATGGTGCGCAGGTTCTTATTTTCCCGTGGTTTCAGGTATCGCCTCAATGACAAAAAGTTACCAGGAAAGCCGGATATTGTTTTGCCAAAATACAATACCGTAATTTTCATTAACGGCTGTTTCTTGCATGGACATGACAACTGCAAATGTTTTGTGATTCCAAAAACAAGGACTGAATGGTGGTTACAGAAAATAGCCAGAAACAAACAAGTCGATAGTAATAACTTTCAGATATTGCAGGTATTAGGGTGGCAGGTTTTAACTATATTTGAATGTGAGTTGAAAAAAGAAAACAGAGACAAAACGTTAGATGAACTCATCAAAAAAATACATTGACCTATTTGCCGGTGCAGGAGGACTTTCTGAAGGTTTTATCAGAGAAGGGTATGAGGCAGTAGCTCATGTGGAGATGGATAAAGATGCCTGTGATACGCTAAAGACAAGACTTGCTTACCATTACCTTTCACAAAACAATGACACAAAAACGTATGAAGCTTATTTGAAAAAAGAAATAAGCCGGGATGAACTTTGGAAGATAATCCCTGATTCAATTATTAATACAGTAATAAATGAGGAAATAACGGGAGAAACAATCAAAAGAATTTTTGGTAATATTGATAAGCTGACAAATGGTAAAAAAGTGGATCTGATCATAGGTGGTCCACCCTGTCAGGCATATTCTCTGGTAGGAAGAAGCCGGGATCCGGGTCGCATGAAAGGTGACAAGCGAAATTATCTTTTTCTTTATTATGCGGAGTTTCTTAAACGATATAAACCCAAATGGTTTGTTTTTGAAAACGTACTTGGACTTTTGACAGCAGGAAACAAAAGATATCTAAAGGAAATGATTCAGCTTTACGAATCAATTGGATATTCAGTTGCTGAACCAACTGTTCTGAATGCCGAAGATTATGGAGTATTGCAAAAGAGGAGAAGGGTAATATTAATGGGGCAAAGAGGAAATAAAAAATTCAATTTCCCGGAATTACAAAAGGTCGAAAACAAATGGCAGGTAAAAAAGGACTTGTTCTATGATTTGCCTTATTTGAACCCAGGAGATGAATGTAATATTGAAAAATACACCAATCCGATTAATGAGTATTTGAGTAAAAATGAGATACGAAATGGGATTGATATTGTAACTCAGCACATAACCAGAAACCACAACAAAAGAGATCTTGAAATTTATTCAATTGCCATTGAAAAATGGGTAACTACAAAGACAAGGCTGAAATATTCAGACCTTCCTGCCAGACTTCAAACACATAATAACACAGTTGCATTTCTCGATCGTTACAAAGTAGTCGACCCAGAGGGGCATTCCCATACAATGGTAGCTCATATATCGAAAGACGGTCATTATTATATTTATCCGGATTTAAAGCAGATACGTTCAATCTCTGTGCGTGAAGCTGCAAGAATTCAGTCTTTTCCTGATGATTATTTTTTCGAAGGTGGAAGGACTGCTGCTTTTAAACAAATTGGAAATGCTGTTCCGCCATTGATGGCAGCGGCATTAGCAAAAACAATATATAACCTTATTATTTGATGCTATTATTTTTTTAGATTGTAAACATTTACTTTATGTTTGAAGCTGCTGACCCAAACCCTGAATATCTGATTAAAGCTATCGCAGAACAAGGCTACAGTTTGGAGTCTTCATTAGCAGATTTAATGGACAACTCCATTTCTGCAAATGCAAACAAAATAGAAGTGCTAATTAGGATGGATCAAGAGCCATTTAAATTGTTTATTACAGACAATGGTGATGGAATGGATGAACATGCCCTTAAATCAAGTATGCAATTTCCAAGCGCTTCACCTGAGTTTAAAAGAGATACACTTGACCTTGGAAGATTTGGTTTAGGCATGAAAACTGCCTCTTTTTCACAAACCCGTTGCTTCACTGTTCTTTCAAGGAAAAAGGGTACTACGATATATTACGGCAGAACCTGGGACGTTGACTATTTAAAAAGTGTTGGCAAATGGCGGTTATTAGTTAATACACCAGATGAAATATCTAAACTTATTAAAGAGTATCGTACTTTAAGTGAAGGTCATTTGAATAGTTTCGACAATTTTTATGCAAACACAATTGTGGTTTGGAATGGACTTTACAAGTTTGAAAATTACCTTGAAGCGGACAACAGACAATCAGCATTAAAGAAACAAATAACAGAAGTAACTTCTGATTATCTGTCACTTGTGTTTCATAGATATATGGAACGAAAAACAAGTCCATTGGAAATAAGAATCAACAATAATCGTATTGCTCCTTTTAATCCATTTCCAACAACAATTTCTGATTTCCGTCCGATAGAATATAAACAGAAAAACTTCAGTACAGATACAATTAAAATTGAAGGGTTCGTCTTGCCATCAAGAAGTATTGAAGAAAGCCAAAGCATATCACTCTGGACTACGAAAAATCGAAGTCTGATGGATATGGAAGGAATATATATTTATAGAGCTGACAGATTAATTCACTTTGGTGGATGGAACGGTTTAATCAAGAAAGCTCCACGTCTTCAATTGGCAAGACTGCGTGTAGATATTGGAAACAGTGTTGATCACCTTTTACATCTTAATGTTGCCAAATCTCAGATAGAAATACCACACGATTTAACTACAGCATTTGAAAAATATATAGAGGAATTAAAGACTCAAGCAGAGAGAGAATTCTACAATAGAGATATAAGAAAATTTTCAGTTTCACGAAAAGAAGACACTACTCAACTATTTGAGAGAGTAGCATCTAATAAAGGAACATTAATTGAACTGAATAGAAATTTTCCATTACTCAGAACTCTTATGAGTGAATTAAAAAGTGAACAACTCTCAAAATTGAAATTAGTTATTCGGATGGTTAATACAAGATTAAATGAAATTAGGCAAACACATGATGCTAAAGAATTTGTTGATATTGAAGAGAAGGATGGATTGTCGGTGCAAGATTTAATAGTATGTGTAAATGAGCTTATTAGGAGCGGACTGTCATCTGAATTAATTAAAACTGATATTCTTCCAAATTTAGGGTTTGCCGAAAATTCAATACCACCAGAAGTCTTGCAGTTACTAAAATAATTTTATGGAGCATAAATACATTGAAATCATTATCAAAATCATCGCTAGCAAAGCACGTGATTATTCGCAGGAAAATTCTCTATCTCCAAGCTACTTCGTGAATCTTCTTCCTGAGATAAAAGACTCAATCATTACTATTATCAAACTATATGGTTACCCTGAAATTGACTGGATGACACTGAAAAACTATTATGAAACTGCAAAGAATCAGTATTTATCTGTAACTCCAATTGACATTGACCCAAGCAACTCTCTTACAAAAAAGGGATTTAAAACATGGTTGACAGATGAAAGAAAAGAGTTAATGAATAACTCTTGGAACTACAGCGATAGATATTTCACTTTGCTAGAGAAAGTTGGTCGCTCTGAAAAAGTTATAGGCGAAACCAAAACAACAAGTCTTGAAATATTGGAGAAAATGGGAGATCCTAAATCAAGTGAAGAATTTTGGATTAAGGGATTGGTTGTTGGTAGCGTTCAGGCAGGAAAAACCCAGAACTTCAATGCTGTAATCAACCGTTCTATTGATTCAGGTTATGGATTAATAATTGTCTTTGCTGGCATAATGGAAGACCTGAGAAATCAAACTCAGTTAAGGATTGAAAATGATGTTGTTGGTGAGGGTTTTGATATTGACACTGATAATTTAGTAAAGAAAGGTGTTGGTAAAATAAGAAGATTTGGAAATTTAGGTGATAGCAGCGTTTCACAAGTAATATCAATTACTTCTGCAAAATCGGATTTCAAAAAATCATTGCTCGATGCTGATTTTTCTCTTAATCACACGAACATTCTTGTTTGCAAGAAAAACGTTAGTGTCTTACGCAACCTGATTGTATGGTTGCATGACTATCTAGAAGAAAACGAAGACCAACATGACATTCCATTACTAGTCTTGGATGATGAAGCAGACAACGCCTCCTTAAATAATGAAGGAAAAATAGGTAGAGAATATGCCTCGAAAATTAATGGACATATAAGGGCCTTGCTTGCATTGTTCAAAAAGAAAACATATCTCGGCTATACAGCAACCCCTTTTGCGAATGTACTTGCTGACAGGAACGATGCCCCGGAAAACAATTGGATTGTTAAGTATAGGCTAAAAGGCCAGACAGAGGAAAAGTCTTTGCCAAGAGTCGATAATTTATTTCCCGATGATTTTATTGTTTTACTTAATCCACCTTCAAATTACATTGGAGCAAAACAAATCTTCGAAACAATTAAGCCAATTGAAAACAATGCACAATTAAAAATACCATTGATTGAAATTGTCAATGATAATATTGAGCAATTCCCAGATAAAGTATATTCTCCGGGCAACGGCGAATTAATTGGCATTCATAAATTTACAAGTCAAGATGACTGGAATGAAAAGATTGGACAGTTTAATTCTTATCTTGATTTTGCTGATTATCATGAATACAGAACGCTTACTAGGTCTGCCAAACCAAGTGATAACTTTCCAAGGATTTTGCCAGATTCAATAAAAGAAAGTGTACTTTGCTTCATACTCACAATTGCCATCCGTGAAAGCAGAAAGCCAGCTATGGTAAATTCCACAATGTTCAATCCGCATAATTCAATGTTGATTCATGTTTCAAGATACACCCTATGGCAAAATAAACTAAAAGAATTAATTGATATTTATGTAAGAGAAGTTCAAGGCAGTTTGCAGCTTGATGATCCAAATAGCACAAGTTCAATATTTATAACCTTTGAAAGAATCTGGTTTAAATACTATTCCAATATTATTGAACATATTTCTGATTATTTACCAAGTGGATATGAGGATAAATTTCTGACACCAATCAGCTTTGAAACTATTAAAAATAGTTATCTCACAGAATCTATTAAAGGCATAGAGATAAAAGCAATTAACAGTTTGACTGGAGATAAACTTCTGTATCCAAGGAACACTCCAAAAAAATATATTGCCGTTGGCGGGAACAGATTATCCCGTGGATTTACACTTGAAGGATTAAGCATTAATTATTTTGTTCGGACAACTGATTTTTCAGATGCACTTCTTCAAATGGGAAGGTGGTTTGGCTACAGACCGGGCTATCTCGATTGCTGTAAGCTATTTATTACACGAGATTCAATGGGAAAATATGACTTGGTAACCCGAACAATTGAGGAACTAGAAATTGAATTTATAAAAATGAAGGAGAAAAACAGAAAACCTTCCGATTTCATTCTTCGTGTCAAAAAACACCCTAGAGTACTTAAAATAACAAGACCAGCAATACTTAGAGATACTCTTGAAGTGAATTGGTCGTATCAGGATTCACTTGAGCAAACTACCAAATTCGATATCAAGAAAGAGAAAATTCAAAAAGTATATGAAGATTTTAAAAACCACATAGCCACATCCTTTAAATTTAGACCTAAGCTAAATGAAGAGGGGAATAAAACCGGTTTCCTACTGGCCGATACTGATACAGCTGGTATTATTTCAGTTCTAAAAATGGAAAACAATTTTGGCAAAGTCACATGCGAAAGCATCATTCGATTTATTGAGATATGTAAAACAAAGAACAAATTAAACAACTGGACAATTGCTATTAAAACTAGTGGTGACGCAAATCCCACAGAGGGTAAAGGAAGATTAACTGAAGTTGAATCAGGATTGCCGGAACCTATTGACATGATAATCAGAAGAGGTCCGAAGGATGAACAGTCCACAAAAAATTACAGAGATAGTTTTATTCAAAAGAAAGAATTTACTGCCTCTGGCAAATCAGCTAATATTATTACATCAGGGCGAGATTTTTCAATTCTACTCACAGCATCACAAATTAGAAAAGCGGAAAAAGATTTTATTGAAGAGAGAAAAAGATTATATCAGGAAAAATTTCCTGAATGGACAAAGGAACAAATCAACAAAAAAGCGGAGAATGTAAACATTCCAGAAAGAGTATATCGCGAGAAAATGTCGGACCAAGAAGGCCTGCTTTTAATCTACTTTTTAGATTCCTATTATGTGTTTCGGCAAGAAAAAGATAAAGAAATAGATTCTGATATGAAAGCATTTGTTGAAATGGAAGGAATAGATTTAGATATTCCGCTAATTGGTTACGCTATAGGTTTTCCACCAATTGAACCAGATCCTGGAGGCGTTTATGTTCATGGAAATTATGGCCTTGAAGGTGATGAAGAAAACGAATTTAAGGCAGAGGATTCTGAATTACCAGATGATGCAAATGAAATATAATTATGACAACTATTGAATTGAAACAAAAGTGGTCAGAACTTTCAGAGAATCCAGCGACAAGTGGTTTCAGGTCGTTAAGAATTTCCTCTGATTGTATATGCGAACTTTATCTTGGAGTTAATAAGGAAGGAAACAGGTGTTTGATACTTGCATTACCACGTTTCAAACAATTAAACTTTAAAGGAGTCCAAAAAGAAAATTTATCCATTGAATACTTCAGAGAAACTAATCTGATTGTACTCCAATTGACTGACAATGATTTTAATGACCTTTTTGATGACCTCGTTCTCTCCCTTTATCATAGCATAAAAAGCATAAGTCATGTGGATGAATACTCAAATCATTTTATACAGGCATTCTATAGATGGAGTGAGTTTTTTGAAGATAAAAAATCAGATTTGCTTCCAGAGGAAGCTATAAAAGGCTTAATCGGTGAGCTCTTAGTTTTAAAGTTGTTGATAAACGAACATGGGAGTCATGACATTAATATTCTATTAAATTCATGGAAAGGTCCATATGATAAAGGGAATGATTTTGAATTAGAAAATAAAAATCTTGAAGTAAAAACAAAATCACCATCGGGAATTGAGGTGAAAATTGCTAGTGAATATCAACTGGAAGTTGCTTCAGGGAAAGGACTAGAATTGGTTGTAGTTGACGTACAAAGCGATTTTTCATCTGGCCTTCACATCAGAGATGTGATATTGCAAATTAAAAAACTGATTCAAGAATCTTACGGTGACATTTCAATATTTTGGAAGGCTCTAAATCAAAAGAACATTAGTTCCAAAAATTTTAGATTTTACGATAGATATAGATTCAAGCCAGTCAATTGGATATCTTACAATTGTTCAGATGTAAATTTTCCTAAGCTAAGCAAGTCAAACATTCCAGAAGAAATCTGTGCCTTGAAATATACTTTGAAAACAAATATGCTGACTTCTTTCATATTGAGAAAAGGAGATTTTTAAAATGAAAATTACAGAGTTCATCAATTATCGAACAGAGTTACTTGAAAGCTCAAAAGATGACGAAGGTTTTGTTCAGCAGACTAATTTGCTTAGTCAAGTTCTCCCTTTATTAGTTGATGCCAAATTGCTTGATTCAGAAGACTGGAACGATTCATATTATTTGAATATTGCTGATGGCTTAAAGCTGAATGGTTATACCGTTAACGAGTCATCTGAAAGATTACAGTTATTCATTGTGGATGAAACCAGTATTGACATTACTCTGTCAAACAAAGATTTGCAAGTCTCAACCAAGGTCTACTATGATAATCAATTTAAAAGAGTAACCAGGTTTTTAAACAAAGCAATCAAAGGTCACCTAAATGATGAAGTACAGGACGCTGACCCTATCAGGCCACTATTATCTCAACTCTCATCTTCAACTGGAGTAGAACAGTTTGATGTTATAGAAATATTTCTTGTCAGTGCTAACGCAACAATCGAGACCCGCGGCACAATTCCTCAGCCGAAAAGAATTGACTTTGAAGAAGAAAATATCAAGGTCACTTTTATTAAAAACCGGGAACGGATCACAAAGGATTTATCAATATTTAAAAAATTAATTGATCTAAATTTCTTATATGATGTTTTGATTTCTCAGGGTAATCGAGAAGCACTTATTATTGATTTTGAACATTTGTTTAACTTCAAATTAGAGGTTATTAAGGCAGCTGATGAGGAGAATTTTGAATCATTTCTTTGTGTTATGCCTGCAAGTGTCCTTTCTGAATTATACAGAAAACATAGTTCCAGATTGCTTGAAAAGAATATAAGATCATTTCTTCAGTTCAAAGGAGTTAACAAAGGAATCAGAGAAACAATCAGAGTTAGTCCTGAAAAATTTATTGCATTTAACAACGGGATAACAATCACCTCAACTGCCAAAGAGTCAGAAACGATTAATGGAAAAATATTCATTAAATCTTTGACTGATTTTCAAATAGTAAATGGGGGGCAGACAACTGCAAGTATCTACTTTACACAAAAGGATGGTTTCTCAATTGAAAAGGTTAAAGTTATGGCCAAAATTAATGTGGCCCGTGATGTAACCGAAGAAGGTTTAGATTCTTTAATCTCGGACATTAGTAGATATTCAAATTCTCAAACCAAAGTTTCAAATGTTGATTTAAGTTCAAGAAGTCCTCAATTAAATAAAATTAAAGCACTTTCTGATAGCATCGTAACCCCTTCAGGTCGAAAATGGTTCTTTGAAAAATCCAGAGGGGAATTTAATACCAAACTTAGAATCGCTGGTTCAAATAAAGGAAGAATTGAAAAGGAATTTCCAAAGAATTACCGCTTTACAAAAGAGCAACTCGGAAAGTATTATACTGCATGGGGAGATCAGCCTTATGTGGTGAAAAAAGGTGGTGAAAAAGTATTTAGGTATTTTCTCGAGGAAATTACTGGCGAACAAAGAGGTAAAAAGCCTTCAACCATTAATCGGGATTTTTACGAGGATTTAATTTCAAAAATTATTTTGTTCACCCAACTTGAAAAAATTTATGGACAAGGTAAAAATTCCTTGGGTCAAATAAGATCAGCAGTGGTTCCTTATGCGATTTCGATAATGTTTATTTATACAGATGGCCAAAAACAAGGGAAACAATTTGACCTTTCAAAGATTTGGAAGAAAGAAAAACTTGATGATGACCTTATTTCATTTTTCATGGAACTTATGAAATTGATGAATGGACTTATAAAAAAGTATTCGGAAAGTGATGACTATGGTGAGTATTCAAAAAACAAAAAGTTGTGGGATGATATTTCGGGTTCTATTGAAGTCGAAAAGTTTATGAATTCAACTGCTGCTCAGATAATATTGAAAAAATATTCTATACCAATAAAAGAAAAAAAGAATGGGGAGTCAGTTGAGATAAATTTTGAGAAAATAAAAAGTAATATTGAAATCCAATCAAGAGGAATTGATTTTTATAAACTTCTTAAATTGAATTACGATGATTTGCCACAATCTCACAAAACGAAATTGGATATAATAATCTCATCAATATTAAAAATTGAAGATTTAAATGAGGATATTTTGCAGTTCGAAAACTCTTTAATGTTAGAGATTCGCAAAAATCGTCCAGAGTTATTTGATTTAATAAATACACCTTATAACTACCAGCTCGAAAGCGCATTGAAACTAATTATTCTGAAATATAATCAAGCAATTGAAACTGGTATTAGTATACAAGATATTTTTAAATCAATCGAAAAAAAGGCCTTAGAAGGTAATGCAAAATTCACATCTGTGTTTAATAAAATTGCAAATAATCTCATAGCTGGGAAACCTCCGTCAGTTAAAGATATTCTTTATGCCTCAAACTTTTTTAACATTGAAATTACTTCAAACGTCGCAAAAGAAAAAACTTACAGTAACGTGGTTGAAATTAACTTATCTGTTCTAAAGCAAATGGTCGATTGGGATTCAAAAATGAAAATTCTAACAAAAGGCGAAATAACCTATCTAGCTGACTTGGCATATGAATTAAAACCATTAACTCAATTTCACAAATCTAATGCAGAGAAGCATTTAAGAACTTTATTGAAGGCAGGTTTTAAAATTGAGTAATCTAATGATTGATTTAATAGGCTTCGACCTATTCAGAACTTTAATATTTTACTAGAGATTCTTGACTTTGATGATATCTAATTGATTTTGTAACAACCTTCCATACTTAGAAAGTTATCTCAGTTAAAGAACTACACTAATCACCCCTCCACGAAAACTCCGATTTCGCAGAATTTACGCATGGCTCGCTGTTTGCAACAATCGCATTGCAATTAATCCTGATTTTTCCTTTCCACCCTTGCACACCTGCATAAGTATTTGGTCTTAAGCTTTGACTTTACAAACACTATGTCCGTGAAATTTCCACCCAAAAAATCACCCAAACCAAAAGAAAACCCTACATTTGACCTGCGTCAACACCGTATCATTCAATGAATCCCATGCAAACGCAAGCCAACGCGCCCCGGAAAAAAACATCCCATCATCGGTGGCTGGTCCTTCTGATCTGCCTGTTGTCGTTTGGCCTGTCGCAACAGCGACTCAGGGCCCAGGATGCCTGGCTCATGGTCCTCGACATGCAGGACTTTCAATTGAAAGACCAGTCGCTGAATGCTTCCATCGACAGCATCATCCCACACATCAACCGGCTGATCGCCGCTTTTGGTGCCGAACGCGTGATTTACGTCAGGGCCACCGGAAAGTCGCTGAACATCAGCCTGAAGGGCATCAGGACTGATACCTTGCCTGCAAAGCCCTTTTACTCCCGTTTGGAAGTGGTGAACAACAACTGCTTCAACAAGGTCGAAGGCGATGCCTTCACGGTGCCTGAACTGAGGCAGTTTCTCGAAAACCGGCAGGTGACCGACATCGTACTGGTAGGTATACTGGCCGACAAATGCATCTACCATACGGCCCTGGGCGGCAGTTCCAGGGGCTATCATTTGACGCTTGTGCCGGAAGCCACTGTTGGTTCCACAACCAGAAAACAGACCAAAGCCTTCGAAGCGATGAAGGCAAAAGGCCTTATGTTTAAACCCTTGCATGAAATCATTCACTGATCAGCCGATAATGAAAAAAATCATACTCCTCATGGTGGGGTTGGCCACATTGGCGGGTTGCAAAAAAGACCCGACGAAGACACCTCCGCCCATACCCTATTTTCAACACATCATGGGTGATTATGGCGGCATCAGGGTAAACACCCATTGGGTTGACACTGTTGTTGGCTATGCACACGACAGCAGCGCCATCGTCATTAGCCTGATTGACGAAGGACACGATTCGGTTGTAAGCCTCGCGTTTAACCCGCCTTATGCCAGCGAGCAATTTAGCTATGCCTTCAGCCAGGGTATGCTGATCTCCCTTTCGCAATACCATCCGGCAGTGCTGAGCATCAGCAACGACAGCCTGTATTTCAGGCACCAGCCCGGCCTGGGGCCTTACTGGACCGAATGTTTTGCCTTCAAACTGATTTCACCCCAATGACAGCCCATAGAACAGAGGCCTTCCCTCTCACCCGCATGGCCACCATCGATGTGCTTGAGATGGGGAAACGCAGGCACCATATCACCGCCCTCATCGAACTTGATGTGAGCCTTGCCCGCGAAAAAATCAGGCAGCACAACAGCAATGGCGCCCCCCGCATCTCGCTCACCGCCTGGCTCATCAGCGTTGTTGGCACCACGCTCAAGGCACACGAAACCGCAGCAGCTTTTCGGAGCGGCAAAAACAAGCGCATTATCTTCAACGACATCAATGTGTCGTTGCTGGTCGAAAAAGAGGTTGGCGGTGAGCGGGTGCCTTTTCCGCTGCTCATCGAAAAGGCCCAGTCGGCCAGCCCGGCCCACATCACCAGGCTCATCAGCGAAGCAAAAGAAGCCAGCCACAGCGACAAAGACCTTGTACTCAAGCGTAAGTCGGGGCGCATGGAACGGCTGTATCCCTTCCTGCCTGCCTGCCTTCGCCGCATGGTGTGGCGATTTCTGCTCAGTCACCCAAAATTCGCCTACGGCAAGATGGGGAATGTGGCAATCACAGGCATCGGCATGATGGGAAAGGTGAATGGTTGGTTCATCCCCACAGCAATCCACCCGATTGCCTTTGGCATTGGGTCGGTGGTGAAAAAGCCCGTGGTGAAAGATGAGGCCATCGTGATCAGGGAAATGCTGCAGATGACAGTACTGCTCGACCACGACGTGATCGACGGCGCACAGATGGCCCGCTTTGTCAGCAGCCTGGCGAAAAACATCGAAAATGCGTTCAATCTTTGAGAAATGGTCGCTCTGACCAGGGGTAAAATAATTATTTCAGCCTGTGCCTTGCGCAGGAATATTCTTTGTTAATTTTACTTCATCAAACGCCCTGAAGGCGTTTAAACCACCTAAATATATGGCCAATCTGCTTGGGCGCCAGTTGCGAAAACCTACCGGTATTTTTGGACGCATCGTTGCGAAAATGATGACAAGCCGGAATAAGGCTTATTATTCGAATATCATCAGGGAGCTTGCCGTCAGTCCCGGCGACCGCATCTTTGAAATCGGGTACGGACCCGGGTTGGGGGTTTATCAGATTGCTTCGTCGGGCGATTGCACCGTCCATGGCATTGATTTTTCATCCCTTATGCACAAAGAAGCCAGCCGAAGGAACAGGAAATTCATCAGTAAAGGCCAGGTGGTGTTGCATTATGGCGACTTGCTTACGGCCAAACCAGCGCATACCCCTTACGACAAGGTTTTTTGTGTGAACGTCGTCTATTTCTGGAGCGACCTCAGCAAAGCCTTCGGATGTGTGCACGCCATGCTGGCCGGAGGAGGCAGTTTTCTGATTTTTATGGCTGGCAGCGCCTACCTCAACGCCCTGCCATTCACGTCCGATTTTTGCAAATATTCGATTGAAACCGTTGTGGATACCTTGAAATCCGTTGGCTTCGACCAGGTTTCATTCACCGAAAATGATGGTTATTACGTCAGGGCAACACGCAAACACCCATAAATTGGCATTGATATCGCAAAGATGAACACCGAATACCAATCCGGGAAAGCTATCCTGTTACACCCACAACCCATGAAAAACATTCGCTTCAGCATCATTATCCTTTTCTTATCTGCTTATCCGTCAATCCTTTTTGCGCAACAAAGCGCATACCGTTATGCCTTGGACCCCAACGACACCTTGGTCAGGGACGCCAGGCTGTATGCCGGATTGCTCCACCAACACCAGGATTTTTTCCAGCAGGCATTCTCTTATCAGGGCATCGAAACAGGACTGATCCTGAATAAACACCTCATGCTGGGATTGTTTGGCGCTGCCTTTGTTTCGAACCTGAGCACTGAAAGTCAGTCCGCACCCTTGTATGTGAATATCTGGAAAGCCGGACTCAGCCTGGGCAATCTGTATAAAAGCCATGAAGTACTGCACGCTGGCTGGCTGATTCACGTCGGTTATTTTTCGCTGATCGGCAACCAAACCAATATGGCATTGTTTAAAAGCAACGAGGCATCGGTCAGGGTAAAGGGACTGCTTTTTTCGCCCGAACTGTTTGCTGAGCTCAACCTCACCCGATGGATGAAAATCAGGACAGGGGTGGCATATGGCTTCCACTCCTTCGAAAAAAACGCCTTTGTCGAAAAAAGCGATCTCCAGCAAATCAGCCTGAATTTTGGATTCTTGTTTAGCAAATTCAGTGACTAACTGATATTTACCTCCGTATCATGCCATGCTGACACCTGACTCATTGATGCAAAAATGGCAAGGCATACCATGCATTGAAATAAAAAACCCCTAATATTCGGGCAGCAAATAAATTCAGACACTATGATCAGGGTACATGTAAACCGTATGATTCAAAAGTTCAGGGACAAAGGAGCCTTGTCGGCAGAAACAGCCAGGGACCTCGATGAGCTGGAGGTAAAACGCCGCCAGTTGTTTCACCGCCTTGTGCAACGCAGGATTTTCATTGAAGCGGCGCCTCAAAAATATTACCTCAATCAGCCGAAATTACTTATCTACAACAAAAAGAGGCGCATCATGGTCATCACCATCCTGCTCTTTACCATCTATTTGCTGATTACCGGCATTTACCTGTTGCAAAACCATTGATCTGCTTCAACATCGGTGATCCCTGTTTGCCCGGCTGAGCAGGGTTTGAAAAAAGTGTCGGATTGTTTTAACCCCACCAAAAAACATCAGCATGATACTGAGCACAATTCTCGCGTTGGCGGCCATCTTCGGGCTCGCATGGCCGTTTAAGTCAACATTCACCTTGCCCCGGCTGATCAGTTGGGGCATGGCCGTGGCGGTGTTATGGTTTATCGTGGCCAGTGACAGCCTGCGCCATTACGGACTTTATACCTATATGGCTTTCGTTGGACTGAGCTTCGCCTATGGCTTGCGCAAGCTGCCGGTCAGTGTCTTTTCCGGAATCGTGGTAGCCCTGATGTCAGCCTCCATCTTCGCCTATTGGCTGTGGGTACTAAACCACTGGCACGGCAATGCCCTGCTGCTTCCTTCACTGACCCTGCTCACGGGTGTGGTGGCCGTGGCCGGCAAGGCACGCCTGCGAAACGAGCTTGGTTTTTTGGTCATCATGGCGGCTGATGCGCTTGCCATTCTGCTCGAGTATTGGATGAAAATGCCCTGATTTTGCGGGAATAAAAAAACCCGGCAAGCCATTGCTGACTGCCGGGCAAAAAGCGCTGTGAGGCTTAAATTTTTTCGAGGGCAACGGTAAAATGCCGCAGGATAGGTGCTTCGGCTACGATGCGATAGCCTGTTTTTATCGTGTTTCTCCGCGCGAACACATTGAGTATGGTGGCAGCCACATACCGCATATGGTTGTCGGAGTATACCCTTCGCGGGATGGCAAACCTGACCATTTCGAGTCCCGGATAGCGGTCTTCACGGGTTACGGGATCGCGGTCGGCCATGATGGTGCCTATTTCGACGCCACGCACCCCACCTTCGATGTAAAATTCGAGGGCCAGCGTTTGTGCGATATACTGCTCGCGGGGAAGGTGAGGCAGGAACCTTTTGGCATCGACAAAGATGGCATGACCTCCAAAGGGATATTGCACCGGCACCCCACCTTCGTGAAGGAGCTTACCCAGCAGCGCCACCTGATTAATGCGTGTTTCGAGGTAGTCGAATTCGGTGCCGTCATAAAGTCCCTGGGCAAGGGCGTTCATGTCGCGGCCCGACATGCCGCCGTAGGTGATATAGCCTTCGAACATGATGTTGAACACGCTGGCCTGACGGAACAATTCGGGATCGCGCAGGCCAATGAATCCGCCCATATTCACGATGGCATCTTTCTTGCTGCTCATGGTCATGCCATCGCCGTAAGAAAACATCTCCCTCACAATTTCGCGGATGGTGGTATCTTCATAGCCCTTTTCGCGTGTTTTAATGAAATAGGCATTTTCGGCAAAACGGGCGGCATCGAAGATCACCTTGATGCCATATTTGTCGGCCATGGCCTTCACTTCACGCATATTCTGCATCGAAACCGGCTGACCACCGGAGGTGTTGCAGGTGATGGTGATGATAATCATCGGAATCTGGCTGGCGGGATAGGCCCTGAGTGTTGATTCGAGCTTCGCCAGGTCGATATTTCCCTTGAACGGATGGTCGAGGGTGGTGTCGTAAGCCTCATCGATGGTACAGTCGATGGCAGTGGCTTTGCGAAACTCAATATGTCCTTTGGTGGTATCGAAGTGGGCATTGCCCGGAACCTTGTCACCCGCTTTCACCATAGCCGAAAACAGCACATTTTCGGCTGCCCTGCCCTGGTGGGTTGGTAAAAAATACGGAAATCCAGTGATCTCGCTGATGGCGTTTTTCATTTTGTAGTAGGACGATGCGCCGGCATAGGACTCATCGCCCAGCATCATCTCCGACCATTGGCGGTCGCTCATGGCGCCTGTTCCTGAGTCGGTGAGCAAATCGACAAACACCTGATCACTGCGGAGGTTAAACAAATTGTATTTGGCTTCTTTGATCCAGCTTTCGCGTTCGGCGCGGCTGCTTTTTCTGATGGTTTCGACCATCTTTATTTTATACGATTCTGCAAATGGTAATTCCATGGTAAACTGATTAATCATAAAAAGATGAATTTCACTAACAGCCAGTAGAATGCTGGCTGATCAGGAATCAGTTACATGGTCACGATCCTTGATATTCAAGTAGTTGAACTTTTCTGTTGGTTGATAAATCATTTGTTGCATTAAGATAATACCCCAAGGTGTCAAATATAGTACAATAATGCATGATATAATAAAAAAAGATCAGATTTTTGCAGCATACAGGCTTGCAGGAAGAAGCAGGCTTTTGGCTGAAGAATTTTTATGCTTTATGCAACCACTGGCAATTTAGCTTGTCATTGGATAACGAAAGATGATTACAATTGGAAACTGTACAGCTTGACATTCATCAGGATTTGATCAGGGAAAGCATTGGTGGCAACCGCAAGGCCCAGTATAAGCTGTACCAGCAATATGCCAAAGCCATGTACAACATCTGCTTTCGGATGATGCAAAACACTGAGGATGCAGAGGATATGCTTCAGGAGTCGTTTGCCGACGCCTTCAGGCGCATGCAGAGTTTCCGGTTCGAGTCGACTTTCGGCGCCTGGCTCAAGCGCATTGTCATCAACCACTGCATCAACGAAATCCGCAGGCGCAAAGCCGACCTGAAATATTTCGAAGACATGCACCTGTTTGAGGGCAAGCCGGAGGAGCCGGTAGAAGTGAGCGGACTGAGTGTGGAAAAGGTGAAACTGGCCATGAACGGGTTGCCCAACGGGAGCCGCATGATCTTTTCGCTATACCTGCTCGAAGGATATGATCATCTTGAAATCGCTGAGATTCTTAATATTTCTGTGTCGAACTCAAAGTCACAGTATATGAGGGCCAGACAACGTGTAAAAGAATTGCTAATACAAATGGGGTATGAAAACTGACGATCTGGAAAACTTTATCCGGAACAACCGGGCACAGTTCGATGAACTTGAGCCCGATCCGGCCCTGTGGGCAATGATTGCCGATGAACCTCCGGTGCGGCAAAGGGTGTTGTGGCGCACCTTTCTCGTTCGGGTTGCCGCAGTGATGGTCATCTTTGTTTCGGGTTATTATTTCCACCGCTGGATAGCACCGGATCAGGCCCTCACAGCCGAAATCAACCAGCAAAGTCCTGCAGAAGGACCTACCCACGAATACCAGGTGTTTCTGGAAGCAAAAGGCTATTACACATCGGTGATCAGCAAAAAGGAAAGCGAAGTGTTTCAGCTCGTTGGCAACAATGCCAGGATGAAGCAGGACCTTGAAAACGATTTATCGGCCCTCGACAAAAGCTACGCCTCACTGGAGCGCGACCTGGGCGATCAGGTAGCCAGCCAGGAGGTGATCGAAGCCATGATACAGCATTACCGCATCAGGCTCGAAATTCTTGAAGATATGCTCATACAATTAAAATCAACCGCCCCGGCGGAAGAAGTGGAGGTGCATCATGTACTTTAACAAATTCAAATTATTCAGCCTTGCCTTTTTGCTCATCAGTTGTTCGCTGCAGGCACAGGTGTACGAAAAGTCGAAACATTTCAGCGAACATTTTCCGGTGAGCAAAAATACCGAGATAAACATAACCAATAAATATGGCAATGTGCACCTTGTGAGCTGGGAAAAGGATTCGGTGAGGTTCGAAGTCGACCTGAAGGTGAGTTCCTCCAAACAGCAAAAGGTCGACAAGGCCTTCAACGACATTGATGTGAGGTTTACCAGTACGCCCAACTTTGTGAATGCCAGCACGGTGTTTGCCAATGCCGGCAATATCTGGTCGGAACTCTCCGATATGACCAAAACCGTTATCAACACAGGAAACCTGGCCGAAATCAACTACACGGTTTATTTGCCATCGGACCTCAGGGTGACAGTTGACAACCGCTTCGGCAACGTGTATACCACCGACCACAGCGCAGCGACAAGCTTCACGGTTTCCAACGGCAACCTTCAGGCCAATTACCTTGCTGAAAAGTCGACTGTTGTTGTCGAGTTTGGCAATGCCAACATCAACCGCGTCGATCTGGGACGTATTGAGCTGAACTATGCCGAGATTGAGGTGAAACAAGCCGGACAGCTCACCCTCACCGGGCGTTCATCGACCATTCACCTTGGTAGTGTAGAAGCCCTGCAGCTCGATTCGCGCCGCGACAGAATTCAGGTAGATGAGGCCATTTCGGTCACCGGCGAAAGCTCCTTCTCGCGACTGACTTTCAACCGGTTAAAAACCAGCTTCCTGCTGAAGGCGACCTATGGCACCCTCACGCTGGGTGATTTCAGCCCGACATTTAAGACTTTGCAGCTTAACTCCGACTATGCCGTGAACAACATCTATGTCAACAGCAACCATTTCACCGCCATTGAGGTCAACTACCGTGCACGCACCAAGGTGAATCTGCCGGTTGAGATCAAGGTGCTCGAGAAACAGGAGCCTGCTCCGGGCAAAGATGACGGCTTCCTGAAGGCTGCCATCGGCACAGGACTGATGGGCTCATTCCGTTTTAATACCAGCGGGGGCGAAGTCAATATTTTTTACAAACCCTGATCGCTTTATTGCAACCCTTTTTCAATCTGCTTGTCTCTGTTTACAGACTAAAAACTCTTTCTTATGAATCGCAAATTATCACGCGTAGCCCTGTTTGTTGTCATTGCCGCAGCCTTGTTCACCATCGGCGGATGTTATACTGACGGCATCAACTGCCTCAGGGGCAATGGCCAGCTGATCACCGAAAACAGGTCATCTCAGGTGTTTACCCAGATCGTCAGCAACGGATCCTTCGACGTTTTTGTGATGCCTTCGGTCATCCATGAAGTGCGCGTTGAGTCAGAATCGAACCTGATCGGTTTCATCAAGACCTATGTTTCCGGCGACAGGCTGATCATTGAAACAGCCAGCAACCGCTGCATTAACAACACCCTGCCTATTCGCGTTACGGTGTATACTCCTTACGCAAACAGTTTCGAACTGAATGGTTCGGGCTATATGCAGGCCTTCAACCTTAATGTGGAGGAAGTGTTTGCCTTTGTCAACGGATCAGGGAAAATCGACCTCGACTTCGTGTCAGATTATATGAAAGGCAGCATCAGCGGATCAGGAACCATTGAAGCTACCGGCATCACCAACGCCACCGACCTTCAGATCAGTGGTTCGGGCAATATCTATGCTTACGACCTCGACCAGAATAAATGCTATGCAAGCATCAGCGGTTCGGGCAATATGTACGTGTTTCCCAACCAGTTGCTTGATGCAATCATCAGTGGAAGCGGCAATATTTATTATCGCGGCAACCCACAGATTGTACAGCAGATCACCGGTTCGGGACGCATCATCAAACAATAGAAGCTGCTATGGTTAAAAAATGGATCATCCTGGTGTTGGCTTTTGTACTGGCAAGTCCGGTCATGGCGCAATACATGAAAAATGCAGTAGGTGTCAGGGGCGGCATCAGCCGGGGCATCAGTTTCCAGCATTTCTTCGAAGAAAACAAGGACCTCAAGCTGCTGATGAGTTTCAGGGATAACGGCATGCAACTGACCGTAATGATGAGTCACTATGAATCGGTAGCCGGGCGTTTCAGGGATAATTTTTATTTCTATTACGGCATGGGGCTGCATGGAGGCTTTACCCGCAATGTAAAGATGCTGTGGTATTTCAGCAGCCAGAACCAGGGTGAACCCAGGCCGGTAACACGGGCAGTGGTGGGCGCCGATGGATTGCTTGGCGCCGAATACCGCATTTTCACCGTTCCGCTGAGTTTCGGCATCGAGTACAAGCCCTTTTTCGACCTCTTTGGTCACCGGATATTCAGGCTTTCGTTTGCCGACCTTGGATTTACCTTCCGCTATCATTTTTAAGTAATTTCTTAACCACAAATACAATGAAAAAATCACTTTTATTGCTCAGCCTGATCATCGGACTGGGTCTTTTCGCAAGTGCCCAGGAAAACAAGGAATACCGCACACTGTTTGGACGCGATGGCGATATCGATCATGGAGCCTATGGTGCCATGACCTTTTCGTTCGGTTCTGTCGACGGCAAAGACGCCTTCATGACCGGCATCAAGGGTGGATGGGTGATCGATCACAGGCTTACCCTCGGCCTGGCAGGATCAGGATTCACAAGCGACCTCAGGTTCGACAACAAATTCCCCGGACAACGCGTAAACCTCGTTGGCGGTTATGGCGGGCTGCTCATTGAGCCTGTTGTGATGCCCTTTTCGCCTGTTCACCTCACTTTCCCTGTCATCATTGGCGCCGGCGGTGTGGCCTATGTGAACTACGACTGGTGGAACTACGACAGCCAGGTTGACCCATCCGTATGGGATTCTGACGCCTTTTTCGTGCTCGAACCCGGTGTTGAAATCGAAATTAACATGGTTCGTTTCATGCGGCTGGCCATTGGTGCATCGTATCGTTACACCTCCTCTCTGGTCATGAATAATACCAACGGGAATGTGCTTCGCGGTTTCAGCGGAGGATTCAGCCTCAAATTCGGGAAGTTCTGACAAGGCACAAATTCAACAAAACAAAATAAAACTGCCCAAACAGGCAGTTTTTTTGTTTCTGCTTGTAACCACAGCCGAAAAGCTGCGTCAAAATGGGCGAAACCCCCTAATAAAAAATGATATGCATGACCTGGATAGTGTGTTAATCACCGGAATGGTCTTCGGAACCATTTACGGTATATTTTACTTATTCATCCGCCGCCGCGAAAGACTGACCATGATGGAAAAAGGCGTTGATGCGTCGATGTTCGTCAGCGACACAAAAAGCTTCAACAAATCGACACTCAAGTTTGGCATGCTGTTTATCGGCATCGGCGTCGGTGTACTCTTTGGCAACATCCTCGCAGTGAACTCCGCACTGCACGAAGAGGTGGCCTACTTCTCGATGATCTTCCTCTTCGGCGGATTTGCCCTGGTGGCCAATTACCTGATCGAGAAGAGCGAAAGCAAAAAATAACCCGCAGTCAGTTTAGGACTGATCGCCTGAAACAACGTCAAGGGCGGCCTGAAAGTAACACTTCGGGCCGCCCTTGCAGCTGTTGCACCTTGAGGTTTTCTTTATGGAAGTTGGTTTTATCCATGGTTTTAGTGAAGCAGTGGGTTAAACACTGCTGACGAACTGAACATTTTTTACATTTGTACCAACTAATGGCAACTAAATTCGCAGCAATTAGTTGCCAACACCTCCAAAGCTCCAATCGTTTGACCCACAAATCGCACCACCGGTTTCTTCTGCGCAATATGCTGAGCGAATGCTGTCTGAAACTCATCAGGCTGGTGCTTGAGCAACAAGGCGTTGCCCTGACGAAGGCAAAGCTGGGCGACATCACCGTCAGTTACGACGAGGAGCAGATCAGCCTTGAAAAGATCAGGGGACTCATTGTTGAGCTGGGCTTCGAGGAAATAAACGACCGGGACGCCATCCTTGTCGAGGAAATCAAACGGGTCGTCGTTGAATTGGTACACCACACCACCTACAATGCCATGGTGCGCAATTCCGACTTCCTGGTGAGCCGTTTCGACAAGAGCTACCAGCACCTGAGCACCGTTTTCTCAAAACATGAACACATTACGCTCGAAAAGTATATCATCTTGCAACGGATTGAGAAAGTGAAAGAACTGATTCAGCTGGATGAATTAAGCCTGAGTGAAATTGCTTTTAGCATGGGATACAGCAGTGTGCAGTATTTGTCGACACAGTTCAGGTCGATTACCAGCTACACCGTTACCGAATACAAAGCACTGCCCGACAAACAGCGATTTGGGGCAGGATTAAGCAACACATAAAACTATCTTTAACAAACCATAAACCAACTGAGTACAAAGGCATCTAAACAGATTGTTGTTTCCACCGCAAGGCCTGGAAAACAAATAATACCCAATGTTCACACTGATAATTTTATACAACAAACAATGAATTCTGTAACCAATGATTTCACGCAAGGCAGTAAACTTGCATCTTCAAATATTCCTGCTATGAAAATTAAAAACAATATTGCTGTCAGCGAAAACGGATTTGTGTTCAACCCGGCCTCCGGTGAATCCTTTTCGGTGAACACAGTAGGCCTCGAGATACTGAATATGCTGAGGAAAGGACATTCGGCTGTGCAAATTATCCAGTCGATCAACGACCATTTTCACGCTGAACCTACGGTGATTGAGCGCGACCTGAACGATTTTATAGAGACCCTCCGGCAATACCATATGATTGACCATGACGAAGACTAAGCCCAAATTAACCATCGGCGTCACCGGGCTTAATGCCATCGACAGTCCCGGTCCGGGTGTTGCCGTCATCAGGGGGTTGAAAGAAGCTGCCTCCTTCGATTGCCGCATCATCGGCCTTTCGTACGAGTCCCTTGAACCCGGCATTTATATGCACGACCTGGTGGATAAAACCTATGCCATTCCTTACCCCTCGGCAGGAATGGATGTGTTGATGAGCCGCATCGAATACATCCATGAACACGAAAACCTGGATGTAATCATCCCGAATTTTGATTCGGAACTGTATTCCTTCATCAAGCTGTCGCAGCGGCTGAAGTCGATGGGCATCCACACCTTTTTGCCCACCCTCGATCAGTTTGAGGAAAGGCACAAGACCAACCTGCCTGAGTTTGGAAAAAAGCACGGACTGTATGTGCCGCGCAGCAAAGCCATTTACACACCCACTGAAATCAACGCCCTCGAAAAAGAGTATGGCTGGCCACTGGTGGTCAAAGGCAAGTACTATGATGCATCGGTAGCCTACAACCATGACCAGGCTAAGGCACAGTTTAACAAAATTTCGGCAAAATGGGGTTTGCCCATCATCATTCAGGAATTTATCCATGGTACCGAATATAATGTTACCGGCCTCGGCGATGGGCATGGAAACACCATGGCGGCTGTACCGATGCGCAAACAGTATATTACCGACAAAGGCAAGGCCTGGGGAGGTATATCCATTGACGATAAAAAGGCCCTTGAACTCAACAGCCAGTTTTTGCGTTCGACCAAATGGCGTGGTGCCTATGAGCTCGAACTGATGAAAGACAAGGCCGGGCATTACTATCTGCTCGAGATCAATCCGCGTATTCCGGCATGGATATACCTGGCCGTTGGGGTCGGACAAAACATCCCCGAGTCGCTCACCCGTCTTGCTATGAGCTGGCCCACTGATCCTTACACGGATTATGATGTGGGAAAGATGTTTATCCGCTATTCGTGGGATATGATCGTCGACCTGTCGACTTTTGAACAGATTTCGACCTTTGGAGAGTTATAAACAGCTAGGGTAAACGGATGGAAATGTTGCTGGAGATGTCATTTGACGCCGCATGCAGTTAACCGGACCCCTTGCAGAAAAAGTATGAGAAAGAATATTTAACACAGCCATTATGACAACAAAGAAAAGATACGAGCGTCCGATCATCAAGCGGCTCGAGAGCAATATGCCAAACAAATTTGGCAGCCGGACCGAATTTCAACCGGTGACACAACTTGAAGATATTGCCGTTAAAGAACTGATAGACGCCTATGGTTCGCCCCTTTTTGTGATTTCGGAGAAGAAAATCCGGAAAAACTTCAGGGCAGCCAAACAGGCTTTCGAAACACGCTACCCCAAGGTGCAGTTTGCCTGGTCATACAAGACAAATTACCTGAATGCCGTGTGCAATGTGTTCCATCAGGAAGGCTCCTGGGCCGAGGTGGTTTCGGGCTTCGAATACGACAAAGCCCTGCGCAATGGTGTCGACGGCAGCAAGATTATTTTCAACGGCCCCGACAAATCTGAAGCCGACCTGAAAAAGGCCATCACCAACAACTCACTGATCCATATCGATCACCTCGATGAGCTGTATGCCTTGCAGGAGATAGCCAAATCGACAAAACAGCGTCCTAAAGTAGCCATCAGGGTTAATATGGACACAGGGGTATATCCGATGTGGGACCGCTTTGGCTTTAACTTCGAAAACGGACAAGCCTGGGATGCGCTAAATAAAATTATGTTTACCGGAACCCTTGAACTTGTTGGCCTGCATACCCATATCGGCACCTTTATGCTCTCGCCCAACGCCTATGCCGTTGCCGCCTCGAAGCTTGCCGTGCTGGCACAGAAAGTTCAGCAGAAATATGGTCACGAGATCAGGTACATCGACCTTGGCGGGGGGTTCGCCTCGCGCAACACCCTCAAAGGCTCCTATCTTCCCGGGATCGACACCAATCCGGCCATCGATGATTATGCTGAAGCCATCACCTCGGCACTCATCAACAGTGAATACAGGCCCAAAACTCCCCCGATGCTTATCCTCGAAACAGGCCGTGCCCTGATTGATGACGCTGCCTGGCTGCTGGGTACTGTGATTGCCAACAAACGCCTTTCCGATGGCAAAAGAACCACCATTGTCGACTTTGGCGTCAATATCCTGTTCACTTCCTTCTGGTACGACCACCGTGTTTCGCCGGCTCAGCCTTTCACGTCCTACACCGAAGACACCGTGATGTATGGCCCTTTGTGCATGAACATCGACGTGATCCGCGAAAACATCAGCCTGCCGCTGCTGCACAAGGGCGATCACCTGGTGGTGCACACCGTTGGCGCTTACAATATGACACAGTGGATGCAGTTTATCACCCTGCGTCCAAAGGTGGTGATGATCAGTCCTGAAGGGAAAATCAGTGTGATCAGAAACAACGAAAAACTTGAAAATTTGCTCGATCTGGAACAAGTTCCTCCACATCTTGCTAACTTTGAACTATGATATCCGGAAAACTCAGGTCAGCTTTTCCGCTCTTCTTACAAAGCGTAAGCAATAGTTACACCCAGATTTTTTTTGCCAAGCACAAAATCATGGGGCTGTTGCTAATGCTGGTAACCCTGTTCGACCTGTATGCCGGCATCAGCGGGCTCATTGCCCTGGTAACGGCCAACACCGCAGCCTACCTGGCGGGTTTGAGCAGGCAGCAGATTATCAACGGATTGTATGGCTTCAATCCCTTGCTTGTTGGCCTGGGACTCGGGGTTTACTATCAGCCCGGCCTGAGTTTTTATGTCATCCTGGTGTTCATCTCACTGCTCACCCTCTTCATGACGGTATCACTCGAAGGCGTGATGTACAAATACGGCCTGCCCTTTTTAAGCATCCCTTTCCTGATCGGCATCTGGATCGTTAGCATCAGCACCCGGCAAATCACGAACCTTGAGATCAGCGAGCGGGGTATTTACACGCTGAATGAAATGTATTCGCTGGGCGGCCTACCCCTGCTCAGGGTATACGAGTGGTTCAATGAAATTAGCTGGCCTATGCCCGTCAAGATATATTTCAGGTCGTTGGGGGCGATCTTCTTTCAGTATCACCTCTTTGCCGGCCTCATCATTGCCTTTGGGCTTGTTTTCTGGTCGCGCATAGCCTTTGTGTTTTCGCTCATCGGTTTTGCTTCGGCCTATATGTTCTATCTGCTGATTGGCTTACAAATCAGCGAAGTAAGCTACAGTGCCATTGGCTTTAATTTCATTCTCACTTCGATTGCCATCGGTGCATTTTTCGTGGTTCCTTCGAAATATTCGCTGGTCTGGGTGATGGTATCCATCCCCCTGCTGGCTTTCCTTACCACAGCAGGATCGGCCGTGATGTGGATCTTTCAGCTGCCGGTATTTTCGCTGCCGTTCAATGTGGTGGTTATACTGCTGCTTTATGTGTTCAGGCTGCGCGAGCGTTACCACGGAAAGCCGGCCTTGGTGCTGGTGCAGCAATTCAGTCCTGAAAAAAACCTGTACAGCAGCCAGATTAACCTCAACAGGATGGCGCACCTCGGGCGTATCTCCATCAAGCTGCCTTTTTGGGGAAAATGGCTGGTTACCCAGGCTATTGATGGCGAACACACCCATAAGTCGGCCTGGAAGTATGCCTGGGACTTTGAGATGACCGATGATGAAGGCAAGACTTACCGCGGCGACGGACTTCAGGCAACGGATTATTACTGCTTCAGCAAGCCCGTTGTTTCGCCTGCCGATGGCACCATCGCAGAACTGGAAGACGGACTTGAAGACAATGCCATTGGCGATTCGAACCTACGGAATAACTGGGGAAACTCAGTGGTGATCAATCATGGCGGAGGCCTGTTTTCGCAGCTCAGCCACCTGAAAAACAACAGCATACAGGTTCAGAAAGGACAATATGTAAAGGCAGGTGAACAGCTGGCGCTTTGTGGCAACTCGGGCAGGTCGCCCTATCCTCACCTGCATATGCAGATGCAAACGTCGCCCGAAATTGGTGCCACCACCCTCGATTATCCCTTTGCCTCCTATGTGGCTTTTGAAGACGGACAAACCTCATTCCATGTCTCTTCCCAACCCCGCAAGCAGCAGACCGTGTTCCAAAACCACCCGAATGAACTGATCGATCATGCCTTTCATTTTATCCCCGGACAGGAAATGAAGTGGAAATATGAAGGTGAACAGCCTGCTCAGGGCTTCAGCTGGACTGTTGAAACAAACATCTACAACGAGTCGTGCCTGGTTTGCAGCCGCACAGCTGCCAAAGCATGGTTCATGAAATCGCCTGATATATTTATGTTTACCCATTTCGAAGGCAACCGGAACAGCGAACTGTATTGTTTTTACCTGGCCGCATACCAGGTGATTACCGGTGTTCATCCCGGGCTTGAAGTGGACGAAAAGATCACTGTTGCGGTGTATCATCACCGTGGATTGAAGTTATTACAAGACATTGTGGCGCCTTTTTATTCCTTTTTAGCGGTCCATTTCAGGCAATGGCAATCGGGCATGAAACAGGATCTTGATGGCTCGCGCATGCTGTTGAGGTCAGTGATCAGCTACAGTGCTTTCGGCAAAATTGTGAAGACCAATAAGTTTGAGATACTGCTGTCAGATAACCAACTCAGTGAAATCCACTTTTTTCGCAACAATTTGGAGGTAAAACTATTCCGTGACTAAATTCCACTGGCCGATTTTCATCCCTTTCATGGTTTTCCTGGCATTCCTGTCAGGAGAAATGGCACTTGCCCAAAGCCGCCTTGATTTCAGGAGTGCCGACAGCCTCACCTATCAGCTATACCAGCAAGCGCATTGGCGTCCGCTAAGAAAAGCCGGTAAGGAAGTGCTGTCGTCAGGCATCGATTATCAGTATCTTCGGGCACGGCTTGGTTATGCCAATTTTGCCACCGGCAACTACATCGGGGCCGAAAAACATTTCAGCAGGGCCCTGGGTTTCAATGCCTATGATGAGTTTTCACAGGCAATGTTGTATTATTCACTGAAGGCGACCTTAAAACACACCGAAGCCGGGAGTGTTTACCGGTCGCTATCTCCTTCGTTGCAGCAAAAGGTCGCGCCGGGAAAAAGCTTTAAGCTGTTTGAAGCCCATGCCGATTACGGAACAGTTTTGCGCAGCAAGGCCGATGGGCTCAATGCTGCCATACTTGCGGGGTCCGACAGCCTTTACGGCGAAGAACAGATTTATGGCAACGGCAACATCCTCGATGCCGGCCTTAAGCTTCAGCTGATGCCCGGGCTGTTGTTCTATGCCGGCGGTCAGTCAATCAGCATCCCCTTGAGGAATCATTTTGTGGTCACCGACTATGCCTTCGCAACGGATTCCATTGTCAGGGATACGATCTACCACTATAACAGTTATTATTATTCGCTGCAGAGCCGGCAACACGATACGGTATTCCATCACCGGCTGAGCCAGCAATCGGTGTACGTTCAGGCGATTTTTTCGCCCTCGGCAAAGATCAGGTTCACCCTTGGCATGCATATGCTTCAGGTGAAACAAACCAACACCTATTCGCAACAGGAAACAGTTACCTGGTCCGACACAGCCTGGGTGAATACCGAAACAGCGGAGTTGTCGCTGGTGGAGGCACCGCTCACCCAAATGCGCTTTGCCGACTCGGTGCGCACCTTAAACGATTATTCGCTAATGGCCAATGTGCGGATCAATGCCGGGGTTTTTTCACCTGAATTTGGTTATGCCTATTCAAAACTCAATTATTCAAAAAAAATACAGCAGCTGCAGGCCGGACTTTTTATTATGCCAATGGGAAATCTCAATCTATACAGCCACAGCGTGTTTGCGTTTATGATTACTCAGTCGAAACAATCGACCGTATTCAAGCAAACCATTGGCTTCAACATAGCCCGTCCGTTGTGGTTTGAGGCCTCGGTGCTCACCGGTAAGCTGAACCTCTTTGCCGACCAGAATGGCTACATCATCTACAATATGCCCGATGAAGTTTCGTTAAAACTTGAATCGGTACTGACATGTCTGATTGGTAAAAATCTGCAGCTTTCGCTGCGGGTTCAGCATACGCAAGCCAAAAGGCCTTATTTTTGGTACAACAACACAGAATCGGCACTCAATAAATCACAATACAGTATTCAATCACAAACGATCATTGGAGGCGTCAAATGGATATTCTAAAACGAACAGCAGCAGTCATTGTCATCCTAAGCTGGTCAGGACTGGCCCTGGCCCAGGATTTTGACAAACAATACAAGGCCTTCGAAAAATCGTATCAGCTCGAAACCTCAGGCGACTATGCAACAGCCATTAAGGAGCTGCAGGCCGTTTATCACGCCGAGGATTATGAAACCAACCTCAGGCTTGGCTGGTTGATGTATGCGTCAGGCAGGTTCACCGAAGCGCTACCTTACTATCAGAAATGCATCGAAATACGCCCGCTTAGCATTGAGGCCCGCTTTGGTTTTGTGAACCCTGCAGCGGCCCTCGGAAACTGGTCGCAGGTAGAAGCGCGTTATGACGAAATTCTGAAGGCTGACCCGATGAACACCCTGGCCAATTACCGCATGGGGATGATCCTCTATGGCCGGGAAGATTATTCAGGCGCACTGAAATACTTCACCAGGGTGCTGAATCTCTACCCTTTTGATTACGATACCACTATCATCGCCGCATGGACGCAGTTTAAGCTGGGTAAACTCAGGGAAGCAAAAATTATGTTCCAGAAAACCCTGCTCATTAAACCAAACGACAGCAGCGCTTTGCAGGGTCTTGCCCTGATCAAATAGTCAAAACAACTAAAACGAAGTTTCGGATTAGAGGGTGGCGTTGGTTTTTACGGAAGCTTCTTCCATAATCACCTCATAGGAATAACCGGCTCCAAAGTCTTTTTTCAGGAAAATTTTTCCTTCAAACTCCACTGTTTCGCCCACATTGACAAGGTCGTTTGTAGTGATGGTCAGGTCGAAATTATCGCCATCGCTGGTGCCATCCTGCAGGTGAATCCAGTTGCGGCCCATAATGCCACTGTTTACTTTTGTCACCTGGCCCACAACCCTGACGACCTGGTTTTCATACTGTGCCCTGTTGGCATAAATATCGGCAATCGGGGTTGTCCCCTCACGGCGCTCTACACTAACTTCCTTTTTCGAAGCCACATGTTTGATGCTTTCGTGCGGCATGGTGGCCACCTGTCCCTGATCGGCAGGAATTGGATCTTTGCTCAGGTCACCCACAAACAACACCTTTTCGAAGGTGCGGTCGAGGTCCTTACTGTGGAAGTCTTTCATCTCCATCGACCTGCTGAAATGATACACATCGCCTTTTTTGGCTTCCATGCGTGAAACAGCGATCCAGTATTCCTGGTCTTTTTCGCTCACATACAAATAGGTATATGCACTGACCTGCAGCAGGTCCTTTACGGTAACTTCGCGGTCGTTAGGGTTCACATTGGTTTCCACCCTGGTGGTTTCGTTGTCGCATGAAACAAAAAGCACCAGGGCCATTATCACAAAAAGTACTGTTCTCATTATTGGTAATTTTAGATTGAATAAGTAATTGGACAAAAATAAGTCATATTTTCAATATTTCGGCAGTGAAACGAGGCCATTGAGCTGCGATCATTCATTTTGGCCGATGTGCCTAAACCAATTGCACCAACCGCGTTGCGCAACTGGTGCAATCTGTATGTGGAAACGCAACTTGCAAATTACAGTATAAGGTTAAAGAAATAGAGCTAATAGAGTTCAAAATGACACTCAGCACAATGCTTTGTTTTCCATTTCTCTTTGATATCGACCGGATGCTTAAACTCAAGGAATCCCTGTCCGGTTGCAAATTCCATTTCGCCCGGTCTCCCCTGTTCCTTAATCAGGTGGCACAGTGTGCAATCGCGCGATATAACCTTGTTTTTCTGATTCTTAAAAGCATCATTATGGCAGCGGTAGCAGCCATCGTTTTCGAGGTGGCCAAGGTAATTCGGATAGGCGTTCCATTTCACTTTCATCATCGGGAAGGTGTTCTTGGCGTATCCTTCTTTGATGGCCGCAATGGCAGCATCGATGGTTTCCCTGTCCGACTCAAGTAAGTCGGGGTACATCAGTTCGTAATAGCCCAGGATTTCAGTTTCGATATAGCTATAAGCACTGTCAAGGGTGGGGAAGTCGTTGCGCAGAATATCCATGGCTGCGGTTTTGATATCGGGTAGGTCTTTCGATATTTTACCTGCGGTCATGGCCGCGTCGAAATAGCGTGCAGGGGATTTATAATCGTGCGAAGGCCTGTTGTGGCAATCGAGGCAATCCATTGTCCTGAATTCGAGCCCGGCAATTTGTGCTTCGCTGAGCGGATTTTTTTCGTTGTTATACACCATCACCTCTCCGGTTTTAAGGTTGGTGTATTTCACCAGCACGATGGTATCCCTTTTCAGGCTGGTGGCGGCATACTCAATCTTCACATTGGCATTGATGTGCCAGTGAATCCCTTCGATCTGGCCGAGGGCGCGGTAGGCCGGACCTGTCTTCATCACCATGCCGATATCCCATTCGGTATTTTCCTCTTCAGCAAGGTAATGTTTGTGCGAAATGTATTTCCTATCGTAGAATTTCTCTGGCCAGTGGCATTTTTCGCAGGTTTCCTGGGCCGGGCGCAAATTATGCAAGGGTGTTGGGATGGGGGTTGGATAGGCGTTGGCCATCACCGAATACACCTGATATAGCCCTGAAAGTTTCGAGCGCACATACCATCCAGCGCCTGAACCCACGTGACATTCGACGCAGTTGACCCGTGCATGGGCCGAACCCTGATAAGCCGTATATTCGGGCTCCATCACCGAATGGCAAAGGGTTCCGCAGAACTTATTCGATTCGGTATAATGAAAGGCCTGATATCCGCCCAGGGCCGACAGCACTACAAACACCGACAAACCAATGCCAAACATAAACACTACAAAGCGCTGCTTGGGATCGTTGAAATCGACAATCGGAAACTTTACTTCGGTGATGTCCTGTTGACGGCGTTTTTTCCTGACACGCGAAATCATCCCGACAAACATTATCCCCAGTCCAATGAACATTATCATTGGCAGGATGATGAAGGTGAATAATCCGGAGTAATTGTCGCTTTCGTTAAACACCAGCGAGATCAGGAAAAGGATGATGATCATAAAAAGCGAAATCATTGCGATTGCGCCTCCAATGACAGTGGTCCAGCTGTAGTAATGTTTTGGTAGTTTCATCGGTTGTTGTTTTTGGTTGATTTACAAACTACTTATTCATGCCACCCGGTAACTATGCTCTTGAAGTTTTTTGAAATTGGTTTACCAGTAGTACAAATATACACATGCACCATCAGAAAGATGGAGATCAGAAATCCGGCCGTAGCATGCAGCATGGCTGTGAGTTGTATGCCGCTGAATCCAACAACCCTGGGGAGGATGGTCTCAGGGAAAATAAGGGCTAGACCAGTAATAATCACCAGTGGTACAAACACATACATTGCAACGATGTAAGATACCTTTTGCAGGGGATTGAATTTGCGGTCCTTATTCACCGGAAAAGGTGTTTGCTCGCCATTGAACATGCCCTTCATATAGTAGTTTGACTGTTGAATCAGGCGCCCCATTAATCCCTTCCATTCGAGGATATAAAAGCGGATGTTGCCGGTGATCACATTGCCGAGTATAAAAAACAGGTAATTGACCGACAGCAGCACTCCCGAGACATTGTGAATGCTGATTGAAAGGTCGAACCTCAGCAGCATGGAGTCAACATTGGCATTCTGGATAATGAGTCCTGAGGCAATCAGGGAAAGAATCAACAGTGCATTGAAGGCATGCCAGAGCCTGAGCCAGACAGGATATAGGTATAATTTTTCAGACATAGGTTTATTTCTTTAAACGGAAGATGGTATGGATAATAATGCCCAGGAGGGTCAGTCCAAATATGATGTAACTCCCGAGGTTCATGAATTTATTGGTGTTGGCTCCGATCACATAGGCTTCATTCAGGATCACTGAATTAAGGAATCCACGTTCTTTACGTGAGGCCAGGTTTTGGTATTTATACAACGACCCCATGAGCAGGGTGTTGGTGGAGTGGCATTCAACACAATTGCGAACGGCTTCTTCTTTAGGCAGGATGTTGTGTTTTACCCAGAGGGTATCGAGTTTAGAGGTATGGCATTCGATGCACCTTACCGAAGAAAAGTGGAGTTCGAAATTGGGCAAAAAGCTGTGAATGTTCTGTAGCGAAGGCTTTACGTCGTCGGAAATCCGCTGAAAGTTATAGCTGTCTGCGTGGCAACCCATGCAGGTTTGGTTGTGGTATTTCACGATTTCGGAGATTGAATGGTCGCCGGCGGTCATGCGCTTATAGGAGTGCGGGTTGTGGCACATCCAGCAGTTAAAATCTTCGCTATGCCTTGTTGAGTGCACGCTTTTGTGAAACTCTTCCTCAACCACCTCGAAATTATATTTGGCATAGGTTGGGTCGCCGCCATGGCAATCGAGGCACTGATACATTTCCTCGAAACGCAGCTCAGCCTGATGAGGGAAAGTTTCGTAATCGGGTGAATGGCAGTCGGTGCAGGCAAAATTGCGGTGAACACCTTCGTAGAAAGCCTCTGGGCTGTATACAAAGTTTGGGTTCATGGCCTTGCGGTCGGTTTTGCCGGTGACCTCATTTTCGTAGGTATAGAATTTTTGTGAGTGGCACTGAAAACAGTGTTTGTTTTCCTCAAACCGCAGCGGTGCTTCTCTGGTTTCATCGCTGGCGATCAGTGCAAATGGGGTGCATATTGCAAACAGCATCCCCCATAACATCCATTTATGTTTAGTCATCAAGCTTGGTTTAATAAAAAAGTTTACAACCCATTGAATGCACATTCAACCGGGTTGTAAACTTTTGCTAATTCATGATACAATTGAAATTACCGGAAATACCGAATTACTTTTTCAAAGTACGGATATAACTGATGATGGCCCAGCGGCTTTCATCGTCAGGAATGTTCTTTTCAAAGTTAGGCATTTCATCGCGGCCGATAAACGACATGAAGTACAAGTCGCCATCTTTGGTAGCCTGAAATTTAGCGTCTGTAAAATCGCCAGGGAATGTTTCGAGGTTTTTAGCCTTTGGACCATCGCCTAAGCCGGTGTTGCCATGACAAGAACGACAATGCTTTGCATACAAGGTTTTACCAAGTTTTTCAGCATCAGCATCGCCTGCTTTGTTTGGGTTTACCATGCTTTTGTATTTGGCAGGCACATCCCATGCACCACCTTTTTTCTGATCCTGTGGGCTTACGAAAGCCATAATGGCCATGGATCCCAGCAACAAGAGTGACAAATAAATAATTCGACTTTTCATAATGATTTGATTATGTTTAACAAATAACGATTTCCATTTCAGGCAAACCACGTGTTATTTTTTAAACGACCTGATGTAATTAATAACAGCCCACCTTGACTCTTCGTCAGGAAGGTTTTTTTCGAAATTCGGCATTTCATCGCGTCCCACGACTGACATATAATACAGTTCGCCGTCGGAATGCGCCTGAATAGCCGCATCAGAAAAATCGCCCGGGTATGTTTCGAGGTTTTTGGCTTTTGGGCCATCGCCTAATCCGGCATTGCCGTGACACGACCTGCAATGCTTGGCATAAAGGGCTTTTCCGAGCTTGATGGATTCCGCATCACCTTTGGCAGGGTTTTTCATTTCCTTGTACTTGGCAGGGACGTCCCATTTTGCTCCTTTTTTTTGTTCCTGGGGAATGCTGAACGCGAGCAGTGTAACAACACCCAGAAACAGTACGCTTAAAAATAACAAATTGGTTTTCATGATAGTTTTATTGGTTGATGAGTAATAAGAGAAATTTCAACTTAGAAGCTCCACAAGCGGGTAATGGTGAAACCGAACATCAGGTCACCCTTTGTCCAGTCGTTTTGGTTATACATGGCATTTTGTTGAGGCACAAGACCATCTGCACTGGCCACATAAATCTGGAAAGAGTGCGTGCTGGTCGATATTTCCCAACCCACACCGAAGTTTGGTTTCGATGGATTCTTGAATTCGCGGTATTCCCTGATTCCTTTAACCTTCAATGGCACATCATACTGAAAAATGATTGAAGATTGAGGTGAAAACTGGGCACGGCCGTTAAACCCAACAGAAATTTTATCGCGGTCGATGAGCGAATCGGTTTGGTTATAATGCGCGAAGCTGGTGTTCAGCTGCAGCGAAAGCCAGTCGTTGATTTTACGTCCAACGATCAGTTGCGAAAAATAAGATACCCGGTGGGCAAATTCATATTCTGTGCCAAATGCCTTGTCGGCCCTGCCATCGATGGCCAGGTTACCGTATAAGGCCACAGCTACCGGAACAGTGTTGTTTCTGGTCTGTTCAACGATGGTCCATTTGGCGTTAAAATCGTTATGCATATTGATGCGTGTAATACCGTAACCTAACTGCAGGTTCTTTGCTACTACATAATTCATGCCTAAACGAATATTGGCTCCAGGGGCATATAAACCAAACAAATCGGAAAATCCGTTTTCCATTTTTCCAAACTTGTGCTGGATTGCCAGTTCGAGTGTGCCTTCCGACGGGATGTATGTTGTTTGGTTGTCGATGAGGTAACCACTTTGAAATGGTGAACGAACGGGTTTATCTTTTGGCTTGGCCTCCTGGGCTGCTTCCTGTGCAATTCCGGCCCAGCCGAACGCCAAGGCGATGATCAGTGTTAAAATAGTCTTTTTCATGTGGTCGGGTATTAATTGTTTTTCGCTCCTTGTTTTATCCAAACCAAAATCAGTTCAGCATCAGCTGCCGAGTATTTCTTCCAGGCATGGGTAGCAGAGGATGGGTGGGCAAACTGGTAAATGATGCTTGATTCGGCATCGGTTGTATTCACAAGTGCCGGAACGATTGAATTATACGCATTGGCAGCCGTAAGGTCAGGGGCAGTTCCCCCTGTCTTGTGGCAGGCAATGCAGTTGTTGGTACCAGTAAATATGGGTACGATCTCAGCAGCGAACTTAACCGGTACTTCCGGATCGATTGGAGGTGCCTTTGGGACAACAACATAGTCATATTTACACGACGTCAGAAAGAACGCCATCATGATGGAGACCAGTGCAATAAAATGCCTTGTTTTCATGCTGTTTTTTCGTTTTTTATGAATGATTAATCATTAAAGAAGCAGGTTTTATTGATAAAACCTGCCTCATTTTTTTATTCACTAATTAAAAGGAGCTTATGGAAGTGCTGCAATTGTGTTCTGCAACAGTTTCACAACGAAAGTAGGATTGTGAACACCAAGGCTCTTATCATATACAATTGCTCTGTAATTCAGGCAAGCTCCGGCGACGGTTACAGGATAGGTTCCTGCGATAGAGTAATCACTTCCGGCAGCGGTGATTCCGGCAGCGTCAAGTTTCAGCTTCAATTCAGCCAATAACGCGGTTACTTCAGCCTGAAGAGCGGTAACATCAGCAGCCAATGCAGCAGCGTCAGTATGGCATGCAACACAACCAGCGGTATTCAGTGAACCGCTTTCGTTGCGCATCCACATTGCGTGTCCGCCTGATTGGTCACCGTAACCAGGAGCCATGTGACAGGTAACACAAGCATCAGTGATCATCGTGGTGTGGAGGCTGTTTGACAGACCATCACCTACCATGAATAAACCTTTACCAATAAACATGTTTGATTGTGAACCATAGTGAACACCATAACGCGTGTTGCTAACAGTGATATCAGCTCCACCAACTACCGGGAAAGGATCTACTGTACGGCCCTGATGGCAACTTGCACATAAACTACCTTTTCCAAAATCATAGGTTTCTGTCAGGTTGCGAAGTGTAATAGCACCAGAAACAGTTAAAGCAATGTCAGCGGGTGTGTAGGTTTCGTGAATGGCATGACAGGTGTAGCAGTTCGGTGGGTTTGGATTGGTGATTTTGGCACCTTCGGCTGTCCAGTCGTAAGAACCATCAAGGTTTCCACGGAATCCCTGGCTTGTGTGGCAAACAGCACATTCAGCAGTGTTACGGGCAAAAGCATCACCTGTGGCATGAAGTGATTTTTCCCATTGCAGTGATTTTGCTGCCAATCCCTGGGTGTTGTCGTGGCATTGAATACAGGTGGCTGTGCCATCGGTTCCATTGATACCATCTTCACCGTCTTTACCGTCTTTACCGGCAACACCGGCAGGACCTTCCTTTGTACAAGAAACAAACATAAATGACGCAAGCAATGTTGTTGCCAGCATCATCATAAAAAAGTTAACTTTTTTCATACATTTTGGTTTTTAGTTATCTGATAGTTTTCAGTCTTTTTTTTATTTAACCCTTGTTTAAAAGTGGCGTCAAATATTCAATGCAATGTTAACACGCTTTTATATTTCCTACAACATCCCTTCGATGACATTTTGCGAAAAGAAAGCAGATATATTTCTATGTTTTAATTGATATATATCACTTTTTGACTACCACTCATTCACCTGAAAATCATAAACACCATAATTACAGCTTTTTAAAACGTTTTCTGAAAAGAAAGCATAAAGATAGGTCATTCGCTTCCAAAAGTCAATATTGTTAAAATTTCCTAAAAAATATTTTTATTTGTTAAAACCGTTGCCGCGCTTTCCAGCGTCACTTTTTTACTAACGGACAAGCAAAAAAACAAAGCCGGTTAGCAAGTAAAAAAAATTGAAACCTGTGCTGTCTTCACATATAAAAAACCGATTAGTCATCCATTGCCTGAAGTTTATCCCCCCGATTTGATGACAGGCTCATGAACACTTCCGAGGCAAGCATCTGCGGGCTATAGGTATCCATATCAATTACCAGGGCATTGTCGACTTTCCAGGCAGCTTTGAGGGTTTCGATCATCGATTTGCGAACCACCCATATCTGCAGTATGTCGTCATGCTGCATCAGCTGTTCCAAGCCGGTATACCAGCCTTTCCGGTCCATTTCCATCGGCCCGACTTCGTCAACAACCACCAGTTTGGCCTGCTGCTCAATGGCTGCCCCGATCAGCCTGATTCCAAACTCAAAGGCCTTTGGGTTGAAAAAGAAACGCCTGAAAGGAGTCCAGCCATTTTGCTGGCTCGCAGAAGCCAGTGAAAGCGATGCGCCTGACTGCAGATCGAGCAAATCATATTGCTCACGGCGACCATTAGAAAAAGTTCCGGTCGACAAAAAACCATGCACCTGCAGATTTTCAGCTTCGAGCAATGCCAATGCCTTCATCACAAAGCTGGTTTTCCCCTGATGAACTTCCCCTGTTACAATAATCGGATTGAACCGGGCATCAATCCGGTCGAACTGCCTCAGCAATATCACTGACTGATTCAGCAGGCTATCCACAATAAGTTTCCACTCCTGCTTAAGGCTGGCGGGTTTTGGCAGGTTTTCGATAATGGCCGGAAGCGCTGAAAATGAAAGGCCAAGGGCCTGATACAGGCGCGAAAAACCATGCCTGAACAACAGGCTTTTAATGACCGGATTGCGCAGTTCAATGCTTATGGCAGAAAAACCAAAGATCATCACCATGGCCCTGAAGTTCATTTCAAGGCCGATCCTCAGGCCGGTAACCGAGAAATATGTGCCGGTCGAAACCCAATCCCACAGCATTGCCGCTACCAGGGTGATGAGCAAAAACTGAATCCACAATGAAGCCTTTTTGAGGTGCCTTACTGACTGCTTGTAATGCAGCAGACTGTATCCGATAAAGGCTATGCCAATGAGCAAACCCGCGATTTTATATCCGAAATTAATCAAGGCAAGGCTGCTGACCACCGTAACCAATACCATAAGCAGATTTGCAACGGAATAAACCGACCGGCCTGCTTTGCCAATGCTCTCATCCACTTCTGACGTATGAAGTTTCAGGTAATCTCCCTGTTGTCCTGGTTTTCCGATGAATTTTTTTCCGGCACGGTAGCCGCCCAATGCAGCAATCATTCCTAAAAGCAGGTAAATACCCAGGATAATGCCTAAGAGCATGGCAGGCGCTATCGCCTTGAGGCCTGAAAGTTTCACCAGATAGGCATAAAAGGCAGCTGCAATGGCCACCAGATCATTTCCGTATAAAAGGAGCAAACTGAATACCTTGTGAAACAAGGCCCAGCTGACAGCGAGGGCACCGCCAATAAGGTAAGCAACAAGGTGCCGGCCAAGGAGTAACAGGCTGAGCTCGATCAGCAGGGCTTCCATAAAAATCCCCACCATCGGGCCAAGGATGATGGCACTGGGCGAAATGGACTTCATCAACGCACAGATGATACCCGCCCTGATGATGAGGCCTTTTTCGCGCCAGAGCTGAAGGTAAGCGACAAGTAAAAACACACTGGCCGATGCCAGCAACATACCCGCAAACGGAATCCGCAGGTTGTGCAGAAAACTGCCCACAATCACTTCGAAAGCGGCCCATACGCTACCGATTACGGCGGCTTTTGTCCATGTGTTATTCAGGCTACCGGTCATGCAGTAATGTTTACAGGCTGTTGTTTTGATTTAGGGCATCGAAATCTGCAGGGGTGTTGATGTTTCTGAACTGTGCAATCAGTTCAGGTTGCTGCATTTCAACAATGTGTGTGTTCAGCTGCGAAAGAAACCGCTTCATCTTGAGGTGCGAAAGCCTTATTTCATTGGATAGATAGGGCAAAATACCTTTATGATAAAACCCACAGACCGGGATGATCTCACCCGCAACTGATGGTACAACGGCTTCATATTGCCTTGCATACGGAAGCATCAGCCGGATGATTGCAGGGCTGATCAGTGGCATATCGCAAGAAAGAAACAAGTGTAGGTCGTTGGCTGAACTCAGCATGCAGGAATACAGTCCGCCCATCGGGCCAAGGCCGCTCACTTTATCCGCCACAACCGGATAACCAAAGGAGGCATAGGCCTGGTCGTGGGCGCTGATCAGGATTTCGTTGCAAAACGGCCTCATCAGTTGCAGGGGATAGGCAACGAGTGGCTTCCCCCTGAATGGCATGAGGCCTTTGTCTTCGCCCATGCGTTCCGACTTTCCGCCTGCCAATACAACGCCTGTGATTAGGGTATTCATGGCACAAAGATGCTAAAAAAACAGGGAGATTTTGCTGCCTGGATCAAGCCATGTTGCTAAGGGAATGAAATTGTTATTCAATACTTCTTTTTAAACCATTCCATCAGCTGAATGGTCATCATCAGCATGAGCAGGTTGTAAATACTATCCTCGATGGGTATCGTCAATACCCTGATATTCAGGTTGTGCTGCGGATCATAGGACACCACCGGGTTTTCAATGAAACTCCCGGTCAAAATGCCGTTCATGATCAGGAAGGGAATCCAGCTAATGAGATAGGCCAGCAAAAACATGCTCAACCAGGGTTGCCGCTGCCGGAGGTTATAGACAAGCAGCAATGCGGTGATCAGAAACACAACAGAGGTGTAGAGCCTGCCTGTATTGAAAGCAGCTACCACCAGCAAAACGAAGCTCAGCGTTAACAGCGCAGGACGGTGGATTTTTTTCAGCGGGTCACCGGGCAAATAGGCTTTCAGACAGGCATAGATGAAAACCGTGGCATAAGGGACCACAAAAAAGAACAGCCATTCCTCAAAAGGCAGGCCAAGCCATCTGATGCCAATGACATAGTCATCGTTGAACGACCAGATGTTGCGTGCGGCAAAAACGGCATCCTTGGCGATGAAAAACACCGCCATGATTGCGATGGCCGGAAAAAGGTATTTCCATTGTTTGTAAAACGCCACTTTACGGTCGAAGCTCAATAGAAACGGTCCGGAAAAAGCGATGATGTTCAGGTAAAGATACAGGTTGTGCATGGCTGATAATAAACCGTTAGTGATGAAGTCCTTCAACAAGAATCAACAGGATAAAAAAAGCAAGCTGTATGCTCAGTATGAAGATAGCCAGGCTGTTGCGCAGCGGTTTTACAAAACGAAAAACGCCCGTTAGCATGACAAAGGCGATGATCCACCAGGCCACATAGTTCTGCAGGGGAACAGCAACCGTTTCCCAGGACCAGAAATCAAAACGAATGGCCACGGGCTCGAGAAACAGGTCATATATAACCATGACGGAGGCGGCAATGGCTGCTTTCATCAGGTTCTTTATTTTTAAACCACTTACTATGGCAGCCGTGGCAAAAACAAGCATGGCCCAGTTGACCCCAATCATCAAAGGCACTTCAAACAGCTTAACGCCCAGGTTGCTGCCATAGGCATATGAACCAAAAACAACGCCTGTGCTCACACCTGCCAGTTCGATCAGGTAGCCGGAAACCGCCACCAGCAAAAACCAGGCCGCGTAAGTCCTGTCGATCTTTTCGGCATTGTACAGCAGCAGGGCAGCAACAAATAACAAATTGACTGCGCTCAGTTGCATGAGCTGATCAGCGTGGCCAAGGGCAACGCTCACAAAGCCAACCAGGTAAATGACCGACAGCAACAGCAGGCTGAGCCTTGTTTTGTTAAGTTGTGCCTTCATCATGGGGTATTGATAAGGGAAGCAGTGATGCGGGCCGAAAGCAAACAAAGCGGAATGCCACCACCAGGATGCACGCTGCCTCCGCAGAAATACATTCCTTTCAAAGTGGCGCTTTCGTTTTTGTGTCGCAAAAAAGCAGCAAACCGGCTGTTCGAGCTGCTGCCATAGAGTGATCCTCCCATAGACGAGGTGTTTCGTTCAATATCGACAGGGCTCAGCACCAATTCACACATGATTGATTCTTCCAGCTTCACATGCAGCTGTCTATTCAGTTTATTCAATATCACTGCTTTATAGGCAGGAATGAGCGCATCCCAATCCTGACCGGTGTTGGCTGGCACATTGACCATCACAAACCAGTTTTCGCAGCCTGCAGGCGCATCGGCCGGGACATCTTTTGAGGTGATGTTTACATAGATGGTAGGGTCATCCGAAGGCACCACACTTGAAAATAAATCGCGGAATTCCTTTTCATAATCCTCACTGAAAAAGATGTTGTGCAAACCAAGTTCGGCAAAGCTTGCCTTCATTCCCCAGTAAAAGACAAGTCCTGAGCTCGACCTTTCCTGGCTGAGTGTGCGCTGCGGTGCCCGTTGCGAGGGCAACAGTTTTTTGTAGGTGGGCACAACATCCATATTCGATACTACCACTTCCGCAAACACACTTTCTTTGTCAGTGGTAACACCGCTTACTTTCCCCTGCTCTACATGTATCGTGTGCACCTTTTCCCCGAAGCTGAACTGCACACCCAATTCTTCGGCCAGCCTGTGGATGCTGAGGGTGATGTCGTGCATGCCGTTTACTGGAATAAAGGTGCCAATGCCATACTCGAGGTGTGGGATAATGTTCAGCACACCCGGGGCCCTGTAAGGATCAGATCCGTTATAGGTTGCATAACGGTCGAAAAGCTGTACCAGTTTTTTGTGTTTTAGTATGTGCTGATTGTCGTTGTGCATGGTCGAAAATATCGCCAGCTGACGAAGGCGAATCATGGCCCTGAACACATCGGCTGTAAACCAGGTAGACAGTTTATGCAAGGGTTTCTCAAGAAATGTTTTCCCTGCAAGGGCATACATTAGCCGGCTTTTTGCCAGTTTTCGCCTGACGACAGCTTCAGGCACGCCCAGGGCCTGTTCCACATTAAGTGCGAACTGTCCGGCATCAGCACTGGCAGTCAGTCTTGTTTTGTCGTCCCAGAAATAGCGGCAGACCTCCTCTTTACGCACATAGTTGAAGTAATCGCGGGGCTGTTTGCCCGCCAACTCAAACAATTCATCCACATATTGCGGCATGGTAAACAGCGAAGGGCCTGCATCGAAACGGAAACCATCCTGTGAAAAGGCTGTCAGTTTTCCTCCAGGATAGGCATTGGCCTCAAACACCCTGACGGCATAGCCCTTGAGCTGCAACCTCACGGCCACCGCCAGTCCGGCAATCCCGGCGCCTATTACGATCGCTTGTGGTTTTTGCATGTTTAGTCTTTAATCTTATTTTCGATCCAGGCATATTTAACCAACTCGTTCAGGCTGACTAAAGCGAGTGTTTTCTCATGCGTGGCTTCCAGCACCACCTGGGGTGCCATGCCATCCTGCCAGGCCTGAAACCAACGCAGGGCACACACACACCAGCGGTCGCCCGGTTTGAGTCCGGCAAACCCAAATTCAGGTCTTGGGGTGGATAAATCGTTTCCTGCCTTGCGCGAATAGTCGAGGAAATCGGCGGTCATTACCACACAGACTGTGTGTTTTCCTGTGTCATCTTCACCGGAATGACAGCATCCATCGCGGTAAAATCCGGTAAGCGGATGGGTACTGCAACTGATCAAGGGTTCACCAAATACGTTTTTGTCCATGCCAGGGCTTTTATTCCTAAACAAATATACGGCTGATTGGTTTTATCTGACATGCAAATCATTACCTGGCTATAAAATCAGCCGGCACGAAGTAATTAACGCTGATTTAGTTTGTGCTTGCTCAGGTGAGCCCCAGCGATTTCCTGATGAAACTTGTTTTGCGCGAGTATAGCACGGCTGATCCCAGGCAGAGGATGGCCGAAAAGAAGAGCGTCATCGGCACCTTGATCGTTTCTGCTATGGCACCAAGCAGCAGACTTCCGAGCGGCGTAAAGCCCATAAACGACATGCTGTAGAACGAAAGCACCCTGCCCCTTTTGTCTTCTTCAACCACCGTTTGCAGCATGGTATTGGTTGCAGCAAACTGCACTATCATGCCAAAACCAGTAAAATACAACAGGATGAGCGAAAGCCATGGAATGCGCGAAAAACTGAATGCCATGAGTCCGACGGCAAACAAAAACGCTGTAAACCTGATCAGCTGAGGAATTCCGCGGATGCTGCCCCGTGAAGCCAGGTAAAACGCACCGGTGAGTGCACCTGCACCAACGGCACCGGTGAGCAGGCCTAGCATTTGCGAATCTCCGGCGAGGATGTCGCGGGCAAAGACTGGCAGAAAGGCCTGAAATGGCAGACCAAACACACTGGTGGTAATGACCAGCAGGATCATATAACGCACAGGCTTAAAATGATAGGTGTATGCCAATCCTTCTTTGAGCTGGGCTATGATGGTTCCGGAGGGCTTGCTGCGGATCACCGGTGTGACACGCATGGCCATCAGGGCAAAGATCACGCCAATGAAACTGATGCCATTAATGAGGAAACAATAGCCTTCGCCTAAAAGCGCAATCATAAAACCACCAATGGTTGGCCCCAGAAACCTGGCTGTGTTCACCAGGGTAGAATTTAAGGCCACTGCATTGGTAAGCAGCTTTTTGTCGCCGATCATCTCGAGTAAAAAGGCGTGCCTGAACGGGGTATCGAAAGAAAGTGCGATCCCGTTAAATACTACAATGATCATGATGTAACTTACCTTGATGGTATTGGTAAACACCAGTGTGGCCAGTAAAAAAGCCAGTATCATCGGGATTGTTTGTGTGAGGATGAGCATGCGGCGCCTGTTGAGTCTGTCGGCATAGACGCCCGCGATGGGCGATAGCAACAAGGCCGGAATCTGCCCGGCAAAACCCACCAAGCCAAGGTAAAAGGCTGAATCGGTCAGCTTGTAGACCAGCCAGCCCAGGGCCAGGTTCTGAATCCAGGTGCCCATCAAAGATACCATTCCGCCATAGAAAAACAGGCGGAAATTGCGGCTTTGCAAGGCCCTGAAAGCAAAACCAACTTTTTGGAAATATGACCGTATGTCGAGGAAGCGGTTCAAATGAGCAAAATCAGGCTGCAAAGTTGCACAAATAATGTGAGCCTGCTGCCTGTTCTCGGGCAGGTGATTGGCCCGATTATTCTGTTTTCCTGAAAAAACTACTTACGCCCTTGCCCAGTCGCTGAATGGTTTCGATGCCCCGCACCAGCGGTTCCGCGTCGATGTCCTTGTAGCGGTCGTTGATATAATCGACTTTGTATTGCAACGGAAACAGGATGATGCGGCTAAACTGTTCAAACTGGCGCTCAAGCCTGTCGGGGAGGTTATCGAGCTGATTGAGGTAGGAAACCGATCCTTTGCGCGAAGAAATCAGCACGAGTATATCCGCCTTGTCAACATCGATGTGAATGTTGCTGAGGTGATCCCAGTCATCGTAAACCTGAAAATGCCAGTCAGCTGGTTTGCTCAACTGGCTCACCATCTGCATGATGGCCTGGGCCGTCGGGCTGCTGCCATACTGGTGTATCGACACCCCGAGTTCAACAGCCAGCTTATTCATTTTCAGCACCCATTGCGTAAATCCCTGCTCGATCTCGGCCAATGGAGGTGCCAGAAGCACAATGCGGTGGTGCTGTGCCAGGGGCTTTTCGAAATGGCAGAACAAGGTGGTTTTATTGCTGCTGTTGACAATGCTGTCGAGTCCATCGCCGATCAGTTTGCCAATGATTCCGCTGCGCTGCGGCCAGCCCATCACAATGATGCTTGCACCGATTTCCCTGGCTGTGCGGGCAATGCCACCCGGAGCATTGTGATCGATGGTGGCCATCACATTGATCATTGTTTCAGCGGCCAGGGCTTGTTGCTCAATGCTTTTGAGCATCGAACGCGCCTTCAGGATGTTTTCTTCAGCTTCCTCGTTATTCGGAACAACCGACAAAATCGTAATCGGATGCAAAGATCGGTTACTCTTAATAAACGAACAGAATTCGAGCAATTTGCCAATGTTGTTCATGTTAGCGATCGGCATCAGCAATTGCTCGTCAAGGTGCATTGATTTTTCGCCGGGCTGGGGAATTTCTTCCGTGGTAAGGGCGATGGTTTTTGCGCTAAGCTCAGTAATGAATGAAGCAATCACACAGGTCAGCAGGATCAGGATGATGGTGCCATTCAAGATATTTTCGTCGAGTATATGCGCCCGATAGCCAACCAAAATTACTGCCAGTGTCGCTGCGGCATGGGAGCTGCTCAGGCCGAAAATCAGGTTGCCTTCGGCGCGGTTGAAGCGATAAATCAGCCTGGTGATCGTGGCCGCAATCCATTTACCGATGAGGGCAACCAGGGTCAGCACACCGGCAACGATGAGGGCCATCGGGCCTTTCAGGATAATGCTCAAGTCGACGAGCATCCCTACGCTGATCAGAAAGAAGGGGATGAATAAGGCATTGCCGATGAACTGTATGCGGTTCATGAGCACTGAGCTGTGCGGTATCATGCGGTTAAGCACCAGTCCCGAAACGAAAGCCCCTATGATGGGTTCGATTCCGGCCAGTTCGGCCATGAAAGCAGCAAAGAACACCACCATCAACACATAAATATAATGGGAGTGCTTCTCACTTTCGAGCTTGCTGAAAAACCAGGCCGACAGACGTGGCACCACAAAAAACATGATGAAACCAAAAATACTGAGCGCCACCACCATTTTCAACCAGAAAGCAGCATCAATGGCTCCCTGATGTGAGCCCATAATGATGGCCAGCATCAGCAGCACGGCTGTATCGGTAAGAATAGTGCCCCCAACAGTGATGGCAACGGCCCTGTTTTTTGTCACCCCAAGCCGGCTCACGATGGGATAGGCCACCAGGGTGTGTGTGCTGAACATACTGGCCGTGAGCAGACTTGCCCAAAAATCGTAGCCAAGGACATAATGACATACCGGATAACCAATCACGAGAGGTGCAGCAAATGTTAGCCCTCCGAAGACAAGGCTTTTGTTGCGGTTTTTCCGGAACTCATTCAGGTCGAGTTCGAGCCCGGCAATAAACATGATGTAAAGTAAACCGATGGTTGAAAACAGCTCGACTGCTGAATTTTTTTCGATCAGGTTCAGGGCGTGCGGCCCTACAAGCACACCAGAGATGATGAGCCCGATAATGCCGGGAATGCGTAATTTCTTCAGCAATATGGGCGAAAGCAGGATGATCAGCAGGATTACAGAAAACACCAGTACAGGATTACCAAATGGCCGGTGAAAATCATGCAGAAGGTTCTCGATCATGGCGCTGGTTGGAAAAAAACAAGGTCAAAAGTAGCACAAATTAGCATCGCATAATTAGCTGTATAATACTAATTATTCCGGACCAGCCTTAATTTAAACATTGTGCTTTGTCGCACGGGTACAGCTTTCTGGCATCCAGCATGGTTATTTTTGAAAGCCCAGGGTGATTCTATCTATGCTGTTGATTGTCATCCTGTTATTTCAGGTGTTCGCAATTTCCTGGTAAAAGTCAATTTTCCAGGGTTGGTTCGTCAGGTGAAGTTCCATACATACCGCATATGCGCTCCAAAACATGCATATGCAAAAATTTTCCTAACATTGAGGGCTCATTTATTTTTCACTTAACCTTGTTCCTACTGAAAATCCAGCCTATGAACCGGAAAGAATTTATGTTGAAAAATGGTTTGGCTCTTGGCGGTCTTGCCCTATTTTCGGCAAAAGCCCATGCGCTGAAAATGTTTTTAACAGAAGATTTTGTCACAAAAAGGCCAAAACCTGAAAACCGCACGTTTAACAGCGAAGTGATCGAGTCGCTTATCCGTGAAGTGAAAGCCGCTATGAAGGACAAAGAACTGGCCTGGATGTTCGAAAACTGCTATCCAAACACCCTTGACACCACTGTTGATTATGAACTGATTGATGGCAAACCCGACACCTTCATCATCACCGGCGATATCGATGCCATGTGGTTGCGCGATTCAACAGCCCAGGTGTGGCCCTATATGCCCCTGATCAACAAAAGCGAAGCCCTCAAAAACCTCATCAAAGGACTGGTAAACAGGCAGGTAAAATGTGTATTGAAAGATCCCTATGCCAATGCATTTTACAAAGACCTCGAGAAAGAGTCGGATTGGAAAAGCGACCAGCCCTCACCCATTCCCGGGGTGCATGAGCGCAAATGGGAAGTCGATTCACTGTGTTATGTGGTGAGGCTTTCGGCCAATTATTACCGGATCACCGGTGACGCTTCGGTCTTTGATACGGACTGGGACAATGCCATGCGCTTAATTGTCAGCACCTTCAGAACCGAACAGCGAAAAAAAGGCGCTTCGCCTTATACCTTCGTCCGCCGCACCACAAGCATGATCGATGCACCCGTATTTCAGGGAACAGGCAGGCCAATGAAGCCCGTCGGACTGATCGCTTCGATGTTTCGTCCCTCTGACGATGCCACCTTATTCCCTTTCCTGATTCCTTCGAATATTTTCGCGAAGATTTCGCTGCAGCAACTTGCCGGAATCTATGAAAAAGTGATCCGCGACAATGCTTTCGCAGGTGAATGCGCCGCGTTTTCGGAGGAGTTGGACAATGCCATTAAGCGGTATGCTGTTTCATCCCACCTTGATTTTGGTGAAATCTATGCCTACGAAGTGGATGGCTTTGGCAACAAGCTCTTTATGGACGACGCCAATGTCCCCTCACTGATGTCGCTCAGCTACCTCGGCGCACACACAACCGATGATGCGCTGTACAGCAATACGCGCAAATTCTTGTTGAGCAACGCGAATCCCTATTTCCTGACCGGAAAATCTGCCGAAGGGCAGGCTAGTCCGCATACCGGCAAGGAAAAGATCTGGCCGATGGGGATCATACTGCGCGCCATGACCAGCCATGACAAGGCCGAAATCACCCATTGCCTGCGCATGCTCAAACACACGCATGCCGGCACAGGATTTATGCACGAGGCCTTCCACAAGGACAAGCCGGATGACTTTAACCGCGCATGGTTCGCCTGGGCCAACACCCTGTTTGGAGAACTCATCATCAAAATTTTCCATGAACACCCTGATATTTTAACTTTGCCACTAAATGATGAAGGCTGAAAAGAAAACACAAGCCGGAAAGGACGGTAGTGAGCACGCAAATCCACAACAGGTGAATTCGCAGGTAGAAGCTCTTTGGTTTGGCCTGAGCCAAAAGCTGAAGCAATTTATTCTCAGCCGCGTTGGCGATGAAATGGTGGCCGACGACCTGCTTCAGGAAGTGTTTATCAAGGTGCACACCCATATTGACAGCCTGAACGATCGCACAAAGATCCAGTCGTGGATGTATCAGATCACGCGCAACCTGATAAGCGACTACTTCCGGAGCCAGCACAAAGGCCTCAACACAGAAAATACACTTCCTGATGAAGATGAGGTGGACGCCAGTGAGTTTATGTCGGAAGCCTTGCAGGACATGGCCAAAATGATGTCGGCGCTCCCTGAGGCCTACTGCGAAGCCCTTTGTTTGACCGAGTTGCAGGGCATGAGTCAGAAAATGTATGCCGAAAAAACCGGAATATCCTATTCGGGAGCCAAATCGAGGGTGCAGCGTGCACGTGTCATGCTCCGCGACATGCTGATGAACTGCTGTCATTATCAGTTCGACCACTATGGTTCCATCATCGACATCAGGCCTGTTCGCTGCTGTTGCTGCAACAGCCATACCTGATGTTGAGGCAGCTGCAACACTGATCCCTCCTGTTTGCGTCTTTTTCCAAGCGGTTCCGTCTATGCGTCACAACAATTCAATCATGTTTAACGCATATCCCTAATCCCATGGAACAAATCCCGAAAATCGCCACATTTATCTTTGATTCCTTCATTCACATCTGGCCTTATCTGTTGATCACCATCCCTTTGTCGGTAGCTGTCAACCTGAGTGGTGCCTCTGCCTATTTGCGCAAGGCACTCTCATACAATCCCTTGTTTTCCATTCTATTGGCCACCTTCATTGGCGCCCTCAGCCCGTTTTGCTCCTGTGGTGTAATTCCGCTGATTGCGTCTTTGCTGATCGGCGGAGTGCCCCTGGCCCCGGTGATGTCGTTTTGGATTGCCTCCCCATCCATGGATCCGGAAATATTTTTTCTGAGTACGGCAACCATCGGCTGGAAATTATCGGTTTGGCGGCTTGTGGCTACGTTTGTCATCAGCCTTTCAGCAGGTTTAATCACCCATGTGCTCATGCAAAAGGGACTCATCGACCGGGATGTGCTCAGAAAAACATCGGAGCCCTTAATCAAGACCCCGTCACTTTCGGGTTTCATAGCTTTCTTCAGGCAATATGCCGGTTGCGTTGAACCCATTCAAAAACCCAGAATCAGGGCCAGCGAAACGCAGGCCACTGTGTGCTGCACCGTTGATAGGCATTCCTGCTGCACACCCTCACTGATCATAAACCAACAGCCACTAAGACCAAAAAAACCTGTCACAGCAGAATGCTGCACCAGTCCGGAGCCGACAATGGCATCCGTTTGGCCGGGAAAGTTGCTGAAAGAAACCCTTACAACCCTGAAGCTTATTTCCAAATTTATGGCCTGGGCGTTCTTCTTTCAGGCCCTGATCACCTTCTACCTTCCAACCGAAGTTTTTGCAGGGTACCTTGGCGGCAATGGTCCATCGGCTGTTCTGATCGCCACCCTGCTGGGCATTCCGGTTTACACCAGCAACATCACTGCTTTGCCGCTCACCGGCAGCTTATTGTCGCTTGGCATGAACCAGGGAGCTGCCCTTGCTTTTCTCATCGCCGGACCAACGACAACCCTTCCGGCAATGGTAGCTGTCTGGGGAATAGCAAAACCTAAAATCTTCTTGTTGTACCTGTCGTTTACCATATTTGGCGCCCTGGCCTTTGGTATGCTGGTAAACCTGGTGGCATGGTTTTGTAATTAGTGGCATCAAAATATGGATGAAAATTCCCATATTTATCACATTCACTGACGTTTACAATCGCGTGTTCATAACTAATTCTTGACAAGCCCTGCAATTTATTATACTTTTCAGCATCAATCAATAAAAATCAACCTATGATCAATTCAAAACTAATTATTGCCACTGTGGTAGGAGCTGTTGTTTATTTCCTGCTGGGATGGCTTGTTTACGGCATCCTGCTCATGGATTTCTTCACAAACAACACAACTTTTTTTGAAGGATTGAACAAAGAAATGCCTGATTTGCTGATCCTGTTTATCAGCAACCTGTTTACCGCATTTCTGGTTGCTTTCATCTGTCAGCATTGGGCTAAAAAAACCACGCTGATGGATGGGTTGCAAACAGGTTTATTCCTATTCTTCCTGATGGGTGTTGCACTCGATCTGATGTTTTATTCAACCATGAATTTGCATACACCGCTGGCGCTGGTTGTCGACATTGCCGTGTATACCGTTATGGGAGGTATTATCGGTGCTGTGATAGGATGGGTGCTTGGAACGGGCAAAAAAGCTGAAGCCTGATCCGGCCGCCTGTGTACATTATTGTATAACGATAGTAACGATAGCACCCGCTTTGGAAACGGGTGCTTTTTTTTGCCAGTCAGGCCAGTTTCATTGCGTTGACAACCGTATCTTCGCATCTAAAAGAAACAAAATGAAAACATATTCAAAACTACTGTTAGCAATCATCTTTTTCTGGACAACCCAAATGTATTCCCAGAAAAGCGGTATTGCTGAATTGGGGTTAAAAGGGAAGCCAGCGCTCCTCAAAGAGTCTACTTTTGAAATTGAGCCAACAGACAGTTTGTTTCAACACAAGCAGCTTCTGTTTTATTATATAAACGTGTTTGACCTGGAGGGAAATAAAACTGAAGACCGAAAATATGATGCCCAGGGCAAGCTGTTGCATACTTATTTGTATGCATTCAATCCACAAGGCCTTCGAAGCAAAATGAACATGATAGGACCGGATGGCACCTTGATCCGCTGGATTGATTATATGTATAATCAAGAAGGGTTACTGGTTGAGGACCAAAGCTTTGCCGCTGACAGTACTCCTGAAAAGAGATTTACTTATCAGTACGATCAAATGGGTTTGCTTATTGAAGACATCAGCTTTTTGGGCGGTCAAATGAGCATGCGTTTTACCTATCGCTATGACCTTAATGGAAACAAAATCGAAAATCTGCGGTTTGATCCGGAAGGAATTTTACGCAAACGCATCACATACTCTTACGATGATGAAGGGCGCCTTATCGAGGAACTCACCTTTAAAGGGGCTGATCAACTGATTGATAAACGCAGTTATTCATATATCAATGACAACCAGAACAACTGGATCAGGAAGTATGTCAGGCATAATCAGCTAACTGATTTGTTGGTAGAACGCGAAATTCAATACCATTAGTGGGACGTCCTAAATGTCAAGATCAAGCAGAACCGGGCAATGATCGGAATGTTTGGCCTCGGGCAAAATGCGGACATTTGTGATCTTGCCGGCCAGGTTTTCGGTGACCATATTGTAATCGATGCGCCATCCCTTGTTGTTGTTCCGGGCATTGGCACGGTAGCTCCACCAGCTGTAGTTGTGCGGCGTCTTGTTCAGGTGCCTGAAGGTGTCGATATAGCCCAAACTTAAAAAACTGCTCATCCATTCCCTTTCTTCCGGCAGAAAACCAGAAATGGTGGCATTGCGCACCGGATCGTGAATATCGATGGCCTGGTGACAAATGTTGTAATCGCCTGATAGTACAAGCTTTGGCCGTGTTTGCCGAAGTGTTTGAACATAGGTACTGAAATCATTGAGCCATTGCATCTTAAACGCCTGCCGTTCGTTGCCACTGCTGCCCGATGGGTGGTAAACACTCACCACGGACAGTTCACCAAAATCGGCCCTGATGAAGCGACCCTCGTCGTCATAGATTTTCATTCCCATGCCTGCCTCAATGTCATCGGGGCGGGTTTTACAAAGCAACGCAACACCGCTATAGCCCTTTTTCTGAGCCGGAAACCAGAAATGGTGATAGCCCAATTGTTCAAATTCAGCAACCGGTATCTGGTCGGCATTTGCCTTGATTTCCTGGAGACACAGTACATCAGGCCGGGCCGCCCTGATCCAGTCGGTAAGGCCCTTGTTTAGGGCTGCCCTTACTCCGTTGACATTGTAGGTGATGATGCGCATATGCTAAATGTTATCAGTAGGCTAAAGTAAAAAAAGTATCATCATCACAGGCTTGCGGCTAAAAAGAGTAATTTCGTGGCGACAACGACAACCATTGTTAATGGTAAATCTGCACCTGACTGATGATGCAAAAACGATTGAAGCGGTTTATCCGGTGGCGTACCATGCACCTGAACGATAAGCAGTACATGCTGATACTGAGTGTGGTTGTGGGTGTGCTTGCTGCTCTTTCGGCCATTGTCATTAAAAACACAGCCCATTATATCAAGGAATTGCTGACCAGCAGTTTTTCGAGCCAATATGCCAACTTATTGTATATCGTTTATCCGGCCATCGGCATATTGCTGGCGGTCTTGTTTATTAAATACATTGTTAAACAGGAGCCTGGGCATGGCATTCCGGGAGTACTTTACGCCATCTCGCGCAAAAACGGCATCATCAAGGCCCACAATATGTTTTCGGCCATCATATCCAGTGCATTTACAGTAGGTTTCGGGGGATCGGTCGGACTCGAAGGCCCCACAGTGTCGACAGGTGCTGCCATCGGTTCAAACCTGGGACAAACCCTCCGGCTCAACTTTAAACAAATTACCCTGATGATCAGCCTGGCCAGCGCTGCTGCCATGGCTGCCATTTTTCAGTCGCCCATTGCAGGTATTGTCTTTGCAATCGAAGTCATCATGATCGACCTTACCATGGCTTCCATTGTGCCCTTGCTGATTGCGTCTTCCACTGCAGTATTGACTTCCTATTTTGTGCTAGGCAAAGCCGTAATGTATCCGGTGTTTCTCCACGATCCGTTTGTGCTGGCAAACATCCCCTATTATGCCGTTCTGGGTGTGCTTGCAGGTTTATTGTCGGTGTATTTCACCAGGGTTTACCTCCTGACCGAGAGGTTCTTTTCGTGGCTGACTTCGTGGTGGCAGCGTTTTCTGGTGGGCAGTGTCATTCTGGGTTTGCTCATTTTTCTGTTCCCATCACTCTATGGCGAAGGTTACGAAGCCATTAACAACAGCCTGCAGGGAAATTACAGCGACCTGTTTAACAACAGCATCTTTTTTCCGTACAAAGATATCGGCTGGGTGGTATTCTTACTTTTCCTAGCCGTAATCATGGTGAAAGCCATTGCCACCTCTGTAACCTTCGGAGCCGGGGGAGTGGGTGGAATTTTTGCTCCTGCCCTGTTTATGGGCGCCTTTACCGGCCTCTTTTTTGCCGTTGTGACAAACCACCTCGAACTGGGAAGCCTGAACCCTAGCAAATTCGCCATGGTAGGTATGGCAGGGATGATCGCCGGAATACTCCATGCCCCGCTGACTGGCATCTTCCTGATCGCCGAAATCACCCAGGGGTATGAATTGTTTGTCCCACTGATGGTAGTTTCTACCATCTCGTTTGCCACGGTAAAAATATTCATGCAAAATTCGGTTTACACTTATCAGCTGGCCAAACGGGGCGAACTGCTTACCCACAACAAGGACAGGGCTGTGCTGAACCTGATGAAGGTGAACAAACTGATTGAAACCGACTTCAGCATTGTGGCCCCTGAGGCAACCATGGGCGATCTGGTCAAAATCATTGCACGCTCGAAACGGAATATTTTCCCGGTTGTCGACCAGCAAAATGTATTTTTAGGTCATATTCTGCTCGATGATATCCGTACCATCATGTTCGACATTGACCTGTACCCAACTTCGGTCGAAAACCTGATGGTGAGCCCCACCTATGTGATCAAGCCCGATGATTCGATGGAAGAGGTCGCGTCAAAGTTCCAGGTATCAGGCAAATACAACATTCCTGTGCTTGAAAAAGGCCAGTATATGGGCTATATTTCACGGGCCAATGTGTTTTCGTCGTACCGCAAAAAACTCAGCGAAATTTCCGACGATTAGCTCAATTATCCACCTGATGCAAAATTTCACTGGCTGTTGAAACCGGCAAGCGGCAGCCGGTGCTGTCGCAATACCAATACATTCCTGATGGAATAAAAGGCTTGGAATTCAATGCCGGTATCTGTGAGTCAGCAGCAGCAGTAGCCGCTACCAGCATGTCTGACGGCAGCTTATTCCGGATTTCAGATATTGCCGCAGAGGCAGCAGCACCGCGTCCAATGAGCATCCGCCGGTTTTTGATCACATACAAAGCCTGCCCCCAATGGGTGAAATTTCCCGGATATTCGGCCATCATTGCCGCAACCTGGTCGATCATTTTACGGGCTGTTTGCACATAATCCTCCTGTTCGAAAAACGATCCGAGTTTCACCAATGCCATACACATCACTGCATTGGATGAAGGCATTACCTGATCATAAGTTTCTACCGGATTGACGATGAGTTCCTGCTGATCGTGGGCCGACATCGAAAAAAGTGCCTTCTCAGGCAGGTAGAAGTTTTCGATGACATGATCTGTAAGTTGTTTTGCCCTGATCAGCAGGGTTTCATTGAATCCCGCCTGGTAAACATCAATCAAGGCCTGAATCAGCAAGGCATAATCCTCAAGAAAAGCAGGAATTTCGGCGATCCCGTTTTTCCATGTACGGTATAATCTTCCATCAGTGCCGGTCATCCGGAGCAGCAGGAAATCGAGTGTTTTGTGCGCCTGCAGAAGCCATTCGTTTTCGCCAAAAACAACCGCTGCATGGGTGAGGCCCGAAACCATCAGCGCATTCCATCCGCACAGGCGTTTGTCGTCGATGCCCGGTAAGGTTCTTGTGTTGCGGTATTGCAGCAGCTTTATGGTGGCCTGCCTGAGTGTTTGCTCAAATAAACCACGATCGAGCTTATTTTCCTTGCAGAATACAGGAACAGAAGCGGACAACTGCAACACATTGCGTCCATTTTCCCAAAAAGATTGTTTCCCGATCCCGAAATAGGCGCCGATCAATTCAGCATCCGTACCAAGTACCTGCTGAAACTCTTCCTGTGCCCACACATAGTACTTCCCTTCAACACCTTCGCTGTCAGCATCGAGGGCGGCATAAAATCCCGCTTCGTCGCCCCGCATCTGTTCCAGCTGAAAGCTGATCGTTTTGCGACATATGGAGGCATAAAACGGATCACCGTATTGCCTGAAAGCCTCGGCATAAACAGCGATCAGCTGGGCATTGTCGTAGAGCATTTTCTCGAAATGGGGAATATGCCAGTGATCATCGACCGAATAACGGGCAAAACCGCCACCCAACTGATCGAATATTCCTCCACGACCCATATTTTCGAGGCTCAGCCTGAGGTGATTCTCAACGGATACGTTGTGTGTTCCATGCCCGGTCATCAACAGGAATCGCAATCCATCGGGCAAAGGAAACTTAGGGGCGCCCAGGGTGCCGCCATGCTGTTTGTCAGCACGCGCAAGCAGTTTCACTACCATCGCATCGGGCAGCGCCGCCTGGCTCAGCGTGCTCTCCTTATCCTGTATATTGTCCTGCCTGTTTTGCAGTGATTGGCTGAGCTGGTCTGCCTGATCGAACAACTCGGGTGAATTTGCCTGAAACAATTCCGCCAGTTGCATCAGGATGCCTAACCACTGGTCGCGCCTGAAATAGGTTCCTCCCCACACCGGCCGGCCATCGGGCATCAGGAAACAGTTCAAGGGCCATCCGCCCCGCTGGCCAAGCATCTGCACGGCTTCCATGAGCACATGGTCCACATCGGGACGCTCCTCACGATCTACCTTTATGCAGATGAAATGCCGGTTCATGAACGCAGCTACTTCCTGGTCTTCAAACGATTCGTGGGCCATGACGTGACACCAGTGGCAGGAAGCGTATCCAATGCTCACCAGCATCATCCGGTTGTGCTCCCTGGCAAGGGCCAGGGTGTCGGCACTCCAGGGAAACCAGTCGACCGGGTTTCCGGCATGCTGCAATAAATAAGGGCTGCTTTGTGTGCTTAAGTGGTTGCGGACATCATCTGACATGGGCTGGTCTTTTTCAAAGAACGAACAAAGGCCGGTTTTGTTTGACCGGCCTTAGTTTTGGGTTGTGAAAATTAACGGGAAATTTTACAGCAGGTAGATCTGCGCCAGCGGAGGGCAGGAATTATTTGTAATTAACTGATTATGTATTTGTTATAAGGCACGGATTAGCTGCGCTGAGCTCCCTTCGGTCGGTTGCAACTTAGCAAAGCGATTTCACCGAAGGTAAATCCGCGCTAGCGGGGGAAGTTTATCAAGATTAAAATGTGGTACATTTTGTCCCATATTCTTTTTATTTGTGCCAAAAAAATAAATTATGGTACAATTATCAACGATTGCAGTGTTTTTTTTGCATGAAACCTAACGGTAAACTGTATGTGGCGTAGCCGATTGCGTGCTGCTTTCCTGTCAAGCCGAGATGAAGTAAATGCGGGTGATGAACCTGCAATTACCCACAAAACCGGCTATGACATATACAGATTGTTATGCGTTCGGGCTTTATTTTATTAGTTTCTCCACTAATTTATAAACATCACTGCCCAATGATTTAGGATAGTCTTCTCCTTCCAGATTTAAAGCTTTTGCTCTGCTAACTGCATCTTCTAAATGCATAAGAAACCTTTCAGGTCTCAAATTTGATTCGTTATAACCTTCCGGTAAAATGTCACTTAATAGTTTCTTTAAGTATGTCCTTTTTCTGCTTCCTTTAATCTTTTTGTTTTCTTCTATTTTTTCTATTTCTTCCTGCGAAAAATCGGTTAAATTTCGAATATGTAATAAGAGCCAAAACTCAAAACAAGGATTACTTAATGCAAAGAAGAAGTTTGCTTCACTTTTACATTTAGCATTATATTTTTCTATGTTATTTCTGTTTCTATCCCTGTCAATAATCATCCACAGTTCATCATTTGATGCTAAATCATATTCATCTTTAATTCGTTGTAAGTTTTCAAATACATATTTTGGTGCACTTCTAGTATCATTTTGTTCTCTGCGAAGAGATACAACCTCAATAATTTCATTGTTAAATCGATAATTGTTCTTTAATGCTTCAAAATATGTCGGTTCAGTTTCATTCCCTTCATAAGCGAGAAGAAACATTTTTTCTCTTTCAAGAACATTACTTATTCTTATAAATTCAACACGTTCTCTAGGCATAGTTAAGAATTTTGAGTTGGAAGAACGGTTAATTTATTCCTATTGCCAATTTTGGGAACAGCTTTATAGCGTCCTAATAGATAATCTTTTCTGATTTCCTTATCAAAACGAATATTGTATTCTTCTAATGAATGTAATTGACTTGCACCAAATTCATCTTTAACCACAAACCAAATTTCATCCTTTCTTAATAGTTTCTGTGTTAAAAGGGATGACTCATGGCTAGCAACAATTAACTGGCTATTTACATTTTCGCAATTATCCAAAAATATCTCAAAAATGTCCATTATTAGATTTGGGTGCAAGCTTCGCTCCATTTCATCTACAACGAATACATTGTTCCCTTGTAATAAATCCATAATTAAAGGAATGAAATCAATAATTCTATTTGTGCCATCAGATTCATCACTTGTGTCAAAGGATATTAAATTCTCTTGTCCAAATACTTTGTGCTTTGTCATGAATTTGTGGACGACTAATTCATTATTACTTTTAGAAATAAAGTATGTGTTGTTTTTGTATGGTAAAATAACACGAATACTTTCAGATTTTTGCTCAAGTAAATCCTCCCTTATCCGTTCTAATATTTTGATTGGAATCTCAATCGATTCAAATTCAATCTTTTCAAGACAAATACCATCAATTCCAGTGTCAAAATATTTCAAAAGCTCTTCAAATGTAATTTGTAGCTTAGAGTCATCCTTTAATTCAGATTTAATTCCTTCTTTGTATTTTTCGTCTGGGAAAACAATCTTTAATGAATTTTGAAACCAGTCGATTACATTTAGCAAATCGCTAATATCTTTTACATTATCTTTAACCTTTCTTGTTCTAATTTCTGTAAGAAACAATTGGTTATTAGGAGTTCCTTTCGCTGTAAAATTTAAAAATTGTTTATGCTCTTCTTTTCTGTTTTTCTTGTACAAACCGTCTAAATCAAAAATTGGTCTAGCATTCTTGTTCCGCTCAAATATTTTAATGTCTTTATTTTTTGCTAATTCATAAAGCCATTCTTCTACAATTTCAGTTGCGTTAAAAGAAAATCCATAGGCATAATTCTTTCCTTTATGTTGAATTTCATATTCAATTCGGGAGTTTGAGTCATTCAGTTTAGAATCTAATTTAAATTTTTGATAATTTATTGGATAATCACTTTTTGTCCCTCGCAAGAGTAAAATCTTACCAAAATCAATTGCTTTTATAAGATTTGATTTTCCTGATGCATTTGCGCCGAAAACAACACCTGCCTTTAATGTTGAAATTCCTTTAATTGGATTTGACTTGTGATGTTGCTTTAAAGTACCTTTTCCAGGTATCATTGAGAATGAGACTCTCTCTCTAAATGACAGAAAATTCTCTACTGTGAATCTAATTAGCATATCTATAAGTGTTATTTATGCAAATGTAGTGATATTTTCACAAATAATCCCATAAAATCTAAAATATTGCATGTGTCGTTTTCAGCCTGACGCATAACTCGTTTATATGTGCACCCTTTTACCCTAAAAGGTGCACATATCCACCCAAAATGAATATGTATTGTGCACTTTTTGGTCAGCGAAAGGTACACAATATTTTTTTTCAAAAAAAAGCTTAGGCCTTGTTTATTTTCTCCTGGCTGCCGGGGCAAGGTTGTCGCGCGATCGATTTGGTTTTAATTATGTAATAAACTGAAAGACCGGCTATTTGCAGCGCCATGCAACAGGTCGCACGGCAGTGGGGGGCTGCTTTGTGTGCTTAAGTGGTTGCGGACAACATCCGACATGGGCTGGTCATTTGCAAAGAACGAAAAAAGGCCGGTTTTGTTTGACCGGCCTTTGTATTGCAATGTGAAAATAAACGGAAAACCTTTCCTCAGGCTCCCATCCAGGCATTCAACATCCACACGGTTTTTTCCTGCTCGCGGATATAATCACTCATCATAGCATTGGTGCCTTCATCGCCAATTTCAGCTGCCATGCCAAGAATGGCGCGTTCCCTTGTGATGAGCACACTGAGGCCTTCGAGGATGTGCGCGATGGCCTGCCTGCCATCCCTGACGTCTTTCACTTCCTTAATCTGCGACAATACATCATAGGTGCTGTAGGCGTGCGCCGGCGTGTGTCCGAGGGTTAGAATCCGCTCGGCAATTTCGTCGATCTTGAGCTGAAGATCGTTGTAGATTTCTTCGAACTTCAGGTGAAGTTCGAAAAACTTCTCTCCCTTGATGTTCCAGTGAAATCCCCTCACATTCATATAATAGATGGAGAAATTGGCCAGCAGTTCATTCAGTTTTGTGGCAAGTTCATGCGATTTTCCGGCATTTAGTCCGATTGCGTTCATTGGTGTTTTCATGCGATGTATCTTTTTTTGATGTTTAATTTGATTCATGTTTTGGCAAAAGACCAGGGCTTTCAGGTTCAATGGCCATATTTTCATTACAAAGGTACACCATAACGAAACATTTGTCAAATCGATATAATTTACATTACGATAGATTATTTCTATATTTGCAAAAAAAACATGATTACCCTAACCCAACTCGAATATGTGGTTGCTGTGGACAATTTCAGGCATTTTGCACAGGCGGCAGACCATTGTTTCATTACCCAACCAACCCTTAGCATGCAGATAAAAAAGCTGGAAGATGAGTTGGATATCAAGATTTTCGACCGCAGCAAGCAGCCGGTTATTCCGACAGATATCGGACAGCAATTCATTGAACAGGCCAGGCTGGTGCTGGCCGAAGCCGGCAGGCTGAACGAGCTTGTGAAGCACTTCCAGTCCGACATCAGTGGCAACTTGCGCATTGGGATCATTCCCACCCTGGCGCCTTATCTGTTGCCGTTGTTTGCCGGAAAATTCAAGCGCAAATACCCGCAGGTGAAGCTGCGTTTCGAGGAAATGATCACCGAATCCATTGTCAGCAAATTGCATACCGATCAGCTCGATGCCGGTATCTTCGTCACCCCTTTCAGGGATCAGGCCATTATCGAAGTGCCTGTCTTCTATGAAGAAATGCTCATTTACGCCCATCCCGGACACCCCTTGCTGAGTCAATCCGGTGTTTCGGTTAAGGATGCAGCAAAACCTGATCTCTGGCTTTTGAGCGACGGGCATTGTTTTCGCAACCAGGTGGTTAACCTCTGTTCAGCCCCTGACATCTCCACACACGACCTGCCCTTCGACCTGCAGGGGAGCTCACTGGAAACACTGATCAGGATGATTGACCGCGAAGGTGGATTTACGCTGGTTCCGGAACTGGCGGTGTTGGAAATGCCTCTTGCGCAACAGCAAAACACCACGCACTTTGCTGATATAAAACCCGTGCGCGAGGTAAGTGTCTGCTATGCCAGAAATTATGTTAAACGGCGATTGAATCAATTGCTTGTGGATGAAATTCGCGATGGGGTACCTGCCGCCTTGCACGATCCGCAAAGGGGGGAGCTGGTCACCTGGAAATAAACATACCCGTTCGCTTCCGCCTTTCTCAAGAATCGGGAATACACCATGTAAATATGCAGGATTACCCATTTGTTTGCACATGATGCGTACTTTTGCAATCGAATGACATTTTTGTATCCGGATAATTTATGAAATCATACCCCTCACATTGGATCATCACCATGCTCCTGTTGACGCTGATCAGTTTTACGGGCTGCGATGGACAATCGCGGAAACTCACCGACAAGGTTCCTGAAACCAAGGCCGTCGATCAGATTGTTCCCGTTTTCATTGCTGATTCTGCTTATGCCTATGTAGCCAAACAAATTGCGTTTGGACCCAGGGTTCCGGAATCGAAAGCCCATGCTGCCTGCGCTGGCTGGCTTACTGATGTGCTTGGCCGGTGGGCCGATACGGTGATTGTGCAGGAGTTCAAAACACGGATTTACAACAAGACGGCCCTGAGTGGCAAAAACATCATTGCTGTGTTTAATCCATCGGCTACAAAACGCATCCTGCTTTCATCGCATTGGGATTCACGTCCTTATGGCGATCATGATGCTGACCCTGCCAGGCGTAGGCTTCCCATCGACGGGGCCAACGACGGGGCCAGCGGTGTGGGCATCCTGCTCGAAATTGCCCGTCAGCTTCACTCCCATCCTATTCAGGGCAATACCGGCATCGACATTGTACTGTTCGACCTCGAGGATTACGGTCCGCCAACGGAAGAACGGAACTATTTTGATGAAGAAATGTGGGCATTGGGTTCGCAATACTGGTCACGTAATTTGCACAAGGCAGGTTATAGCGCCCAATTTGGCATTTTGCTCGATATGGTCGGAGCCAAAAACCCCATTTTCCCAAGGGAATATTATTCACAACAATATGCTTCATGGGTATTGGACAAGGTATGGCGAAACGCCTATAAACAGGGTTTCGGCGATTTTTTTGTCAACAAACCCGGAAGCCCCATCGATGATGACCACCTTCCGATCAACAAGGTGGCCGGCATTCCCACCATCGACATCATTCACCTCGACCCCAACAGTGTCAACGGAACCTTTTATGAATACTGGCATACTTCAGGCGACAGCCTCGATAAGATCGATCCGAAAACACTCGGAATGGTTGGTCAGGTGGTGATGGCAACCATTTATGGAAACTAGGACTTTCGTTGTTTTTTACACTTTTCCTTCCCGTTTTATGCCCTTTACAGCAGATCATTGGCAAGGTTTGCCAGTTCTGAACGTTCACCTTTTTCGAGGCGGATATGGGCATAAATGCTGTGGTGCTTGATCTTATCGATCAGGAAAGACAGTCCATTCGATTGCGCATCAAGGTATGGTGTATCAATTTGGAAAATGTCGCCGGTGAACACAATTTTGGTGTTTTCGCCTGCCCGTGTGATGATGGTTTTCACTTCGTGCGGGGTCAGGTTCTGGGCTTCATCAACAATGAAGATGATGTTTGAGATGCTGCGCCCCCTGATGTAGGCCAGGGGAGTGATCACCAGCTTTTCGCTTTCAACGGCATCGCTGATGCGCTTGTATTCCTTGTCTTCTTCGCCGTATTGGTTCTGTATGTATTTCAGGTTATCCCACAGTGGCTCCATATAGGGATTGAGTTTCGACTTGATGTCGCCTGGCAGGTAGCCAATGTCTTTGTTGCTCAGCGGTACGATCGGACGTGCCAGGTAAACCTGCTTGAAATTACGGCGCTGTTCCCAGGCAGCTGCAAGGGCCAGCAAGGTTTTACCCGTTCCGGCAACACCCTGAAGGGTAACCAGCTTCACCTCAGGGTTCAGCAAGGCATGCAAGGCAAACACCTGTTCGGCATTGCGCGGCATGATCCGCGACACAGCCTGTTTTTCGATGCGCTCGATGCGGCTCGTTACAGGATTGTAGAAGGTGAGTGCCGATGTCTTGCTGCTCTTCAGGATGAAATAATGGTTGGGCAGGGCGCTGCTGACGCCAATATCGGCCAACTGGCAGAATCCCTCATTGTATATTTTATCGATGACCTCGGGATTCACATCTTCGATTGTCGACTTTCCGGTATACAGCGAATCGAGGTCCTTAATTTTTCCGGTTTCATAATCCTCCGCCTGAAGGCTCAGCGATTTGGCTTTCAGCCTGAGATTCACGTCCTTGGTCACCAGAATGACCTTTTTATCCGGGTAGTCCTCAGCCAGCTTCAGCGCGGCATTCAAAATGCGGTGGTCGGGTTTGTCGCCACCAAATACCGAGCGCGCATCGGTCTTGCTTTTCTCATTCATGAGCACCTTAAACCTTCCTTTGGTAGGGCCATTGAGGCGTCGCCATGTTTTCATGGTGGTCTTGCCTGAGATTTTATCCATGAACCGGATGAATTCCCGCGCTTCAAAGTTCTTGGTGTCGTTGCCTTTTTTGAAATTATCCAGCTCTTCGAAAACCGTAATCGGTATTGCTACATCATTGTCTTCGAAGGTGTTAATTGCATTGTGGTTGTAAAGGATTACCGATGTGTCGAGGACAAATATCTTATCGGGTTTTGTTTTCACTGTGGCCATAGTAGTGAAGGTTATCGGCGTTAAGAAGTGATTATGTCGTTATAAAGGTAAAACGCTGAAAGGGCCATTTGGCCCATGGTGTCAGGGTGAGTTATCAACACCGGGCTGTTGAATGGACGCTAAACGCAGCTGTTTCAAGCTGTAAGGCCCCCGGATTTTTACAATCACCACAACAGCCATGCCCTTGACGCTTCAGCAATGGCAGCTGCACAAAAAAGATTACTTTTATGGCGCAACACAACCACCATGAACGATCCCAAACCGAAACTCTTTCTGCTCGATGCAATGGCGCTGATTTACAGGGCGTTTTTTGCATTGAATAAAAATCCAAGGATAAATTCAAAAGGACTGAACACCTCAGCCATCCTCGGATTTGCCAATACCCTTGTTGAGGTGTTAAACAACGAAAAACCAAGCCATATCGGCATTGCCTTCGACACCATGGCGCCTACACAAAGGCACATTGATTTTGAAGCCTACAAAGCAAACCGGGAAAAAATGCCTGAAGACCTGTCGAAATCCATACCTTATATAATAGAACTAGTGAAGGGATTCAACATTCCATTACTGATGGTCGATGGCTTTGAAGCCGACGATGTGATCGGCACACTGGCCAAAAAAGCCGAGCAACAGGGATTCATGACCTATATGATGACCCCCGACAAGGATTTTGGACAATTGGTTTCGCCCAATATTCTGATCTACAAACCATCGCGCGGAGGCGAAAAACCAGAGATCTGGGGCGAGGCAGAGGTGTGTCAACGCTATGGCATTCAGCGTCCTGAACAGCTGATCGATATTCTCGGACTTTGGGGCGATGCTTCTGACAATATTCCCGGGGTGCCCGGTGTGGGCGAAAAAACAGCCATGAAACTCATCGGTGATTATCAATCGGTAGAAAAGGTGCTGGAGAAAACACACGAACTGAAGGGCAAGCTGAAAGAAAACCTCGAGCAGTTTGCCGATCAGGCAAGGCAGTCGAAACAGCTGGCAACCATCATTGTGGATGTGCCCATTGACTTTAACGAAAAAGAATTGCGCATGGAAGCGCCGGATAAAGAAAAGCTCACCCGGCTATTTGAGGAACTGGAATTTAAAACCTTTGCCAAACGCATCTTCGGCGAGAAACAGGTAGCCCCTGCTGAATCCCTTTCAGCTCCGGCGGCGGATTTGTTTAGTCCGGCCAACGAAACAGAAATGGAATTATTTCCAACATCAGAAAGGGCTACCATCGACACCACCCCGCACGCATATGTGCTTATCGAAGGCCATGAAGCCGCGAAGCAACTTGCCGTTGAGCTGGAAACATACAAAAATGTGTGTTTTGATACCGAAACCACCGGCCTCGATGCCAACAATGTGGAAATTGTCGGGGTTTCGTTTAGTGTTGAACCAAATAAGGCCTGGTATGTGCCCCTTTCCGAAAACTACCATGAAGCCTGCAATATGCTGGCACACTTTAAGCCGTTGCTCGAAAATCCTGCCATTGAAAAAACCGGGCAGAACCTGAAATACGACATTTCGGTGCTCAAGTGGTACGACATACAGGTCAAGGGCCCCTTGTTCGATACCATGATAGCACATTACCTGATCGAGCCCGATCAGAAGCACAACATGGATTTTCTGGCCGAAACCTACCTGAACTATACCCCTGTTTCCATCGAAAGCCTGATCGGAAAAAAAGGCAAGGCACAGGGCAATATGCGCGATGTGGCATTCGACCTGATCAAAGAGTATGCGGCTGAAGACGCTGATATCACCCTGCAGTTGCGAAACAAACTCGCTCCTCTGCTGACGGAACAAAACGCCTCAGCGCTGTTCTTCGATATTGAAATGCCGCTTGTTCCTGTGCTTGCCAGCATGGAAGCTGAAGGAGTCAACATCGACGTGGAAACGCTATATGTTTTTCGCAGTGAACTTGCCGATGAAATTGCTGCCACTGAAAAGGCCATTTATCAGGCCGCCGAAACCACCTTCAACATTGGCTCACCAAAGCAACTGGGTGAGGTCTTGTATGAAAAGCTGGGACTGAAAACCAATGCCAAACTGACAAAATCAGGACAATATCCGACAGGGGAAGATGTGCTTGCCAAAATGATGCACCTCCATCCAATTATTCCGCTCATCCTCGATTACCGGGGGCTGACCAAGCTGAAATCGACCTATGTTGATGCCTTGCCCGCTTTGGTGAATCCGCGCGATAAACGCATTCACACATCCTACAATCAGGCTGTTGCTGCCACCGGAAGGCTGAGTTCGAACAACCCGAACCTGCAGAATATCCCAATCAGGACCGAACGCGGACGCGAGATCAGAAAAGCCTTTGTGCCCCGCAACAGCGATTATATCCTGCTTGCCGCCGACTATTCACAGATCGAGTTGCGCATCATTGCGCACCTGAGCAAAGACGAAGCCATGATTGAAGCCTTCAACCAGGGACTCGACATTCACACAGCCACAGCAGCCAGGGTTTATGGCCTGAATCTCGATGAGGTGAGCCGCGATATGCGCCGCAACGCGAAAATGGTCAACTTCGGCATCATCTATGGTATCAGCGCTTTTGGCCTTTCGGAGCGCCTGGGCATCCCACGCAAAGAGGCCGGCGAGATCATTCAGAACTACTTTAAAGAATACACCGGCATTAAGGCCTATATGAATGACCAGATCGCTTTCGCCCGCAAACATGGCTATGTTGAAACCATGCTCGGCCGCCGCCGGCACTTGCGCGACATCAACTCATCGAATGCCGTGGTAAGGGGATTTGCTGAGCGCAATGCCATCAACGCGCCCATCCAGGGCTCATCGGCCGATATGATTAAAATAGCAATGATCCGGATCTTCAATGAAATGAACAGGCTTGGCCTAAAATCGAAAATGATCCTTCAGGTGCATGACGAACTGGTGTTTGATGTGTGGAAGCCCGAACGCGAACAGGTCGAAACACTTGTCGAACGCTGCATGCGCGAAGCACTGACGCTGAGTGTGCCTGTCGTTGTCGAAAAAAGCACCGGCAACAACTGGCTCGAAGCCCACTAAACCACCCGCAGCCAAGCTGGTCATTCAGGTCGCTTTTCTGTCATTTTAGTCGCTAAAATGACAGAAAACTACATGAAACTTAGCTTTCGGATGCAATTGATCAATTTAAGTACCAATTATCCACTTTCAAGGCAGATGAGCAACAATTCGGTGCCGAAATTGTTCAAACACCCCATTTTTTTTCAAAATTCTGCCTGGTAATTTTTGCCGTTCTTATAAACTTTCAATTTTAGTTCACTGTTTATTAGTGATTTATCAGTTTACAAAAATACCTATATGAATATGAACAATTGTAAGTATAAATATTTAATTTTACCTGTTTTTTAAAAAACCGCCGTGGGTTCAGGCTGTTTTTTAGGGAACGGGTAAGGAAAAAGGAAGCTTAAGAGCCCATTTACAGTAAAAACCAACGCAAATTATGGTAACAGAATTTGGCATCATTTTACTTTATTTCATTCTCGGTTTCTTGTTTGTAGGCATCGCGCTCGTCATGGCAGCGCTGATCAGGCCGAGTCACCCAAATCCAATCAAAAATTCGACATATGAGTGCGGTGAAATCCCCATCGGTGAGCCATGGATCAGGTTCAACGTAAGGTTTTATGTGATCGCACTTGTATTTTTACTTTTCGATGTCGAAGTCGTCTTTTTGCTTCCATGGGCCATCGTGTTCAAGCAACTGGGATGGTTTGCCTTCATCGAGATGATCATTTTTGTGGTCATCCTGCTGGTGGGGCTTGCCTATGTTTGGGGCAAAGGTGATCTGGACTGGGAAAAACCAAAGCCGTACATCGCTAAGCTTGAGGACCTGGTTTTAGGAAAGAAAAAACAATAATCAGATATTTATCATGGGTTTACTAAATAAATTGGACGATCCCTACGAAGGTGGAGGAATAGTACTTGGAAAAGTTGAAGATTTACTGAACTGGGGCCGTAGCAAATCGGACTGGTACCTGCATTTCGGGCTTGCCTGCTGTGCCATCGAGTTTATGGCCATGAATGCTTCCCATTTCGATTTTATGCGCTTTGGCACCATTCCGCGCACAAGCCCAAGGCAGGCCGATTTTATCATGGTTACAGGCACTGTTACCTTTAAAATGGCCGACAGAATCAAGGTGTTATATGAACAGATGGCTGAACCAAAATACGTGATTTCGGTTGGCTCCTGCTCAAACTGTGGAGGCCCTTACTGGGAACATGGCTATCATGTGCTGAAAGGTGTCGACCGGATCATACCGGTTGATGTATATATCCCTGGTTGCCCGCCACGTCCGGAAGCCTTTGAAGAAGGCATGATGCTGTTGCAGTCGAAAATCAGCAAACAGGCCATTTTCAACAAACGCAAAAAGCTGGAAGCCGAATTATAACCAATCAACGTTCAACAAAGAAAAAAAGGACCATGTTAGCAAACGAAATATTTGACCGGTTGAAAACCGAATTCGGCGATGCAATTCTGGCATTCGACGATACCCAGCCAACCGACCCCTTCATCATGGTGCAGACCGACAAGGTGTTTGATGTATGCTACAGCCTGCGCGACAACGACGAATTTCAGTTCGACTACCTGATGTGCCTCACCGGCATGGATCTGGGCGAGAACGTGGGTGTTGTATACCACTTGTACTCAATGAAATTCAAACACAAGGTGGTGCTGAAGGTCGTGGCTCCGAAAGCGGATCCAAAAGTGCCTTCGGTTGAAATGCTTTGGAAAACGGCCGACTGGCACGAACGCGAGGCATATGACCTGATGGGTGTTCAGTTCGAAGGACATCGCAACCTGATCCGCATCCTCTGCCCTTACGACTGGGAAGGTCATCCCCTGCGTAAAGACTATGAAACCCCTGAGTTCTACCACGGTATGAAAGTATCTTATTAATGCAGCGTTATGAGTGATAAAAAAAGACTGGACCTCGAATATAGTCAGATAGAGTCGGACAAAATGCGGATCAACGTTGGCCCGCAACACCCCTCAACACACGGGGTTTTACGGCTTGAAGTTGAGGTCGATGGCGAAATCGTGACCGAAGTTATTCCCCACCTGGGATACCTGCACCGTAGCTTCGAAAAACATTGCGAAAAGATGACCTATCCCCAGGTCATGCCATATATCGACAGGCTCGACTACATCTCGGCCATGAACAACGAATGGCCTTATGTGATGGCCCTCGAAAAACTGATGGACATCAAGGTGCCCGAAAAAGTTGACTACATCAGGGTGATCCTTGCCGAGCTTAACCGCATTGCAAACCACCAGATTGCGGTGGCCACCTTTGGACTTGATGCCGGCGCCTTTACCCCATTCCTGTTCTTTTTCCGCGACAGGGAATATATCCTCTGGATACTCGAAAAAATGTCGGGTGCACGACTGCTCTACAACTATTTCCGCGTTGGCGGGCTGGCAGCCGATGTGTATCCCGGCTTCAAAGAGGACTGCCTGAACATCGTGAAACAGGTCAGGAAAACCAATGCCGAAGTCATGGACCTGTTGATTTACAACAGCATCTTCATCAAGCGATCGGCCAATGTGGGTATACTGCGTCCGGATGTAGCCATCAATTTTGCCTGCAGCGGTCCGGTTTTGCGCGGATCGGGCGTAAAATACGACCTTAGAAAAGACGAGCCCTATTCCATCTACGACCGCTTCGATTTCGACATTCCTGTCGGCAAAGGCGAAGTGGGCGTTGTTGGCGATTGCTGGGACAGAAATATGGTCAGGGTGCAGGAAATGGAACAATCGTGCCGCATCATCGAACAGGCCATCGCGCAGATGCCCATGGAAGGTGATGTGAGTGCCCTCGTTCCCAAACGCATCAAACCACCCAAGGGGGAAGTGTATATGCGTGCCGAAAATCCGAAAGGCGACCTGGGATTTTATATCGTGAGCAACGGCACCGACAAACCCGAAAGGTTAAAGGCCAGGGGAGCAAGTTTTGTGAACCTGTCGGTAATCCCTGAAATATCAAAGGGATATATGTTTGCCGACCTGATTCTCATCCTGGGCAGCATCGACATCGTTCTTGGTGAGGTAGACAGATAATAATATTGATTAAAGATAAGGTGATACAATGGAGAATGTTAACTTTTTATACGAGCTGTTCGGTAAGAATATCATTTCAGTTACGCTGATCGTATCTCTGCCCCTTGTATTTGTGTTAATTTATGCGCTGATTGCCATTCTGGCCGAGCTGAAGGTTTCGGCCTGGATACAGGAGCGCCTCGGGCCTATGAGAACCGGTCCATGGGGAATTTTACAACCCATTGCCGAGGTGGTGAAACTGATTCAGAAAGAAGACATTACCCCTGACAAATCGAGCAAACTGCTTTACAACCTGGCTCCCTTTGTCATCTTCACAGGAGCCTATGCAGCTTTTGCCGTGATTCCGTTCAGTGAGTATTTTGTGCCCTCAGGGATCAACCTCGGACTTTTCTATGTGTTTGCCATCGGATCCATCAGTGCCCTGGGCATTGTGATGGGCGGCTGGGCATCGAACAACAAGTATTCACTCATGGGCGCCATGCGTTCGGTATCCCAGCTCATCAGTTACGAGATTCCGGCTGCCATGGCCATCTTATCCGTTGTTGTGCTGGCTTCATCCATGAATATGCAGGAAATTAACCATCAGCAAACCGGCTGGTTCTGGAACTGGAATTTGTTTGGCGGCCCCGGCAGCTGGACAAAAATCTGGATCATTCCCTTTACGGTATTGCTCACCTTTATATATTTCATCTCTTCGCTCGCCGAAACCAACCGCGTACCTTTCGACATCCCTGAAGGGGAATCGGAACTGGTAGCCGGTTTTCACACCGAGTACAGTGGGATGAAGTTCGCCATGTTTTTCTTTGCCGAATATGCCAATATGTTTGTGGTAGCTGCCATTTTAACCACCATTTTCCTTGGCGGATGGAATTCACCTTTCGACACCTTCCTGCAAGGTCCCATCTGGGGTTCGTTCTGGTTTGTGCTCAAGGCATTTTCGGTCGTGCTTGTGCAGATCTGGATTCGCTGGACACTTCCGCGCTACCGCGTTGATCAGCTGATGTATGTGGGCTGGAAAGTGCTGCTGCCTTTGTCGTTTGTGAGTTTTCTGGCCATTAGTTTTTACGTAATGTTAAAATAGGATTGATAAAGTTATGATGCAATATTTGAAAACCATTTATGCGGGTATAACCAGTACGTTTACCGGTATGAAAATTACCTCCAGGCATCTGTTTGTCAAGAAGGTAACCATTCAATATCCGGATCAGAAGTTTACCATGCCCGAAAGGGCCCGCAACAGGCTCACCCTCGAAATGAGCAAATGCAACGGATGCAACAGCTGCGTTGTTGCCTGCCCCGTTAATTGCATCGAGATTGACACTGTTAGGGTATCGCCCGAAGATCCGCATCAGGAAGTCCATTTTAACGGCAAAGACCGGAAAATGTGGGTTACCAGGTACGAGATCGACTTTGCAAAATGCTGCTACTGCGGGCTGTGCGTGGCTGCCTGCCCCTCTGATGCCGTTACCCATTCGGTTGAATATGAGTATTCGGTTTATAACAGGGATAGCTTATTGTACAAATTCCAGACGCTCACCCCCGAACAGGTGAAAGAAAAGGAACGCCTGTATGCTGAGTTTAAGGCCAAGGAAAAGACCGTGAAACCAACAGAAAAAGGTGCCGAATAAGCGGCATAAATTGCAGGTTTTGAAATATTGAAACGGATAGAAAAAAAATAAACATATGGATTTAATCACAATAGGTTTTTACTTTTTAGCGGCTTTGACCATTGTATTCGGTGCCATTGTTGTGATCACAAAAAACATCATGCACTCTGCCTTTTCGCTGCTCTTCACCTTCGCCGGCATCGCCGGCTTGTATGTACTGATGCAGGCCGATTTTCTGGCAATCACCCAGATCATGATCTACATCGGCGGCATCCTGGTGCTCATCATTTTCGGGGTTATGCTCACCACCCATATCACCGGTGTCGATGTGAGGTCGGGTACCCTTGGCAAGTTTCAGATGATTGGGGCAGTGATGATGATGATTGTCATCGCCGTTTCGCTGATCGTGGTATTTATGTCGACACGCTGGTTTTTAGCCGAGTCGCAGCCCGTTGAAGAAACAGCGCCACAGATCGGCAATTTGCTGCTAACCAAATACCTGCTGGCTTTTGAAGCCGCATCGATGTTATTGTTGATTGCCATTGTTGGAGCAGCTTTTATCGCAAGAAAACACAAATAAACAGCATAGGACATGGAAATAGGCTTAACACATTATCTCATCATCAGCGCCATACTGTTCTCACTGGGAATGTTTGGCATCGTGGCACGCAAACATGCCATCATGGTGCTTATGGGACTTGAACTGGTGCTCAACGCTGCCAACATCAACTTCATCGCCTTTGCACGGTTTGGCGGCATGAATATCGAAGGACATGTTGCAGCCATTTTTGTAATCATCCTCGCGGCAGCAGAAGCTGCTGTTGCATTGGCCATTGTTTTGAATATCTATCAAAACTTCAGGCATGTGAATGTGGATGAAGTGGACCAAATGAGAGACTAATATGAACTTAATCAGATAGCAAAGAGAGTATGACACACGACGCAGTACTGCTTTTAAGCATAATCATCCTCCTGACGCCCCTGCTCAGTTTCCTGATCAACGTCTTTTTTGGCGGGAAGCTGGGAAAAATCAGCGGCATCATCGGGACAAGTATCTTAGGCATCGATTTTGTGATGGCCATTGTGGTGGCCTTTACCAAACTGGTCACCTATCCTGATATACATACAATACAAACCAGGTTCGAATGGATCAGCCTTGGACCGATCAAGGTGGTGATAGGATACGGCATTGACAATATCGCTGCCATGATGCTGATTGTGGTCACCCTGATCAGTTTCCTGGTACACCTTTTCTCAACCGAATATATGTCGGACGACAGGCGTTATCCCAAATTCTACGCCTATCTGGGTCTCTTTACCTTCTCGATGCTTGGCATAGTTATCGCCAACAACTTCCTGCTGATGTATATGTTCTGGGAACTCGTCGGCATCAGCTCCTATCTGTTGATTGGTTTCTGGTACGAGAAAAACTCAGCCTCGAATGCAGGCAAAAAAGCCTTCATCACAAACCGCATCGGTGACCTGGGGTTTTTCACCGGCATCATGATCCTCTATATGACTTACGGCACCTTTATGTTTGATGAGGTTTTTGCCGGTATTTCATCCGGTGTGATGCCTTTCAACAGCCCAACTTTCCTCACCCTGGCAGGTATTGGTATATTTTTGGGAGCCATGGGTAAATCGGCCCAGTGGCCACTCCATGTGTGGCTGCCCGATGCCATGGAAGGTCCAACCCCTGTTTCGGCATTAATTCACGCCGCAACCATGGTAGCCGCAGGTGTTTATCTGGTGGCCAAGGTGTTTGCCATGTTCACAGCCGATGCCCTCACCTTTATTGCTGCCATCGGAACCATCACGGCCTTCGTTTCAGCCACCATCGCCATCACCCAGGTCGACTTTAAGAAAGTATTGGCTTACTCCACCGTGAGTCAGCTCGGTTTCATGATCATGTCGCTTGGTGTGGGTGGCTACACCAACGGATTTTTCCACCTGGTGACACATGCCTGGTTCAAAGCAGCCCTGTTTCTTGCTGCCGGCTCGGTCATCCATGCCATGCACCACGCCATGCATCATATGCACGACCACCATACCGATCCGCAAGACATCAACAATATGGGAGGTTTGCGCAAAACAATGCCCTGGACCTACCGCACCTTCCTATTTGTGACGCTGGCCCTGTCGGGTGTGCCCCTGACATCAGGATTCCTCAGCAAGGACGGATTGCTTGCAGGCACCCTCGCCTACGCAAACCTTACCGGCGGGTGGCACTGGATCATCCCCGTGATGGGATTCGCCGCTGCGGGCATGACCGCTTTTTATATGTTCAGGCTAACAATTGTTGCCTTCCATGGCGAACCTAAAACCAAGATCGCCAGCCATACCCACGAAAACAAATCAGTGATCCTGATCCCACTCATCGTACTTTCGGTGTTGTCGCTGTGGTTTTTCTATTCGCCCACACCGATCGATGGCAGCAAAGGCTGGGTTCACCGCCTTGTGGTTCAGCCCGCATCGGCTGTTCCGGCAGCATATCAGTGGAGTTTCCTGTTGCCTGAACACGCCGGAGAAGCCAGCCCGGCCATGCATGCCGAAGGCGAAGGCCACGAAGCTGCTGCGACAGAGGAATTGCATCATGAAGCCCAGCCGGCAGCTCATGCCACCACCCATGCTTACCTGAACAAATTCCAGGAAGAATCGCATCACTTCCATTACATCGCCATGTTTTTGTCGGTTCTCATCGCGGGAGGCGCCATCGGCCTTGCATTCATGATTTATCAGTATAAAGTCATCAGTGCCGACAAGCTCGAAGCCCGCCTGAAATTCCTGCATACTTTCTCGCTCAATAAATGGTATTTCGACGAACTGTACCAGGCCACCGTGATTGCCGGCACCGTTGCGCTGTCGAAGATGCTGTCGTGGTTCGACACCTATATCGTCGACGGATTGGTGAACCTGAGCGCCTACATTACCAGGGGCTTCAGTTTCATTACCGGCTTGTTTGATAACCATGTGATCGATGGCGCAGTCAACCTGATCGCTAACACCACCGGTTTTGTTGGTGCCAGGCTCAGGAAGGTCCAAACCGGGCATATTCAAACCTATCTGGTGTTTGTGCTCGTAGGGCTGCTGGTGCTGCTTTATTATTTTTCCATTAATTTCTAGAAACTGATACATTTAAACATACGTATATGCAAGGGACAATAGACTTTCCAATTTTAACATGGATTACATTTCTGCCAATTCTCGGAATTATCATCATTCTGCTGGTACCATCAGGCAAGGATGAAGCAGGACAAGAATTATCAAAAAAAATCATCAGGTGGGTCGCTGCAGGCATCACATTCGTTCAGCTTGTCCTTGCTATCCTGATTTATATGTTTTACAATCCGGCCATGGCCGGGATCAATGAGCTGGCCTCGTTCCAGTTTGTTGAAAAAGTAAGCTGGATACATGCCAGTTTGCCCATGGTTGGCGACATCAACATCGAGTATTTCCTCGGAATCGACGGCATCAGTGTGCCAATGGTGCTGCTCACTGCCATCATCTGCTTTGTGGCGGTATTCCCGTCGTTCGGCATCAACAAGGCAGTAAAGGGCTATTTCGCCATGTATCTGCTGCTCGACCTGGGCATGATGGGTGTTTTCTGCGCACTCGATTTCTTCCTGTTCTACATCTTTTGGGAATTGATGCTCTTGCCCATGTATTTCCTCATCGGAATCTGGGGCGGACCACGCAAGGAATATGCTGCCATCAAGTTCTTTATCTATACCCTCGTTGGTAGCGTGTTTATGCTGCTGGTGATGATCGGCCTCTACCACAGTGTAGGTTCATTCAACATCCTCGATATGATGAATGCCTCCAACTTCAAGGACGGCTCCATCTTTGGCGGAATGGGCACGACGATACGTTATGTGGCGTTTATGGCGCTGTTTATCGGCTTTGCCATCAAAGTCCCGATGTTCCCGTTCCACACCTGGTTGCCCGATGCCCACGTTGAAGCTCCCACGCCGATTTCCGTCATCCTTGCTGGCGTTTTGCTGAAAATGGGTGCTTATGGCATGATCCGCATTGCCTTCCCCATCTTCCCCGATGCCTTCGGTTATTTCCAAACGCTCATTGCCTTCCTGGGCATGGTCAGTATTGTATACGGAGCCCTCTGCGCCCTGGGCCAACACAAGGTGGGTAAACGCGATTTCAAGAAACTCATCGCCTATTCTTCGGTAAGTCATATGGGTTATGTCATCCTTGGTTTGTCATCGATGAGACCAGAAGGCATGACAGGCGCCATTTTCCAGATGTTTAACCACGGAACCATCACCGCCATGCTCTTCATGATTGTCGGCGTGATCTACGACAGGGCCCATACCCGCGGCCTCGACGATTTCGGCGGACTGGCCAAGAAAATGCCAGTCTATACCGGCCTCATGGCTGTTGCTTTCTTTGCTGCCATCGGACTCCCCGGAATGAGTGGTTTCATCTCTGAAGTGTTGATTTTCCTCGGATCGTTCAACAGCTACCCGATCCTGACCATGATCTCGGGCTTAAGCATCGTGCTGGGCGCTGCCTATATGCTTTGGGCATTGCAGAAAATTTTCTTTGGTGCCATTCCCGAAAAATGGCAGGGACCTTGGGATCCTACCCGAACAAAATATAAAACTGACGATATCAATGGCCTCGAGCTGACGGCTTTGCTGCCCCTGGCCATCATCATCATTTTCCTGGGTATTTACCCCAACCCGATATTGAACCTGATGACCGGTTCGGTGAACCACTTTATTGAACTCATGAAACCATTCGTGTATATCGGCGGACATTTGACTGGCATGTAATATGTCTTAATAAACAGTAATTGAACAAATTATGATGGATCTTAATTATATTACAGAAGACCTGATCAAGAGTGTAGGCCAGTTTTTGCCCGAAACGGCACTGATTATCACTTTCCTGGTCGCCATGATGGCAGATATCCTCTTCAAGCGATCGAAACACCTTACCGGCTATATCGCTATGGCAGGACTGGTGATCGCAGGATTCCTGCTGTACCATCAGACGGGGGTGAATTTCAAGGGCTTTGCCAATATGCTTGTGATTGATGCGTTCGGTCAGTTCATGAAATACATCGTGTTGCTGTCGAGTTTAATCATCATCATCTTCTCATTTTACTCCGATGAGCTGCATGCTGCGCACAGCCGGCTGGGCGAATATTATACCCTTATCATCGGCATGACCTTCGGGATGATGCTGCTTGTTGGATCGTCGAACCTGATCATGATCTACCTTGCCATCGAAACAATGAGTATCAGCTCATACATCCTTGCCGGCTACACCAAGGAAGTGAAAAGGGCCTCTGAAGCATCGCTGAAATACGTGATCTTCGGCGCTGTTTCGTCAGGGATTATGGTCTACGGTATATCGATCATGTTTGGACTTACCGGCAGCCTGAACCTATTCGACATTAACCAGTACCTGGCTTCACACCAGGTGGACCACCTGCCGCTGCTCATTTCCGGGCTGCTGATCGTTGCTGGTTTTGGCTACAAAATTTCGGCTGTTCCGTTTCATTTCTGGACACCAGACGTGTACGAAGGAGCGCCCATTACCATTACCGCCTACCTCTCTGTCGCATCAAAGGCGGCAGGTTTTGCGGTGATGCTCCGTTTCTTTAAAACGACATTTTTCGGCGCCGACCAGCTGCTCGATGGTACATGGCATTTGCTTGGAAGCATCAACTGGCACTATGTGGTTGCTGCCCTGGCCATACTGACCATGACACTGGGTAACCTGGTGGCCCTTTGGCAAAGCAATATGAAACGCATGCTGGCCTATTCGAGCATCGCCCATGCCGGTTATCTGCTGATGGCTGTTTCGGTGATGAACGACGGTGGTGTTTCGGCTGTGCTGATCTATTTCTTCTTTTATATGCTCATGAACCTGGGCGCCTTCTTTGTGGTTCAGCTCGTGTCGAATAAGCTGCATACCGAGGACATTGAAGCCTACAGCGGACTGGGCTACCGCTCGCCACTGATTGGGGTTGCCCTGACCATTTTCCTGATCTCGCTCACCGGACTTCCACCTACCGCTGGTTTCATTGGCAAACTGTATGTGTTCACCTCCGTTATCGATGCCGGATATTACTGGCTGGCCGTTGTGGGGGTGCTCAACAGCGTGGTGTCCTTGTATTACTATGTAAAAGTCATCCGGAATATGTACCTCAGGGATATTGAAAGCAAAGAAGACAAGCTTGTCTTTTCGCCTTCTGCCATTGTCATTGTGTTTGTACTGGCCGTGCCTACCCTGATATTTGGTATGTATTTTACGCCAATCGTTGAATGGGCCAATTTTTCGATGAATATTTTCATCGGAAACTAAAGAGTCGATCCTTAAAAAGGTTTTAGATTGTTGATAATCAACATATTAATGTTAATAACTGATATTTTTTGATGTTCAAAACTGCAAGAAAAAGCGTAATTTTATATCAAAAGCTTGCAGAAAATGATCGGAAAAACACCTAA
>JAHIUX010000012.1 GCA_018816765.1 Bacteroidota bacterium
AAAAGCTCCTCAATGTTTTGCTTAAAGTCGTCCTGTTCCATGGCCGCAAAATTAATGTTTTTTATGCCACCCCGCATTTTTTAACTACGGCCGCCCCAGCTTAACGCGATAGGTTAATCTATTGGGAAACCCGTAGGTTGTACCGGATAAACCCAAATTACGCATCTCCAATGCGTAATCGCCTAAAAGTTTGTAATTCAGTTTGCCAGGGCAATTTTCAAACAAACTTTATGTCGGGATTACCCCAACTAAATCAGATAGTTCGGCTTTTCAAGCCTCCTACTGATTAATTTGGGTTAAACAATTTGTTAGGTATTTGGTTCAGTGATATCCGGGTTTTCCAGTTGGCATTATTTGCGCAGGCTGATGAACGGAAATACCTTTCCGATGATGCCGCGATTGCGGTTGGTTGCCCTGAAATAGCCCTCGTTCACCGACTGCACCTCTTCGATGGTGTAAAAGGCGTTCGGATTTAAGGTATGGATAATTGCCAGGGCGTCCTTCAGGTCTTTCCGCTTGATGATACTGAAAACGATTTGAACCGGACCGGCCTTCCCTTCTGCCAGCACAGTGGTTACCCCATAGTTTTCGGCGCGCAGGCGCTGAATCAGTTCGGTGGTGTCTTTCTTTGCAATGATGCGGATAACCACCGTGCCCAGGGTCATCTTTTCGACCAGGATAATGCCGATATAATTGCCCGCAGCGAAGCCTGCCCCATAGCCAAAATAGCACATGATGTTGTCGAGGTGCTGAAAGATCTGGCTGATGGCCACAAGCCAGATGACCACTTCGACAAAGCCCAGCAGCGGAGCCAGGTGTTTGTATCCGCGTGAAACAAAAATGAGCCTGATGGTCCCCACCGTCACGTCCATGATCCGCGCCATGGCAATGAGCAAGGGTAGAACAACCCAATTGAAAATATCGGTACCCATGAATTCCTGCATGATCCAAAATATTGGTTCAACATTTATGATATCGCTCACCCGCTTGCTGCCAGGAATGCGGAGGCCTCCTTACCAGGTCGGGCAGCTGCCTGCAAAGATAGCAGGAATCCCGGCCATTAGTCAACCCAGGAATAACGAACACGTTAATTCATCAACAGAAAACTGCCGGAAGCATGGTTAATCACCCCTTGGATTACATAATATTTGCCAAACCTGACGACTTGATCCGGATTTTAATAATTTTGGCATGTTAAAGCCAGGGAATGTTCAACCAACTGACCAATATACTGATACTGGGCGTATGCCTTGTGTGGCCCTCCAATCTTTTTCATGCTAGTGAAGCAGAAGGGGCTTCGCTGTCGTTCAAGGGAAACAACATTACTGTTGCGAGCTGCTGGGAAAAAACGTCCTGCACAGAACATATACTGCTTTGGCAGCGATGGTTAAATGTGAACCAGGACCATAAGGTAAGGGAACGGAAGTGCAATATGATGATTCCGGCCAAGGCAAGTGCTATCGTCAGGCTGCTTAGGGATAATACGCTGGCACCAGAGTGGATGAGCATGGTCGAATCAGTTCAGTTGCTTGCCCGTGAAGGAAATGATGTGTGGTATAACCTGGCCGTCTATAAGATGCCCTGGCCGTTTCACGACAAATATTTATCCACCAGGGTACAGCTACATCATTACCACCACGATGGGATTTACCGGATAAGCATCGCCAGTGATATGAGCAAAACCGATGCCCACAAAACCATTAACGACATTGGGAATTTTGCTGCTGAATGGACCATTGTTCCTGTCTGTGGTGAGTTATCTTTCGTGGAATTTACGGCCCATTCGGTTGCAGCACCACTTTTTCCGCGATGGATTCAGGACCCCATCATCGATCACGCTTTTGCCAATACCATGGAGAATTTTTATGCATTGGCACTGAAAATCAACAAGTACGAGCATCCAAAAGCTGCCATCCACTGATCTGCATCAGCTGAATAACAGAACAATGCCACATCAGCAGGACTGATGTGGCATGATCGTTTCATTGGGCAGCAACCGGCCGTCAGAGCGGTATGTTTCCGTGTTTCTTCGGCGGGTTGGTTTTCGACTTTGTCTGCGTCATCTCAAGCGCCTGAATCAGTTTCTGACGGGTCTGGCGGGGATAGATGATTTCGTCGATATATCCCAGGGCAGCCGCCTTATACGGACTGGCAAAGGTTTTTCGGTAATCGTCAATGGCCTGCTGACGATCGGCTTCATTCAGCTTGTTTTTGTAGATGATGTTCACCGCACCTTCGGGTCCCATCACGGCAATTTCGGCTGTGGGGAAAGCGTAATTAATGTCGGCACCAATGTGCTTGCTCGACATCACGTCGTAGGCACCGCCATACGCCTTTCGTGTAATAACAGTTATTTTCGGCACTGTGGCCTCAGCAAATGCATACAGCAATTTCGCACCATGTTTGATGATGCCGCCAAATTCCTGGGTGGTTCCGGGAAGGAAACCGGGAACATCCTCGAAAGTGATGAGCGGGATGTTGAACGCATCGCAGAAGCGAACGAAACGTGCTGCCTTGATGGAACTGTCGATATCGAGCACACCGGCAAGACTAGCGGGCTGGTTGGCTACGATGCCTACCGGCTTGCCGTTGAGTCGCGCAAAGCCAATGATGATGTTCTTTGCATAGTAGGGTTGTATTTCAAAGAAGTTATGGTCGTCGACGACTTTGCTGATGATTTCGACCATATCGTAGGGCTTGTTCGGATCGTCGGGCACGATGGTATCGAGGCTGTCGTCTTCCCTGTTCGGACTGTCGGTACACACCTTCACCGGTGGGTCTTCCATATTGTTCGATGGCAGGAAACTCATGAGTTCACGGATCATCATCATCGCCTGCTCATCGTCGTCGGCAAGCAGGTGCGCCACACCGCTCTTGCTGTTGTGTGTCATGGCACCGCCAAGGTCTTCTTTGGTCACTTCTTCATGTGTAACCGTTTTGATGACATCGGGACCGGTCACAAACATATAGGAAGTATTTTTAACCATCATGATAAAATCGGTGATGGCAGGCGAGTACACGGCGCCACCGGCACATGGCCCGAGGATAGCCGAAATCTGCGGTATCACCCCTGATGACATCACGTTGCGGTAGAAAATATCGGCATATCCCCCGAGGCTTTCCACACCTTCCTGGATACGGGCTCCCCCTGAATCGTTCAGCCCGATTACAGGAGCACCCATCCGCATGGCCAGATCCATGATTTTCACAATTTTATCGGCATTGGCACGGCTGAGTGAGCCGCCAAAGACGGTGAAATCCTGTGCAAACAGGTACACCAGACGCCCGTCGATCTTGCCATAACCGGTAACAACGCCGTCGCCCAGGAATTTCTGCTTGTCCATGTCAAAATCTGTCGCCCTGTGGGTGACAAATTTGTCCACCTCAACAAATGTGTTGGGGTCGACAAGGTCGCTGATACGTTCACGGGCAGTTTTCCGTCCGGCATCATGTTGTTTGTTGATGCGGTCTTCACCGCCTCCAAGTTCGGCTTCAAGGTTGTTTTCTTCGAGGAGCCTGAATTTTTCTTCTGATAACATGGTTGTTTATTTTATCGGATACTAATGCTTATTCAATGATGATCATCGGCTCATCGCCATTCACGGTGTCGCCTTCTTTCACAAGGATTTTCTTGATGATTCTGTCCTGCTTCACCTTATATTCGCTTTCCATCTTCATGGCCGAAACCACAATGACGGTCTCACCTGCCATGACAGCATCGCCTTCCTTCACGAGGATTTTTACCACCTTGCCCGGCATGGGTGATGAGATGACGGTTTCGTCGAAACCTTCGTCTTTGAGGCGGTTCATCTGGTATTTGCTTTCAGCATCGATGATCTCCACATCAAAGGTCTCATAAAGTGTGTTCACGGTGTATGACTTGCTGTTTTTCCCTTCAACAAGTTCCACGTTAAACGAACGGTTATCGAGCAATATGCTGTAAACCCCGCGTTCAACCTCGGCAATGTCCATTTCATACACCTTGTTGTCGATGGCAACCTGTACCTGACTCCCTGACCGGCTCAGCAGTTCGATGGTTGAGTGGCGGTCGTTTATTTTAATTTCGTACGACATATTTCTTTGGCTTATTGTTTTCTACTATGGTCACAGGCGCAAAACTGCACGTTTACGGCCAAAATCTTTCCAGTTGTTGGCCAAATCCTTGCCAACCACAGCAGGCTGACGTTGTTCGAGCTTGGTCAGGTAATCGATAAAAGCCGTGATCGCTGCCACATCCTGACACCTATCGGTGCAATGCTTAAGGGGCTTCAGTAACTCCTGGTTTTCTTCGATAAAATGGGTGTTGTAGCGCCCATCGATAAAGGCAGGCACATCGAGTATGCGCACCAGGTAAGGGATTGAGGTTTTTATACCGGTGATCTTGTAGGCATAAAGTGCACGTTTAAGCCGGGCAATGGCTTCTTTGCGGTCTTTTCCCCATACAATCAGTTTCGAGATCATGGGGTCGTAATAAATGGGAATTTCATAGCCCTCATAAGCGTATCCATCGTGACGCACACCCAGGCCCAGGGGCTCGGTGATGTGTTTGATGATGCCGGGTGATGGCATGAAGTTGTTGTCAGGGTCTTCGGCATAGATGCGCACCTCAATGGCATGCCCGTTCTGATTAAGATCCTCCTGCACAAAGGGCAGCTCAAACCCATTGGCGATGTTGATCTGTTCCTTCACCAGGTCGACACCTACAACACGCTCTGTGATCGGGTGTTCAACCTGCAAACGTGTGTTCATCTCAAGAAAATAGTAGTTGAGTTCGTCATCCACAATGAACTCGATGGTTCCGGCTCCGTGATAGTTCACTGCCTTTGCAGCAGCCACTGCAGCAGCTCCCATCTCCATCCTCACATCGTGCCGCATGATGGGCGAAGGGGTTTCTTCGACAACCTTCTGGTGCCGACGCTGCACTGAGCACTCGCGTTCGAACAGGTGCACCACGTGACCGTGCTTATCGCCCAAAACCTGAAATTCGATGTGATGCGGCGACGAAATGTATTTCTCAATGTAAACGGCATCGTCGCCAAAAGCGGCCTTTGCTTCTGATTTGGCGCCACTGATGGCACCTACAATGTCTTCTTCGCGCTTGACGAGTCGCATGCCTTTTCCTCCCCCACCAGCGCTGGCCTTGATCATCACCGGGAGTCCGATTTCTTTGATGATTTCAACAGCGGTTTTCAGGTCACGGATGGCCTCAGTGGTTCCAGGCACAACAGGAACACCGGCAGCAATCATATTTTTTCGGGCAGTGATTTTGTCGCCCATAGTGCGGATGGCATGTGCCGATGGCCCGATGAAGATGATGCCTTCTTTTTCGCACCGCTCAGAAAAAGCGGCATTTTCCGACAAAAATCCATAGCCCGGATGGATGGCATCGGCTCCTGATTTCTTTGCTACTTCAATGATTTTGTCGATCCTTAAATAACTCTCGGCCGAGGGTGCCGGACCAATCAGGTAAGCATCGTCGGCATAACGCACATGCATGGCTTTTCTGTCGACTTCGGAATAAACAGCTACCGTTTCAATTCCCATTTCCCGACACGAACGCATGACACGTACAGCAATTTCGCCACGGTTGGCGACCAGTACTTTTTTAATCATGTTGGTTGCTTTATGTTGTTGTTTTACAGCATATTTAACTTCCAAAACGCTGCCAAAAACGCATGTAAATATAGACATATTTTTAATATATGGTAATTTAGACTCAATAAGAACTGCCTTGCAGGACAGATTGATTTATTGGATGTTGCACCATGAATTTTGCGCGAATAAAATTTCTTTGTTATTGATGCAGAATGCATAACTTTGTGTAATCGACGCTGACAACACATGAAGCCTAAATTCGTTTTTTTGTTTGTTCTTTTTTCAGTGATTGCTTTTATGGTCCGGTCACAACCGGGTCAGGTAGTGCTGAAAGTGGACAGTTTGGAAAATGTACTAAAATCAGCTGGCCCGCAACTACAGCCCGATTTATTGATTCAGCTCTCTGCGCTTTCCTATGAAATTGATCCCGGTTTTAGCCTGGCCTATGTGCACAAAGCAGAAGCCTTGCCTGATTCGTTAATAAGTCCTGAGCAGTTGTTTCAGCTCAATGTTTGGGCAGCCCGGAGCCTGATGGCGAAAGGGCAAAAAGCCGCAGCCATGGATTACCTGAAGAAGGCCCGCAACAACATTGATGCATTTGCCGGCGCTGACCTCTCGCCCGCATTGCGTGAAATTGAACTGCTCATGGCAAATCCGGCGGCAATAGAATCCGATTCCGGATTGAGTCCGATTATCCGCTTCAGCCAGTATGGTACTGCTATTCTCCTGGTTTTGGTTGTGTTTATGGGCTTTTTGCATTGGAAACTCAGGAAAAGCAACAAGCGGCAACTTAAAGGCAAGCGAAACGAGCTTGATGCATTGAGAAAGCAACTGGAAGTGCTCGAGATCAATGTGGAGAAAGAAATTGTAAAACGCACCGAAGCCTTAAATAATCAGCTTATCGAAAGCCGGCAAAAAGACCTCGAATTAAAAAAGGCCCTAAAAAAAGCGGAAGATGCCAATTACCTGAAAAATGCCTTTCTGGCCAATATGAGCCATGAAATCAGGACTCCGCTTAATGGCATCATCGGGTTCTCAAGCCTGCTCGAAACCGAACTTTCGATGTTGGAAAACCAGGAGCTTTTCGAGTTTGCACAAGGCATCCAGCAAAGTGGCGACAGGTTGCTTCACCTGCTCAACAACATCATCGACATCAGCCGGATTGAAGCTCACGACATTGAAGTGGAGCTACACCCTTGCAACCTCAATGAGATTGTGAGCAATATTTCCGAATTGCATTTGTTTTCTGCCAACGAAAAAGGTCTTTCCTTCAAGTCGAAAACGCCCGAGATCCCCATGGTCATCGCTGATAATTCGGCCATTACGCGGATTGTTAATATCGTGATCGAAAATGCCATAAAATATACGAATGAAGGCTTTGTCAACATATTGACCGGATACCAGGCTGAAACGAACGAAGTTTTTCTGCGGATCAAAGATACCGGTGTTGGGATGGAAGCCGACTATATGCAGCATCTTTTTGAAGCCTTCAGGCAGGAAAGTTCAGGCTACAGCAGGTCATACCAGGGTGCCGGACTGGGTCTGCCCCTTGCCAAACGTCTGCTCGACCTGATGCACGGCCGCATCGAAATTAATTCGACCCACGCCATGGGCACTACGGTCGAAATATTCCTGCCCTGTCAGGCCAGCGAAAAACAACACACGCCGCTTGTGGAAAAACCAAAGCCTGCCTTGCCTTTGTATGGCTCACTTGACATTTTTATTGTTGAAGACGACAGGATGAACAGGCTGGTACTGCAAAAAATGCTCAACAAAGCCGGCAACACAACCATAGCCGTTGATGGTGACGAAACCATGAAAATCATCAGCGAACGGCATAAAAAAGGCCATGTGTTCCAGGTAATGCTGTTCGATATCAACCTGCCTTCGCCCTGGGATGGCATCAAGCTGATGAAAAAAATCAGGTCTGAATATAAGGAATACCGTTTTGTGCCATTTATCGCTCAAACGGCCTATGCCATGGCAGGTGACAAGGAAAAAATGCTGGAAGCCGGCTTCGATGACTACATTGCCAAGCCCATCAGCAAGAATGAACTGCTCACCATCATCAAAAACCAGCTCGAAAAGTTCAAAGGGCTAACTGCCGGTTGAAATACCGGATAGGCTAAATGTATTACTTTTGTGGGCTGAATCTGTTGGTATGTTTCAATAAAACAACAGCACAACCAATTGATTCTTATACAATTTTAATTAAATTCAACTTTTAATTCCGATAATTATGTCAGATCAAATGGCTCAAAAAGTTGCTCCTGGAGTTGCCTCAGGCGACGACCTGAAGGAAATTTTCAGGATTGCCAAAGCCGGACAGTTTGCCTTACCGGCTGTGAATGTCACAGGAACAAACACCATCAATGGGGTGCTCGAAACTGCCAGGATAGTCAAATCACCGGTTATCATTCAGTTTTCGAATGGTGGCGCAGCCTTTTATGCCGGCAAAGGCCTTTCGAATGAGCAGGAAAAAGCCGCTATTGCTGGAGCGGTTTCGGGCGCTTTACACATTCACCAGATCGCTGAAATGTATGGCATTCCAGTGATTCTGCACACCGACCATGCTGCCAAAAAACTACTCCCCTGGATTGATGGTTTGCTCGATGCCGGTGAAAAATTCTACCGTCAACACGGCAAACCGCTGTTTAGCTCGCATATGCTTGACCTTTCAGAAGAGCCCTTGCACGAAAACCTGGAAATCAGCCAGAAATACCTCGAACGGATGACGAAAATGGGCATGACCCTCGAAATCGAACTCGGCATCACCGGTGGCGAAGAAGACGGCGTTGACAATACGGGTGTTGATAGCTCGCGCCTGTATACCCAGCCCGAAGAAGTGGCGCAGGCTTACGAAGTGCTGAGCAGCGTGAGCGACAGGTTTACCATTGCAGCAGCTTTCGGTAATGTGCATGGTGTTTACAAGCCCGGCAATGTGAAGCTCCAGCCTGTGATCCTGAACAACTCACAGCAGTACATTCAAAAGAAATTCAACACAGGAGTTAATCCGGTGAACTTTGTTTTCCATGGCGGTTCAGGCTCCGAAAAATCACAGATTAAGGAAGCCCTGACTTATGGCGTGGTTAAAATGAATATCGACACCGACACCCAATGGGCTTTCTGGGATGGTATCAGGGTTTTTGAACAAAAAAACCATGCCTACCTGCAAGGTCAGATTGGCAACCCTGAAGGTGAGGACAGCCCGAACAAAAAGTATTACGATCCACGCAAATGGTTGCGCGAAGGTGAAAAATCGCTCATCGACAGGCTGAAAATTGCTTTCGACGACCTCAACTGTATCAACCGCTATTAAGCCAATGAATCTGTTAAGCGGTGGTTTATCTGCTTCAAAGTCCAGGTTGAATCCATCATTGCTTGCGTACTGAACATCCGTGTGTTAAAAAAAATGGCTGCCGGGAAAACCCGGCAGCCATTTTTTATTGATTCATCACCCTTACATGCTGATGCCGGCAACAAGGTCTTTGGCATGAACACACAGCACCGGAATAGGCGAATGATTCACCATCTGCTGCGCATAAGGTCCGAGCCAGATGTTGGCTGTTGTTGTTTCCTGGTCATCCATGATGCTGATCAGGTTGGCATTCACCTTCACGGCATATTCAATGGTGGCATCCGTAATATTCTCTGCCTCAATTTCTTCCTTCGTGAAGCGCACTTCATTCTCAGTAAGGTACAACTCAACCTGCTTAACATATTCATTCACGCGGCTCCTCACTTCGACAACCACCGTTGTGTGCACGGCCAGCACATGAATTTCGGCTTCGAAATATTTGGCCAGAAGTGCAGTCAATGGCACTTTCTGACGGCTTTCTACAGTGCTGTCGATGGGCATCACAATGCGGGTCAGGGTGCGGTTGATGTCGACACCTCCCCTGATGGTGATGATAGGCCTGTCGGTTGAGGTAACGATCTTGTTGGCATTGCTGCCCATCCAGAATTCCTCAAAACCCGATGAGCCGTGTGTGCCAATCACAATAAGGAATGCCTCAAGCTCATCAGCAGCTTTTACGATTTCCTGATATACTTTTCCTTCTTTTATCATAAACGACAATGCGCCGTTTTCAAGTCCGTACTTGTACTTGTTCACAAGCTCTTTAAATCTTTTATTGACTTCGTCAATCAGGTTTTCGGGTTCAATTGTGAAAATTTCCTTGTTGCTATCGGGCCTGTTCACCCAAATCATTACCACATTTGATTCGGCTTTATCGGCTATCGTCAGGGCGTGTTCAAGTGCGTTGATCGAGCAATCGGAAAAGTCAATTCCAACGAGAATAGTCTTTTTCATAAATTCTGGTTTTGGTTTGGAAAACTGATTAATTGTGGAAAATTTATCTTGTCTTTAACTATGAAAGCCTGGTTATAGCGGCCAATGATGCGCCGCAAAACCCCTTCAGCTTCGATGCGGTTGCGCAAATCGCCAACCCGGATTCGGTAATAGGGCTGACCGAAGCTCAGGTAAACCGGAAGGTCAGGGTTTTCCTCTTTGAATTTGACAATGATATCTTCCGCCTTCTGAACGGCATCATTGCCTGAATCCATAAATATTTGCACCCTGAACCCTTCAATATCAGTATAGACCTTGTTGAGCTGCTGGTGTGCGTGCATAAGGCTGTCGATCCTGGCATCCTGAATCACAGCAATATTTCCTGGTTTGCCGGGAAATTCCTGGGCCATAAGCCCGATTGAACAGAGTACGAATATGATGATGTTTACTATTTTCATTCCGTTATCCTTCAGTGTGGGATGTTTGCAAACTTAATACAGGAACAACCGCATTATTGATCAATTGTTGTGCATACGGTCCCAGAAATTTATTGGTTGTAGCTGTTCCCTGCTCTATCATGATCGAAATCATATCCGCGTCTATTTCCCTGGCATAATCCAAAATACAGGTGGTCACGTTCTCCGCCTCAATTTCCTTTATCACATGCCTGATGCCTTTTTCGGCAAGGCATTTATGGGCTTCTTCGGCATAAGAAAGCATGCGTTTCCTGATGACGTTGCTCGGAGTGTTAAACAACACCAGGAGGTTAATTTCAGCATCAAAGTAACTGGCAATTTTTGCAGCAAAGGGAAGCTTTTGCCGGGTTTCGATGGTGCTGTCGATCGGGAGTAAAATCCTGCGGATGTTGCCATCTGACTGATAATCACCCCTTACGGTGATCACCGGACAGGGCGAGCAGGTTACGATTCTGTAGGCATTGCTGCCGATCCAGTATTGCTCAAAGCCACTCACACCATGCGTACCTGTAAATACAATGTCAGCATCAATTTTGCGGGCTGCCATGGCTATTTCGTTGTAAACCTTGCCTTTGCGAAGGATCACATCGAGTTTGCCGTTCTTGATCAGGGGTTCGTATTGCTGCTCCACTTCGTTGAAGCGGTTTCTGATCTCAATGCGAAGTTCATGGTCGATATTGCCTGTGTTTTCAGCCGAGCTCGCGTTGTCAACCCATATTATTCCGACTTCAGCACCCGTGCGATTGGCAAAACCAACGGCGTAGTCAAGTGCTTTGTAAGCATTGCTCGAAAAATCAAAGGCGACCAGTAACTTTTTCATCTTACTAAAAATTAATTACTTAGCGCGCTGTAGATGAAATGTGCCAGGAAGTTAAATTTCCTGAAATATTCTATAATACTGCGTATGCAATTCGTAGCTAATTTAATAAATAATTGACAAAAAGCAAGTGTTTTTTAAAAATCGGGCCGTTAGGTCAGATTTCGTACTTTTGTTGGCATTGAAACCGCCATTTATGAATGACAACCTTGATGCCGACGGCAACCGACTAACGAAGGTTGAGCGCGAAATTGAAAACGTGCTCCGACCCGATGCCTTCAGTAGTTTTGCCGGACAGGATAAGGTTGTGGAGAACCTGAGGGTGTTTGTGCAGGCTGCCACACAGCGCGCCGAAGCCCTTGATCATGTGTTGCTTCACGGGCCTCCCGGACTCGGAAAAACAACGCTTTCACACATCATAGCCAATGAGCTTGGAGTGAACATTAAAATCACCTCGGGGCCGGTACTCGACAAGCCCGGCGACCTGGCGGGTCTGCTGACCAACCTCGATGAAAACGATGTGCTGTTTATCGACGAAATTCACCGCCTGAGCCCGGTTGTTGAAGAATACCTGTATTCGGCCATGGAGGACTTTCGCATCGATATCATGATCGAGACAGGGCCCAATGCACGAAGTGTGCAGATCAACCTGAACCCTTTTACACTAATTGGGGCAACAACCCGCAGCGGCTTACTCACTTCACCGCTCAGGTCGCGCTTTGGCATCAATGCGAGGCTGGCCTATTATGACGCCGAAACCCTTGCGGGCATCATCAAACGCTCGGCTGGCATTTTGCGGGTGAATATTTCTGACGAAGCAGCAGCAGAAATTGCCCGGCGGAGCAGGGGAACACCACGCATTGCCAACCTGCTTTTGCGGCGTGTGCGCGATTTTGCGCAGATCAAAGGCAATGGTTCCATCGATATGGCCATCTCAAAACTGGCCCTCGAAGCCCTCAATGTCGATCGTTATGGCCTCGACGAAATGGATAACCGCATCCTGAGCACCATCATCGATAAATTCAAGGGCGGGCCCGTGGGCATCAATACCATCGCCACAGCCGTTGGCGAAGATGCCGGCACCATCGAAGAAGTGTATGAACCCTTCCTGATCCAGGAAGGATACCTCATGCGTACGCCTCGCGGGCGCGAAGCCACCGACATTGCATACCGCCACCTGGGCAAATTCAGAACACCCCAGCAGGGAAGTTTATTTTCAGAATAAGGGTTCCGCACACCATGTCAGAAAAACAACTGTTGCATACCGACATGATTGTTTCGAAGGCACTCGAACTTGGTTTTAGTGCCTGCGGCATTTCCGAAGCCCGTGCCCTGCCTGATCATGCCGAAAAAATGGATCAATGGCTGACCCTTGGCAATCAGGGCACAATGAGCTACCTCGAAAGAAACCGCGAAAAAAGGACCAACCCTGCCCTACTCGTTGAAGGTGCCCGCTCTGTGATTTCGGTCCTTTTTAACTATTTTCCCGGCGGGGATGCCCTCACCGAAAGCCGCTACAAGCTATCGAAATATGCCTATGGAAAGGATTACCACCAGGTGATCCGCGACAGGTTGCGCGTGTTACAGCATTTCATCGAGTCCTTCACCGGGCCCATCGAAGCCAGGGTGTTCACCGATTCGGCGCCGGTGCTCGACAGGGCCTGGGCCCAGAAAAGCGGCCTGGGTTTCATCGGAAAAAACACCTGCCTGATCAACCCGCGTATGGGTTCGTTTTTCTTCATCGGACACCTGATATCTACCCTGGAGCTAGCCGAAACTCCTGCATCAATTACGGATTACTGTGGCACATGCCGCCGTTGCCTTGATGCCTGCCCCACAGGCGCCCTGGTGGATGCACACCAGCTTGATGCCCGCAAATGCATTTCATACCTGACCATCGAGCACAAAGGACCGCTGCCTGCTGCAATGCAGCCACAGTTTGACCACTGGATCTTTGGCTGCGACATTTGCCAGGATGTTTGCCCCTGGAACAGGTTTTCGAAAACGCATGATGAACCCCTGTTTGTGATGAGTGAGGCGCTGCGCGCAATGAAAGATGCCGACTGGGAACAAATGGATGAAGAAAGGTTCAGGCTTGTATTTAAGGGATCGGCCGTGAAACGGACAGGCTTCGATGGGTTGAAACGCAACATTGCTTTTGTGCAGCAAAATACGGACAAATCAACTTAAGCCAGCATACCAATCATTCGGGCATCGGAACCTGCTACAAAATGTAGTAAACCGACAGCAGGAGGGCATCGTTGAATTCACCGAATTTCGACCCGTAACGCTTCACGTTTCCCGGCACCGCATTCTTCCTGACCGAGGTGATGGAGTTTACCGTTCTGAAACTGAGCATCCACTTTTCCGACATGCTGTACATCATGCCAAAAACCGAGTTGAGGGTCATTTTCCGCCAGTCGTTTTGGCTCACCTGCAGGTAGTCTTTTTCTTCGAACCTGCTCAGTAGAAAGTCGAACGAAACGCCGGCTTCGAACACAAAACCCGAAAGTTCGTACTGCAGCAATACCGGCATCTCGATATAGTTCAGCCTGAGCAGGTATTGCTTGAAATCGGGCAGGTCGGGCTGATCGTTGTAGCGCGAGCCCTTCATGAAATACGCCAGCTCGAGCTGGGCAGCCAGCTGATGTCCAAGGCCAAGGTTCACAAAAGCCCCGCCATTGATTCCGGCCTTGTTGAAGCCGGCATAGGTGTCGCCGGCAACCTGGGTGGTGGTCACACCCAGTTTAAGGCCGCCGCGAAATTGCTGTGCCCATAACGAGGAAGAAAGAAATATTACAATGAGGGCCAAAAGGCTGATATGCTTCATTTGCTGTTGATTTGAAACCAAAAATATAAATAAAAATTCATCCGGACTTAAAACAGGTTTGTGAAAAATAACTTACATTTAGCCTCTTTAACAAAACCCGGAATGGAACCCATTAAATATCGAATCTTGCTGGTGGATGATGAAAGGGATGTGCTGGAATTTCTGAGCTATAACCTCAAGAAGGAAGGATTTCTGGTATCTACAGCCAGCAGTGGCCGCGAAGCTGTGATCAAGGCCACCGAGGAAATTCCCCACCTGATCATCCTCGACGTGATGATGCCCGAAATGGATGGCATTGCAGCCTGCGAAGAAATCAAGCAGATCCCTGCGCTCAAGAATACCCTGGTGGTGTTTTTAACAGCCCGGTCCGAAGACTATTCGCAAATTGCCGGCCTCGATGCCGGTGCCGACGACTATATTGCCAAGCCCATCAGGCCGAAATTGCTCATCAGCCGTGTGAATGCAATTCTGAGGAGGTATCAGGAGACAGGCAGCGAAACTGAAGCCGTGGCTATCAAGGATTTTGTCATCGACTCTGAACGTTTTCTGGTGGTGCATCAGGGCAGGGAAATCATCCTGCCGAAGAAAGAATTTGAACTCCTTCGGCTGCTTGCATCCAAACCCAACAAGGTGTTCACACGGGAGGAAATTTTCTCAAAAATTTGGGGCGACAATGTCATTGTCGGCGACCGTACCATCGATGTGCATGTGCGCAAGATCAGGGAAAAGATTGGCATCGAAAACATCCGGACCGTGAAAGGCGTCGGCTACAAATTTGAATATTAAGCACCATGATAAGGCGGTTTTCTGAAACAAGGAATGTGGCTTTTTCCACCGCACTGGTTATCACTGCGGTGATGGCCCTGCTTGTGGTGTTGCTGTTTTTCCTGCATCCGCAGATCACCATATTGTTGGTGCTGATGTTGGTGGTCCTGGTGTTTCTGCTTTCGTTTGTGGTCATCAATTATGCCGTTGATCGCTTCATATACAGGAAAATAAAGCTGATTTACAAGACCATACACACCCAGCGCTCGTCGAAAGGAAGTACAAAAAACCAGTCGTATACCAGCGATTCTATAGAAACGGTAAATACGGCCGTGCAGGAGTGGAGTTCGAGACAGCGTCTCGAGATCGAAGAACTTAAAAAGATGGCCGACTACCGCCGTGAGTTTCTGGGCAATATTTCGCACGAATTGAAAACCCCTATTTTCAATATACAGGGGTATGTGCTCACCCTGCTCGATGGTGGGCTCGAAGATGAAACCATCAACAAAGAGTACCTGATGCGGACCGAAAAAAGCATCAACAGGCTGATTGCCATTGTCGAAGACCTTGAGGAGATTTCAAAGCTCGAATCAGGCGAACTCAGGCTCAACACCCTGCGTTTCGATGCCGGTGAGCTGATCAGGGATGTGATTGATTTTCTGGAGATGAAAGCGCGTAAACACCATACGGTGGTGGTGTATGAAAACAAAACCGAAAGACCGGTGTATGTGATGGCCGACAAAAAACGCATCCGTCAGGTGCTGATCAACCTCATCGAAAATGCCATCAAATACGGCGACAAACCCGAAAACAAGGTGCTGGTCAAGGTGTTCGATATGGACGAAAACTACCTCTTTGAGGTGAAGGACAACGGGCCAGGCATAGCCGAAGAAAACCTTCCGCGTATTTTCGAACGCTTCTACCGCACCGACAAGGGCCGTTCGCGCGACACCGGCGGATCAGGCCTTGGCCTGGCCATCGTGAAACACATTATCGAGGCTCACACCCAAACCATCAATGTAAGAAGCAAGCTGGGAACGGGAACGACCTTTTCGTTCACCCTGAGTAAAAGCTGAGTTGGATCCGCGCTATTTTTTCCGCAAAATGGTATAGTCAACCAATTGCCTGAGGGCGTCGAGTGATTCGCTGGGCGGCAACCCATCGAGCAAAGCGAGCGCCTTTGCCCGGTATAGCTCCATTTGTTCACCGGCATACTGCAATCCGCCCGATTGCCTTACCTTTTCCATCACTTCGGCCACTTTCTCAGGTTCCTGGTTGTGGCTTTTCACCAGGTGGATGATCCTGCGGCGCTCAGCCCAACCCGAATTGTTCAACAGGTAAATCAGGGGCAGGGTCATTTTCCTTTCCTTGATGTCGATGCCGGTAGGCTTGCCGGTGATGCTGTTCTTTTCATAATCAAAAATGTCGTCTTTGATCTGGAAGGCAATGCCTACATTACGTCCGAAATCGCTCATGCGCTGTATGTTGTCAACTGAGGCGCCTACCGATGCTGCGCCCACAGCGCAGCAGGCCGCAATCAGCGAGGCTGTTTTTTTGCTGATGATTTCGAAATAGACCGATTCTTCAATGTCGAGCCTGCGGGCTTTTTCAATTTGCAGCAACTCGCCCTCGCTCATTTCTTTCACTGCGTTCGACACAATTTTCAACAGTTCAAAGTCATTGTTGTCAAGGGCCAGCAGCATGCCGCGCGAAAGCAGAAAATCTCCAATGAGAACAGCTATCTTGTTCTTCCACAGCGCGTTGATTAAAAAGAACCCCCTTCGCTCATTCGAATCATCGACCACATCATCATGGACAAGGGTGGCTGTATGCAACAGTTCGATCAGGGTGGCGGCCCGGTGCGTAGAGGCATTCACCTCACCACTGATCCTGGCCGAAAGCATCACAAACATCGGGCGCATCTGCTTTCCCTTCGACTTCACGATATAAGCGGTAATCTTGTCGAGCAAGGGAACCTTCGATTTCATGGTGCTGCGGAACACCTCGTCGAAAGCCGCGAGCTCTGTTTCAATGGGTTTTCTGATGTGCTTTAAGCCTGTCGACATATGCGTGATTTGCCGGAAAAGAAGCTGATGCCGGATGAGGCTGATTTCAGCCAGCAGAACCTTTTCGCGACGGCTAAATTACAAAAGCTTGCCGAAGGATTACCAGACAGTTTGCATTTTACAATAAATTCAATGCAAATTGCACTGAAATATTCCGAACCTCAGAGTCGAATCATTTATAACACATTCTTTCTTATATATTTTTTCATGGTTTTTGTTGCTAACAACCGCAACTCAGTAAACCACAAACTTCGATGTGCCCAGCCAACCGCTTTCATCCGACACAACGCCCACATACACCCCCGGCGGAAGGCCGCTGATGTCAGCCTCACACTGGCCCGGGGCCAGATGGATGCTTCGTTGCAGCCGCCCGAAACTATCGAAAAGGTTCAGGGTTTTTGGCAAGTGGCTTTCATCCGGTCCGAAACCAAGCTGTATTTTGTCTTTTGCCGGATTAGGGTACACAATTAATGTGGCTGTCGGGTTTTGTGGCAGTGTCTGCTCTTTTTCGCCTACCCAGCAATCACCAAAATTGATGCAGCCCATGCTGTCCACCTTGATCACCCAAATATCCTGGCCTAACGGATCGGGGTAGAATCCGTATATCCCTCCTACGG
>JAHIUX010000013.1 GCA_018816765.1 Bacteroidota bacterium
CCCACAACGATCACTTTTTTGCGGCTGCCACTTTCCACAAATTTGGAAGCAGTAGCTAAGGCATATAAAAAGCCTGAACAGGCCGCGTTCATATCGAAGCTAAAGGCGTTTTTAATCCCACAGTTGTGGCTGATGATGTTGGCTGTAGCCGGGAAAAGCATATCAGGTGTCACCGTGGCGCAGATGAGCATGTCCACATCCTCGGGCCGTGTTCCTGTTTTTTCCAGCAAGCCTTTTACAGCATGGGTACCAATTACTGACGTACCCTGGTCCTGCCCTTTTAAAATATGTCGTTCCCGGATACCGGTCCGGGTCATAATCCATTCATCCGTAGTGTCAACCATTTTTTCAAGTTCATGGTTGTCCAGCACATATTCAGGAACCCAGCCGTGGATTCCTGTGATTGCAGCGCTAATCCTGGTCATTGATACTATTGTTTAAAAGCTCCAAAAATAAGTCATTTATGATTGCCCATAGTTGGAAACAGCCTCACGGATTTTTTCGTGTAAGCGTGCTTTGGCGATGTCTCTTGAAAGAAGCATCATATTTTTTATGGCAAGCGGACTGCTGATCCCGTGACCAATGACAACGGTACTGTTGACACCGATGATGGGGCTTCCGCCATGGTATTCGTAGTTGAACCGAGTGAAATAATCGTCGAGCAGGTTTCGTTTCTTCATCAGCCAGAACATTCCTTCAATTTGTTTGATGATGACATTGCCGGCAAAACCGTCGCAAACGACAACATCGGCTTTATCTTTAAACAAATCACGTCCTTCTACATTCCCGATGAAGTTAAAGTCGGGTGAATCTTTCATCAGCTGGTGTGCCGATTGCACAATCAGGCTGCCTTTTTTCTCTTCTTCACCGATATTCAGCAGGCCTACCTTGGGATTTTCGACGCCCAGCACAAACTGTGCATAGTTAGAACCAAGCACCCCGTACTGGTACAACACATCTGATTTGGCATCAGGATTGGTACCCACATCAAGCAAAACCGTGTTACCACCCGTTACTTTTGGAATCAGCACCGCACTAGCCGGCCTGATCACACCCGGAATGGTATTGATGGCATACACCGATCCCACCATCATGGCCCCGCTGTTGCCAGCACTGGCAAACGAGTCGATGAGGTTGCGCCTCAGGTGTTCGAAACCTTTGGTGATCGATGAATTGGTTTTTTTCTGAAAGGCTTTACTGGGTTGTTCCCCCATTTCGATTGTTTCAGGAGCATGAACAATGTCGACGCGACCCGAGGCAAGCCATGACTCATCAATTCCGTTGAGGATGGTGTCCTTGTCGCCGAACAATACAATACACTCCCCGTTTTCGAGCTCGGGAATCAGTAAGGCAAGTCCGTTGAGTGTTGCTTGAGGTGCAAAATCACCTCCTGATACATCAAGGCCAATGCGCATGGTTGATCTTATTATAAAAGCGCCAGGGCCGCTTAGGCCTTGGCTCCTTCAATAACAAGTTTACCTTTATAGTAAAGGTTGCCATCAACATAATAAGCCCTGTGGTAAACATGGATGGTGCCTGTCACAGGACATTTGGCCAGATTCGGCATTTCGGCCTTATCGTGGGTTCTTCTCTTATCGCGTCTTGTACTTGAATGTCTGCGTTTTGGATGCGGCATGGTAAATTAAGTTTTAGTTTATGCTGTTAATTTTCCGTTTTTATATTCTTCAAAATATCCCACCTTGGATCTGGATCATGTGCCGTTGAGTGCGCCTGGAGTTTTTTCAACACCTCGGGATTGCACATCGACCGGCCGTCTTCGTCTTCGGGGTGAATCCTTTTCATCGGTATCAGCAACACAATGTACTCATAAAGGAGTGCACTGATGTCGAACTGATGTTGATCGACCGGTAAAATAATCACCTCGTCCGATTCTTCCTGAAATTGCTCGCCGTGCTTGAGGATAAGCCTGTATTCACCATCGATGGCCTGGTTGCAATCGTCCATGCACCTGTCGCATGGAACCACCACTTCTCCCTTAATGGCAAACAACAATTCAATCATTCCCTCCTGCTTGTTGAGCTTCAAATTCACTTTCACCCGTCCGTCGCTGATTTCTGAATCAAGGGTGTGGACAAAAAACTCCTTCCCAAGGTCAAAATCAAACTCCTGACTTCCAAGCCCCAAGCCCCCAATGGGCAGCAAAAACTCACGAAAGTAATTCACTTCAATACAGTTAAAAATCGGGCGGCAAAGATAGATATTAATCTGATGAAGAACAAATATTTATTCAAATTTTGCTGACTATCAGCCTTGCTGCAATTTTTAGCTGTTCTTCCAGTAACATTTAGGTTATTACTGTGTTGGCAGGGTTTCAGGGAACTGCCTGAAATCTGGGGAGCCCGCGCTAATCCAATAATCTCCTAGTTTTAGTGAGTCTGAAAAAGGTTTTTATGATCAGGCCAGTCGGGCAGCAATAAAATTAGTGAAAAATAATGTTGTTATAAATTTCACAGAAACATCAGAATGCTTAATTTCGCAGGCTGTTGACAAACTGCCAAACCGGCTCAGGCGGTTGGCGCTGTCTGAAGTTTTTACGATTGAACGCACAACTTAAAACAAAGTGTTATGATGTGGATTAACAAGATAATAGCAGGTGTTTTGCCCTTTATGCCCAAGGGTCTCGTATGGGTGTTCTCGAAACGCTATATCGCCGGAAAAAAAATTGAAGATGCCATCGCCATTAGCCGCAAACTGAATGAAGAAGGCAATATGGTGACTATTGACCTGCTGGGAGAATTTATCACAGAGCTCAAACAGGCTGAAGCCAATAAAAATGAGTACCTTGAGATCATCAACACCATTCAGAAGGCCAATATCGATGGCAACTACTCGCTGAAGCCTACCATGTTTGGGTTGTTACTCGACAAAGACATTGCCTACAAACATATCCGCGAAATTGTAGCCCTTGCAGCCTCTTACAACAATTTCGTCCGCATTGATATGGAAGATTCACAGTGTGTGGACCTTGAAATTGAACTCTTCCGGAAAATCAAGGCGGAATTTCCGAAAAACGTTGGCCTGGTGCTACAGGCATACCTGCGCCGTACCCACAACGACATCAAACAGATGCGTGACCTCAGCACTAAGGAAATCCCGGTCAACTATCGCCTGTGCAAAGGAATCTATGTTGAGGCTGAATCCATTGCATTTAAGAAGTACGACGAAATCAACCAGCATTACCTCGAAGACCTCGAGCTGATGTTTAAGGAAGGCATTTATCCCGGCATCGCCACACACGATAAGTTTCTTGTTGAAGGCGCATTCATGCTGATTGAGAAATATCAGGTGCCCAAACATATGTACGAGTTCCAAATGCTTTACGGCGTAACACCCCAATTGCGTAAAACCATACTCGAAAAGGGACACCGCATGCGCATCTATGTACCCTACGGTGAGCAATGGTTTGCTTATTCTACCCGGCGCCTGAAAGAAAACCCACGCATGGCCATGGACATTATTAAGGCCCTGTTTGTGAGGGGATAACACACTTTTTCGTTTCCATTAATGTTCTCCTTAAACAGGCGCCAACCTGTTTGTGATATCCAATTTTTATTCATCCCACAAGTATTCTTTGCATGCGTTTCAACAGCTGTTGAGGAGGCATCAAGAATGGCTTGAATAACAGCAGATTAATTTTTAATCGGTTTTTATATTACCTTTGCATGAAATTATATCCAATTTCATCTTAAATAAAGAAAAATGGAAAAAGCACGGGTTCTTTTTGTTGAGCAAGCCATCATGCCTTACCTGAAAGAAACACCCATGAGCAAGATCGGACGATATCTGCCCCAGGGAATCCAGGAAAGGGGAAAGGAAATCAGGACGTTTATGCCCCGTTTTGGCAACATCAACGAAAGGCGCAATCAATTACACGAAGTCATCAGGCTTTCGGGAATGAATCTGATCATTAACGACAACGACCATCCGCTCATCATCAAGGTTGCCTCGATACAACAGGCCAGGATGCAAATTTATTTTATCGACAACGAAGATTTCTTTCACCGTAAATTTACCATTAAGGATAAAAATGGCCGCTTTTTCGAAGACAACGATGAGCGTACCATCTTCTTTTCGCGCGGTGTACTCGAAACCGTTAAGAAACTGAGCTGGAGTCCTGACATTATTCATTGCAACGGCTGGATGTCGTCGCTGGTTCCGCTGTATGTGAAAAGGGCCTACAAAGACAATCCCGTTTTCAGCGATGCCAAAATTGTGTATTCGCTTTATGATGACTTCTTTAAAGAAACCTTTAAGGAAGGATTCGATAAAAAACTCAAACTTGCAGGTATTACCGCCAAAGACACCAAATACTATAAAGAGCCTAATTACGTTAACCTCACGAAAGCTGCCATCGATTATGCTGATGCCATCATTGTCGGAAGCGACAAGGTAAGGCCCGAAATTATGGAATATGTGGCCGGACTTAAAAAACCCGTGCTTGAATACCAGTCGGGCGACGATTACATCGATGTGTACAATGCATTCTACAACAAATTGTGTGGGCGAAATTGATTGAATAGATAATTGTAAATCTTGTTTCCTTGAAAAAATCAACTGGGCTTTTTACAAAGCAAATTTTTGTGGTATTGGGTTTGGCGCTCGCACTGAGCAGTTGCAATAAGAAACCAGAACAAATAGGCATCGGCGTGATACCCGATGTGGGAAAGCTAACTGCTTTTTACACTGACACCATCAGTGTTGTTGCCTATAGCCTGATCGAGGATTCCATCAGGACCGATGAGCCATCAAACATCCTGCTTGGCAGCATCAAGGACCCTGTTTTCGGAAAAACTTCCGCCGGATTTTATACCCAGTTTTCGCTTTCGACCAATGGCCATAGTTTCGGTGATAACCCGGTGCTTGATTCGCTGGTGCTGCAAATTGCCTATGCGGGATATTACGGCGACACCACAACTACACAATACGTGCGAGCCTATGAAATGGAAGAACAGATTTTTCCTGATTCAATATACCACTCAAAAAGGGTGATTCCCTGCGGGGCAACTGATTATGCCAATTACACCTTCGATCCGAGACCCAATTCACCTTTTGTTTACCTCGGCGATACGCTGAGCCCGCTCATCAGAATCAGGCTGAGCGATATATCGTCCGATCTGGGCAACAAACTCCTCAATGCTACCGAGGATGAAATGGCTTCAAAAGAAAACTTTCAGGCTTTCTTCAAAGGACTGCACCTTGTTACTGATCAGGTCACATCAGGTGGTGCCGTTACTTATTTGAACCTGACAGCCAATTTGTCGCGCATGACGATTTATTACAGCAACGACACTGAAGACTCGTTGCGCTACGACTTTTATGTGGCAAGCTCAAATGCCCGTTTCAACCATTTCGATCATAACGCATATGCTGATGCTGATGAAACATTCAAGCAGCAGCTGATTAACGGCGACACCTTGCTGGGCAATAAAAAAATCTACGTTCAGTCGATGGGCGGCGTTAAAACTTTCATTCGTTTTCCGCACCTTGGCAATTTTGCCAACACCCTCGGACACAAGGTGCTCATTAATGAGGCAAAACTGATTCTTACAAATTACGACCCAGACACAGTCCTTACTCCGCCATCACAGCTGGCGCTTGTTGCCGGGACAGAAGAAAAGGGTAAATACAAGGTGCTTGAAGATCAGCTTGAAGGAGACAATTATTTCGGCGGCACTTACAAAGAATCGGTAAATGCTTACGAATTCAGGCTTACGCGAAAGGTACAACAAATTATTCTGGATGGCCCAACAGAACCGAACTACGGGTTGTATACGTTCGTACTTGGTTCATCAAGCAAATCTAACCGTTTGATCATCAATGGCTCACAACCGGAACCTGACACCTTGAAGGCCCTCAGGTTGAAAGTCGTCTACACGCTCATTGATTAATCCGATTGTTTGTGCTATATTTGCCTGAGTATTTCCTAACATTGGTTCAAATTTGCCAATAGCAAAAAGTACTTTTTCCAATTATTAAAAGATTACTACATGTGTGGAATTGTAGCTTATGTGGGACCAAAACAAGCCTACCCAATATTGATAAACGGTCTTAAACGCTTGGAATACAGAGGGTATGACAGTGCGGGTATTGCTTTGTTGAATGGAAGCCTGAATGTATACAAATCAAAAGGCAGGGTTTCTGATCTCGAAGACCTGATTCATGACCTGAACCTGAGCGGAACCATTGGCATCGCACACACCCGCTGGGCAACCCATGGTGAGCCTAACACGGTGAATGCACATCCCCATTATTCACAATCGAAACAAATCGCACTCATACACAACGGCATCATTGAAAACTATGCCTTGTTGCGACAGGAACTTGAAGCCAGGGGCTATGTTTTTGAATCATCAACCGACACAGAAGTGCTCACTAACCTCATTGAGGACATAAAACTTAACGAAGAAGTCGATCTGTTTGAAGCCGTGCGCATCGCCCTGAACCAGGTCATTGGTGCCTATGCCATCGTAGTGATCAGCAAAGACGATCCAAACACCCTGATTGCTGCCCGTAAAGGAAGTCCGCTGGTAATTGGTATTGGCAAGGACGATTATTATGTTGCTTCAGACGCTACCCCGATCATCGAGTACACCAAAAACGTTGTGTATCTTGATGACGAAGAAGTTGCCCTGATCAGACGCAATAACGACCTGAAAATTAAGACTATTCGTAATCACGAGAAAACACCTTATGTGCAAAAACTCGAGATGAACCTCACTGCCCTTGAAAAAGGAGGCTTTGAGCATTTTATGCTGAAGGAGATTTATGAGCAGCCCAATTCGATCAAAGACAGCATGCGTGGCAGGGTACATTCAGAGCTTGGCACCGTGTCGCTGGGTGGCATCATCGATTATGAACAAAAACTACTGACTGCCAACCGCATCATCATTGTTGCCTGTGGCACATCATGGCATGCTGGCCTTGTCGGCGAATATCTTTTCGAAGACCTTGCCCGTATTCCGGTAGAGGTTGAATACGCCTCTGAGTTTCGTTACCGGAATCCGGTAATCTATGAACAGGATGTGGTCATTGCCATTTCTCAGTCTGGCGAAACAGCCGATACCTTAGCTGCCATTGAACTGGCAAAATCGAAAGGAGCCACTATTTTGGGAATCTGCAATGTGGTTGGATCATCCATAGCACGTGCCACACATGCAGGCAGTTACACCCATGCCGGACCTGAAATCGGTGTTGCGTCAACAAAAGCCTTTACAGCGCAGGTTACCTTACTTACGATTATGGCGTTAAGGTTGGCCCAACTCAAAGGAACCATTTCCAAATCGCGCTTCATGCAGATTTTACTTGAACTGGAATCCATTCCCGACAAAGTGGCTGAAACCCTCAAAACCAGCCATGTTGTGACAAAGATTGCTGAACAGTTTAAGGATGTACGCAATTTCCTCTATCTCGGACGCGGTTATAACTTCCCCGTTGCCCTTGAAGGCGCCCTGAAGCTGAAAGAAATTTCCTACATTCACGCCGAAGGCTATCCGGCTGCTGAGATGAAACACGGGCCAATTGCCCTCATTGATGCCGATATGCCCGTTGTTGTAATCGCCACCAACAGGGGAACTTACGACAAGGTTGTGAGCAATATTCAGGAAGTGAAGGCCAGAAAAGGAAGGGTAATTGCCATTGTTACACAAGGCGACACCATTGTGAAAGAGATGGCTGATTATGTCATCGAAATTCCGGAAACCGAAGAAATGCTGGTACCGCTCTTGGCTACTATTCCTTTGCAGAAGCTATCCTATCATATTGCTGTAATGCGCGGTTGTAATGTGGATCAGCCACGTAACCTGGCCAAATCAGTGACGGTGGAATAAATCCCCGCCTGCATCCAGACGGGGATCACTCAGTTATTTTAACGATATCTTTATCGCAGCAGCTTTGTGCTAGCTTTCGTAGTGTTTGGCTACGGCATCCCAGTTTACCAGTTTCCAGAAATCGTCAATATAGGCCGGACGGCGGTTGCGCTTGTCGATGTAATACGCATGTTCCCACACATCGCAGGTAAGGATCGGTTTCAGCCCTTTACGCAGGGGGTTGCCTGCATTGCCTTCCTGTGTAATGTGCAACTTCCCTTCTGCATCAACCACAAGCCAGGCCCAGCCTGAGCCAAAAAGCGTTGCCGCCGATGCGCTGAAAGTTTCTTTAAAGGCATCGAACGAACCGAAGTTACTCACTATTTCATTTAAAAGCCTGCCAGTAGGTGAGCCGCCGGCATTTGGTCCCATACATTGCCAATAGAAGGTGTGGTTCCATACCTGGGCGGCATTGTTAAAGATACCGCCTTCAGCCTTCTTAATCATTTCTTCAAGGCTGGCGTTTTCGAACGGGCTACCCGGCACGAGTTTATTCAGGTTATTCACATAGGTTGCATGGTGCTTGCCATAGTGAAATTCAATGGTTTCCTTCGAAATATGCGGCTCAAGGGCATCCGGGGCATACGGTAGTTCGGGCAATTGAAATGTCATCGTATTTTGTTTTAATAGGTGTTTAACAGCTTCTCGCAAAAATACCTTAAAGCCCGTCAAAAAGCAAACAGTTTCTTTATTTTGCCGTTCTCCGTTTAAAGTGGAGCGAGTTGCCCGGCTCGGCGAAGCCGATGGTTTCGCCTATTTCGGAAATCACCGTGTTCAGGCTTGCCGTGCTTGTTGATGCATCCTTATCGAGGTTGGGCTTGTTGTTATACAACTGATAGTTCACCCTGTCGGAAACGGGTGTCAGGTTTGGCATAACCACATTGGCTCCGGCCAGTAGGCCTTTTTGCCTGCCGAGGGGATCAAGGGTTTCCAGGGCTGTTGAGGAAGCAATGTTGATGTAGGGCATATTGATCCGCAATAACGCAATCATCAGCAGGCTCAGTTCAAAGCGTTCTTTTGGCGGCCGCAATGTGTCCGCCAGCGAATACAGCGGTGTGTCGGCATGTTCAATATAAGGTCCCATGCCTACCATATCGACATCCATTTTCTGAAAAAACAGCAGGTCATCGGCCAGGTTTTCCAGCGTTTGACCGGGCAAGCCAATCATCACTCCGGTGCCCACCTGGAAACCACTGTTTCTCAGGTGATGTAATGCCTCCAGCCTGTTTTCATAGGCATGGTGTGCATCGTTTGGGTGGATGGTGTAATACAACTGCCTGTTCGTTGTTTCAATCCGAAGCAGGTAGCGGTCAGCTCCGGCTTTTTTCCAGCGCTGATACACTTCGGCAGGCTGTTCGCCGCAAGAAAGGGTAATGGTGAGTTCGTGTCTGGTGTGCTCATGAATGCGGATCAACAATTGCTCTATGAGCAGTGCGAAGCCTTCGCCTGATTGTTCACCAGTTTGAATTACGAGCGAGCCGAATTGGTGCTTCCAGGCAAAAACAGCCGCATCGATCACCTCTTTTTCAGCCAGGGTGTAGCGGTGAACCTGCTTATTGCCGGCCCTTATGCCACAGTAAAAACAGTTCTTGCCACACACATTCGATAATTCGATCAGGCCGCGCAGATAGACTTTACGTCCTACCGATGCTGCTTTCACAGCCAGGGCATGATCAAGTACCGTCTGTCGGTCGGTCTGACCTGTAAGGCCCAGCAACTCAACCAGCATCTCCTTGGTCATTTTCTGCTGAGCAAGCATCTCTGAAACTTGCATCTTCATCGGATCAGTGTTTAAATGGTGCAATGACCCGGTCGAATATGCCATTCAGGTAAGCAATGGTCATCCCATAATTGCTCACGGCAACATTGGCATCTACGGCAGGTTTCAATCGGTTTAGCAGCTGTTTACGGGTAACAACACAGCCACCGCACTGGATTACCATTTTGTAGGTCGACATCTCAACAACCTCACTCAGTCCGGCGACAATATCAAACTCAATCTCTTTACCCGAAAATTCCTTGATCCACCGGGGCAGCTTATGCCTTCCGATATCCTCGCAGCTTACCTGATGGGTGCACGACTCAAGGATGAGCACCTTATCGCCGTCTTTCAAGTCCGACAAGGTGGGTGTGCCTGCAAGGTAATGGTCAAAATCGCCACGCATGCGGGCAAAAACAATGCTAAAGCTCGTGAGAGGCACCTCGGCCGGCACAATTTTATTCACGAAACCAAAGGCCTGGCTATCGGTAATCACCAGTTGGGGTGTAGGCATCTTTTGGTCGAAATACTGTTTCAAATGCGTTTCCTTCAGCACAACACAGATGCAGTCGTTGTCGAGCACATCCCTGATGGCCATCACCTGCGGCAGGATCATTCGGCCATCGGGTGCTTCAGAATCGATGGGTGTTACCAGCAGAACCACCTGGTCAGGATCAATCACTCCACCCAACAGCGATGGTTTCTGGTAGGTGGTTTCGGGTATCGTAGCCTTCAGCATATCAATCAGCAGTGGCAGGCTGTGGTTGTTTGTGGTGGTAAAATCAAGTATTGGTGCTTTCGACAATTGCCTGATTTTGTCCAATGTCAACGGATCGAGTGGCACCAAATCAGCCTTGTTGTGCAGGATGACATAGGGGACAGTATATTCGGCAAATTGCTTGAGCAGCTCCATTTCGTAGAAACCAAATTCGTTGTTCACGATCACCATGATTGCACAATCGATGGTTTTCATGGCGTCGTATGTTTTTGCAATGCGTTTTTCGCCCAGTTCGCCGGCATCATCAATACCTGCAGTATCGACAATTATGGCAGGTCCAATGCCAAATATTTCAATCGATTTACGCACAGGATCGGTAGTTGTTCCCGGCAGGGCTGACACGATGGCTACATCCTGATTGACCATCAGGTTGATGATGGAGCTTTTTCCGTTGTTGCGGCGCCCGAAGATGCCGATGTGTGGTTTGAGGTCTTTACCTTTTGACATGCTTAGTATGGTTAGTGTTTCCAGGTTTACAGCTGTAATTGCCGGCTAAAAGTACAGGTCGCGCTCGCCTGATTTGATCCGTTCGATGCGTTCGCGCACCATGCTTTCCGACTGAAGATCATTCATTTGCTTCAGGTTCAGCTCAATCACCTTCCAGCCTTTTTCGGCTGTTGATGGGCTGGCATAATCAACAATGTATTCGGCCAGTGTAAGCAGGGCATTTGGTGTGCAGAATTTCTTGATAAATCCAGGCACGCTGAATTCCATAAAATGCTGACCTGTACGTCCTTTTCGGTAACAGGCAGTGCAAAACGAGGGCAGGTAGTCGCCATCGAGCAATTCGTCGATGATTTCGTTCAGGGTGCGGTCATCGTTGATCTTAAACTGTTCTTTGTGCAGGTTCTGATCCACACTCGGGTCTTCGGCATAGGCACCGATTTCGAGTTTGGTTCCGGCATCAATCTGCGAGCAGCCATAGGCAAGCACCTCGTTTCTGACCACACGCGATTCGCGGGCCGTAAGGATGAGACCGGTATAAGGCACTGCCAGGCGCAGAATGGCCACAAGGCGCGTAAATTCTTCATCGCTTACCGCAAACTGGTCGTCGAGGTCATAGTCAGATGCATCCTGTATGCGTGGAAAGGAAATGGTGTGTGGTCCCACATTGTAGCAGGCCTCGAGGTGATTCACGTGACGAAGCAGTGCCAGCACCTCGAACCTGTAGTCGGCCAGGCCAAACAAGGCACCGAGGCCAACATCGTCGATGCCGGCTTCCATGGCCCTGTCAAGGGCAGTAAGCCTGTAGTCGTAATCAGATTTACGCCCCGAAGTGTGGCATTTTGCATAGGTTGGCCGATGGTATGTTTCCTGAAAAATCTGGTAAGTGCCAATGCCGGCTTCCTTCACGGTGCGGAATCCCTCAATGTCGAAAGGAGCAGCATTGATGTTCACCCGCCTGATTTCGCCATGGTCTTTTTTCACGGCATACACGGTTCTCACTGTTTCGGCAATAAAATCAGCCGAATAAAGCCGGTGCTCGCCAAATACAAGAATAAGTCGCTTTTGCCCATGCTCTTCGAGGGCCTTTACATTGGCGATCAGTTCGTCTTTGGTGAGGGTTTTGCGGATGGCCTGGGTGTTTGATGCCTTGAAACCACAATAACGGCAATTGTTTGAGCAGTAGTTGCCCACGTATAAGGGTGCAAACAACACGATGCGTTTCCCATACACTTTTTCTTTCAGGCTTCTGGCGCCCTGTTTGATCAGTGCTACAAGATCAGGATCTGTGGCATTGAGCAAAATGGCAGTTTCTTCGAGGTTGAGTCTGTTTTTTTCAAGTGATTTGTTGATGACAGCGAGCACCTTTTCGCGGTCGGGACGGGCATTTGCGATGATTTCCATGATTTCGTCCTCATCAATGAAGGGCTGCATGGAAACATCGGGCAAACGGTATTTTTCGGGTTTGAATTTCACTGAATAGCAGATTTAGTAGGTTATAGTCGTGGTAAAATGATGGTGAAAGTGGTTCCTTTGTCGGGCTCGCTTTCCACCTTAATTTCGCCATTATACTGATCAATCATTTTTTTCATGATGGAAAGGCCGAGGCCACTTCCGGTAATATCGCGCGTTTTGCTGCTTTTAATCCTGACGAAATCCTGGAAAATCGTTTCAAGCTCTTCGGCGCTCATGCCAATACCGGTATCAGATACACTGATCATGAGCGAGGTTTCAAGGTCTTTCAACAGAACAGTTACTTTTCCGCCATCGCGGTTATACTTAACAGCATTTGAGATCAAATTGTTGAACACGATTTCCATTTCGTCCTGGTCGGCCAGCAGGCCGGTATTTCCTTCGGTGACAAGTTTCACTTTTACAGCCCGTTGAATGGAATAAGGTTCAAGCGTGTCGATGGCCAGCTTGGCCACATCGGCAAGGTCAATTTCCCTGATTTTACGCTGTTTTTTTCCTGATTCGATCTTTGTCAGGTCGAGCAGGTCCATGATAAGGTTGCGCATACCCTTTATGCGTGCCAGTGAGCGCTCGATCATTTTGTCGTAATCGACAACCTGTTCACCAAACTGACGTTCCTGGATCATTTTCAAATAGCCTTCTACAGCATTCAGGGGCGACTTTAGCTCATGCGACAGCACCGAAAGAAACTGGAAACGGATTTGTTTACCCTCTTCCTGCATCTTGCGTGTCATGCGTTTAAGGAAAAGATGCTTGGCCACGTTTTCAATCGAAGCCCGTAATTCCTGCGGTGTGAAAGGCTTAGGCATGAAGTTGTATGCCCCGTTTCGTGTTGCCTTGATGGCAAGGTCAAGCGAAGCAAAGGAGGTAATCATCATCACCGCCACATCAAACTGCTGTTTATTGATGTACTCCAACACTTCGATACCGTCCATGCCGGGCAGTTTGTTGTCGAGCAACACCACATCGACCTTTTTTGTATTCAGCACCTCAATGGCTTCCTCACCGGTTTCTGCGTCAATCATCGCAAAGTCGAAGTCCTCATCCATAAAGGGATATCCAACGCTGTAGTTCCCGAGGATGCGATTGATGCCCGACCTGATGCCGGGTTCATCGTCAACAACAAGCACCTGTAGTGTAGCCATGGGTTGATATTTTTTATTGATTACTATTCTACGAAAGAAGTAAACATCAGAGCTTCAGCAGCTTATTGATTTCGCGGTGCAACTGATCAGGGCGAATACCTTTTTCGAGGTAGAGGTCAGCCTTGATCCATGCCTTGTCGGTTTCATTATACAGATCAAAGGTAAACCCTGTTTCAGCGGTTGCAGCAGTGGCAATGATGATGGGCATATCGGGATATTTGCGTTTTGCCTTGTACGACAAAATGAATCCACTGTCTTCATTTTCCATCATCAGGTCGAAAATGGCCAGATCGGGCTTCACGGTTTCGAGCAGACTTTCAGCTTCGGCCTGGCTTTCAGCTGTTTTTACCCTGAAACCAAGTTGTTTTACCATGGTTTCCATCTGAAACAGATAATCCGCATCATCGTCGGCAATCATCACAAGTTTCTTTTCGTTACTCATTGTATTTAACATTAAAATTGTTTCTAACTCATTGTGGGTTACGTGGTAACCTGATAATAAATGTAGTTCCTGTTGGTGCCTTTGCAGGATCGTCGTTCGAGGTCAGGGTGATTTTACCCTGGTGCATCTTCACGATTCCGTAGCAAAGTGGCAATCCAAGTCCGGTTCCTTTTCCTACCTCTTTTGTTGTAAAGAAGGGTGTGAATATTTTATCGAGGTTGTCTTCGGATATCCCTGTTCCGGTATCGCTGATCAGTATTTCGACTTCCTCAGCTGATGCTTCCCTGATGGATACGGTGAGGATTCCCCCATCGGGCATTGCTTCAACAGCGTTTTTTTCGAGGTTGGTGAGCACCTGCATCATCTGGTCGGCATCCATAAACACAAAGGGATCGTTCATGTCCACATCAATGCGTACACTAACGTTTTCGGGGATCACTACAGATTGAACGCTTCTGTTTACAAATTTGTCGAGGTCAGTCTCAATAAGCCTGACCTGGTTTTTGCGTGCAAAATTGAGTAACCCTCCAACTATCTTACGGCATCTGTCGGCCTGTTCCACTATCAGGTTCAGGTCGTTGCGCATGGTTTCGTCTTTCACCTCATCGAGCAGCAGATTGCTGTACATGGTGATCACCCCTAGCGGGTTATTCAGCTCATGGGCGATGCCAGCCGAAAGCTGACCCATATGGGCCAGTTTTTCCGACTGCTTCAAGGCTTCCTTTGCGCTGGCCAGCTCGGTGTTCGACATATTTAGGTTTTCGACCGACTGGTGAAGTTTTTCGATGGTATAGGGCAGGCACATTTCGTTTTCAGCCAGCCCTTGCACAATCGCAATGGCATGTTCAATGCAGGTGTCGTAACCACAGGCACCACAATCGAGGTAGTCGAGGGCGCTGTGCTTGCCCATTGAATGCAGCACTTCGACGATCTTGTCAGAAGTGGGCGATTGAGTGCGGCGATCCATGCGGTTGAACGATGTGGACAGGTCAACATCCACTGCCTGATTGACCTCGTTTTGCCAATCAGCCTGATCGAGGTTCTTCATTTTCTCTTCCACATATTTCGAAATACAGGCCCGGCGCACATATTTCTTTCCATCGTTCGACATGCCCGGGCCCATAATGCAGCCTTCGCAGCAAAGCAGCTCGAGGTGACGTGTTTTGAGCACGCCCTGTGCAAATTCGCTCAGGGCATCCTTGATGTTAACACGTCCTTCGGCCACAATCACATCGCCTTTGGTAATGTCGTCTTCAATCTCCATATTCTGCAGCAAGCCATGGCTTACAGGGAAAATGGATCCTTTTCCGGCATGCGGCGGATCAAATTCGCGGGCTTCGGCCATGGCAGGCTTGATGTTCTTTTCCTTGAACAGCTCGCGCAGTTCGGTAAAGGTGATGGCATACTGTATCTCTTCTGATTCCGCCTTTTTGGCCACACAGGGACCGATGAAAACCACATTCAGGTCGTCACCGTATTTTTTCTTGAGCACACGCGAAGCAGCCACCATGGGCGAAACAATGGGTGCAAGGTTTTCGACAAGCTCGGGCTGGTAGTGTTCGATATAATAGACGATGGCCGGACAATCAGATGAAATGATGCCTTTTTCCGATTCACTTTGGTGCAATTGTTTGTAAGCAATGGCAACCATATCGGCACCGAAAGCCACCTCGGTCACATAATCGAAACCCAGCATTTTGACCATGCCTACAAATTTCCGGTAATCAGCAATTTCGGTAAACTCAGCCGGGAAACTGGGTGCCACACAGGCAACGGTTCGTTTTCCACTTTGCAACAGCTCGAGCACGTCGCTGGTAAGCCTGAGATAGGTTTTGGCTCCCTGTCGGCATACCCGCACACAATTGCCACAGCCAATACACCTCTCGCTGATCACTTCGGCCTGGCCATTAATAATTTTAATGGCCTTGGCCGGACAGTCCCTGACACAGGTAAAACACACCCTGCACCGATCTTTAACGGTGAATACCAGTTGTTTATATGTTGAATTATGTGCCAAGTGCCTGCGTGGTTTTAGTTGTTTGAATCCAGGTTTCCTTATTTCACCTCACGTTTCTGATAGTGCGTATGCAGCAATTCGTGGCTCTTATGACCCAGCGGTTTGCCCAGGAATTTATCGTAAAGCTCGACAATATAAGGATTCTTATGCGAAGCCTTGATGGCATCTTTTTCATCGATGTCGTAGAGCGTTGTCATCCTGGCCCTGATGGCATCTTCATCGGCTCCGATGGGCTGGCCACCTCCATTGATACAACCGCCCGGACAGGCCATGACCTCAATGAAATGAATGTCGCTGCGTCCGTTTTTGATTTCTTCCATCAGCTGGCTGGCGTTTTTGAGTCCGCTAACCACAGCTACACCCACTTCGAGTTCACCAATTTGCACCTTGGCTTCCTTGCGTCCTTCGAGACCCCTGACGCCGCGTACCTGGAACTTCACCATTTCCTTTCTGGTGATGAGGTAATGCGCGGTGCGGATAGCAGCCTCCATCACTCCGCCCGATGTGCCGAAGATTTTACCTGCCGATGAGCGTGTGCCCAGTGGCGAGTCGGCCAACTCGGGTTCAAGCTTGTGAATATCAATCCCGTGGAGTCTGATCAGCCTTGCCAGCTCACGTGTGGTCAGTACCGCGTCAACATCAGAAATGCCGTTTTGGGTCATTTCCTCACGTTGCTGTTCGAACTTTTTCGCCGTGCAAGGCATCACCGAAACAGAATAAATCTTTTCGGGATCGATGCCTTCTGATTGTGCAAAATAACTTTTGATGATGGCTCCCATCATCTGTTGTGGCGACTTGCAGCTCGAGAGGTTACCCAACATATCGTTGTGAAACTCCTCGGCAAACTTGACCCAACCCGGACAGCAGCTTGTTACCATGGGGAGTACGCCACCATTTTTCACCCTGTGGACAAGCTCTGAAGCCTCTTCCATAATAGTGAGGTCGGCCGAGAATGAAGTGTCGAACACATAATCGAAACCGATGCGGCGCAAAGCAGCATTCATGATGCCGATGATGTTCTGGCCTGGTTTGAGGCCGAATTCTTCGGCCAAGGAAACAGAGATGGAGGGCGCATACTGAATGATCACTGTTTTGTTCGGATCGCTCAAATTGTCCTTGGTTTCAGCAATATGTGGTTTTTCCTTGAGGGCGCCTGTCGGACAAACCATAATGCATTGTCCGCAATTGACGCAACTCGACAAATTGAGGCCGTGGTTAAAGGCAGTGTCGATGAAGGTTTTGCTTCCGCGGCCAACGAATTCGATGGCCGAAACACCTTCAATTTCCTCACAAACCCGCACACATCGTCCGCAAAGGATGCACTTGGCAGGGTCGCGCACAAGGCTTGCACTCGACACATCAAGTTTGTAATTGTTCTTTTGTCCGCTGATGCGCCTTTCGCGTATATTCAGGTCCTCAGAAAGTTTCTGGAGTTCGCAGCTTCCGTTGCGTTCGCAGTAAAGACAATCGTCAGGGTGGTTCGAAAGCAGCAGTTCGACTATGGTTTTGCGCGATTCGATAACCCTGGCCGAATGGGTTTTAATTTTCATCCCATCGGTCACCGGCTCCGAGCAGGCTGTCACCAGGTTGCGCCTGCCATCGACTTCAACCACACACATGCGGCATGATCCTGTTGGAAACAGTCCCTTCATGTGGCAAAGTGTTGGAACCCCCATGCCATTTCGTTTCAGGGCATCGAGGATGGTATCGCCCTGGTTGGCGCTGATTTTATTGTTGTTGACTTCTATTGTGAAATTCATAGTTGCAGTATTTTAGGTTACATAGTTGGTTTAGCTGACTTTCACGGCATTGAAATTACATGCCTCTTCGCAGGCTCCGCAACTGATGCATTTGTCGGGGATAATGAAATGTGGTTGTTTCCGTCCGCCGATGATGGCATTGGTCGGACATTTCTTCGCACAAACGGTGCAACCTGTGCAGTTTTCGACATCGATGGTGTAAACACGCAGGTTTTGGCATACGCCGGCCCGGCATTTTTTGTCGAACACATGCTCCTCATATTCATTCCTGAACCAGGTGAGCGTGCTGAGTACCGGGTTGGGAGCCGACTGTCCAAGCCCACACAGGGAAGTATCCTTGATCACTTTGCCCAGTTTTTCAAGCTGAAGAACACCCTTGAAACGGGCCAGTGGTTCATGAGTTTCCCTGTTTTTAGGCTTGGAAGTAATGCTTTCGAGAATTTCGAGCATGCGCCTTGTCCCTTCGCGACAGGGGATGCACTTACCGCAACTTTCACGCTGGATAAAATCCATGAAGAATTTCGCGATGTCGACCATGCAGGTGTCTTCGTCCATCACCACCATACCGCCTGATCCCATCATGGCACCCACCTTCACCAGCGATTCATAATCGATCTGGATATCGAGATTTACCTCGGTGACACAGCCTCCCGATGGTCCGCCCATCTGCACGGCTTTGAATTTCTTTCCATTGGGTATACCGCCGGCAACCTTGAAGATGATGTCGCGGATGGTTGTTCCCATGGGTATTTCGACCAGTCCGGTGAGGGAGATCTTTCCCGAAAGGGCAAACACCTTGGTTCCCTTGCTGGTAGCTGTTCCCATATTGCTGAACCAGTCGGCACCCTTATTTACGATGGTCGGAAGGTTCGAAAACGTTTCAACATTGTTGATAATGGTGGGTTTGCCAAACAATCCACTCACTGCCGGATAAGGCGGACGTGGTCTTGGCATGCCCCTTTTGCCTTCGATGCTGTGAATCAAGGCAGTTTCCTCACCACACACAAAGGCACCGGCGCCTTTTTTAATCACGATCTCGAGGTCGATACCCGTACCAAAAATATTCTTCCCGATAAGGCCATAATTCCTGGCCTGTTCGATGGCAATCACCAGACGCTCAATGGCCAGCGGATATTCTGCCCTGATATACACATAGGCTTTTGTTGCGCCAATGGCGTAGGCAGCAATGGCCATGCCCTCGAGCAGCTTATGTGGGTCACCTTCGATAACAGCCCTGTCCATGAAGGCACCCGGGTCGCCTTCGTCGGCATTGCAGATGAGGTATTTCTGGTCGGCTTCGTTAGCCAGTGCCATATTCCACTTTTTGCCAGTGGGGAAGCCGCCACCGCCACGGCCACGCAGGCCGCTTTTCTCGATGAAATCGCACATCTCGCGCCTGCTGAACAACTTCAGGGTGTTCAGGTAGGCCCTGTAACCATCGCGGGCGATGTACTCCTCAATGCTGACGGGATTGCTGATGCCGCAGTTTTCGAGTACGATACGGAGCTGGGGTTTAAAGAACGAATGGTCCTGAAGGTAAGGCACCCCGGCCCATTCCTGCTGGCTTTCCTGGTTTTTAAACTGTCCCAACACAGGCTGCTCGGGTAATGTACCGGCGAAAACATGGTCCAGAATTCCGTTAACCCTGTCGCCACTGACTTTCTCGAACGAAATGCGCTTTTTGCCCGGTAACTTGATGTCGAGCAAGGGCTCTGAAGAGCAAAGACCGATGCAGCCCACAGGGATGACATCTGCATCAATTTGATGTTCGTCGAGCCATGTTTTGGCATTTTTCATGGTCAAGCCTGCACCAGCGCCCAGGCCACAGGTGCCCGCACCAACAAAAATGACGGGTTTGTCATTTTCTTCGAGACGCAAAACGCGCAACTGTTTAAGCACTTCGGGATTTAATTGTTCCTTTTCGCTGTGATTCAACACATGCTCAATGAGATATGATTTGTCGGCCATCATTGTTGTACCTCCCTGTTTCTGTATTCCTCGACAATAGTTTTAATGGATTCGCTGGTCACTTTGGCATGAAATTCCCCGTTGATGCTGATCACAGGGGCCAGTCCGCAGGCGCCGATACAGGCGACCACTTCGAGGCTGAACAGCTTGTCTTTGGAAGTCTGACCTGCCTTTATCCTGAGGTTTTTTTCAATTTCGTCCAACACGGTGGCTGAACCCAGCACATGACACGCAGTGCCCCGGCAAACCATGACATGGTATTTGCCGGGCGCGTTAAACCTGAACTGGTTGTAAAATGTAGCCACCCCAAAAATTTTACTGGTTGGCATATTGAGGTACTTTCCCACCTCAACAACAGAATCTTCCGAGAGAAACCCCATTTGTTCCTGCACATGCTGCAGGATCGGAATCAGGCTGTCTGGTTTGGCATTGGGATACTTCGCCAAAATTTCCTGAATTGCAATGCTCATTGTTTCCAAATTAGTTTAGTGATTATCAACAGCTAAGTGAAATGTTAGTCGCCAAAAACCTGGTTTAGGCCATCGATTTGTGCAGGAGGCGTTCTACTTCGGGAAGCACCCTTGCCTTGTCGACTGGTTTACGGATGAAGCCATCCACCGGAACCCATACTGAACGGCCATCTTCGGCGCGGTAGTCAATACCTGAATTTCCGGTAACGATGTCGCGGATCAGGATCACCTGGAGTTCCTTGTAGTTCGGGTCGTTGCGAAACTCGCGGGCCATGGCCTGTACGCTTGGTTTTGTGGTCATCAATACTTCGATGGAGGTTTCCATCAGGGTAGGAATGCCTTTCAGTGCCGGGTTGTCGACAAATTCGCGGGCCATTTCGAAGCCTTCGTAATGGGTTGTCATCATTACATCAAGGATGGCCAGATCCGGTTTTTCTTTGATGGCCAATTCAATGCCTTCTTTTTTGTTGAATGCTGAAACCACCTCGTAACCTTCTTTGGTGAGGATTTGTTCCAAAACGGTGATCACGTCCAGATCATCATCAACGACTAAAATTTTTGCCTTTTTCATGTTCTTCAGTTTTAAGGTTTGTATTTTATGTGAATGTTTTAACAATCACAGGACAAAATTACACCAATCATAAAACTGTAAACAGGTTTATTGTTACTGTTTTCACAATGAAATGTGCGGTAATTTCAGGAAGGATAAACCAGTACTTTTACGCAATTATGCTGACTGACTCAAGTTGTGATATTTGTATCTACATGGATATCAAGCCATTTTTAATGGCAAAGGCGAGTAATGCGACGGTGTTTTTACAATTGGTTTTGGCCATCAGGTTCGATTTATGGCCAACGATGGTACGTTCGCTGACAAAAAGGCGGTCGGCAATCTCCTTGTTGTTTAGTCCCTCGGCAAGCAGCTGCAGCACTTCGCTTTCGCGCCTGGTGATGTTGAGGCCCTGATCTGCGCTTTCTTCAAGGGCTTTGCTTTTGGTGAAGTAATCCCACAACTCCTCACTGTAATAAGTCCGGCCGGCAAACACGGCTTGCAGCGCCCGGTCGAGCACCTCCTTACGGATGTTCTTCAGCAGGAAACCTTTGACACCAGCGGCAAGCATGCTTTGGATATAGGTATCTTCCTTATACATGCTCAAGGCGATAATCTTTAAACCGGGATATAATTCCATGGCTTTTTTGGTGGCTTCGATGCCGTTCATTAGCGGCATTTCGATGTCCATCAGCACCAGATCGGTTTCTTCATGCTCAAGTAAACGCAGAAAATCGAGGCCGTTTTCGGCTTCGGCAATGATCTTTACATAGCCGAGCTTGCTGATGATCATTTTTAAACCACAGCGGAAAATCTCGTGATCGTCGACAATAATAACGCGAATAACCGGATGCATGATTGTTTATTAATTAACAGCAAAGGTACTGAATTATTATTTTTATCGCCCTGATGGCTTTTAAATATTGTTTAAACCAACGGCAGGCGGTATTCAAAAAAAGCATTCCTGCAAAACTGCTGGATCCACAAGGGGGCGGATACCCTGACACCAATGGCATTAACTATCTGTCATGGGCATTCCTCAATGGATTGACTGATCCTGCAACACCTCGAGGGCCTTGCCCATCATCGGGTCAATTTGCTGAAATACAGGATAGAAACCAGCTTCGTCGAACACGTTTCGGGCCACATAAGCCTTAAAGAGTACCGAAATATATTTCCTGCTTTCGGGGGTCACCTTCATTTCCCCATCAAGTCCTTTCTCTTTTGCAAAGGCAAGTAATTCGCCGAAAATTGTTCCATCAACCACAAAGTCGCTGTTGAAATCGCTTACCGAAGCATATTTGTTAAGTGCCGGTCGGTGTGCATCGGCATAATCAAATGCAAACTGAAATATCAGCCCCCTGTTGGCCAGCCGGTTGTACAACACCAATGAAGAATCCACGCTTACAGGAACATACACATCAGGGGTGATGCCACCACCACCGTAAACTATTTTTCCACCCGGGGTGGTGAATTTTAACGAATCAACCCTGGGCACACTGTCAGCGCTCAGGAGTTCGCCATTCAGGTAACGATCGAATGATTCATGCTCGTATTTCTCAATGTCGCCATCATAGGGCTTTTGAATTGACCGGCCGGTAGGCGTATAGTAACGTGCAACGGTTAGCCTCAGCGCTGACCCGTCGTCCATAGCCATCTGCTCCTGAACAAGGCCTTTGCCGAAAGAGCGCCGGCCGATGATGGTTCCCCGGTCATTATCCTGCAAAGCACCGGCAACAATTTCGCTTGCACTGGCTGAGCCTTCATCGATAAGTACGGCGAGGTCTTCGGTTTCGAACATGCCTTTTGAGGTGGCAAAAGCGAACGATCTTGGGCGGTTTTTCCCCTGGGTATAGACAATCAGTTTGCCATCTGTCAGAAACTCGTCGGCCAGATCGGTAGCTGCCTTGAGATAACCACCTGAGTTTCCGCGCAAGTCGAGGATTAGCTTCTGCATGCCGGCATCCTTGAGTTTTTTTGCTGCTGCAACAAATTCTTCGTGGGTAGTGGCAGAAAACTTGTTCAGCCTGATCAATCCGGTCTTTTTGCCGGCCATATAGGCCACATCGAGGCTGTAGGTCGGAATCACATCACGGGTAATGGTAAAATCACTCAGGCTGCTGACCCCTCGGCGGTGAACCTTCACCCTGACCTGTGTGCCTTTGTTGCCCTTCAGCTTGCGCATGGCATCGCGGTTTTTAATGCCAACACCCGCAACGAGTGAGTCATCGATGTAAACTATGCGGTCGCCTGCCATGATCCCTACCTTTTCCGATGGCCCCCCAACAACAGGGTTTATCACTGTTATGGTGTCCTTTTCAATCCTGAACGAAACACCAATGCCTTCGAAGCTTCCCATCAAGGGGTCGTTCATCTCGTGAAATTCATCGGCAGTGATATACTGGCTGTGCGGATCAAGGTCCTCAAGCATGGTTTTTATGGCGTCTTCTTCCAACTTACCGGTGTTGACAGTATCCACATAGTCACGCTCAATATACATCATGATGTTATCGAGTTTTCCGCCGGCAGCTTCCGGCATCAGGCGCATCGTTCGGCCATGATCATTCCGGCTGGCCATCCTGAAACCAATATAAAGGCCCAGGGCAAGCACAACTGAGAGCAGTAAGGGTAAATAAACGGTGGTTCTTTTCATGCTATTCATTTGACATCAAACAAAACAACAGCCTCTTTGTTGCAAGCGGGGCTGTATCCGGAAAAACCACAAAGGTAGCAATATTTGACCCGCAGTTGCGCTGTTTACGCCAATGAACCCTCCATAAAAGCTAGTGGTTTTTGTTTTTTAAACAGTATTGGCAATAAGGGTTATTTTCAGGTTGTCATGTTTTCCGATTGGTGGACTATTTCACTACCGTAATTCTCATCCCGGCAGTGTGTGCTGAAAACTCCGGAGCGTACAAGCATTGAATGTTGGCAAAACCGGCATTAAAATCACCTGTTTGTGTGGCAACAAGCGTGTATTCAAACACATATTTCCCCCTGCTCAAATCGCAGATGAAGAAATCGGTCCAGGCATCACGTGTGGCTTCATAAAACCCCAGTCCACCTGCATAGCGGTACCCCGATAACACATTCACGGGTTCAAAGGCGGCGGCGCGGTAATCCTTCAGATGTACAAACTCCATGTCCCTGTCAACCTCCAACACCAGCCTCACCTTGACTTTATCCCCGATCTTCAGTTGTTGCCTGTTGATGGGAACAAGGTTTACCTCCCCGTCAATGATTTTCTCAACAAACAGCTGGCGGCTAAGCTTAAGCGGTGTCTCGCTGCTTCTTACTTTGTCCATCTCTTCAACATATTGCCAGTACATGCCGCCCCATGCGGTATGATCGCTGCTGTTGTTCAGGCTCACCTCGGCCAGCGCCGGTTCAATCTCTTTTCCGGTCCACCGCTGTGAGAAATACCCTGATCCGGCTTCAGTTTTTTCAGGCCGCAGGATTCTGCCCCCAACCATTACCTCTGTTGTTCCGGTATCAGTTATCCAGGAGGTGCCACGCAGCAGAAGCGCATAAATGGCTTCGGCTGTTGCACGGCCGGTGGGCCAGTGATTGGTTTGTTTTTGCGAAAGCAACCAGCTCCGCATTTCGTCCACAGCTTCCACATTTCCACGAATGGCCTCAAATGCTTCGATAAGCATGGCCTGACCTTCGATGGGCGCTTCGTACCAATAATAGCCATTAGGCTGTTTCCAATACCTGCCGGTTTCTTCGTTCATGAGCGAACGCTCAAGCAGCGATGCCAAAATACCATCGGACAGCTTATCCTCTCCGTTTCTGCTAAGCACAAGTGCTGCCATGGCCTGCAGGCTGTTGTTCAGGCCAAGCCAGTCGGAGCCGGTATGGTCTAGGTAAAAACTAAAGGCGGGTTTAGCCGCATCGGGGATCGGTATTTCCTTAAAGAAACTGCGGGCGTAGAGGTAATTCAGGTGCACAGGATTGATGGAATAGTGCTTCAACCCATCCGTCCGCTTCATTTTCTCGTAGTCTTCCGTGCTTACCTCATCAAGGTATTGCACTGCCCGCAACATCATTTCACGCATCTGGTTGTCGTTCTCGAGGTTCACGCCAAGGTGATTCAGGTGGCCAAAGCCAATCACAATCTGCTGGGTGATATACCTGTTTTCGGGCATGCCCGCAAACCAGGTCCATGCCCCTGAAGGAAGCTGCAGTTCGGCCAGTTTGCGTCGTGCCTGTTGCTGATCATAGCGCATATTGTTCAGGTCGAAGAGCAAGGCAATGTTGCGTTTCTGCATGGTTTCGTCCTTCGATGCCAGCACCCAGGGCGTTTCGCTGATCAGGATTGATTTCATGTCCTGATTTTTTTCGAGATTCGACAAAAAGGCATCCGGGCTGAGTGATTTCCAGCTTTCGACCACACGCATCACCTCGGGCATGCTGTTGGCAATGTGAGCCGACAAGCTGTTGGCATAAAAGCGGTTGAACACATTATCGGCGTTTTCTGTTGCTTCTGCAGCCAGATACGGCAAGGCCTGAACGGCATACCAAACCGGATTTGAAGTGAAATCGACCACGAGTTGCCGCGCATCTTTTGCTTTGCCTACGGCCAGTCCCTGTAACGTTACATTAGCCGTTTTGTGCGGCCCAACCCTCAGCGGCATGGTTTCGGTTACAAGCACCCTTGAGCTGAGTACCGGAACAAATCGCTCTTCGCTGTCGGTGAAACTATTGGCCGAAGCAATAAACCGCATGGCCAGCAACTCTGCCGATTTGCCCACAACCATTTTCCAGCTGATTTCACGGCTTTGGCCCGGCGCCAGGCTGATTACCGGCTTCTGGCTTTCAGTCACACAATCGACAAACTGCATGCTGAGAGCATCGCGGATTTCTACCCGGGCTATTCCTGTTAAATCTTCTTTCCCCGTGTTCACAACCTTTGCCGAAACCCAGGCTGTGTCGCCTTCGCGATAGAAACGGCTGATGTTTGGTACAATCATAAAGGCTTTTGCAGCGGTGAAAGTGTATTCTTTTGTGCCTGTTTTCAGGTCCTGCGAATGGGCCAGGAGCATCAGTTTCCATCTGGTGAGTGCGTCAGGCAGTTTAAAGGAAATCAGTACGCTGCCATCAGCATCCGTTCGGAGTTGCGGATAAAAAAAAGCCGTTTCGCTGAAGTTTGTGCGTAGGGATGGCAGGGGTTTTTCATGTTTGGCAGCAGGCATTAATGTGGATTCCTCTTCTTCACTGTCTGCAACCACAACTTCGTCAGATACAAGCGCGAAAACCATATCATTTGCATCTTCCAAAGCATGTCCTTTTTGTTTCATTCCCGGTCCAGCCATGACCCTGCTCCCCCTGAAATATCCAAACGGGTTGTATCCAAACCAATTGAGCCGGGGAGGGTCGATATTGCTCACTGACTGATCTAAGTAAGGGACGGACGTTAGTCTTGCGCTTTGCACCCCCGTGAACCCCTCATCGCCTGTCCATGCATGATAAGTATTATCGTAAACCAACAAATCAAAATCCCAGTTGTTGGCCCTGAACTGGTCGAGTGAAGCGTCATACATTGCGGCAAGCAGTTCAGCAGCAACAATTTCCTGTTGTTTTCCCCTGATGCGCAGTTCCCATTGCTCGGTACTACCAGGAACAAGGGTGCCACGTTTTGTTTCGAGCGTCACATCGAGCATTTTGTTTGTGTATGGAACCTTTACCACTGCCGATTGCTGCACGATCCTGTTCATGGTCACATAGCTTTGCTGAAAACGAATCATGCCTCGCTGCGACTCAACTACCGTAAACGGCACTTTTTTACGCTCCGCATCGAGTTTTATCCATTTGCTCTCCGTCAGTTCGCCATTGACAAACACCTCTGTCAGTACCTGGCAATTTTTTGCAGCTGTTCCGACCTGGTATTCAATTGTCTGCCCCGGCTGGGCTTCTTCAGCAGATACTGCAAACCAGCCAAGGTCACTCACAGGCATGGCTTTGCTTATGCTGTCGTAAAGGGTAAACACCTGTTTCAGGTTAACCTCCTGACCGAAAGCGTCTTTTGCTTTCACCTCGAGCAGGTATTCGCCTTCGGGCCAGTTCACTGCGCCATTGGCAAAAGGGGTCAGCGAATCACTGATGGTGACCAATTGGTTAAATACTTCGGTTTGTTTGCGCTTTTCAGGCTCCAGTTCATCGGCATACACATCGTTCGGAAAACGCTGCACAAACTGCGCTTTGCTCAGGTAATGCCTGTCGGGAGTGGGCCAGAGCGCGGGCCTCAGCAGCCGTTCAGGCTGGGCCAGCCTTGTCACTTGTATGCTGGCTTCTGTTGTGACTGCCATATTCATAAGGTTGGAAGCCGTTATTGACAATCCTTTGAACGCCCCACGTTCTGTTTTACCTTGCAGGTTTGTGCGCAGCAACAGGGCTTTGGTGCCAATTTCGACAGCCAGGTTGCCGGTATGCGATTCGCCGGTTTTGTCAGCGACATCCACTATGATATCATAGGTATAGACAGGATCATAAAAGGCCGGTGTCTCCTGATCAGGAAGGGCAATAAACACAATATTGAAACTGCCATCTTTTCTGGTGGATGATTCTCCTGATGCAACAAGCTGCTGCTCACCACCGTATGGAGGCATTCCCCACCAAAATCTCCAGTAAGGATAGTATTTTTGGCGCAACACCCGGTAAGTGAAATCCACACTGTCGAGCGGGTAGCCTGCGTAAGCCATGGCATTCCCGCTGATACTGACTTTTTCATTCAGCCTGAATTGCTGCTCCGGCGCATTCATCACCACTTCGAAAGTGGGTCGTTTGTATTCCTCAACAGCAATATCCACCGACCCGTTTTCATTGGTAATGCGCATATTGCCAGTCAACAGCTGTGATGGAATGGTGAAGCTGCCTTCGAATGAGCCATACTCATTGGTTGTGCAGTTCAGTGAGCCAATTTCCTGATAATTCACATCTAAAAACCTGACCTGGGTTTCCTGTTTGTTTATTACGGCATTGGAATGGGCTTCACTTTCAAGGGTGATTCCCTTAAAATACACCACCTGCCCCGGGCGGTAGATTGCCCTGTCAGTAAAAAACCAGGTTTTCATGCTCTTTGTTGGCTGTGGTTTGTAGTGATGCGTATCGAAATACCTGTCGCTGAACAAGCGGTCGGTTTTGGTATATGCTTCGATATAGAATGAGCGGTTTTCGGGAAGGTTTGCCTGGGCGCCAATGTTAAAACTTCCGTCGCGTCCTGTTTTCAGCTGCAGCTTTTGTTCGGTGAACGACTTGCGGCGGCGGTAATCATACTCGCGGCTTTTAACCAGTATGGTTGCATTGGCAATGCCTTTGCCTGTTTCCCTGTCCAGCAGATAAAACCTGTTCACCCCATCGTTCTTGCGGCTTATAAAACTCAGAGTACTGACCTGGAATGTGCTGTATTCAATCATTTCTTTTGTATCGAAACGATCCGATGAAGCGGCAAGCAACACATACAATCCCGGTGTGAGTGCCTGAAGGTCAATGACGGTGCTGTGGCTGCGGTAATCGTCCTCAAAAGGCAGGTCGATGGTCCATGAAGCCAGGGCTGGTAGCGAAAGAAAAGCACGTACTTTTTCATCCTGCCTGTCCATATCCATGATGCTTTCGAGTGAATCGGGGCCTATGCTGATCAGCCTGAAACCGGGCCTGGTGATGTTGCGGTATTGGAGCAAAACGGGGATATTCTTTCCCGGTAACTCAACCTGTTGTATCGTTGTTTCGAGCGAAGCGTCTTCAATTTGGTTCAGAACAAGCCTGCAGTTGGCAGCTCCTGACGACTGCGGAAAAGCTTTGATTGCTTCTGTGCAGATGGTGTGCGCATGGCGGAGGTTATAGCGCGCCTCGCTATCCGCGCCAACCATCTGGCTATAGGGTTGCTCTGTGAGATATGCGGCCCTGCGGTATGCGATCTCTGCTGAGATGCTATCGTGCTGATTTCCTTCCTGCAGCCATTTGAGGCTGTTCAGATACAGGGCTTTGTTTTCGTTTCCTGATCCGGCCACTTCCAGTGCAAAAGCCAGCCGGTCAAGGTCGGCATGAACCAGGGCAATGGTGTTGCCCTTGCTCAGGTGCACATACATCAGCTTTCTGAAAAGATTTAAAACGGTTGCATCTGCAGCATCGCAGTTTACGATCGAATCGCGGATAAAATCACGCAGTGGCGCAAACATCCTTGCGCTGTTGTTTTTGTCCGGTCTTTGCACAGCCATTGCTTTTTGCGTGAGCCCTGCATCATTTGCACGGAAAAAATCAATGGCACGGTGCGCAAGAAAATCATAGAGCGTAGGCTGAATCAGGTAGGATTGTTGTTTGGGCAACTCCAAAATGGGTTCAAAATCTTTCAGCGCGATGCCTTGAAGCAATTCTTGTTGTGCCAGTGATGCACGGTAATGTGCGGTGATGACCTGTCGCAGTTGTTTCACATCCCATTCGGCAATGTCGGCCGATGCATTGCTGTCAATTGGGGTTCTGTTAAGCAGCACATACCTGTTTTGCTGGTAATAAAACCAGTACAACTCGGCTAAGACCGAATGCATCACTTCCCTGGCAGGACTCTGCAGCAGCGGAAGCTGGGATTCTGTCTGCCTGATGGTTTCAATGAGGTGGTCCTCCGTTATTTCTCTGCTCAGGTTGATCCTGAAAAGAACCGATTTCAGCAGTTGCGGCTGGTTGTTTTCGCCCACGGCTTTCTTATACAACACATCGAGCAAATCGAGGGCCGACCGTGGAAGCCCCTTGTCCCTGACAACTTCTATTTCTTTCCACATCTTTTCATAATCGGGCTCCTGTCCGGGGCCAAAAGCCGGGCTGATAATCAGTATCAATGCAAGTATGAAGATGGAACGGAACAAGGATTGGTTTTTCATATGGGTGTGTATTTTCCTGGCAAGGCGCAGCATTGGTTTATCCCTGCATCAAGGCAATTATCAGGCCAAAATTAGGTGATCAGCCGCAAATTAAAACACCCATTGTGCTATGCGGTAAAAAAAAAGGAGGAAAACAGGCACAAAATCAGGCTTAAGGTCCTTTGAACAATGCTTGTGTAAGGTCAGCATAAAGGCAGGACTAATCATTCTTTCTTGCGCTGATCGGATTTCGTAGGTTTTGATATTCAACGAGTTCCATCTTGATACTGCCGACAATTACCTTTGCCTCGGCAAGCAAGGGCAGGTGGTTTTTGTCGTCGGTGACCCACACATGCAGCGGATAGGCATCGGCAAATACCTCTCCTGTTGCCATCATGGGCGATATTTTTAAACAACGGAACACCCCAAGGCTTGTTTCGATGGTTTCGGTGCCCCGGTACTTAATCTTTGACACATACACCGAGTCATCGAGGAAAAAATCGATGTAATAGCTGCTGTCGGCCGAAAAATCACTCAGGCTGAGGGTGCGCATATAGAACAGGGCCGACACAAAATCCTGGACGTTTTCAGGCACGGGCTTGCGTTTTTTACGGCTCACGGCAACACCCTGATCACGGTAAAAATACACCTCATCATCTTTGTGGTAATTGCCTTCTCTGGTGCGGCGGACAAACAGATATGGTAACAGTGTTTCTTTGTCAACATAGGATTCGAAACGGTCGCGGACCTTGTAGAACCAGTTAAATGCCCCTTTGCTTTTTCCTTCGCCAATGATATGCCAGACGGGTCTGTCGAACATCCGCTGGCCCTTGTCCTTTACCTCAATGGTGGCTTCACCGGCAGTGACATTGCCCGTGAGCAACGAGTTATAGTATACGCGAAAAGTGAGCGATTCCTTGTCGCCAAAAGCTTCATTGTGGTGATTGAGCAGTTTTTGGGCATGCAACATTGCCGTTGACAACATTATGCCTAAAACCACCATAAGCACGATCCGTTTCATCATCACCGATTGCTTTTGAATTTTTACGAAAGGGTCAAAAGTAGTTTAAATTGATGCCGGCTAAACCACAATATTGATGATCCGTTGCGGAACCACAATAATTTTTTTCACCTGTTTCCCTTCGGTCCATTTTTTGCACTCCTCTGTTGCAAGCGTGGTTTCCTCGATTGCTTTAATGTCCATCCCCACAGGCAACTCTATCCTGAAGCGCGTTTTTCCATTAAACGAAACAGGATACGAAAAGGTATTCTCAGTCATCATTTCTTCGTCCCAGGCCGGAAACGACTGCAAGACTACCGATTGAAAATGTCCGAGCAGGCTCCACATCTCTTCGGCCAGGTGAGGTGCAAAAGGAGACAGCAATATGGTCAATGGCTCCAGCACTTCGCGCTTGTTGCACTTCAGATCGGTTAATTCGTTCACACAGATCATGAAGGCCGAAACAGCCGTATTGAATGAGAACCGTTCGTTGTCTTCTTCTACCTTCCTGATGGTCCGGTGGAGCACCTTCAGCTCTGCCTTGCCGGCTTTATCGTCCGAAATATTCAGTTCGTTGTTTTCGTTGTGAAACAGGCGCCAGAATTTCCTGATGAAACGGAAAACGCCTTCAATGCCTTGAGTGTCCCATGGCTTCGATTGCTCAAGTGGCCCCAGAAACATTTCGTACATCCTGAGTGTGTCGGCTCCATAACGGTCGATCAGCTCATCGGGATTTTGGACATTGTATTTCGATTTCGACATTTTCTCCACTTCCCAGCCACAGACATATTTGTCGTTTTCGAGGATAAATACCGCCTCGGCAAGGTGAGGTTGCCATTGCCTGAAGGCTTCAGTATCGAGGATGTCATTATGTACGAGGCTGATGTCAACGTGCAGCGGGTCAGAAAACTGCTCGCGTCCCGGATAATTTTTCGAAACAAAAGCAAGGTATGATTTCAGGCTTTCTTTTTCAATAAAGGCTTTGACGGGTTTGCCCTTTACAGCATCGCTGATCCTGGTCCGGATGCCATCCATTTCGTCAATAAAGTCGCGCAGCGGAATCAGCAAGAGCTTGTACCCTTTTTTCTGGCAATAGGCTTCGTAAGGATGGGCAAGTTTTTCGAGCGAATGCTGTCTTTTTACTTCGATCACCAGCCGCGCTTCGGGACTGAAGAAGTCGAATTTACGGTGGCCGTCGCGGAAATCACGCACAAAGCTGACCCCCATCTTGCCATCGCGGAGTTCTTCCCACAGCAGGTATTCTGCCATTTTTTCGACGTTGACGCGATACACAAGGCTCGAGCGTCCCTGAATCATGCCCTGGTTGATGAGTTTCTGAAAGGGTTCTGGCTTGCAGGCGAGTCCAAGGTCAAACAGGAACATATTCCAGAAACGGGCATAGATCAGGTGTCCTGTTGCGTGTTCGGCACCGCCTATATAGAGATCGACCTGCTGCCAGTAGTCGTTGGCTTCCTTCGAGAAATATTCGGCCTTGTTTTTAGGATCCATATAACGCAGGTAATAGCCGCTTGAGCCGGCAAACCCGGGCATGGTGTTGGTTTCAATCGGATACCCTTCGGCGGTATTCCAGTTGATGGCACGCGCCAGTGGCGGCTCGCCCGTTTCGGTGGGCAGATAAGCGTCTACCTTCGGCAGTTCAAGAGGAAGCATTTTCTCATCAAGCACATACGGCATGCCATCCTTGTAATAAATCGGAAAAGGCTCGCCCCAGTATCGCTGGCGACTGAAAATCGCATCCCTCAACCTGTAGTTGATTCTCTTTGTGCCAATGCCCTTTTCCGTTGCCGCATCAATCACCTTGCTGATGGCCTCTTTGACAGACAATCCGGTGATGAATCCTGCATTGATCAGCACGCCTTCTTTCGAATCATACGATTCTTCCCAGCCTGCAGGATCGGAGGGCGATTCGCCCTTGCGCGACACCACCTGGATGATGGGCAGGTTAAAATGACGGGCAAAAGCAAAGTCGCGACTGTCGTGGGCCGGCACTGCCATGATGGCGCCAGTGCCATACCCCATTAGTACATAGTCGGCTATCCAGACAGGTAATTTTTCGCCATTGAATGGATTGATGGCATAACTTCCTGTGAAAGCGCCGCTCACCTTTTTCACTTCGGCCATGCGTTCACGTTCCGATCGGTTTTTTGTGCGTTGGATGTAGCGGTCAATTTCAGCCTGTTGTGATGAAGTAGTCAATGTTTTTACGCGTTCATGTTCGGGAGCAAGCACCATAAACGTCGCTCCGAAGATCGTGTCAGGACGTGTAGTAAATACCTCAATTGTTTCGGTGCTACCTTCAACGGCAAACAACATCGACCCGCCTTCTGAGCGCCCGATCCAGTTTCGCTGAATGTCTTTGAGCGATTCGCTCCAGTCGATGGTGTCGAGGCCATCGAGCAGGCGGTCGGCATAAGCTGTTATGCGCAGCAGCCATTGTTTCATCGATTTGCGCTCAACGCGATGTCCGCCCCTGACCGACAAGCCTTCACTTACTTCGTCGTTAGCCAGCACCGTACCCAGGTCGGGACACCAGTTGACCATGGTGTCGGCAAGGTAGGCCAGGCGGTAATTCATCAGGATCTGCTGCTGTTGGCGTTCGTCCATATCCACCCATTCCTCGGCCGTGAACGTCGGCGTTTCGCTGCAGGCTGCCTTGATGTGGCCATTCCCGAAGAGGGCAAACTCGGCTTTCAGCAAGGCAATGCGGCTGGCTTTGTTGGTTTTGAGGTTATACCACGAATTGAACAGCTGAATAAAAGTCCATTGTGTCCATTTGTAATAATCCGGATCGCTGGTTCTTACCTCGCGGTCCCAGTCGAACGAAAACCCGATTTTATCGAGTTGCTCGCGGTAGCGACTGATGTTTTTTTCGGTGGTTATTGCCGGATGAGTCCCTGTTTGAATGGCATATTGTTCGGCAGGCAATCCATAGGCATCGTAGCCCATTGGATGCAGCACATTGAACCCTTTGAGCCGTTTGTAGCGGGCATAAATGTCAGAGGCAATGTAACCAAGCGGGTGGCCCACATGCAATCCGGCACCGGAAGGGTATGGAAACATGTCCAGCACATAGAATTTCGGTTTTTTATGGTCGACCGAAACCTGGTAAATTTTATTCCTGCGCCAATACGCCTGCCACTTGTTCTCGACCTCTTTAAAATTGTAATCCATGGTTTATTTAATTATCTGCTCAATGTGTGTCGTACGTAATCAATCGAATCGAAAGGCATATCGAGCAAGCCGTATTGCTCCCATCCCCTGAAATCGAAATGCCACCATTCTGTTTGAAACACCGTGAAACCGTGCTTCCTCATCACCCCTACCAGCAAATCCCTGTTTTGTATGGCCTCTTCAGGAAGGGCAGTGCAGGCTGGATTGGCCTTTTCGGTAAAATCATCATAGGCTGTCGGCATCAGCAGCTCATCACCGGTTTGAAGGTTAATAAGCGTGACGTCAACTGCTGCACCCCTGTTGTGCCGCGATCCCACCCAGGGAGCGGCCACAAAGTCCGTATTTTTCACCAGTGCATAAAACTTCAGCGTAGCCGCATAAGGCCGGTAGGCATCATAAATTTTCAGCCCAAGACCCATGCTGTTGAGCTCGGCCTCAGCCTTGGCCAGTGCTTCGGCAACAGCCTTGCGCAAAAAAGCCCTTCCGGAAGTGTACACCTGCGACCCGGTGAAATTATTGGTTCCGGCATACCTGATATCGAAGGCCAGGTGAGGGATGTAATCGCCGAGATCGATAAGTTCCATCAGGTCGTTTTCGCCAATCTCACGCTGGTATGCAGCTGTGGTGGCCGTGATGTCGAGGCCATAGGGATTTACGTTTTCCTGGGCATTGAGGCTGATGGCCAACGACAAAAATGCTACGATGATACCCAAAAAGCGCATATGATCCTTAACTGATTGTTGGCAAAATTAGCAAAAAGCTGGCTACACCGAATCAGCGAAACCGATTGTGACCAAATAGAGGGAACTGGTTTCGTTGTCGGAATACAAGAAAATACCTAATTTAGCTTTTTAATTTTTTGTCCATGAGCACCCGCGACGACCAATATACCAGACGACGCCTGACAGGTTCCTATATCACTTCGGTGGTGAGCATCACCCTGGTGCTGTTTATGCTGGGACTGCTCGGCCTGATCGTAATCAATGCAAGGCGGCTTTCCGACCACATCAAGGAAAACATTGGCTTCGAAATCATCATGAATGAAGGAGTGAAAGAAGCCGGGATTCTGCAGCTGCAAAAAACCCTTGATGCCTCACCTTATGTGAAATCAACTGAATACATTACCCGTGAAGAAGCCACCGAAATGCTGACGAAGGATTTGGGCGAAGATTTTATCAAATGGCTCGGCGAGGAGCAAAATCCACTGATGCCCTCCATCGACGTAAGGTTTAAGGCCGCCTGGGCAAACAACGACAGCCTGGCCGTGATTGAAAAGAAGATTCTTGAAAACAGCAATGTGAAGGAGCTGTTTTACCAGAAATCACTTGTACACCTCATCAACAAAAACATCAACCGCATAGGCGTCATCATTCTGGGATTCAGCGTGCTGTTGCTGGTGATAGCCATTGCACTCATCAACAACACCATCCGTTTATCTGTCTATTCAAAACGCTTTCTCATCCGCAGCATGCAGCTTGTCGGTGCAACAGAAAATTTCATCCGTAAACCCTTCATCTGGTCAAGCATTTTTCAGGGCATCATCGGTGCCATCATTGCCTTGCTCATGCTTACAGGCATCCTTTATCTCTCCGTTCAAAACATTCCCGAACTGGCGCTTTTGCATGAAATGAACACCGTGCTGATCTTCTATGCGGCTGTTTTTGTGCTCGGCATGGCCATTTCAGGTGTGTCGACATATTTTGCCATCGGCAAATACCTCAGGGCAAAAACCGATAAATTATTTAATTGAGTTTCTCTGATATCGCCTATCTTTGGCCTCGAAAACGTGTTTAAAACTATGAAAACAACGATAAAACCTACAAAATCTCCCATTGAGGAATCCAAGGGATCCGAAGCATTTGCCTTCACCCGCGAAAACTACCGCTGGGTACTTATTGGACTGGCATTCATCGTGGTAGGATTTCTGCTGATGATCGGTGGCGGTTCATCCGACCCGGATGTTTTCAGCCAGGGAATTTTCAATTTTCAGCGCATGACACTGGCTCCGCTGCTTGTGCTGGCAGGCTATGCCATCGAAATTTATGCGATCATGAAAAAAACAGACCATTAATCGATGAGTCTGTTCGAAGCCATCATCATTGCCATTGTAGAAGGAATCACTGAGTTTCTGCCCGTTTCATCAACGGGTCATATGATCATTGCCCAGGGTTTGCTTGGGATGGAAATCAATGATTTCGTAAAGGCATTTACTATCAACATCCAGTTTGGCGCCATCTTATCTGTAGTCATCCTCTACTGGCGTAAGTTTTTTCAGCGCTTCGATTTTTACCTCAAGCTTTTTGTAGCCTTTATCCCGGCAGCCATCATTGGTTTTCTTGCCGGCGACCTCATCGACAGCCTGCTCGAAAATGTTGTGGTTGTTGCAGTAATGCTTGTTTTGGGAGGCATAGTGCTTGTGTTTGTTGATAAATGGTTCAACAAACCAGCTGATGACCAATCGGTGAGTTATCCGACGGCATTCAAAATCGGACTGTTTCAATGCATCGCCATGATTCCGGGTGTGTCGCGTTCGGCCGCCACCATTATCGGAGGCATGACCCAAAAATTAAGCCGCAAAACAGCCGCCGAATTTTCGTTTTTCCTTGCCGTACCCACCATGTTTGCAGCTTCTGCCTATAAGTTGTTGCAGAACTACACTGCCATCGATAAGTCGAATATCGACATCCTGCTCATTGGCAACGTTGTGGCCTTTGCCGTAGCCATGGTGGCCATCAAGAGTTTCATCAGCATTCTTACCCGATATGGGTTCAAATGGTTTGGGTATTACCGCATCATTGTCGGCCTGATCATCCTGGTCATGCTTGGTTTGGGTCACGACTTAAGTGTAATGTAATCCTATGGCCTTTGCATTTGAAACCGGCGAACTGCTGCTTGTAGACAAACCCCTTACCTGGACTTCTTTTGATGCAGTGAATTATATCCGCTCTCTCATCAGGCGGTTTCACCAGATTTCGGGCCTCAAGGTTGGGCATGCGGGCACACTCGATCCGCTGGCAACAGGCTTGTTGATTATCTGCACTGGCAAACTGACCAAGCAGATTCAGTATTTGCAGGACATGGAAAAAGTGTACACGGGCACCATGAGGCTTGGCGTGACCACCCCCTCGTTCGACCTTGAAACAGAGCCAGATGGATTTTTCCCCATCGAAGGCATTACCCACTCCATGCTCGAGGAAGCCAGGCAAAAGTTTCTCGGCAAAATTGATCAGTATCCTCCGGTCTTTTCTGCAGTGAAAATTGATGGCAAAAGGGCGTTCAGCTATGCCCGCCGAAACAAGGAAGTGGAGATGGAAGCCCGCCAGGTCACCATCAACGATTTCACCCTCTCGACCTTTCATTTGCCCGACATTGATTTCAGCGTCAGGTGCAGCAAAGGCACCTATATCCGCAGCCTGATCAACGATTTCGGCCTCGCACTCAACAACGGTGCAACCCTTACCAGCCTCAGGCGCACAAAAATTGGTGACTATTCGGTTGAAAATGCCTGGCCGCTCGAGAAGCTGAAAAACGCCATCATCGATTCAGCACCAGTTTAATCCCTTCATTACAGCAGGTTTAGCTATTTTGATACCGAATTACTTGACTTCGGCACGATATTGGTTTACCTTTGCAATCCCATAAATTAAACCAGCTTAAAACTTGGAAGGAATTTATTAAAAGTTGTTGGATATTAATTAATTAAGCGAATGAAATTATCACAATTCAGGTTTAACTTACCCCAGAATCTTATTGCCAGCCACCCACCAAAGAACAGAGATGAATCTCGTTTGATGGTCCTCAATCGTAAAGATCAGACAATTGAGCACAGGATTTTTAAGGATGTTCTGGAGTATTTCAGAGACGGTGACGTGTTTGTATTAAACAACACCAAGGTGTTCCCTGCAAGGCTCTACGGTGAAAAGGAAAAAACAGGAGCAAAAATTGAAGTTTTCCTCCTCAGAGAGTTAAACCGCGAAAGCCGGTTGTGGGATGTACTCGTTGATCCTGCCCGGAAAATCCGCATCGGCAATAAACTGTATTTCGGTGATGATGAATCACTTGTGGCCGAAGTGATCGATAATACCACATCGAGGGGCCGCACCCTGCGCTTCCTTTTCGATGGTCCGTACGAAGAGTTTAAACAAACCATTCAGGCCCTCGGTAAAACTCCCCTGCCAAAGATTCACGAAAGGGCTGTTGAACCTGAGGACGAAGAACGCTACCAGACCATCTATGCCAAACACGAAGGCGCCATTGCTGCTCCTACTGCCGGCCTGCACTTTAGCCGCGAACTCATGAAACGCCTCGAACTGATCGGTGTGTCGTTTGCCGAAGTTACACTGCACACAGGCATGGGCAACTTCCGCCCAATTGAGGTTGAAGACCTGACCAAGCATAAAATGGATTCGGAAGAAATGATCCTCGACGAGATCAATGCCGATATCATCAATGCAGCCAAACAGCGCCGCAACAGCGTTGTTACCGTGGGCACAACCACCATGAAAGCCGTTGAGACAGCGGTGATTATTACCGGAAAGGTAAAACCTTACAAAGGCTGGACCAACAAGTTCATTTTCCCTCCATATGAGTTTGGTATGGCCGATGCCATGATTACCAATTTCCACCTGCCAAAATCGCCGATGATGATGCAGGTTGCAGCCTTTGGAGGATACGATTTTGTGATGAAAGCCTATCGCGAAGCCATTGCCAACAAATACCGTTTCTTTACCTATGGCGATGCCATGCTGATCATATAATCAATTTTACGCATTGATGATCAGTAATTTGAAAACACAAAGGAGCCTAAACAGCTCCTTTTTTTATCTGATACAAAGCGCCGGCGAAGAAACTACCACCAGTAGCTTGCCAGCCAACCAAAATCACTAATTTTGCAGCATGATAAACCAGGAAGATTTTTTCAAAAAACTTACAGCCCACGCCAAAGAGTACGGGTTTGTGTTTCAGTCGAGTGAGATTTACGACGGTCTGAGTGCCGTGTATGACTACGGGCAAAACGGTGTTGAACTTAAAAACAATATCCGGAGCTATTGGTGGAAAGCCATGGTGCAGCAGCACGAGAATATTGTCGGGATCGATTCGGCCATCTTTATGCATCCAACCATCTGGAAGGCATCGGGCCACGTTGATGCCTTCAACGACCCGCTGATCGATAATAAGGATTCGAAGAAGCGCTACCGTGCCGACGTGCTGGTGGAAGATTATCTGGCAAAAATTGAAGATAAAATTGCCAGGGAAGTTGACAAAGCACGTAAACGCTTTGGCGACACTTTCGATGAACAGCAGTTTGTCAGCACCAACGCCAGGGTGATGGAATACAATGCCCAATCGGAAGAGATCAGGACGAGGTTGTATGGCTCGCTCGAAAGAGGCGAACTCGACGCCATCAAACAACTGATCGAGGACCTTGGCATTGTTTGTCCGATTTCCGGTTCGCGCAACTGGACCGAAGTCAGGCAGTTCAACCTGATGTTTTCGACCCAGATGGGATCGACAGCTGAAGGTGCCAACGAAATTTTCCTCAGACCGGAAACGGCCCAGGGCATCTTTGTAAACTACCTCAATGTGCAGAAAACAGGCCGCATGAAGATTCCTTTCGGCATTGCACAGACCGGAAAAGCCTTCCGAAACGAAATCGTTGCCAGGCAGTTTATCTTCCGTATGCGCGAATTTGAACAAATGGAAATGCAGTTTTTTGTGAAACCCGGCGAAGAACTCGAATGGTTCGAATACTGGAAAAAACAGCGGCTCAAATGGCACCTATCACTTGGCCTGCCAGCCGAAAAATACCGTTTCCACGACCACGAAAAACTGGCCCATTATGCCAATGCAGCAGCAGATATTGAGTTTGAATTTCCTTTTGGTTTCAAGGAACTCGAAGGCATTCACTCACGCACCGACTTCGACCTTGGCGCACACCAGAAGTACTCAGGCAAAAAGCTCCAGTATTTTGATCCTGAACTGAATGAAAATTATGTGCCTTATGTGGTTGAAACTTCCATCGGGCTCGACCGCATGTTCCTTGCCGTGATGAGCAATGCATACAGCGAAGAAAAACTTGAAGATGGTTCAGAACGTGTGGTGCTGCGCCTGCCTGCCGTGCTGGCCCCATACAAAGTTGCCGTTTTACCCCTGATGAAGAAAGATGGTCTTCCTGAAAAAGCACGCGAAATTATGGACGTGCTGAAACAGGATTTCATGTGTCATTTCGAGGAAAAAGACGCCATCGGTAAACGCTACCGCCGTCACGATGCCATTGGTACGCCCTATTGTGTCACGGTGGATCATCAATCGCTTGAAGACAACACCGTTACCATTCGGGAACGCGACAGCATGCAGCAGGAAAGGGTGGCCATCGACCAGATTCCGGCCATCATTGCCCGCAAACTGCGACCACAAGTTTAACTGCAATATTTACTTATTGTTGAAAGCCGTCATGGTGCGCTCAATGCCCACCATGGCATAGCTTTTGACCATGTCGGTGGCCAGGTCGACACGCGGTGCAATCAGCGCTTTTTCCTGGAGATTCCATTCACCCAAAACAAATTCTACCTGACGTCCTCGGGCAAAATCATCACCTATGCCAAAGCGCAGGCGCGCAAATTCGTTGGTCCCCAGTGTCTGAATGATGTGATCGAGTCCGTTGTGCCCTGCATCGCCGCCCTTCATTTTCATGCGCAACTGCCCCAGCGGCAAAGCAATATCATCGACCAATACGAGGAGATTTTCGAGGGGAATGTTTTCCTGGCGCATCCAGTATTGGATCGCTTTCCCGCTCAGGTTCATATAGGTGGTCGGCTTGATGACCACCAGGGAGCGACCGCGGTATTTCAGGCGGACAAGTTGCGCCAGGCGCTCGGTGACAAAACTTCCTTCCAGTTCCCTGCACAATGCGTCAGCAATCTGAAAGCCAATGTTGTGGCGGGTATTGGCATATTCCGCGCCAATGTTTCCGAGGCCTGCAATGAGGTATTTCAATGGGTCAGGTTTTTAACAAAAGTAAAAAAAAGGCATAAGACCCATAAGTCTTACGCCTTCTATTTGTAAGCCACAGGGCTTTATTATGCAGATGCGTCTTCTGTTTCTTCAGTGGCAACAACACCACGTGCTGTTTTCACGTCAACGATGACCAGGTTAGGCATATCGAGCATGGTCATTTTATCGAACTTCATGTCCTTCACCTTAACTGACTGGCCAATGTTCAGTTTCGAAACATTGATGTCCATATAGTCCGGAATGTCCTGGATGAGGCCTTTAACCTTTACCTTGGTAAGTTTCACCTTCAGCTTACCACCCCTGATCACGCCGGGAGCTGTGCCGCTGGTTTTTACAGGAATAGAAACAACCACTGGTTTGGTGTCTGTAACTTCATAGAAATCGGCATGCAGCACCTGATCACCAACCGGATGATATTGGATGTCCTTCAGGATGGCCAGGTGTTTGTTGCCATCAATATTGATTTCGATAACGAATGTTTCGGGTGAAAAAAGAATGGGCTTGAAGTTAGGCTCATCCGTTGTGAAACGAACCTGTTCTTTTCCGCCATACAACACACAGGGGACTTTGCCCTGATAGCGCAGGCCTTTAGCATCTCTTTTCCCTACGTTCTCGCGAAGAGAACCGCTCAATGATACTGTTTTCATGATAGTTAATTAATTGATATTTATTTAGTTGAAACTTTGAACAACGAACTGATCGATTCATAGTTTTCGACACGGCGAATCACTTCAGCGAACAGATCAGCGGTTGACAAAACCTTTATTTTACTGCTTTCTTTTTTTAACGGGATGGTATCGGTAACAACCACCTCGGTAAAGGGCGAGTTTTCGATGCGTTCGTAAGCCGAGCCCGAGAAAATCGGATGCGTACAGAAAGCCCTCACACTATTGGCCCCGTTATCCATGATGAGTTCAGCTGCTTTAGTAATGCTTCCCGCTGTATCGATAATGTCATCAATGAGCACTACATCACGTCCTTTTACATCACCAATGAGGGCCATTTCTTCAACCACATTGGGCTTGGCCCTCTGTTTATAACAGATCACAAAGCCTGTTTCTAGCATTTTGGCATAGGTAGCGGCCCTGCGTGTGCCACCTGTATCAGGTGAGGCCATGGTCAAATTGGGCAGCTTAAGGCTTTGGATATAAGGCAGAAAGATGTTTGATGCATACACGTGATCCACGGGAACATCGAAAAATCCCTGAATCTGATCGGCATGCAGGTCAATGGTGATGATGCGTTGCACACCCGAGGTGATGAGCAGGTTGGCAATCAGCTTGGCGGCAATGGTCACCCTGGGTTTGTCCTTCCTGTCCTGCCGTGCAAAACCAAAATACGGCATTACAGCAGTGATGGTGCGCGCCGAAGCCCTGCGGGCCGCGTCGGCAAGCATCAACAGTTCGAGCAGGTTTTCGGCCGGCGGGAATGTCGACTGAATCAAAAACACATCGCGGCCACGGATGTTTTCTTCGAAAGATGGCTGAAATTCGCCGTCAGAAAAGTTCGTAACTACCGCTTTCCCAAGTGTTGTGTGGTAACTTGAGGCAATTTTCCGGGCCAGATATTCGGTGGCCCTTCCAGCAAAAATACTTACAATTGGCTCAGGCATAACAGATTGGTATTGTGGGTAATTTGGCTGCAAAAGTAAGTACTTAATCCTGATTTTGAAAATTATTTTGGGATGAGTTTACTATTTTTCAGTATCGCATTCATTATCAGCTAAAAAAATCACATAACCGAAAAAAAAAATCCCACTAATTTTTGAAACAATTTTTATTACCTTTGCAGCCCCAATACGCATTTGATCCATGCCCGGATGGCGGAATTGGTAGACGCGCTGGTCTCAAAAACCAGTGAGGTAACACTCGTGCCGGTTCGATCCCGGCTCCGGGTACGCAACAAAAAGAGGCTGATCTAACCGATCAGTCTTTTTTTTTATTTCCGCGAAGCCGAATTAGTAATGACAACTTCAAGTTTTCCAAGGATTTGCATCGAATAACCATATTCCTTTTCTCGAGATTTGACAGGCAATCATCAGCTTTGATACACCTTCGACACTTACTGGTTTTCATACATATTATAAATCAGTTAATTATAAGCACATTATTTGTACGAAAACCTGGGAATAAATATTTGAATTGTTTTAAGGTTTTTGTAAATTTGACGTGATAATAATAGCCGAAACCTGACTACTGGAGTAAAAAGACTTTTATAATCTGAATAAATAAGAGCATGGTTTCTGGTTGTCATTATAACGATTCTAATTGAAGTAGTGAAAACAAGAACACTTGCTTTCTTATAAGAATTAAAATTATCCAGTATGAAAAACACACAATTATTCATTGTCCTTTTACTTTTGAGCCTGCCTGCATCAGTGTTTTCACAAAATGAAAACAATGTCTGGTATTTTGGTGACCATGCATCCATGTGGTTTGATGAAAGTGGACCAGTGGCCTATGATAGTAGTTCAATGCGCACACTTGATAATTGTACTTCCATTTCAAATTCAGCAGGTCAGTTGTTGTTCTATTCAAATGGAATAAATATTTGGGATAGGGAGCATCATATTATGCCAAATGGCACAGGGTTACTTGGTGATACTTCAGCCACAAACGGGGCTTTGGCTGTAAAACAACCAGGTCATTCTGATATTTATTATCTCTTTACCAATGATGCATTTGTAGGTGAGTACGGATTTAGGTATAGTATAATTGACATGACATTGAATAATGGTCTTGGTGATGTCATTATTAAAAACCTTTTGATTCTAAACCCCAATACAGAAAAAACTTTAGCAATACCTCATAACAACAAACAAGATGTCTGGATAATAGCCCATGAGTGGGGGTCAGATGCTTTTAACGCTTATCTTCTTTCAGAACATGGTCTGGATGTAATCCCCGTTGTAAGTCATGTTGGGTCAATTCATATAGGTGGTACTTATGGTACTTATAATTCAATGGGACAAATTGCAGCCACTCAAAACGGTTTAAAAATCGGTTTAGCAATTTATGATTTAGGGAGATTTGAACTCTTTGACTTTGATAATTCTACAGGGATTATTTCAAATCCAATAGTGATCAATGGTCATCAAAATGCATGGGGTGTTGAGTTTTCACCTGATAATTCGAAAATGTATACAACAACGTGGAAGTCTGGTTCAGTGTATCAATTTGATATTTCCAGTAATGATGAAACAACCATCAATAATTCAGGCACCTTGGTCGGCGAGGTTACATGTCCGAATCCGATATACAAAGCAGGTTTTATGCAAATTGGACCTGATAGCTGCATTTATATTGCAAAATTCGAAAGTTATAATTTAGCGGGTATAAAATTTCCAAACAGATTGGGGATCGACTGTGGTTTTACGGATACAATCATTGATTTGGTGACACACAGATGTCTTGCGGGTTTGCCAACTTTTGTAAAAACTACTAATTTAATTAGTACTGATACTAATGATGTAATTGACGACAAAATCAATAAAGACATTATACAACTGTATCCAAATCCAACGGTTGATAATCTTACCATCAAAATAAATTCTACAGCAGAATCCTTACTCAGAATTGACCTCCTGAAGGTAAATGGCCAATTTATTAATACCCTATACTCGGGTACAATTAAAAAAGGAGTCTCGTTTATGGAGTACCATATGCAAGATCAACTACACACTGGCCTTCAATCTGGTGTTTATGTTTTGTCATTTTTACTAAACAATCAACACTATTTAAAGAAGATTACCTACATAAATGATTGATAATATTCCTTTTTTGATCAGTAATTGCCTTAATTCTTAATTGAAACCTGTAACACCGGAAACCTCGTGCCGGTTCGATCCCGGCTCCGGGTACGCAACAAAAAGAGGCTGATCATTTCTGATCAGCCTCTTTGTTTTTTCATCAAACTGGCCTGTCAATAATACAGTATATTCATCTCCGGCCGATTAGCTTTCAGCGCATCGATTTCCTTCGCCTTAATGCGGGTGTTGTAGCATTTGATGTTTTTCAAAGCAGGGAGCTGGTCGGCCGGGCTCAGGCTTTTTAAACGGGTGTTGTACACAGAAAGGTCAACAAGATTGGTCAGTCCTGCAAGGGGTTTCAACGAATTTACCTGGGTTCCCGACAGGTTGATCACCTTCAGATTCACAAGCCCGGCGATAGCCGAAAGATCGCTGACAGCGGTGTTTTCCATGTTCAGCGTTTGCATCTTGCTCAGTCCGCTCAGGGCCTGGATGTTGGCAATCGGGTTGCTCGGAAACTCCAGGGTTTCGAGCTGGCTTAAGCCGGCAATGGGTTTCAGGTCGTTGATCATGGTTCCTTTGAACACCAGCCGTTGCAGGTGCGGAAGCATCCTCAGTGGCTCAAGGTCAGTAAAATTCATGTCGTCGATGATCCGTATTTCCTGCAGGTCGGCAATTTCCTGTAAGTGCATCTTGTCGGGATTCGCAGTGAGCTTTACGTTGCTCAGCAACAGGCTTTGCCAGGGTTCACTCAGTCCGTTCCACCATGTTTTAAGTGCATCCGACTGGTAAATGATCAGTGTCTGGTGCTGCTTTTCTTTCAGTAGCATCACTTCCTGCGGTGTTACGCGGCTGCCGTCGGCATAAACGACCTTCAGCCTGGCCATGCTATTCAGTGCATCAAGCCGTTCAACCCGGGTTTGTTCAATATTAATAACTTCCAGTCCAAGTGTGTTCTGCAATGGACTGAGGTTGCTGATGCGCGTGTTCGACAGGTCGATCTCTCTGAGGGCGCTCAGGTTGATGAGAGGTCCGATATCGTCGATTTCGGTACTGGCAAGTGAGAGATAGCCAAGGTTCGTTAATCTGCTAAGTGGTTGAATGCTTTGTAAATACGCATTTCCCTTGAGGTCAAGTTTTTCAAGTCCGATGATCTGATGCAACTCTTCTGCGCCTGGATTGCTGCTTGTTTTTGCATGTTCACTCAGTATCGCACGCCAGTAAATAGGCAGGCTGTTCCACCAGACAGATAACTCTTCCGATTCGTACACCACCAGCGTGCCCGGTTTTGCGCGCATAAACAGGATGGCGTTGGCACTGTTTACCCTGGTTTTGTCGCAAAACACCTTTTTAAGGCTGGCAATGTCACTCAGGGGGTCCAGATCAGCAACAGCAGTATTGCTAAACTGCACCACTGATAAATCTTTCAGCCCGCTGAGCGATTCAATGCTGCTGATGTTGGTGTTGTCCATATTGAGAATCTGCAGGCTGACAAGGCTGGCAATGGCGTCGATATTGCTCACGGCAGTTCGGCTGATATCAAGCAGTCGCATGGCCGACATGCCTTGCAGCGGGCTGATATCCGAAATGTGTGTGTTGTTGGTGCGCAAAGCCACCATGGTGGTTTTCCCCCTGATGGCCTCGAGTGAACTCACTCCCGTGTTGAAGCAATAAAGCTTTTCGAGCTGGGAATAATTGGCCAGTGGTTGTAGATCCGCCACACGGGTGTCGAAACAGTATATTTCTTTGATTTTCACCGAATAAACCAAGGGGTCGAGGCTGGTTACCTGCGTTCCTGAGCAATAAATGGCATCGAGCTGGTTGAGGTTGCGCAGCGGTGACAGGTCGTTGATGGGCGTGTTTGAAAAATCGATCGATTTCAACGCGGTCAACTCTATCAATGGCTCAAGGTCGGTAAATTGCTGTTTATATGAGATGTTGATGTCGGTAATCCGTGTCACTTCCTTTAGTGCAGAATAAACAGGGCTCAGGTCAGTGACCACCGTGTCGGGAAGCATCAGCATGCGGGTATCGTTGATGTATAGCAAGGTGTCGGGACGTCGGCCAAAAAGCAGGTGTTTCATGTTCATCTTCAGGGTGTCCGGTCCCATCACAAAAAAAGTATCGTTTCGGCTCACCGATTTCCAGCGTTTTGTAATGATCGCATCGGTTGTCAGTGCCTCCACCTTATTCAGGGGCAAGGTGTCGAAAACCATGATGTTCTCGCCAAAATATGTTTTCCATTCGGGAGCCATCCCCGACCACCACTGCCTGAGTTCTTCCCTTTCGTTGAGTTTGGTAGTATAGTAACTGGCTATTTTTAACTCTTTCTGAAACGGATCGAGGTTAATTTCGACGAACCTGATCTTTGACGAACTGATTGTATCGTTGGAAAGGGTGCGACCGTTCAGGTTGCGCATCAGGGCAACCCTGAAATATACCTGTCCGAGTTCATTCACGAGCTGATCGGTTTTCTGCACATCGAAACTAAACCTGACATGGTGAAAAAAGAAGTCAACGTCTTTCAGGTATGCCTGCACGTCCTTGTTAATCGGTGTTTCGCGGTGTTCATCAAGGTCATCTTCAATCTGCACTTTGTCGTCCTTGAATATTTTGCTGTAGCTTTCGTTGATGATAATTTCCTTTTCCTGCACTGTCGCCAGCGGATCGCCAAGGAAATTCAAAGTTCCCTCGAGGTATTTTACCATTTCAACTGCCTGCTTCATGTACTCTTCCTGTTCGGCAGCAGTAAGGGCAGGGGTTTGCTGGGCCACAGACTGAAGTCCCATGGACACAAACAACAATAATAAAATCAGGGCATTATATCCTCTGCTCATGGTTCGTATAGTTTAATAAAGTTGTTCTTTTCTTTTTCGTCCATATACATCAGGTTGGTGATGAGCCAGCCCGAATTGTTGCCCTTGCGGTTAAGGTAGGCTACTTCGAAATACCAGCTTTCGATCTGGTAAATGTGGAATTTGAGTTGATCGACCGACTTGAACTTAATCCTGCCCATCTTTATTTCGTAGAAGAACAGGCTGAGAAAATCGGGATGAAACGACTTGCGTCCGTAATACTCGATCACCTGTGGTTCGTTGAATGCCTTGTAAATGTTCATGAAATCGAGTTCATGGCTCATCGGATGCAAAAAATGCTTTTCGCGCTCGGCCAGTTCACCTTCAGGGAATAGCTTGTTGAATGCAGGATAATAGACGTTTGTAAGTACCCATTTCGATCCCAGGTTTTCCTTTTCGATCATCAGAAAAAGGATGATGTTAACCTCACGGCCTTCGTGGATAAAGGTGGCTGAAACCTCCGCATACCAGCGGCCATTGAGGAATTCGAGGTAATTTCCGCTTTTCGGCTTTGTCAGGTCGTCGATGAAATAATCGCGCAGGGCACTTGTGGTGCGGGCATTTTCGTTGTCGAACAGCAAAGGCAGAATCTGCTTCCGCTTTTGGCTGTTGCGGTATTCCTTTGTTCCGGGATTGTATTTCTTACCAAACTGGTCCTCTTCGTTGTTGAAACGGCTGAAAAACTGGCTCACCTGCTTGGTCATGGCATACAACTCCGTTTCGTCGAGCTCGAAAGCACCCATGGTACGAGTTTGTGCGCAAAGCTTAGCCGGGCTGGTTACCAAAATCATTAATGCCGCCAGCAAGCAGTACAAAGTTGTTTTTGCCATAAAACCGGTTGAATTTAAGCAGCAAAGATAACGATCACCCCGCATGATTGTTGATGTTGTGTTGGTTAATTCCTTTCATCAATGTGTTTAACCAGGCCCGGAAGCAAACTTTCGAGCGTCATGGTCAGGTAGATATCCGGTTTTTCTTCGTCAACAATGATTTCGTTGAGCTTGTATTGCCATTTGTCCCAGATAAACACCGTGCGAGAGAATCCGTCCTTTAAAAAAGGAAACATCACCTTGCCAAAGGAGTCGTGCACAATCATGATGCGCGGAAGCGCGCTGCCCGGTGCCATTTCGTAGCCATGGTAAAAATCATTGGGATCCATCTTGTCGGGAATGGCATACGGACAAGGTGTGATCATGCTGGTTTGGTTTTCGAACAAAGGCCTGAATTTAAAGCGGGTATCGGGCAGTTTATCAGCCATATTGAGTATTGCCGCCAGGTTTCCCCCGTCGCGCACATACGGCGTGATGGCATAATCGGAGGCCTGTTTCACAACAAGTTCAGGATGTTTCGTGCCCAGCTGTTGCACAATGGCCTGATATGAGAGGAAGGCCCCCATTTCGCTCCAGTGATTGTCGGTTGGCCAATACAACTGATCAGTCCGGTTGTTTTTGGCCTCCCGCAACGGATTGCGCAGGTCGATCACTGCAATGCCCAAATCCTGAAGCACCTGAATAAACTGGTCGGTGCGGTTGACTTTGCTGACCGGCTTGATGTACCAGGGCAGGTATTCCGGGTAAACCGAATATTTCGTCGGACAAATGACCATATAATAATCGATGCCTTTTCCGGCAAAATAACTTTTCCTGAAATTAAATTCCTTTCTGATCTTTTCCAGGGCAAGCTCGTCAAACAGCATTTTCCCCTGATAGGTGTCCAGTTCGTTAGTTACCAGGTACAGTTGATTTTCTTTGCCGATGATGACCTTGTCGGGATACGGGCTCTTGTCAAACACATTGAAACTGATGTAGGAATACCAGCTTACAAAGTGATTGCGAAAGGCAAAATGATCGTTGTAGTAGGATTCATAGGCGGCAGGAAAAGGATCGAGCAGGTTGACATTAAAGACAGGTTTGTCGGCCAGTTTCCTGTTCTCACTGTTGGGTATGGGCGGAACGATTCCGGTGGCTTGCTGGAAAAAAGCCGCCGAGATCAGTGCCAGAAACAACACGATCAGCAAATAATCAGAAAAATAGGTCCTCTCCTGCATAATTCCGGTTAAAATCGGTAATAAATAAACGGGTTATAGGTATTCGTAATCAGGTACATGGCACACACGGCCAAAATCAACAACAAGCCAATTCCTTTCACCATCCTCATTGTTTCGGCCACAAACACATAATTTTCCTGCAGGCTAAGGGTCAGTTTGTCGATCCGGTTTCCGAGAAGGGCCAGCAGTCCGCTTGCACTCATTATGCTCAGGGCAAAGAACAAGAGAAAATCCTTGTTCAGGATCATATTGTATACGATGAGGTCGGGTGAGGCCGATGAGCTGCCAAACAGCACTCCGTAATAATCCCAGGCATAACTGATTGTATCGGCCCTGAAAAGCACCCAGGCCATCAAGGCCACAAACAGGGTGTATGTGTGCTGAAGCGGACGCCACAAAACGCCCGGAAAACGCTCGCCCGACAGGCGTTCGATGATCAGGAAAAATCCATGCACAAAGCCCCAGAGCACAAACGACCAGCTCGCTCCATGCCACAATCCGGTAACAAAAAACACCAGCAGCAGGTTAAGGTAGGTGCGCCATTTCGAGATACGACTCCCTCCAATTGGGATGTACAGGTAGTCGCGGAACCAGGTCGACAGGCTGATGTGCCACCGGCGCCAGAACTCCTTGATGGACCGTGAAATATATGGATAATTGAAGTTCTCGAGGAAAGTAAATCCAAACATTTTTCCCAGGCCGATAGCCATATCAGAATAACCCGAAAAATCGAGATAAATCTGCAGGGCATAGGTGATCAGCCCAAGCCAGGCAAGTGATCCCGAAAGCTGATCGATGGAAGTACCAAAGGCAATATCGGCAATAGCCCCCATATTGTTGGCAAGCAACACCTTTTTGCCGAGGCCAAGGATGAACCGGCGCAGGCCGTACGAAAAACCAGAAATATCATGTGTCCGCTCATTGATCTGACGGGCAATATCGTGATAACGCACTATGGGCCCGGCAATGAGCTGTGGAAACAAGGCAATGTAAAGTCCAAGGTTAAAGGGATTATGCTGCACTTCTGTTTCCCTGCGGTACACATCAATCAGGTACGACATGGCCTGGAAGGTGTAGAATGATATCCCGACAGGCAGCACAATACCCGGATCTTTTATCGGCTTGAAATTCAGCACATCCGACATCAGGTTCAGGTTTTCGACAATGAAATCGGCATATTTGAATACCCCAAGAAACAACAAGTTGACAGTTACACCGACAATGAGGAATATCCGCGATTTTCCGTTTTCCCTCGTCAGGCCAATGCCTTTGCCAAACAAAAAGTTAAAGGTGATCGAAATGAGGATTAGCGAGGCATAGCTCACCCCTCCCCAGGCGAAAAAAACAAGGCTCGCCAGCAACAGAAAATAGTTCCTGGCTTTTGTCCAGATGAGGTAATATCCCAGCAACACCACCGGCAGGAAAAAGAAAAGAAAGACCGGAGAACTGAAGAGCATAGGGATGTTATTTACTGGTGTTCATTATTTAAACGTGATCGTAAAGTCATCGAAACAGGCCCTTTTTTTTCCACCGAAAGCATAAATGCTCAGCCTGGCGTTTGGTTCAAATTGCTGATCAAGCTTGAATTCGACTGCAAAATGATGCCAGGTGTTGAGGCTCATTGTGTCACTGCCTATGGGTTTTGTAAGGTACAGGTCTTTGTTAAGGCTTTCGGCGGTGGCCAGTATGACCTTCGCATCTTTGTTTGGTTCCAGCAAATATACCCAGCCACTGAAATTTACTGATGCCGGGCTGAAAGGGGCAATGTTGCCAAATTTTTCCCTGAAGCCGTAAGAAGCGAAACTCACCGAGTCGACCACTGACACATATTGCCCTGAATGTGCCTTGCCACCGGGCATTTTATTCACAGTGGTTTCTGTGACCCATGAATACGGTTTCAGATTTGCATTCTCAAGGTCTGTCGATTCTGTCACCGGCAACTCATCCGTTCGCAACGGAAGTTGTTCCGTTTCCTGTTTGTTGCTTTTACAGGCAAGCATCAGGCATCCGGAAAAAAACAAAACCACTATCCAAAATTTCATGCTGAGGTACCGGGTAATTCCTTGATTTTTGTTCAAATTAGTGGCAAAATTAGCATTTTCCGGTTGTTTCCTTCAATGCGATGATCGAAATAATATCTTGCCGGAGCTGTATTTACCTTAACAACAAGGCTCCGTTGGCGCGTAGTCAACGGAGCCTCGTATGGGTTCAACTGTCATTAACGTGAGGTTTCTTTCACGCGGATGTCGCCCAGCAACACATCCCAGAAACCGATGATGCGGCCACCGATTTGTGTTTCCTTGCGTTTCACATACACAGTAATATCCTTTTTGGTGGTGTCTTCATACACCAGGCCGCCTTCGCGATCGTAACCCCTGAACCGCTGAAATATGGTGATGACGCCTACATAAGTTCCGTCGGGCTGACGCTGCAGGTCACTAACATATTCAATTTTGTACCATTCAATTTCGACGCGGTCATAGTTCAAGCGCATCAGTCTTTCGAAATAGGCCCTTACATTGTAGTACAAAACGTCGGGACGGGCCAGTGATGAAACGCCGATTTCGGCTCCGGCCATAAACAACTCCTCAGCCCTGTCGATTACGCGGTTGGCTTCGCTCCATTGGGTGTTCTTGTTGCCAATGATGCTCACGTATTTACTCAGGTCACGCACTTTTTCGAGGGCAAGGCTGTCGATGGCCTGTTTGCGCTCAGGACTTAATTCATCCTGCTGGGCCGCCAAAAAACCACTCACTGAAAGGCTGATGACAAGCGCTAAAATAATATTTTTGATTTTCATTGTGTTGTTTACTTTTTAATGAGTTCCAGTTCGGTTATTTTGCCATAATCGTCGTACTTCACCTGTTCGATGAGGTTCCCAAACACTTTTTGATCTTTCAGGTACTCGAGGTATTTCCTGATCGTTGTGGGGCGGTCGTAGTCGTTGAAACCACCGGCACGGCTGATGATAATCAGCACTGGCACATCGGGCGTGGCAAACATCATCAGGGTCTGGTTAATCCTGTCGTTGGCGGTGTTTACATCCGGAGCACCGGCAATGGATTTGAGCATACTTTCGAGGCTGACGAACTTAGTGGCTTCTGCTTTTTGTCGGGCTTCTTCTTCCCTTCGCAGCCGCTCTTCTTCTGCTTTGCGCTCAATATCGGCACGTTCGCGAGCCAGTTTATCTTCCACCTTGTCGAGCAGGCTGTTTATTTCCTCGTCCTGCAGATTCCACGATTTGATGGTTTTTACCCGTTGCTCCTTTTCTTTCAGCGTCCAGGTTGTTGCATCTTCCAAAATGGCATTTAAATCACTTTTGGCCTGTTCTACCTTTGCGGCATATTCAGCTGCAGCCTGTTCTTTGGCCAGCTTTTTCTTGCTTTTGCACCCGGTGCTTCCTCCCAGCGTAACTGCAGCGACCAACAAGATGAGGGCAAGGCCTTTCAGCTGGTGCATGAAGTGTTGTTTATTCATAACTGATTTGCTTATTTAAGTGTGTATTAACAAGAACGTTGATTGTGCAAAATTATTTAATTTATGCCTTGATTTGACTTTTTTGTTCAATTTTGGCATGTGACTAAGCATTACAACATTCCAATTTTTATGCCAGAACTGGCTTGCCCGTTTCAATGCATCTATTGTAACCAGGCCACCATTTCAGGTCAGTCCGGGTTTCCTGATTCGGCAGATATCGTTGCACTTATCGAAAGAAACCTGCAAAGCCTGCCCACGGGCAAAAAACACGTTGACATTGCCTTTTTTGGCGGGAATTTTACCGGTTTGCCCCTGAAGCATCAGGCAGATTACCTCGATCTTGTGCTGCCATATTTATATGATGGCAGGGTGCAGGGTATCAGGCTCAGCACCAGGCCCGACTATATCAATGATGAGGTGCTGCTGTTGCTGAAAGCAAAACATGTGCATACCATTGAACTTGGAGCTCAGTCGCTCGACGATGAGGTGCTTGCCCGCTGCGGACGTGGTCACACGCTTGCTGATGTCGCGCTGGCATCTTCAAAAATCAGGGAGTTGGGTTTCAGGCTCGCACTCCAGATGATGATTGGCCTCCCGGGTGATACGGCTGAAAAAAGCCTTCAAACAGCAAAAACCATTATTAACCTGGGTGCGCACGAAACCCGCATCTATCCCTGCCTGGTGGTCAGGGGAACGGCCTTGGAACAGCAATACCACAACAACGAATACACGCCCCTCAGCCTCGAAGAAGCTGTCAGCTTGTCGGCATCATTGCTCACAAGGTTTGAGTCGGCTGGTGTTAAGGTCATCAGGCTTGGCCTGCATCCTTCGGAAGGCCTGAACGGTGACGCATTGGTTGCGGGCCCTTTCCATCCGGCCTTTAAGGAATTGGTAATGACCGAAATATGGCGGCAGCTTTTCATCAGCTTTCCGGCTTGGCCCACCGGGCCTGCTTCCATCATCATCGAAGTGCCCGGTCATGAATTTAATTTTGCTGTGGGTTATGCCGCCGCGAACAAAAACATGCTCAGGAAACGCTTTCCAAAACTGCAATTTGTGTGCAACAGCCGGCTCACAGGGCGTGATTTTATCGTTAAACCCGATATCCAATGCTGATTATCGCCGACTCGCGCATGCCGCTGGCGGCAAAAGACAGCCTCTCAGGCCTGGGCGAGGTGCTCTGGCTTGAACCTCAGCCATGTGTTTACCCGGCCATTGCTGCCCATCCGGATATTTACCTCTGCCGGCACAAGCATCAGCTTATCGCCTCACCCGATATCCCTGTTCACTGGTCAGCCAGGATCAGGAGCGCTGGCATTGCCCTCAGCTTCGGGCAACAGCGCCTGGGTGAAAAATACCCGCAGACAGCAGGCTATAATGCCGTTTTCGCTGGCGACCTGCTCATCCATAACCTGAAGGTCAGCGATCCAATGCTGTTATCACTGGCGTCTGACACAATTCATGTGAAACAAGCTTATACACGTTGTAACCTGCTTGCACTCAACAACACACATATGATCACTTCGGACCGTGGCATCGAAAAAACACTCCTTCGCCATGGCAAAAATGTGTTGTTTGTTGAGCCGAAACAAATCCGCCTCGCCCAGCACACCCATGGATTTTTCGGCGGGGCCTGCGGCCTGCTTGGCACCAACCTGGTTGTTTGCGGCAATATTTCCACACTTGGCGAATCGGAAGCCCTGCACGATTTTGCGCATTCCTGTGGCTTCACCCTGCTGAGTTTGTTCGACGGGCCGCTGACAGATGTTGGCAGCATGCTGTTTTTTACCGGCGGTGATTGAGGCTGAGCCAAATCACGAGTTTAAAAAAACGCCTATGCGTTTCAAGCCCAAATGGATTATATTGGGTTTTGGTTGCATGGCAACAGTTGAGTTCGCGCCAAACAAATTTTCGTAATTTTGCGCCTCAATTGTTAACGACAAGCTTACCATGTACAGAACACATACTTGCGGCGAATTAAGGCTTTCCGACACCGGAAAAGAAGTAACCCTCAGCGGATGGGTGCAACGCGTACGCGACAAAGGCACCTTGCTCTGGATCGATCTGCGCGACCGCTACGGGATCACTCAGTTGTTTCTCGAAGAAGGCGAATCGAAACCTGAGCTGCTGCAGGCTGCCCGCAGCCTTGGCCGCGAATTTGTGATCAGGGTGAGTGGCAAGGTGAGCGAGCGCGAGTCGAAAAATCCGAATATTGCAACAGGCGAAGTCGAAATCAGGCTTACATCGCTCGAGTTGCTCAATGCCTCCAAATTGCCTCCCTTTACCATCGAGGAAAAGAGCGATGGCGGCGATGAGTTGCGCATGAAGTACCGCTACCTCGACCTGCGCCGTACGCCCCTGAAAAACAACCTGGCCCTGCGTCACCGCTTGTCCATCGAAACACGCAACTACCTCGACAGCCAGGGTTTTTATGAAATTGAAACACCTTACCTCATTAAGTCGACACCCGAAGGAGCCCGCGATTTTGTGGTGCCTTCGCGCATGAATCCCGGTGAGTTTTACGCCCTGCCCCAATCGCCTCAGACGTTTAAACAAATCCTGATGGTAGCCGGCTACGACCGTTATTTCCAGATCGTACGCTGTTTCCGCGATGAGGACCTGCGTGCCGACCGGCAACCCGAGTTCACCCAGATCGACTGTGAGATGGCCTTCGTGAGCCAGGAAGATATCCTCAACACCTTCGAAGGCATGGCGCGTTTCCTCTTTCAAAAGGTGAAAGGCCTCGATGTGGGCCCTTTTGCCCGCATGGATTACGCCACCGCGATGAAGCTGTATGGTTCCGACAAGCCTGATATCCGCTTCGACATGCAGTTTGTCGAACTGAACGACCTGGCCAAAAACAGCGGCTTCGCCGTTTTCGATGAGGCTGAACTGGTGGTGGGCATCAATGCCGGTGGTTGCAGTGAATATACCCGCAAGCAACTCGATGGCCTGACCGATTTTGTGAAAAAACCCCAAATAGGCGCCAAAGGCCTCGTTTATGTGAAATACAACGCCGATGGTTCCATAAAATCATCTGTCGATAAATTCTTCAGCGAAGACCAGCTTCATGGCTGGGCAAATCGCTTCGGTGCCAAACCCGGTGACCTGATGCTGATCCTCAGCGGAAAGGAAGAAAGCACCCGCAAGCAACTGAACGAGCTGCGCCTCGAAATGGGCAACCAGCTTGGTTTGCGCAACCCACAGGTGTTTAAACCCCTTTGGGTGACCGATTTTCCGCTCTTAGAATGGAATGAGGAAGCACAACGCTACTTTGCCATGCACCACCCGTTTACATCGCCAAAAACAGAAGATATCCACCTGCTCGAAACAGATCCGGGCAAGGCCCGTGCCAATGCCTACGATATGGTGATCAACGGCGTTGAAGTGGGAGGAGGCTCCATCAGGATTCACGACCGTACACTGCAGAAAAGGATGTTCAGCCTGCTGGGCTTTTCTGACGAAGAAGCCCAGAATCAGTTTGGCTTCCTGCTGAATGCCTTTGAGTATGGCGCACCTCCTCATGGCGGCATCGCCCTTGGCTTCGACCGCCTTACTGCACTGATTGCCGGTTTCGACTCGATCCGCGACTTCATCGCTTTCCCGAAAAACAATTCAGGCCGCGACATGATGATCGACTCACCATCGGCGATTGCCGACGCTCAGCTCAACGAACTGTATCTGAAGGTCACAGCGCCTGACAAATAAATCCGGGCTGGCAACATCAAAGCCTTATCGGCCAGGCAACCGATCCGGAAAAATTGTGTAACAAGCTCAGAGTCCGTAAGGCGACTCCGGAATGATGATCCAGCAGATGATGTAGGCCAGTATGCCGGCACCACCCAGAAAGGTAAAAATCACCCACAGTATCCTGACCAGGGTGGGATCGAGCTGAAAATAATCGGCGATGCCGTGGCACACACCACCCAGCATCTTGTTGTACCTTCTGCGGTATAAGCGTTTTACCTCGTTCATTTTTTATTCAGGTTTTGCGTTTATAATCAAGTATTCGATGGGCATCGGTCGGCTCAGGCCTTATTCCTGAAACAGCTTCAGCACCACATCGTGCATCAGCAATCCTGCCTGAATCTTCACCAGCGACGATTTGTCGAGCGATTCGAGCATTTCAGTAAGCTGCCTCAGCGTCTCATCGCTGCGCTGACGCGCCTGCAATATCGCCTTCAGCTGCTTCACCTGGCTTCCCTTCAACTCATCAAATAACAAGGACGTAATGGCATGCGCGAGGGTTGCTGTTTCGTCAGGATTTTTTTTCTCCGGCAGGCCTGAAACTTCAAGTTCGCCGATGGCAGCTTCCAGTATTTCTTTGCCAATGCGCTTGCTTCTGGCCTCGTACGACTCGTTTCCGGAAGCATCGCGCAAGGACCAGGAGTTGAATTTAACCTCCAGGTTTTCGATTTGTGCAATTCGCGGATCGCTTTCGCCAAATATGTTCCGCAATAGCAAGGCTGTTTGCCGCTTCCATGCAGTGAGGTCAAAATCTTTTGCGTCCATCTTGCCGATCTGTGTCTGCAACGATCCAATGGCTTGTTCAGGCATGACAATATGTTTTAATGCATTTATTCCGTTAAAAGACCTTTACGAATCCATGGTAAAGATACATTTTTAAGGCGGCAATGTGTATCTTAGCGGCATAATTTACAGCAGCTTGATCCCAAATCACACCATTGCCAGCATACTCGAAGCCTCTCGTATTGAGGAGGTTGTGAGTGAATTTGTGAATCTGAAGCGGCGTGGCAGCAACCTCATCGGGCTGTGTCCGTTCCACCAGGAGAAAACACCTTCGTTCACGGTGTCGCCGGCCAAGGGCATCTTCAAATGTTTCGGCTGTGGCAAGGCTGGTGATTCGGCCAAGTTCATCATGGAGCATGAGCATTATTCGTATCCTGAAGCGCTCAAATACCTGGCACGCAAATACCAGATCGAGATAGAGGAAAGGGAGCAAACGGCCGAAGAAATTGTGGCGATGAACGCGCGTGAGCGCATGTTTAACCTCAATCTTTTTGCCCAGCAGCAGTTTACCAACACCCTTTTCGAAAGCGACGAAGGCCGTGCAATAGGCCTGAGCTATTTTAAGGAGCGCGATTTCCGTGAAGCCACCATCAGGAAGTTCCAGCTGGGTTACTGCAGCGACAAAAGGGATGCTTTCAGCCAGTATGCCACAGCCAGTGGTTATAGCGAAGACATTCTGCTGCTTACCGGTTTGTCGGTCAAACACAACGAGCAGTTGTACGACCGCTTCCAGGGCAGGGTCATCTTTCCCATTCATAACCTCACGGGAAAAGTTGTTGGCTTTGGCGGGCGCATACTGGGCTCTGAGAAGTCGAAGGCCAAATACCTCAACTCGCCCGAGTCGGAAGTGTATGCAAAAAGCAAAACCCTCTATGGCATTTATTTTGCGAAAAATGCCATCAGCAAGCTTGATAACTGCCTCCTTGTCGAAGGCTATACCGATGTGATTTCGATGCACCAGGCGGGTATCGAAAATGTGGTTGCCAGCTCAGGCACATCGCTCACCACTGATCAGATACGCATCATCAGGCGCTACACCAACAACATCACCATCCTTTACGATGGCGACAAAGCCGGCATCAACGCCTCGCTGCGTGGCATCGACATGATTCTTGAGGAAGGCATGAATGTACGGGTGCTGCTCTTTCCCGAAGGCAACGATCCCGACTCGTATGTGCGCAGGCACAGAACCAGCGAAGTGGAAGGTTTTATCCAGCAGGAATCGAAGGATTTTATCAGCTTTAAAACCCGTCTGCTGCTCGATGAAGCCTCTAACGACCCCATAAAAAAAGCTGGCCTCATCAAGGAAATCGTTCACACCATTTCATTGATTCCCGACGCCATCTACCGCTCGGTTTATGTGAAAGAATGCAGCCGTATGCTGGACGTGGAGGAGCTCACCCTGCTCAATGAACTGAACAAACTTCTCAGAAGCCGCTTTCGCAAACAAATCAGCCCTGACCTTCCCGAAACAGCAGCCGAAACCAGGCCGCAGGAACCAGAAACCCCGAAGCCGGCCGAAGAAAAACAGGGCTATTACCAGGAAAGGGAGTTGCTTAAGCTGCTGCTCAACTACGGAGCACAGGATTTGCTGCTTGAAACAACGGATGAAAACGGCTTTCCGGCGGTCTACCGCGAAACGGTGGCCCACTACATCATTGATGACCTTGCACACGACAAGCTTGTGTTTGACCACCCTACACACCTCAAGATCATGCAATTATACAGCGAAGGCCTCGACAATGGCGTTGTTCCGCATGAGCAGCATTTTATTTCACATCCCGAACCCGACATTTCGCTGCTGGCGATCGACCTGCTTACCGAACGCTATGAGCTGAGCAAGAACTGGGAACGGCACAAGATTTTTGTGAAGTCGATCACCGAGGACCTGAAACAAAGCATCGACAGCAACCTGCTCGACTTTAAAAGCAAGATCATTGAATCGCGCCTGCCCGAACTGATGCAACAGCTGGAAGCGGCTACAGAAGGCGACGCACAGGACAATCTGCTGAAAGAATACAAAAACCTGAATGATATGAAGGTTAAAATCAACAATTTACTGGGGAAGGTGATCATCAGATGAGTTAAATCCAAATGAACAAGCAGGAGGCTTAGAAAGCCGAACAGTCTGATTTTTTGGGCTTATCCCGAATTAAGTTTGTTTGAAGCTTGCCCCCGCTGGCACGGATTAGCTACCCCCGCTGACGCGGATTTGAAATCCGCGCCATTGTTAGATATCTTGCTAATAATTTACCTTCATTTTCCCCCCCGCTGGCGCGGATTTGTAATCCGTGCCATTGTTAAATATCTTGCTAATAATCCACCTTCATTTTCCATCTCAACTTAACAATGTAACTTATAGCAAACCCCTACCACCAGCATAATTAACAGCGCTGCTGTATACATAGTCCTCAGGTTTGAAAACCAAAGCTTCCTCAACCGGGGCACGGATTGCAAATCCGCGCCAGCGGGGGATTTTTACCTTGAATCGGTGATTCGAATTCTGAATTACCACCTTTATGTGGTTTACTTTCATACTCATCCAAAGGCGGTTCAGTAGTAAAAAGATTAAATCAAAACGAAACTTCACCAATGCCAATTTCGATAAGGAAAAATGAATTACCTTCGACTATCATGCATATTTTCATTATACCAAGTTTTGTTTCTGAACCATGCATTTGAACTATCTGGTTTGTTTTCATAAGGAACAAATTTAAATAAGACCGGCACTTTATAAAACTCATTCTTATTTAAGTATTCAAAATTGCTATATAAGACAATAGTCGTGTCGCTAGTGATAAGCCCTGATGACTCAAATACCCACCTACGGTATATTGGATTATGTGAAGTGTGAATATTAAAAAGTTGTATTACAATACTAGTATCTTTGATCATAAAAGACCCAAAGTATTCTTTACCTTTTTGGGTGTAATAATCCTCATTAATGATATCAAAGTATTTTGATTTGTTAAAGAAAAAATCGCTCACCCAGGGACCCTCTTTAACTATTCCGTTTTCGTACAAGAACAATATCCTGCCTTTAATATCAACTGGAGCATAAAACCCATTTGTTTTTATTGAGAGTGGGTTACCTGATTTAATTAACGGATATTTGTATGCAAAAAAATCCTTTTTCTTAGTGAAACAACTATTTAGCGAGAAGATAATTAGAATTATACAAATTGCTGTAATTGTTTTTTTGTGAGGCATAATAAGTATAATTGTAAGTTTATCTAAAAAAGATAAAGCGAAAACGGATTCATATAACCACCCTGAAGAAACATCGCTGACGGTGAACCCAAACGTGTGTCAAAATATGGTGAATTGACCAAAGGAAAATATTTTCCATGAATAAAGTTTTGCGTAAACTCCTGAACGCCCGGGCCATCTATTCCAAACCGGCTTACCCTGTTTCCGTTTCGATAGCCAAGATATAACCCGGCATATACTCTTTCCCCACCTGAATAAGTGCCTTTTTTATTATGCCCCCAAACAGATTTATAATTGGTAGTTTCTCCAAACTCTTTCTCAAACTCCTCCAACGTCGGTTCAGTAGTAAAAAGATTGAATCCAAACGGAACTTCGCCAATGCCAATTTCGGCGGCAATATATAAGTTACCTTCGACTCTCATGCAAGTTCTTTTTATACCAACGTTTTTTATTAAACCATGCCAACGTGCTGTCAGGCTTGTGATCCGTTTTGTATAAGCGATAAATTTTCGGTTCTTTGATGAGTTCAGAGTCGAACCAATAAGAGTAATCAGAAAAAACTTTTATGGTTGAATCATTGAGTATGACGCCTTTAGTTTCATAAACTGCTCTACGGCAAAGCTGATCATTTGATAAACCAAAGCTCTGAATAACAATAGTATCATTAAAAATTCGAAAATGTCCCCATAGTTCTTTTCTGAAATATTGATCGTTTTCCAATAAATTAGTTATCTCAACTTCTGGATTTAACCAAAAAGAAATAATATTAGAGGGAAAACTTGAAATGGTTTTTGAGCACCCATTATTATAAAAACACAATGCATCTTTTCCATTTAGTGAGACGAATATTCCCGCATAAAGATCAAATGAATCACATCTAACCACTGGTTCCCTATATATTTTAAAACACTTTCGGCAATTAATCGGGCTTACACATGATGCAAGTAGAAACAGAATACAACATCCGATTATTACATGAATTGATTTCATGATTAAAATGTATAAAGTGAAAATGGATTTACGTACCCCCCTTGCAGGAATGGTGCAGAAGGCGAACCGTAATTAGTATTATAATAGGGTGTTGGCACAATCCATCGGTGAATACCATTTTGAAAAAGGTCTTGAACCCACGCTGCGTCTATACCAAATCGGCTTACTCTGTTACCATTTCGATAACCTAAATACATGCCTGCATA
>JAHIUX010000014.1 GCA_018816765.1 Bacteroidota bacterium
ATACTTTTTATGTTTCTGGCAAGTGCAAATTTCACACTGCATTACAATTGCCTTCAGGGAAAGGTAAAACAATATTTCTATAGTGAGGAGTTCAGGTTTTATCTTGGTGTGACAATTGTTTCAACCATCGTGGTAATGTTATTTAACGCCAGAGATCATATCTATACTGTTTTTGGAGAAAATTTCCGATATGCTGTCTTCCAGGTAGTATCACTGCAAACCTCAACCGGTTTTTGCACAGCAGATTTCGACAAGTGGGCTCATGTATCGAGGTTGTTGCTTGTAATAATCATGTTTTTCGGTGGGTGTGCCGGGTCAACCGGTGGCGGTATCAAAAATGTCCGGATGCTGCTTTTGTGGCGGTATTTCAGGCTTCAGCTCATACAGCTAATTCATCCAAAAGCGATTAAAACAGTTAAATTGCAAGGAGTAAGTGTCTCGGAAAATGTCATGCAATCAATTCTGGGTTTCTTTTTCCTTTATATCCTCGTCTTCATCGTTTGCAGCCTTGCTGTTACGGCACAGGACATTGACATTGTAACCGCCACCAGTGCAGTAGCCACAACTCTCAACGGAGTTGGTCCGGGACTTGGGATGGTCGGTGCAACCTGCAATTTCGAACACCTGCCTGTTTTCTCAAAGTTTGTTCTTATGTTCTGTATGCTTGTTGGCCGTCTAGAGATCTTCACTGTTGTGATTCTCTTTGCTCCAGCCTACTGGAAGGAATGCAAGCCTCCGGTTTTCAAGTGGAATCAGAGAAACGAGACATCGCGGGAAGAGTAAATCGGTAACTGGATATCCCACTTTATATTTTATTAAAATCCAAGGTATAATAGTGTTTAAGTAAATTAAAACTTCATTTCCGGGAGGTAAAAATGATTGAAAGACTGATTGCATGCTGCGGAATATCCTGCAACGAGTGCCCGGCTTTTATAGCCACCATGAATAGTGATGAGGATGCAAAAGCAAAGGTCGCCGAGGAGTGGTCGAAACAATATGACGTGAATCTGAAGGCAGAGGATATCAACTGCAAGGGTTGCATTTCGAGAATTGAACCAGTTTTTGCTCATTGTAAAGTCTGTGAAATCAGAAAATGCGTGATGGATAAAGACCTCTTCAACTGCGCTGAATGCGATGTTTACCCCTGCTCGAACATATCAAAGTTCCATGAGATGGTACCCGAGGCAAAAGTCACTCTGGATGTAATCCACGAGGAAAGGAAAAATTAACTCTATCATTCAGGGATTTTCAAATTCAAATTGAAACCAGATTCCGGTTTTGATGTCTAATAATTCAGTTTTAGAATACTGATTCTAAAGAGGATAAATGATGGAAATTCATATCTCGTGTTGTGGTGATTCCTGTCACGAATGTGCGGCTTATCTGGCGACATATCATAACGATGAAGAGGCAAAAGCGAAAATCGCCAGGCAATGGTCAACTGATGAGAGGACATTCACCGCCGATGATATCACCTGCACCGGCTGTTTAAGTAAGGATGGTCCCGTATCCATTCACTGCAAAACCTGCGATGTGCGCCAATGTGTTATGAAAAAAAATCTGCTAAACTGCGCTCACTGTGGCGATTATGCCTGCGAAAAAGTCAACAGGCGCTTCAAAAGAGCCCCTCACGCAAAATTAACTCTGGATGCAATCAACGTCAGTTTGTGAGTGCGATAATCAGGTACCGGATTAATTATGCGTTTAATTAAAATTCATGATGTTTACCTCTTGCCAATATTAATCTTAAATGGTACAAATATATTAGACCTAATCAACTTGGAGTGATGTTGTATGATTTTAAAATTGTTCAGAGGTTATTTTACCCCCCCCCGTTTACTAATCATGTTTTTAGTATTGTGTTGCCTTTCTTTTATCCAATGCTCCAAAGGTGATGGGGTCATCGCGCCAATAGTGCCAGATAAGGATTATATCGCTGAAACTGGAACGTCAAATTCGGGTTCTTATAATCCACCCAGGACAAATAGAGAATACAATAAAATTCAAAGAGCTA
>JAHIUX010000015.1 GCA_018816765.1 Bacteroidota bacterium
CAAGAACCTGCAATACGTCAAAGAACTTTATCCTAAAAAATTTCAATTAAAACTATAAATCGGGCGATATGTACATAGCCCTGAACCCGGCGGGTGTAGTTCAACACCGACTCATCGCTGGGTTCCCGATGAATCGGGACAGGTTTTGCAAACCGCTCAGAGTCCTATTTATTAGCAACTGGGCGTTCTTTTCTGTTTACGGTGGGGCAGGCAAGCTCTTTGCCAGGTTTTGGTTTGTGCTTTGGCTTTTTTCGCGACCTGGCAATGTGCTTGGCTGCGAAGCGTTGGCTTTTTAAGAAGTCAATTATTGTATTAAAATTTTCCTTGTAATTAAGGTCTTATCGTTTTGAATTTTCACGATATAAAGTCCGGGATATAGTTCTTTGATGTCAATTTGTATTGAACCCGAAACAGGTTTTGATTGCAACATAGTTCTTCCATTTATATTTACAATTTTAATATTTGTATGCAGGATTTGATAGTTACTTAGAAAGTCAATATTTAATAATGAATTTGCAGGATTGGGATAAACATTAATTTCAGCTATTTTAGGCTCGTTTTCCACAACATTTACAGTGGTATCTGAAATACCAAACACCCAGAAGTTTTGCATTGAACCATACACAAAGTTTGAACAGTTTACATCACCTGACGGGCTAAAGTCCATTTCGCCTGCCACAGCATATTTATAATCGCTGTGTTTCACAACTCCATGAACCCTTTCATCAGCATGGCCACCAATACATTGCTGCCAGAGCAAATTTCCTATACTGTCAACCTTAAATATCCAGATTGAAGGATTCTCGGGACTGTTTGATGGATTACCAACCACATCACCATCAAAAGAATGGGTAATGGCAAATACCATAAAACCACCATCTGAAGTTTTGAATATTCTTTGTGGAGACTCTGCATTAGAGCCGCCATAGCACTTTTGCCATATAATGTTGCCCAAATAATCAGTTTTAAAAAGCCATACATCTTGCCCTCCATGCCAACCCGAACCTTCAAGGTCGCCATCATTTGAGCCGCCAAAACCTGATATTAGATAGCCATCATCCAACTCCAATAACCTTGTCACTCCTTCATGTCCACTCCCTCCATAACATTGATGCCATTCGGGGCTGCCCACACTATCCATTTTAAAAACTATTGCATCAGGACCTCCCGGAGCCGAAAAAACGATGCAATCAACATTTCCGCCAATGCCATTTGGTTTTCCGTACAAACCTGCAAGATAACCGCCATCACTGGTTTGTATAATGCCATTGATAAACTCAAACTGGGATGAACCTATGGATTGATCCCATTGTGTATTGCCAAGGCTGTCGAGTTTTATTACCCAGCCATCATATCCTCCATGCCAATGGGTAATATCACCACCCTGCGAGTCGATTTGCGCTGTGGCAATAACCCCCCCATCAGCAGTAGCTTCGCCATATTGATCGTCACTCAAAATGCCAATATTGTTCCCTAATGTTCTTTCCCAAATAATATTGCCCAGGCTGTCAATTTTTGCTACCCATAAATTGTAATCATCAGGATAAGGCTCGGAAATAGTGCCTCCAATTAAATAGTAAAAAGAGCTACCTATGGCTTTTACCATCCTTAAGCCATGAGCGTGTTCATAGCATTTCTGCCAAATAAGGTTTCCTGAATCATCGATCTTTAATAACCATCCTCCACCAATACCATTTTCAAAACATTCAACCTGTCCACCACCTGAACCGGCAATACCTGTTACCAGATATCCACCATCTGTTTCTGCAATATCATAACCCCAATCAGATGCCATGCTACCATAACTCTGCTGCCATTCGATTTGGAATTGCCCAAAGGATATAAAATGGAACAGCAATAGGGGAGTTAGAATAGTAATCAATTTTTTCATTTTTCCCTCCTTTTGGTTATGACAAGCTCTCCCTGTGTATGCCACAGGGAGAGTTACCAACTTTAAAATTATTTACTGATTACTATTTTCCCCGACTGACTGAAACCTGGCGTCTTAATAGTATAAATATAAACACCGTGTTTGATGTCTCGGGTATCCCATAGTTTCTGGCCTTGCTGTCCGGTTATTTCGAGTATTGCAACAGTACTTCCGGTTGCATTGGTTATGGTAATGGTAGCTTCTGTTTCGTCACCGGGTAGGGTAAAGTCAAATGCTGCCCATTGTTTTGCCGGGTTGGGTTTTACGGAAATATTTAAGCCATACGCTTTCCCAAGTGCATTTGGATTGATGGTGCTACTGCTTTTATATCCAGCTGAGCCATCTGCTTCCGGGCAATCAACGAAATATTCATCGTAAACAGCTTCGAGTATGCTTTTTGCCTGGGCACCTGCCACACCAGTACTGTTGTTAGCAATAAAAATAATGTTGGCTTTTTCGATGCTATCCAACTGGAATGTGTTCCTGCCTTCTTGATACAGCGTTTGGTGCAGGTTCAACATATCAATGTAGTAGTTATGTTCAGTCAGTTCATTGCCCTGCAGATTGTAAAGTTGTGGTAGCATATTAGCCAGAGTAAAAGCGTCGGTGAAGTTTTCTTCGCTAATGTATGATGAAATAATCTGCCTGTCAGAAGTAATGCCTCCGAGATTGTCCAACCAATTCCGCAATTCAACAAAATCAGTAACCGTATCATTCAGGTTGCTACGGATAATGTCGTGTGCTGCACGGGTATAGGTATGTTTGTATCCTGCCATTTGTTGTTGTAAAGCTGTTTTATAGGTAGTACCTTCGGCCAATTGCTTCAACAAGTCTATCATATATTCCGGTAGTGGTTCTTCCTTGTTTTCCAGATAGCTAATCAAAGTATCCTTTTTGAGTTCATCAGGGTTGGCAGCAAGAATGTCAAAAAGGGCTGATTCGGTGAATACATCTGTTTTATCGGCAGCTTCTTTTAACACTTCAAAGGATAAATGGGGTGAATCGCCAAGCAGTTGGGCACGAAGCTCCCACATATCTTCAGGCTGGGAAGTTTGGATGTCAAGTTTTTCAGCTTCGGTATCGCCACCATCAACATAGCTGTCATACAATACTTTTACGCTGTTGTAGTCTGTCAAATTATTATAATAATCCTGTTCTGCATCTGCTTTTTGTTGGGCAGTTAAAACAATCTTTAATTCTGAGCTACCACCGTAATGCGAGGGGCAATTGTTGGTAACACTTCTCCCGACTTTCGCAACGTGATAAATCTTATCATCGTCGGGTATTTCATCGTTTTCGTTTTGATTATAGTAATAACCCACCAAATGCTCGCCACCATTGTAAAAGTGCCAGGTGGCCCCATTTTGGGTAAAAGTATTCCCGGCAGTATAATTATCATTACCCTGTTCAGATTGAATACCGGATCGCTTATTTAGTCGATCCTTACCAAGTTAATTTCAGCTTTTGGCATGAATGAAGTTGAAGGTTTTCGATGAGCCAAAAAATGAGATTTTTAGACTCTGTTTTTAGTTTTTCCATCATTTTCTTGAAATTCCAACCAGTAGCAGCCAG
>JAHIUX010000016.1 GCA_018816765.1 Bacteroidota bacterium
ATTTGATGCAGGCGACGGGCTTGCCTGTGAGCCGGAAGAAAATGAAAACAGACCTGGCAAACGAAGTGAGCCAAAGGCTTTCTTGTTAAGCCCTCCCTTAAAGGATCATGCAAATAATCCTTCCCCCGCTACAAGAAAGCCTGGAATGTAAATTCCGGGCTTTTTCATTTGATGCAGGCGACAGGCTTGCCTGTGAGCAGAAAAAAAATCCAGTTTGCTTTCAAAGGCCCCTAAAAAACACGAACTTTACATTACAATTTGTGTTAACTCAAATGTATTTTACGATAAAGCTGTATGAAAATTACTTTTCAGATACACTACAAAACGCAATGGGGCCAGGGTATTGGCCTGATTGGGGGGCACAATGCCCTTGGCGCCTGGCAAGAGGATGCCTTAATTCGCTTAGCTTACGCAGGCAACGATTTATGGACTTGCACGATTGATGTTGAAGAAAATGCGCTGGTTGAATACAAATACCTGCTCATCGACCAACATAACCAGCTGCATTGGGAAGGTGGAGAAAATCGCCATGCTGGTCCTTTCGCTGTCAAACAATGTTTTTTGCACGACACCTGGCAGGCAACACATAACCAGGCGGAGGTCATGTACAGCAAGGTTTTCACTGAAGTAGTTTTCAAGCCTTCGGCTATAACCAATGGGCAGGGGCAAAGTCAACAAAAAGGCATGCTGCAGTTGCGATTAAAAACACCAAGGATTGGTCACGGCCAAGGCGTTGGTGTAATTGGAAATACAGCATGCCTGGGTCTCTGGAACAAGCCGGTGTTGCTTAGCAATGCACATTATCCGCTATGGACAGCAGATTTACCCCTTGATGCTGCAGACCGGATGATAAGATACAAGTATGTGATTATCAATTTGTCAAACAACGAAATCATCAGCTGGGAAAAGGGTGATGACAGACAAATATCCCTACCTGATGATTTTGACCTTGATTCGCTTTTTGTGTGTCAGGATACTGATCTTCGGTATGATTTGAATCCATGGAAAGGTGCCGGACTGGCAGTTCCCGTTTTTTCGCTTAGGTCACAAGAGAGTTTTGGTGTTGGTGAATTCAACGACCTTAAAAAGCTTGTTGACTGGTGTGCAATCACAGGTTTAAAGATGATTCAAATATTGCCCATCAACGAAACTGTGGCTACACACTCATGGCTCGATTCGTACCCGTATAAATCGATTTCCGTGAAAGCATTACATCCAATGTACCTGAATCTGAAGAAAATGGGCGTGTTGGATGATGACACACTGATGCGTGAATTTGAGCAGAAGAAAGTGGTATTCAATCAATTGCCACATGTTGATTATGTGGATGTAACCAGGACTAAGGCGCGTTACTTTAAGCTGATTTTCGACCAGAACTGGTCCCTTGTAAGCAGGAAAAAATCCTACAAAAAGTTCTTTTCCGAAAACAAAGACTGGCTTGTACCTTATGCTGCATTCTGCTATTTGCGCGACAAGTTTAAAACCAGCAATTTCAGGCTCTGGGAAGGTTTTGCAGCTTATGATCCCCAACAAATTGCATCGCTCACTGACCCTACACAGCCATTCCACGAGCACATTGCCGTTCATTATTTTATTCAATATCATCTTGATATCCAGTTGACTGAAGCCGTTGATTATGCCCACAAAAAGCGGATTGGACTCAAAGGCGACATCCCAATCGGCATCAGTCCCGACAGTGTAGAGGCATGGACCGAGCCAATGCTGTTCAATCTTGCCGGACAGGCTGGTGCTCCTCCTGATGATTTTGCCATTATGGGCCAAAACTGGGGGTTTCCGACCTATAACTGGGACGAGATGGCCAAGGATGGTTTTGCCTGGTGGAGGGGCAGACTACGCATGATGGAAAAGTATTTCGATGCCTACCGGATCGACCATATCCTTGGCTTCTTCCGCATCTGGGAAATACCGCAGCATGCTTTGCATGGCCTGCTGGGCTATTTCAAACCCGGCCTTCCTGTTACTGCTGCCGAATGCGAAAAACATGGAATCTGGTTTGATCACGACAGGTTTGTCAAGCCTTATATCAGGGAACATTTCCTGCGCGATTTTTTTGGTGATTTTACCGAAGAGGTGCGGAAAAATTACCTGAATGAAACTGACTACAATGTATTTGAACTGAAGCCTGCATTCGACACACAGAAAAAAATACATGCACATTTTACCCCCGAAGGGGAAACCCGTAACATCACCCTCAAGGAAATCATCATTCGCGATGGCCTGATGGGCCTGCTGGATGAAGTGTTGTTTATCCGCGATCCCAACAGCGATGTGCCTGCCTATCATCCCAGAATTGCACTGCATTACACCTATACCTATCGCGACCTTGATCAGGAAACCCGCAACAAACTCAACGAACTCTATATCCATTTCTTCTACCGCCGGCATGAGCAATTCTGGAAAGAACAGGCCATGGCCAAACTACCGGGCATTGTGCAGGCCTCGAAGATGCTTGTTTGTGGCGAAGACCTGGGTATGGTGCCTCAAACCGTAGCTGAGGTGATGAAACAACTCAATATCCTAAGCCTCGAGATACAACGTATGCCAAAAAATCCGCGCGTCGAGTTTGGTCATCCTGATGATGCACCCTACCTGAGTGTTTGTACCACCTCAACACATGATATGTCAACCATCAGGGGGTGGTGGGAAGAAGACCGGGAAAAAACACGCAGGTTTTATCACAGCATACTCGGGCACAACGACATAACGCCATTTTTTGCGGAGCCATGGCTGTGTCAGGAGATCATCCGCCAGCATTTGCATTCGCCTGCTATGTGGACCATTTTTCCAATCCAGGACCTCATTGCCATGGATGGAACCATGCGGTGGGATCAAACCGACAAAGAGCGCATCAATGTACCCAGCAATCCCGAAAACAAATGGCAGTACCGCATGATCCTCAGCCTCGAAAACCTGTTGCATGCCAAATCACTAAACAAACTGATTCATGATATGGTCCATTTATCAGGGCGCGACACCGCGTATTAATGGTGAAGCAAGGAGGTTAGATGTTCTGTTAAATAAGCGGATTCATCCAATTCAGTTAATTGTGAATGGATGGAATTTTTTTAAGCTACTTCATGGATTACAGGCCAAATAGCAACTTGATTTTCGCCACCAGCACCTCGGCCATTTTGATGTTCGATTCATGGGTCCAGCCGGCAATATGCGGACTGAGAATGACCTTGTTTGAAGCAATCAATTGCTGATAAACCGCTGGTAATTGTTGCAGTTGAATATCTTCAAACGAGAATTTTTCAAACTCAAGCACATCGAGGCATGCACCCCTGATGCTGCCCGAATCAATTCCTTTCATCAGGTCGGTTGTGTTTACAACGCCTCCCCTGGAGGTATTAATAAACCAGATGGGCTTTTTAAACCGCCCCAGGTAATCAGCATTTACAAGGTATTTTGTTTCGCTGGTCAACGGCACATGCAAGCTTAAGATATCAGCTTCTGCGAAGATCCTATCCATATCAGAGGCTATAACCCAGGGTTCCGGAAAATCCTGTTTGTATTTGTCGTATACGAGCAACGTTACACCGAATCCTGAAAGTTTTCGGGCGAAAGCACCACCTGTATTGCCAAAACCAATGATGGCAACAGTTTTGCCCATGATTTCATTTCCACGGTTTTCGGCACGCTTCCAGACACCTTGTCTCACTTCCGGATCCACAATCAACAACCGGTTCATCAAAGCAAGCAACATGCCAATGGCCTGTTCACCAACCGCGTCCCTGTTTCCTTCGGGTGCGTTCAGGCAGTGAATACCCAGTTTTTCTGCAAGCCCAACATCGATATTTTCCATGCCGGCTCCTACTCTGCCGATAAATTTGAGTTGTACGGCCTTCGGCAATATGTTCTCATCCAAAGCAATACGGCTTCTGACAATAAAACCGGTGTAATCCGGTGCCAGCCGAATGAAATCACCCAGATCAGCGTTTGGAAAATAATCGCAGACGAAGCCCAGGTTTTCTAAACCTTCCTTCAGGGCCGGATGTGCCGTGTCAATAAACAGTACTTTCCCTAATCCCATGCTATTCTGTTTTATTGACAATGGCTTTTTCTTTCCAAATGATGTTTCTGATCATTTCTGTCAAGGGTTGTGCAGCGTCTTTCACCATCATCCAATCAGTTGGAAAAGGAAGTGGTCTTTGCTGCATCAGCCTGTTGGTTTCCGGAGAGATGGCTTTCAGGTCACCATTTACCTGTGCAAAAGCATGATTGAAATCGATTGTCGTGGCAATCGGAGTTGTTAATTCACGCCTGTTGGTTGCCAGGTTAGTGTAATCCACAGCCCCTTTGATTGTTAGCGATTTGGCCAGCCGGGTCTCTTTTACCAGGGCTTCAATGGTTTTGTAATCAGGCACCTCGATCACCTTTCCGGTGCTGTCGAGCATGATGTGTCCGTCTTCGTCGCGTTTCGGTTTGGTGCCTGACTCAATTTGTGCCTTATCCGAATAGGTGCGGCTTTCGACCCGTTCGGGAGTCGAAACAATGTCAGTGAGTCTGATGGTGATGCGGTAATCATATGTTTTTTCCGGATTGGGTTTGAAATCGTATTGAACAAACTCCAGATCGCTCAGGTTAAAGGCAAGCAGGTGCATCTCGAAGTCTTCAGGAAGGGGTTTCTGGCTTTGGTTTTCGAAGACAATGATCACCTGATTTGTTCCTGAAACAACCGCCTTCCGCATCAATAGATCCATATCGCGGTATGGTGACCCCAGATGGCTCAGTTGTATGAGTTGATCGTATGCTTTTCGGGCATCAGCTCTTTTGTTTGTTTGGAGCAGTTTTTCGGCTGAGGCATACAAATATTCCTGGGCATTTGATTTGGCAAAACCCATATCGTCCTCAATGGGAAGCGCCTTAAAATTAATTTGTTGCCTTACCGTTTCCGGCAAGGTCTTTACCGTTTGCTGGCGGTTATAAATCCGCTGAAAGTGCTTGTATACTTCCATCCAGATATCAGGCTCGCCTGAGGAGCGTAGTAGCATAATTCTGTCATGATCGAGTTGATTGGCGGTATGGAAAGCCTGATTCAGGTAGGCAACTTTTTTTTCATCGGCCTTACCTGTCCGTAACTTTGTGCTCAGTTTGTCGATCGCTCTGTCGTATTCCTGGTTTTTAATCATTTTTCCGATCGGATTACAGGCAGAAACGATTAGAAGGCCGCTGAGGCAGAGTAATTTGAATATGTTCATTTTCATATGATAAGCTTGCCGGAAAAGGGGTTTAGTTAATAGATCAGCTGGTCAATAAGTAAACAAATTTCGCACCAGTTTTCGGTATATGCAATTAAAATCTTAATTTCGGAACCTCAATACGAAAATATATGGCCTGATTTTGGCCAAAAGTTGTTTAATGCATCCTACACATGTGGACTTTTTTTGTACGATTAATCCTGAGAAACCGCTTAACAAACCTTATCATTATCGGCCTATTGACGCTCTTTATGGCCTGGCAGGGTTCGAAGGTTCAGATGAGTTACGAAATGGCAAGGATGCTGCCTTCCTCCGACTCCACAATCATACAGTATGAACGTTTCAGAGAACAATTTGGTCAGGATGGCAGTGTTATGTTTGTTGGATTACAGGACAGCAAACTTTATGAGCTTGAGCATTTTCGTGCCTGGTACAAGCTGACTCAGAGTGTCAAAAAAATACAGGGTGTTGAGGAAGTTGTTTCTGTTGCCCGCATGTACCAGTTGGTCAGAAACGATAGTTTAAAGAAGTTTGATTTTGTGCCCGTTGTGGCCCGTTTACCTGAGACTCAGGCCGAAGTGGATTCGTTAAAGGCACTGATTTATAACCTGCCCTTTTACGATGGTTTGCTGCTGAACCACAAGACAGGGGTGAATATGATGATGATCACCCTCGACCGCAATGTGCTCAACACAAAAAACAGGGTTGCACTCGTGCACGAAATAAAAGATGAGCTGGATGCTTTTTCCCGCGATTTTGATGTTGAATTGCACTATTCAGGCATGCCTTACATCAGGACCATGACCTCTGAAATGATTCAGCGTGAACTGGCGCTCTTTGTGTTGCTTTCGCTGATCATCGCCGCCATTATCCTGTTTATATTTTTCAGGTCGTACCGTACCGTCTTTTTCATTATCCTGATTGTCCTTGTTACTGTGGTGATTCTTTTTGGCACGGTTGCATTGCTGGGCTACAAAATCACCATCCTCACCGGTATTATGCCTCCGCTCCTGATTGTGATTGGTGTCGAGAACTCCATCTTCCTCCTGAATAAATACTACAACGAGTTCAGCGTTCACGGAAACAAAATCAAGGCACTCGCCCGCACCATCCGGCGGATCGGAGCCGCAAACTTTCTTACCAATGCCACCACCGCTGCCGGATTTGCCTCTTTTATTGTAACCGGGAATGAGTTGTTGGTACAGTTTGGCATTGTTGCTTCAATCAACATCATGATTGCCTATGTGCTGAGCTTACTCCTGATCCCCATCGTATTCAGTTATTTGCCGGATCCAGAAGCAAAACAAACGAGTTATCTTGAGAAAGGCAATGTGAATTCGTTGCTCAAAACAATTACCTATGTGATTTTGAATCACCGCACAAAGGTTTACATTGTGACATTCACCCTCGTGGTTGCCGGTATTGGTGGGGTTATGCTCCTGAAAACCACAGGAAATATGGTTGATGATATTTCGGAGAAAGACAAAATGTATAAGGACCTGTTGTTCTTCGAAGACCACTTCAATGGGGTGATGCCATTTGAAATAACGGTAGATACCAAGCGTAAAAAAGGAATTCTCCGTTCAAACACCCTCGAAAAACTGGATCAGCTACAGGATACCCTGGCAAGATATCCGCAATTCAGCAAACCATTGTCAGTTGTTGAGGTGGTTAAGTTCTCGAAACAGGCGTTTTTCAGGGGCGATTCTTCCTATTACTCATTGCCCGACAACCAGGAGCGAAATTTTATCCTTCCTTATGTTCCAATGATGAAGAGTAACAAGCGAACATTGATGAACAGCTTTGTCGACACGAGTTTGCAAATTACCCGTATCAGTGTGCAAATGGCCAATATTGGCACAAACGAAATCGACAGCATACAGCGTGGACTTGAGTCCAAAATCGATAAGATTTTTCCACCGGATCAATTTGAAGTCACCCTGACGGGGAGCAGTATCGTGTTTCTGAAAGGAACAAATTACCTGGTCAACAACCTGATCATGTCGCTGATTCTGGCCCTTATTGTTATAGCCGGTTTGATGGCCCTCACTTTCTCCTCCTTTAAAATGATTGTGATTTCATTAATTCCAAACCTCATTCCGCAGCTGCTTACCGCGGCCATGATGGGTTATGCAGGAATACCCATCAAGCCATCCACTATCCTTATTTTCAGTATTGCCTTGGGAATCAGCGTTGACAACACCATTCATTTCTTGTCGCGCTACAGGCAACAGCTTTTGCTGAATGACTGGAGAATTAAGGAATCGGTGTTGGCTGCCTTGAATGAAACCGGTTTCAGTATGATTTATTCGGCTGCCGTTCTTTTCTTCGGGTTTGCCATTTTCATCCTTTCCTCATTTGGCGGAACAGAAGCACTCGGGTATCTTGTTTCGTTTACCCTGCTCGTAGCCATGCTGTCGAATTTATTTGTGTTACCTTCGTTACTCCTCACAATGGATAAACGCATCATCACCAAGGCTTTCAAAGAGCCCTTGCTCGAAATCCTGAATGAAGAAGGTGACATTGAGCTCGATGACCTTGAAATTGAAGAAGAAACCAAAACAACATAAGTGAAATAAACTCTTTGCAAAACACAATAATTGTAAATGCTATGAAAGGAATTATTTTAGCCGGTGGATCCGGTACACGTTTGCACCCCCTAACCATTGCAGTGAGCAAGCAGTTGATGCCAATTTACGATAAACCCATGATTTATTATCCGCTCTCGATATTGATGATGGCAGGAATCCGCGAAATACTGATCATTTCAACACCACTTGATCTGCCTCATTTCAGGAGACTTCTGGGAAGTGGAGAATCACTCGGGTGTGAGTTTTCATACGCCGAACAGGCTGTTCCGAATGGCCTGGCCCAGGCCTTTGTCATCGGCGAAAGGTTTATTGGCAACGACAAGGTTTCACTCATCCTGGGTGATAACATCTTCTATGGCAGCGGGTTGCAGCAGTTACTTACCGACAACAATGATCCTGAAGGCGGTGTGGTTTTTGCTTACCATGTTTCTGATCCTGAACGTTATGGTGTTGTTGAATTTGACGACAAGCGCAAAGCCATCTCGATTGAAGAGAAGCCTAAGCAACCCAAATCAAATTATGCAGTTCCCGGGCTTTATTTTTACGACAACACCGTTGTTGAAGTCGCGAAAAACATCAGCCCGAGCGCCCGCGGCGAATATGAAATCACCGATGTTAACCGTTATTACCTCGATAATAACAAATTAAAAGTGGGTGTTTTAGGCAGGGGAACTGCCTGGCTCGACACGGGCACCTTCACCTCGCTGCTCGAAGCCTCTCAGTTTGTTGAGGTTATTGAAAACAGGCAGGGATTAAAGGTTGGCTGTATCGAAGAAGTGGCTTATAACAAAGGATTTATCAATAAAGAACAGCTGGCCGAACTGGCACAACCCCTATTGAAAAGTGGCTACGGTCAATATCTTATCAACCTAATTAAATAGTTTTCATGGAGCTTATCCAACAATTTCAGCACCGAATTAACCAGGCTGTAAGCGAACTGGATATTGGCCATAAACAGCCGGCTGAGCTTTACGAACCCATTGCATACACCATGGGGCAGCCGGGAAAGCGTTTACGTCCCTTGCTTTCGTTGCTGGCTTGTCATCTCTTTGGTGGCGATATCGAAAAAGCAATTTATCCGGCTATTTCTGTCGAAATTTTCCACAATTTCACCCTTGTTCATGATGATATCATGGACAAAGCCCCGCTCAGGCGTGGGCAGCAAACGGTTTACCAGAAATGGAACGCTGATATTGCCATCCTTGCAGGCGACACCATGTTTGCAATGGCCTATCAATATGCGCTGAAAACCGATCCTGCATTGGTTCCCAAAGTACTCACCGTGTTCAGCAAAGCAGCCATTGAAGTGTGCGAGGGGCAGCAGCTCGATATGAATTTCGAAACAATGAAAACGGTGAGTATTCCGGAATACCTGAATATGATCCGCCTGAAAACCGCTGTTTTGCTTGGGGCAAGCCTTGAAATTGGTGCCATTTGTGCACACGCTCTACCAGAAGATATTGCGCATATTTATCAGTTTGGAATTTTACTCGGGATAGCTTTTCAGCTAAAAGATGATTTGCTCGATGTGTATGGTGATCAGGACCAGTTTGGTAAACTCAGTGGTGGGGATATTGCGACAAATAAGAAAACCTATTTGTACCTTAAGGCACTCGAATTGGCTGATGACGTAAAATACAGCCGGCTTACAAGCCTGTATTCCCCAAACAGCATTCTCCCTGTTGAAGACAAGATCAGACAGGTGAAACAGCTTTTTGATGACCTGGATGTAAAAGAACAGGTCGGCTTGATCATGGACGACTATTATTACCAGGCAATGCTTGCCCTCAGCAACATCAGCATTGGTAGCGCACGCCTTGAACCGCTTCAGGATTTCGCCCAAAAGCTATTTAACAGAACCTATTGAAATTGTGCAAGCTTTGAAGTGAGTTCATCCTTTTCCCGGTGTTTTTCATCCCAGTTTTCCATTAACTGCTGAATCTCCTGTTTGATTCCGTTGTACTGCTTATACCATGCATCGTCGATGGTGTTACCGGCATATGCCGCAGGGTTTTTAAGCACCTCGTTCATCGTTTCAAGCTGCAATTCGAGCTGTTGAATGTTGTTTTCGATGGATTCGATTTCTTTGTCTGTTTTTCGCAACTCCTTGTCAATCAGTTTCCGCTGTGCATAGTTTGTTTTATTAACCGATGGCTGACTGTCGCTTGACTCGACCTGCTTTGGTCTCGCAAGGTTAAGCTCGTCGAGCTTTTCAATGGCCCTTGCCTCCAGAAAATCATAGATATCTCCAATAAATTCCCTGATCACCGGCTTTCGGAATTCATACACCTTGGTGGTGAGTCCCTGCAAAAAATCCCTGTCATGCGAAACAACAATCAGGGTGCCATCGAAGCGTAGCAAAGCACTTTTCAGGATATCTTTCGATTGCATATCGAGGTGGTTTGTGGGCTCATCCAGCACGAGCAGATTGGTTGGTTTAAGCAGTAATTTAGCCAGCGACAGGCGCGATTTTTCACCACCCGACAACACCTTTACCTTTTTATCGATTGTTTCGCCACTGAACAGGAATGCGCCTAAAAGCGATTTGACTTTTGTACGCATATCACCAATAGCAATTTCATCAAGCGTTTCAAATACCGTTTGTTCAGGATCGAGCATATCTCCCTGATTTTGTGCGTAGTAACCCATGCTCACCAGGTGTCCAAGTTTTAACTCGCCTTCATGCTCTAACAGGCGTGCGATGATTTTCGAGAGGGTCGACTTCCCTTCACCGTTCCTTCCCACAAAAGCAATCTTTTCCCCTCTGAGTATTGTCAGATCGATGCTGTTTAACACTTCGAGCGCACCGTAATGCTTGGTTACTTTTTTTGCTTCGACAACAATTTTCCCTGAATGTGGTGCCGGCGGAAAACGAAAATGTATGCTTGATTGGTCGCGGTCATCCACGATCACTTCATCCATTTTCTCGAGCAGCTTTACACGCGACTGCACCTGTTTGGCTTTGGTCGATTTATACCTGAAACGTTCAATAAACCGCTCAATTTCACGAATTTCGCGTTGCTGATTATTATAGGCAGCCACCTGGCTTTCGACACGCTGTTCCCGGTTGCTTACATAGTCGGAATAGGATCCTTTGTAATCATAAATCCTTGCCTGGCTGATTTCGATTGTTCTGTTGCACACATTATCGAGGAAGGCCCTGTCGTGCGACACCATAATAATGGCACCATAATACCCTTGCAGAAACTGCTCGAGCCATTGAATTGACTCGATATCGAGGTGATTTGTGGGCTCATCGAGCAGCAGCAGCGAGGGTTTCTTCAGCAGCAATTTGGCCAGTTCAACACGCATTTGCCAGCCATTGCTAAATTCAGCCATTGGACGTGAAAAGTCACTTCGTTCAAAACCAAGGCCTAGCAAAACTTTTTCAGCTTCACCCTCAAGCGATTGCCCACCAATCATGGCAAAGCGTTCGTTCAGCACAGCCAGTTTCTCGATCAGGCGGTGGTAAGCCGCTGATTCATAATCGTCACGGCTGGCCAGAAGTGTACCAGTTTGAGCGATTTGTTGTTCGAGGCGGTTAATTTCGTCAAATGCAAGAAATGCCTCTTTCAGTACTGTTTGCTGGCTGTTGTGTTCTTTTTCCTGTGGCAGATATCCTATGGTCGTTTCTTCAGGAATTACAATTTCACCGCCTCTTGGAACTTCAATGCCGCACATGAGGCGCAACAGGGTTGTTTTTCCGGCACCATTCTTTCCCACAAGGCCAATACGGTCTTTCGGTCTGATCATAAAGGAGATTCGGGTGAAAAGGTCGTCACCGGAATAGTGCATCGAAAGGTTTTGTACGGATACCATGCGGGCTAAAATGTGTGCAAAAATACAGATTCAGGCCGACATTTCGCCTATCATGGCAGCATTTGTGCCGGAGTACAACTTAAGAAAAGCCGGTTTATTTCGTTGGATAAAAAAAGGAGGACCCGTAATGGGCCCTCCTTTTGGTATAACTACAGGCTAATGCCTTGGCGAACTACCTTACGATGGTTACGCGTTTGGTCACTGTGCCTTCGGTTGTAGCAATCTTAACCATGTAAACACCAGCTTCGTAGCCAGCTACGTTAAGTTCAACCTTGGTTTGGTTGCTAACTTCAACGTCGTAAACAACCTGACCAACATAGTTGATCACGGTGATACGGTTGATGCTGCTGCCACTGTTGATGTTAACGAGGTCTTTAGCAGGGTTCGGATAAACTTGGGTCATTACTTCGCTGATTTCATTTACATTGGTGTAAAGAACGCAGATGAAGTCGTCACCAGGACTAGCCGGTTCTGCTGCCAATGCTGCAGGTGATTCACAATAGTCGGTTTCACTTTCCCAAACTGAAGTTACTTTGTAGCAATAGGTTGATCCAATAACCAAACCTTCCGATGCTGGATCGAGGTAGGTGTAGTTAAGTGTACCAATGTAAGGAACAAAGTCGTACAATTCGTAAGCGCCATTATTTACACTTCTGTAAATATTGAAGCCGCCGAGCATACGTTCGCTGTCGTTGTTAGCGCTTACGCCAACTTCCTTCATTTCACCTCTTGCGAGCTGAACGCTGGTGTTGTTGTAAACCATATCATCAACAAGCGGAGTGCTTGGTGTGGTGAAACCAAGTTCCTGAACGTAAGCTTCAACATTCCAGTTGTAGCTCAAGGTAGGAGCGATTTCTGAGAGGGCATCCCAGCTAACACCGTCGAGGCTGATCATGTCACCATAACCAGTTACGGCAGGACCTTCGTCTGTACCAGCAGGGAATTTACCTGCAACCTGACCAGCAACGCTGTAACCAACCCACAATTCGCTGGCAACGTCCAGTGTGATCGGGGTGTCGAGGGTTACTTCATTCCACATGCCAACTACAGGAGCTGCGATGAGTTTAGAAGCAAGTAAGGTAGCTGCGTTAGCGCCCTTCCAAACTTTCACGGTAAGTGTACCAAATCCGTCGTCTTGTGGGAAGATACGAACTTTAGTAATGCTTGTTCCGTTGAATTCATTCAACTGACCAGCGTCCCAACGAGCAGCAACTGTGAAGTCGCCACCATCGGTTAAGCCAATACCTGAGAAGTTGGTGCCACTATCCCATTTAATCCATTCAGCGATTGGGAGCGGAACTTCCGGAGCAACCCAGCCTAAACGGATACCGATGGTACCATTAGCATTTACTTCTTCTCCAGTCAAATCTTCAGGAGAAGCACATTGACGGTAAACAGCGACGTTATCAACGAACCATGATACGAGATCACTTGATACGGTGCATGCTGCGTTGAAACGAACCATGAATACCTTGCCCATTGCCTGGTCAGTGATTTTCAGGTGTTTCGATGTCCAACCGAAGCTGCCATTGTTAGCGAATTCAAATACGGTTGTCCAGGCAGCGCCGTCATAAACCTGTACTTGAAGTTTTTCGTTGCCAGTAGCAAAACGATCGTTCAGTTTCACGTCAAAGTCTAACCAGATGTCGCCTTCGGTCATGCCGTAGCCCAACAGCGGATAGCTTCTCAGGGCTGAATTACCATCGGTGATCAAAGGATCCCATGTAAATTCGGCACTTGGAGCTCCGTTACCTGTTTGACCAGCTACACGCCAGTTAGGTCCGCTGGTTGTCCAGTCGTTCAGTTCAAATGTTCCACCAGCGAAATCTTCGTAGAATGGAAGTTCGAAACCAAATACAACTTCAACAGTTACAGGACCTTCGATCATAGATTCGGCGGTTTCACCCGGACGATTATAAGCGGCGAGGTCATAAACTGCTGTTACAGTATATTCATATGTGCCAGGCATTAACTGGTTTTCAATGTAGTTGATCCATTCGTCAACTTCTTCACCGTTGTAAGGTACATCAGCTACGAAGTCGCCGTCGCGATAAACTTTGAATGCCAACAAGCCATCCGGAACGTCTCCACCACCAGGACCTGGGGTGCCTGACGTTGGGGCACAAATGCTAGCTACCTGAGTACCACCTGGTCCTAATGCGCCGATGAGGGTGCTAGCGCCAGTGGTTTTGTCAACAACGCGGAGCTGAGCCTGGCCAGCTGTGTTGTTGTAAGCAGACATGATGAGTTGATCGGTAGCCTGATCGTAGCCTAAGCCCTGACCAAAGTTAGCGTCAAATCCAATTGATCCGATAACGGTGCCAGCACCAGTTGCTTTGTCAATTGAGTAGAACATGTCAGCGCCGATGTCATAACCCCAGAGGTTACCTTCAGCGTCGCATGTGATACCAATCATGAGGTTCGAGCCCATGCTGCCAACAGGAGTGGCGGTGAGGGTTTCAACATCAAATGTATACAGTACGTCGCCACCTGTGCACAGGTAATAGATACCAGTGGTTGGGTCTTTAGCCATACCGGTTACATCAGCGATGGTGTTTCCAAGAGATGTAACAGTACCTGCTACAACATCAACTTCACGAACGCCGCCGACATTGTCAACTTCGTACATAATGGTGGTGCTTCCTTGTTGGAATTCAGTAGCGTTTGAGAAGCCAGATCCTGTAAATGGTGCAATGTTTGTCAATGTACCAGGTACATCGATATCCAATGAAATGTAATTAGCAGGAGCGTTGTTCTTGATACCGTACATAATGCTACCACGATAGTTTTCAAAGCCAATGGCTTCTTCTTCGTATCCGGCAACAGGAACTGCATTCAACGGAGCTTGTCCGGTTGATGTAGCATAGTTTCCAGGAATAATTGTACCTGTGAAAGCAGGGGCAAAGATGCCAGGGCCTTCCATTGGCGGATTCCACCTCAATGGCACTTCATTTGTTCCAAACACATAGTTTGACTCAAGGTTACGTGGAGGATAGAGGTAGGTTGACTGCCATGTGAAATATACTTTTGGAGAAATTCCGCAAGCATATTTAGCGGCAACAGCACCAACATAGGTTTGACCGAAGGTCAGATCCTGGTATTGATATTCGAATATGTCTGCAGCAACTTCAGCAACCAGGCCGTCGTTGAGATACAGCATATATCCCAGTACTTCAGGAGTACCATTGCTAACTTCAACATTGTCAACAGCCCAACCTGATGCCCATTGACCGGCGTCATCAGAGTGGAAAGCAAACATGATAGCGCGTTCACCTGTGAGGCCAGAGAATGCAGCAAGGTTAACCTGAACAGGTGTCCAAGCGGTTCCGGGGCTCATCTGTTGAATTTCTTCCCAGCTAGCACCACCGTCGGTTGAGTATTCAAGAATAGCCAACTGTCCGAATGCACCTGTGTAGTATTGGTCGAAATACAGCATGAAGCTATCGCTTTCGCGCAGGTCAACTGCAGGAGTGATGAGGTAGTCCATGCTACCGTCATTGGTACTTCCGGCAAGGTCATCATTGGCAATAGCGAAGAATCCATCGCCTGCAGGTACCGGCCAGTCGGTCGATCCGTGAGCGCCAGATTTGCGTTCCCAACCCGGACCTTCGGCCTGGAATTTCTGCCAGCCTGCTGGTGGGAAGGTGTTGCCTTCGAAGTCTTCCATCAGTTTAATTACGAGAGGCTCATCCCATGTACCGATTGATGACAATGGGTCAACGGTGAAGTTACGTGGTGCATAAGCATTTTCTGCCAATACAACATCGCGTGTCCAAGGAGCAAACGTATAAATATCCTGTTCGTCATATACCTGGTAACCAACTTTATCAACATACAAGTTATAGTATCCTTTGAATACAGAGTCGAATACGACTGTACCTGTAGCATCAGTTACTGCAAAGTAGTTGGTGAAAGGATAGTTACGTGCAACAAGGCTAACTTCTGCGCCTGATGGTTCTTCACCGTCGCAGCAGGTAACATTGATGGTAACGGCAACATCGAGGAGTCTCGGTACGAGGTTTGAATAAACCCAGATCGAGTAATCGTTGTTGGTGTATTTAGCCCTTACAGCATAAGCATACCATCCCATTGGGAGGTTGTTGTAGCCATTGTCTGTGTAGGTTAAGTTTGTTGTTGTAGCAAGAATGGTCAATGTACCATCTTCAGGAGTTTCGCCAGCAGCTGGATCAAATCCGGCAACGCGGGCTACCTGATAATTAACAACGCTACGTTCGTCGTTCATGCCATCAACCATTTTCACTTCACCGTTTTTAACAGTACCAGCGGTTTGAACCATTGGCGTGCCATTCTGTGAAATGTAAACGTTGCCTGCTGCAGAAGCTTTGGTAGGAATAACTACTTCGCTTGTTTCAGGAGCAAGAGGAGCGAGGATCGGGCTGCTAACGATAGCGCGGAACATGAAGTCCTGGAAGGATGAAACCATCCATGAACCACCTGACATTTTGCTATAGCTGCGGAATGCAGTCGGAGGAGTAACGTCGATACCGATAGGAGCTGCATTTGGAGGTGTGCCGCCTTGATACATGGCAAGATAGAAGTTGCCAGATTCGATGGTAGCATTCAAACCGTAGAAGGTAACCCATCCGTAGTTGTTAACAGTTACTTCGATAGAGTCGAGGGTTGTTCCCGGCATGCCGTTTTCGCCATCAGCTGCATGAACAGCGATACCAAAGGAGCTGCCTAAGAAGTTTGCATTGGCTGGGAAGCTTCCGTCGCCAACATAAACACGACCGCCCATGATTTGGAGTGGATATCCGCTAGGAGTAAACTTAACGGCATTGGCTCCACCTGAGAATAACCACATTGCGTAGTCTTCTGCATGGCCATCGTCATAAAGGATTTCATATACCGGCTCAGGTAACATCCAGTCAACGCGCACCTTGGTGTCGTTATCAATAACTGTAGCTATTACGCCTGCAGGTGGATATGGGGTTTCATACATTGCAACACTAACTTCGGTGTTGATACCAGCCTGAGCAAATGTGTCAGCAACAATAACTGTCTGATAGCCTAATTTGTCGAAGATTACGTCATAAACGTCTTCGTCAACATACATACCATAGTTACCATTGGCGTTGGTGGTTGTCTGGTAGCTACCAAACATACTCACTGCTGTTACATAAGCCTGGTTGATAGGAGCATTGGTGTTGCCATCGTGTACGTTTCCGAAGAAGCGGCCAGGAGTGTAAACAACCATGGTGTTCGGAATTGAGTGATAATCACCAGGAGCGAGTTCATTTGTTTCGAGGATCAGATCCTGGTTGTAGGTTCCTGGATCAGCATAGTCGATTGAACTGTAGGTCATGATCACATCCTGACTCTGTCCTTCATTGATTGTTCCGAAAGCAGGCTCAACATCGATGATGAAGGTTGCAGGAACTGAATAGTAAACAGCCAGGTTATTCTTAAGATAAGTAGTGTTGAAAGCAACCTGGAGGCCAATGGCACCAGCGGCATCTTCGATACCAACGGTAGCACTGTTCAGGGTTCCAGTCATGCTCAGGTATTGCATTTTGATAGCGCCTGAAGGATAGAGAATTACTTCGAAAGTGTTTAAAGAAGATGAACCCAATTTAGGAACATTCTGATATTCAATCACGAAATAATTGTTGGCCACATCAAAATAGGAATACAATTTAGCAGCGCCGGTAAAGTTAAGGTCGTCCCAGAACATGGCGATCATGTTGTTTGGTTGGGTTGCAACCGGGATACCAGTATTGCTATATGTGGTTCCGCTTGTTCCAAAGGTCAGATAACCATTGGTTGAAGCACGCAGGGTAGTTTGTGGAACATCATAGAATGGGAATGCGAAAGGAAGGTTGATCTGAACATAGTTGTCATCACCTGACAAGCCATGGTCGGTACCAAGACCAGCAATTTCGATCCAGTTAAAGGTTGGTCCACCTGGTTCGTCTGAGTCAATCCAAACTGATCCGAAAGCATCAGGTCCACCGGCACCCAAAACGATGGGTTGTCCTTGACCGTCACCTTCAACAGAACCTTTGGGAAGGTTAGCTGCATTGATCATAGAAGGAGTAACTTCTGTATTGTTTTTCTTCACATTAGGATCAGCAAGCAGTTGTTGTGCAGCATAATCCGGGAATGTATAAGCCAAAACGCCTTCACCGCAATTGGTCAGTGTCAACAGAACCGGTTCATTGGTGCTGGGCCACTGATAGTTGATAGGTGCAGCTGGGTTGTAGCACAGATCGGGGATCAACCAGAATACGCTGACAGGACCGGCAGGAACTGTCTGACCTTCGGCAAATACTGCAGCTACGGTATAGCTATAAACGCCGTAGGTAGGCAGAAAATCGGTAAAGGTATTATTGGTTGTGGTAGCAATAGGAGTGCCATTGCGTTCGATCACGAAATATTCGAATGTAATTTCAGGGTTGAATGTCCAGCTCATATTTACCTGGCCGGTGATCGGGTTGATCAGAACAGCTTCAAGGTTATCGCAAGGATAGAGAGCAGGGCCGGCAACGCGCATGGTTACAGGAATATTGATTGTACCAACGTTAGGGCTGGTTGTGAAGATAATGTTTGCTGTGAGGATTTCGCCAGCAACGTGACCTGTAGCGTCGAAGTTTGTACCAAGGTTGTAGGTTCCGCCGTTAGGAAGAACTTCACCGGCATAAGCATCGAGTGTGAGCCATCCACCGCTAAGTGGTTGTTCGGTATCTACGAGGTAAATGTTGCTGTTGCTTTGGTTAACAACCCAAAGGTTACCGTCATCGTTTATGTCAAGACCTGCGCCTGAGTAACCAACGCCACCAGGAATCATGAAAGCCTGCAAAGTCATCCAACCATTGTTAGGATCAACTTCGGTTACCTGGTCGGTAGGAGTGTTAGCAACGATATACAATGATCCGTCTCCATCGGGGCCGCCCTGAGGGTGCCATGCAAGACCGGAAACACCGTTCCATGCATACTGACTGATGGTGGCACCTGTTGAGGTAACACGCCAGATCATATTGCTGTTCCAACCACCAATATAATATTCGTCGTTGTCAGCGTCATAAGCAAGACCACGTTGGCTGGTTACTGCGAAAGCACCAGTAATGGTTGCAACAAGACTTCCTGTAGCCAGGTCGATCTTCTTGATACCATTGTCGCCACCAACATTACATCCATAGAGGTAGGTTTCGTCGCTGTCCATATCGCCAACCCATGATCCGCCGAAAGAGGCAGGAATGGTTTGTCCGAACTGGGTACCATCAAGGTTATAAGCAACAATTTGTCCAGGATTGGTGAAAGGATTGGTTACCCACATTTTTTCACCATCCCAGCCGCAACCCCAAGGTTGGTTGCCAGCAGGAACGAACGACATAACAACATCACCGAAATCACGGTTAGCTGTATTGCCGATTACTTCGTCGTTGGCACCCTGACGGGTAATAGCCATTGGATTGGCTACTTCGCCTGTGATCACTTTCGAAGTTGGCATTCCGTAGTGAGGATATTCAGGAGCCTGAGGAGCTGAAGGGAAAATAATTTCAGCATTCCAGGCCAAAAGTCCGTCACCATTGTTCAATAATCCAAGATACCTGGTCAGGTATTCGTTAGGATTAACGGTTTCGTCCAAAATCAACGGATTAATAATGAGGTTAGGACGTGTGAGCACCCAGTCGAGCTGAGTTAAGCCATTTACCACGATATTAACGGTTTGTGTTGCAAGGTTGTAACCTTCTTTGTAGCAAGTAACTGTCTGGGTGTTGCCCGGAGCATCTTCCCACATGTAGTGACCATCAGGTCCGGTGGTAGCACCACCAACACCCTGGATACCAACATAGGCACCATTGATGGTAAGTCCCTGTCCATTGAAAACATAACCGTGCAGGTCGCCTTGTGTAACAACCCTTACCAAAATACCGAAGTCCATGTTTGAACCCCAGGTATAGCTGCCGCAAGGATCGAGAGGCAAGGAACCGCTTTCGCGTTGCATAACGCGCATACGGGTCGTTCCCAGGTTAGCTGTTGCAGGAACGGTGAAGGTGTAAGTGTAAGGAACGGAGTTGTTTGGACTGCCCGACCATGAGCCTACCAATTCGGTAGCTTCATAAACTTCGTTAGCATTCCAGTCAATCCAAACACTTCCAGCACCACTGTATGTACCACCGCAGGTACCCCAGGTAACTGAAACAGAATAGGTTCCCCCGGGAGTGACATCAGCAACCTTATATGTAAGGTCCTGTAAGCCAGTAACACCAGGGCATCCTGTGTGAGCAATGTTCTGAACGATACCATTCAACGTAACGTTGGTTACGTTTGAATCATACGTACTGGACGGGCCTCCCGTACAGTACACAGCACTTGCGTTAGGGATGAAAGAAAACATCCCAAAAACAAGTACAGCCATCCATTTAAGCAATGTAGCTTTACTGTTCATGATTAATTGATTTAGTTTATAAAAAAAGGAATTTTCGTTTAATAACATTTTGCTTTTTTGTAATGCTAAAAATTACAAATTGTGTGTAAAACAGCAATCGTGTTGTTTAATAACATTGTTTTTGTGTTTCTTGATTGTTCTCCTTTCATAAAATTTTGGTGAAACTTGTATTTGTTTTGGAATTGTTCGCAAAAATAGGGAAATAAAGCAATACTCAGACAATTTGAGTCACTTCGGGACATAAAAAATCCAGCAGGCACAACCTCTGGACTAAAACCAATATGGATCAATGAGTTATCCACAATTATTGTAACTTTTGAAATGACTAATTGACTGTTTTACGTGTATAAGACAATTAACATCCCCTATACCCCTATTCAAGTCTGAAAAAAAAGCGTTTTTTTTGGTAATATTTTTTCAGGTTTTCTGTGAGGTGAAATGCCTCAGTTTTTTACGAGGCTTATTGCCCTGTTGAATTGGCTGCTTTCGATGCGAATGACATAGATTCCCCTGCTCAGCTTTTCCAGGTCTAACTCAAAATGCCTTGAAGCCCCTGCAATCGTTTTTTCATGTATACCAATGTTTTGTACACGGCCCAATAAATCAAAACAATGCATGTGAATTTCTGCGTCATCCATGCCTTCAATCACACAGCTTGCCAATCCGGAAACGGGATTTGGGAAAAGAACCACATCCTCGGTTCGCGCTACAGCTTGTGTTTGATAAAAACTGATCTTTTGCTCATCGATCTTCAGGATCAGGTTGTTTGTTACTGGGGCTTCCTGATTCAATGTAATGATGTCGGATCCGATACTTTGGTAACCTGGTTTTTCGGCATCGACCCGATACTGGCCAAAGGGTAAGCTATCGAAATAAAAATAACCGTCAATATCCGTAAGGGCGTAGTCGATTAATGCCGTTTTGTTTGGGTTATACAGAAGGATACTTGCGTTGGCAAGGCCTTCCTGGCAGTATATCGCATCAGTTTCGGGCTGGCTAAACCAGGGCTGACAGTATACCTCATCGCCAATATTGCTTCCCGACATTAAAAACCTTCCTGAAATAAGGCCTTGTCCTGAATTATTCTTGTGTAAAAGCGATTCGAGCTGAATGTCAACATCAAACACATCAGATTGCAAATCAAAAACATAGGCTGATTGCCAATGCTGTTCATTGAGGTAATAGGCCGGGCTGAGCTGATTTCCGGCCACCGTATCAGGCACAGCATACAGCAAATACTTACCCTTTAACATATTGTTCAGGTGAAAACCTCCATTTTGCTCTATCGGAGCAATTGCAGCAGCAGCCGGGCCGGGCTCATCGACTAATACCGCCATAACGACGCCATCCACAGCTTGTTCCAATTCGCTCCAGGCAGTTCCCGAAATCCGGTAGAGTTGTTTGATGTTGAGCCGAAGGGTATCCCTTACCAACCCACAATCCGAAGAAGCCGTGAGAATCAGGTTGACCCCACCATTGAATTTGTCTTCCGGCCCTGGCAGATATTCGGTTACCAGTGCGCTGCTGTTGGTAAAACTTCCGTCGCCAGTGGTTGACCAGAGCAACTCATCATAATAATCTGCCATTGCCTGCTGCAGAGCCAGTATCGAATCAGGTGACAAAATGGTGTCGTTTCCGGCCCAGGCGAGCGGACTTTCGATAAATAAGAGTTGAAAACTATCTGTGTATACACTTGCATTGCGCACCACCTCCATGGTGATGGTTACTCTGCCCAAACTATGGTCAAGATTTCCCGGATAGTAGTTCGGGTATAATACGCTTTCATCATCAAACACGCCATCACCGCTTGTAAGCCAGGTGAGCTGATCGAACAGAAAAGGAATGGTTGAATTGTTGATATCGATTGAACTCTGACTTTTGCACATCAGGGTATCAGGCCCGGCATATGGCCTGATGGCAGCAAAAACGAACGGACTTTCATGTCCGAGGCATTGGCCACTAACAGCGCCCTGATTGTCGAGTGCCGTGATGGCAATGGAATCGAACACCGTAACACCGCTCAGGGTAAAGGTTGTTGTGTCGGTGATGATGGTATGCTGGGCAAAAGTGTACCGGTTGAATGTGCCATAATGCAGCCTGTAGCCAACAAGGTCACTCTCGGGATTTTCTTTCCAGCTAAAGACCACCTTGCCATTGATAAGTTGTTTAATAAAATGATCAGGCGGAGACATCGGAGCTGTTGTGTCCGGCTCGTCAGCTACGGGCGTATAAAGCACCTGGCCCAACAACGGATTGTCCTGCCTGTCCCAGATAAATGTATCAATGGTATCGCTGTCGGAAGTTGTCCAGTAATTGTTAGGCATGACCATATCATCGGCCGTATTGTTCCTGATATAAGAAGTAGCCAGCTGTTGCTTGAACAGGTTATTTTTTTGTAGGCTTCCCTGAGGTGAATGGTTAAAGGTGATGATCCGGTTTTCGTTTTTAACCAGTGTGTTTCCTTCGATGATTGTGCGTGCAGCACCTGATTGCATGTTGACGCCTTCAAAGTTTTTCAGGAAACTATTGTTCTCAATTCGGCAATCAGCGGCATCTCTCAAGGTTAAGGCGTTGTTGTTCAACCAAAAGATATTGTTTGTAATCAATGTTGAATCCATGGTGACATAAATACCAAAGCCCACACCCTGTCCATTAGAAATCACCTTATTCATACTAAAGGTATTGACACTTGCGAACGCATTATTTCCCCTGTCGATGCGAATGCCGTTCAGCCCCTTTTCGATCACATTGTTTTGGATCAGGTTGCCTGAAAGTTTACCTTCAGTATCGTTCAGTAAAATGATGTTAGAGTTATTGTTTCCGATATAGCAGGAATCGATCAGGTTACCCGATGCCTGGTTTCCTGCCCCACTTGCATACAATTCAATCCCAACATAATTTTGATTGATATCGCACTTGATTACGCGACAATTGGAGGAGCTGACAAAGCGGATTCCCCGCCATTGGTTTTTCGATAAATAGCAGTTTTCGATGACAACCTGGTCGCTTGATGTCAATTCAATACCCACTTCTGCATTCACGATGCGCGCATATGATATATGGTTGTTGCCAGCTCCACCCGCTTTTTGAAATGTTACCCCTTTCCATTTCCAGTTTTGTACACCAATATAGTTAGGCACCATCATCACAGTGTCATTCTCCTGTCCGTTCACCAGCAAGTGACCCATTTCGATGCTTAAGCCTGTACCCTGGTTGAACCTCACCGTAACTCCCGATTCAATAGTGAGTGTGATGTTTTGCGGAACGCGAACGTCGTCGGTTACAATATAAATGTAGTTCTTTGTCCAGGTTTGATCGGCTGTGAGCATGCCACCAACCAATACAGGCTCCTGGGCTTTGGCTGTATTAACAGCGACAAGGCCAATGATAGTCAGTAATATGCTGTAATAAAACCTGCTCACTTTTGTTGTTTTCTCCCGATCATGCCTTTAAAAACCTTAGGCTACAGTTTTTACCGGTACTCGCTTCTCTTTTATAGATATCAAAAGTAATAGATGATACCAGCTTTAAGTCCGGTTGCATTTATTTTTTTATCAATTGAATAGTCCTTGTATACCGAATTCATTGAATGTCTGTAAAATAATTCACCGGTAAAATCGAACCAATCAGAAAGTTTCTTCCGGATACCCAGGCCCAATTTGTACGAAATCAGTGTGGGTTGCAGGTTAATAATGTCATAATCCACACCATGAAATCCATTGCTATTGCTGATGAGGGTTCCATTGGAATATATTAACTGACTCATCACCAGGCCCAGGCTTGCATATACGCGCAAATCAGGCTTTTTATACAGGTTGTATGCTGCCGAAAGCTGCCATTCCAAATATCCCAGGTTGTTGAGTTGGTTGTAATTATATTGCCGGTAATCAAGTGGCACATAAGCTGAATCAGTAATGTAAATCCAGGTTGTATCGGTCAAAACAACGGTATAATAGGCATCGAGTGTGTCCACATCGTAATAACCGCCGACTGATTGCTCATCGAGAAATTTGAAGCGGTTGCTGAATCCGGTGAATTGAAGGCCAGTATTGAAACTCCATTTCCCGGTATTATAACCTGCTTCAGCGCCAAGACTGAAGTTCCTGAATGATATGGACTCAGACTCCTTCACGATACGCAACAGTTCACCATCAGGTTCCGAAGATGAAAATCCAAATTGATTCCCCATTTGTGCATAGGTGAAACCCATCAGCCATCCGTTATCGCGGTCAGGCTCAAACCTGAGGCTCTTTTTGCCTTCGGGTTTTGATTCAGGCGGTTCCGGCTTCACAAGTTCCCTGATAAAGACAGTATCCGTTTTCACCAGGGTATCAGTCCGCCATATGGTATCCACCCTGATGATGGTATCGTGCAATTGCCGGACCAGGGGCATTACAAGGGCAGGTTGATCATCAGGTGTTTGTTTGTTTTGTTTTTCCTCAGCTTTGCTATCGATGGCTTCGCGTTCGGCGGCATTGGCAGGCTTGAAAACAACGACCTGATTGCCTACAAATCGAAAGTAATTTCCTGAAGGCGCAAGAACCCCGGTCAGTATTTCCCTGAAAGTTTTATTTTTTCCAATATAGGTTACCGGCTTTTCTGTGGCCAGGTCAGAGGCATTAAAAGAGAAATGTACCTTTTCGAGGGCAGCGAGTTGCTTAAACACCTGGTCAAGCGGCTGGTTTTTTACTTCAAAATCATATCTTTTTACTTCGACCTGCTGTGCTGTAGTAAGCATTGTCAACATGAAAAAAAACACGGCAATTAGCAGGCGTGCTTTGTTCAGGTCATGGGCATTTTGCTGATTAAGGCGAACCGATAACAAATACAATGAATTGATTTTCATTCGTTAAACTAGCAGTATTTAAAGCAAAATAAGTGCTAAAATAGTAAAATAAATCAAGTTCGATCGTTTGCCAGCCGATTCATAATATTTTACTGTCTTCGTGGCATTGTTCAAGTACCGGGAGAATGAAGAACTGATTTGCACCAGCCTAAGGCTCTGGTTTGGGTTGTTTTAGCAATAAAACCGGTTTGAACCTAAGCAAACAGTAAGTCAAAAAAAACACCCATAAGGTGTTTTTAGTATCCGTTAATAAGTCAGGACATGCTATTTGAAAATAACTTCGTTTTGCTGATGGTCAGTGTTGAAACCATAAATCAGGCTTAGGGTTTCGAGCACCCGGTCGAGTGGTTCATTATCGAAAGTAGCCGTCAGTCGAAGCTGTTGGTCCTCAGGTTTGAGGTTTACAAAGCGCACCCCATAATTTTCTGCCAACACGCCAAACACTTCGGAGAGTGGTGAGTTTGAAAACTCAAGCACCCCTGTTTTCCATGCCAGGTGATTTGTTCCTTTAATCATATCGCTGCTAAGCCTGCCACTGCTGCAGGTATAAATACCCGACTGTCCGGGTAGCAATTCGATGCTTTCGCCAATGGCTTTGGTAGCAGGATCGATGGAATAAAACAAGACTTTACCTGAATGCAGTGACAGCACCACTTTTTCGTTGTTTCTGCATGCGTTCAGGTTAAATGAGGTTCCCAACACTTCCACGCCTACGGGACCAGCAATAATTCTAAAGGGCTTCGAAGGGTCTTTGGCAACTTCAAAAAAAGCTTCTCCCTCAAACGATACCTTGCGTTCGCTGCTGTTAAACTGTTTAGGATATGTAATAGATGCTCCCTGTTTCATGTAGACCATTGAACCATCCGGCAACAACAATGGTTCGGTTTTGGTTGCCTGAGCGGTGAGGGTTATTGTTTTTTCAGGTGCCATTGTTTTCAGCAGGAAATAACCTGAAAGTGCCACAATTAACACAGCGGCAACACGGATCATTACCGGAATTAGGCGGTTGTTACTTCGCCGAATACCATGTTCAACAAAGCGGTATTCCATCGACTCGTGTTGAGCAATGCGCTGTTGCAATGTATCCCAGGCTTTTTCTACGTCAACATCATTTTCGGAGATTCCGGCATTGGTGAGTGACCAAATTGTGGCATATTGTTTACGGCTCGCTTCATCACGTCCAACAACAGGCAAACCTGCATTCACCGTCAGGTTTGTGCGTTCGCCAGTTATTTTACTGATTTTTAGTCTCTTATTATCTTTCCGTTTTAACAACATATCCAATCCGCCTGCTTTTTCTTTGATAATTACAGTTTAAAGACAATTCAAACGGTGTTTACCCCTATCCATCGCCGAAATATTTTTATCCTAAATGATTTTTAATCAATGTTTCAATGAATTTTCCCGAAGAAGTAAGTACGATGATGATTGTTGGCAAATAGGCTTTCAGTACCGTGCGCAATTGTTCAAAAGCCCTGGTCATTTGGTTTTCGACAGTTTTCACCGAAAGATTCAGTCGTTCAGCAATTTCTGCATTCTTAAGTCCATCATACCGGCTCAACTCGAAAATCTCCCGTCTTTTTTCGGGCAATGACAGCACAGCATGCTTTAGCACACGCTGCATATCCTGTTCTTCCAGTTCGTGGTTGTGCTGAATATGATCGTGTTGCGTCTGAAAACCTACAAAGCGTTCAAACTCCTTGTGAACCTTTTGCTTTTTCAAAAAATTCAGGGCGTGGTTTTGTACCGCCCTGTAGAGGTAGGCCTGAATTGAGGAATTGATGCTAAGGTCATCGCGACGGAGCCACAGCTTAAAAAACATCTCCTGAACAATTTCCTCCGCTTCTTCGGTTTCGACAACATAGCGCAAACAATAACGGCACAGCGGCGCATAATACAAGTGGAAAATCTCTTCAAAAATTTTCCTGTCGCCTGCCGTTAGTCCCTGAATAAGCCTTTGATTATCGTTTTCCATGCAGATTTACCGATGAATGGCCAGCCAAACCAATCTGTTCCTGAAGCGCAAATATACACTGAATTGCAGGATTGCAAAACCTATTGCAGTATTCGCTTAAACGTTCCTGAAGGTCAGATTGTTTTAAAAACTTCCTGAAAACAGTGATTTCAGCTGTCAGATTTATTGACCTGGTTTGTTAATTGGCAGGAATGAGGTATACAAACCTCAGGCAAAGCAACCACATCAGCTTGCTTCAAATGCAGGTCTTTGCACATGGTCCGGACATCCTTTGATTTCCTGGTCTGGCCACCAATAAATAAGCATGACTCATGAAAATATTTTTCCATTACATTTGCTTCCTTTTAAAATGAGTATGAACCAGCGATTGTTGTCGTGGATTATTCTAGTCGCCCTGATGCTCACCTGGGGCAGTTCATTTATCCTGATCAAGCGGGGGCTGGTTTATTTTTCGCCCACCGAGGTTGGGGCATTGCGTGTGGCCATTACCTTTCTGGCGCTCCTGCCGTTGGCCCTGAAAAGACTCGCCAGGCTGAACCGTCGCGATTTCCTCATCCTTGGCTTGTCGGGGATTGTTGGTAATTTTTTTCCTGCATTTCTGTTTGCCAAGGCGCAAACAGGCATTGACAGTGCCACCGCAGGTATGCTTAATTCACTTACTCCCTTATTTACAGTGATGCTGGGCTATTTTCTGTTTAAGCTCAAAGTACGCTGGTTTAATGTTGCCGGCGTGTTTATTGCCCTTTCCGGTGCACTTGGTTTGTTGAGGGTTAGCGGTGGGCAAGCCTTCAATTTTAACATTCAATACGCATCGTATGTGATACTGGCAACCATTTTCTACGCATTCAACGTCAACCTGATCAAGGCAAGGCTGAGCCATATTGATGCCATTACCATTACCGCCATCACCTTTTTTATTGCAGGCATGCCGGCACTTATCATACTGTTTGGGTTTACGCCCATCGTGACACAATTGAGCAACGATCCGGCCGCATTCAAAGGACTTGGTTTTATCGCCATTCTTGCTGTTGTTGGAACCGGTCTGGCCATGATTGCTTTCAACAAACTGATTAAAATGACCAGTGCTGTTTTTGCCTCGACGGTTACCTATATGATTCCTATTGTGGCCTTGCTTTGGGGCGTGATTGATGGTGAACATTTTGATCCCCTGTATTTTCTGTGGGTGAGCATGATCATCGGCGGGGTGATTCTGGTAAACAGGAAAGGAAAAGTGAAACGCGTTGGCATCGAAAATTCAGCGGTTTGAAAAAAATATGTGTTAAAGGTTTGTAGTTTAATTTTTATTTGTACTTTTGCCGTTCGATTTTTATGACCTATAACAGCAATTTCAAAAAAAGAGATGTACGCAATAGTTGACATAGCAGGACAGCAGTTTAAGGTAAAGCAAGGTCAGCAGATCTTTGTTCACCGTTTGGCTGGAGAAGAAGGAAGCACCGTTTCTTTCGACAAAGTATTGATGATTGACAATGATGGAAAAGTGAAAGTAGGCAGTCCTACCTTGACCGGCGCCAATGTCGACGTGAAGATTGTTGAACATATGAAAGGTGATAAAGTATTGGTCTTCAAGAAAAAAAGAAGAAAAGGATACCAGAAAATGAATGGTCATCGCCAATACCTGAGCAAGGTTGTTGTAGAAAGTATCAAACAGTAGAAACCGACAAAAAAGACATACCATGGCCCATAAAAAAGGAGTAGGAAGTTCAAACAACGGTCGCGAATCAGAAAGCAAACGACTGGGTGTTAAAATTTATGGCGGACAATTTGCCAAAGCCGGTAACATTATCATTCGTCAACGTGGCACCTCTCATCATCCCGGCGACAACGTTGGTATGGGAAAAGACCACACCATTTTCGCCACTGTTGATGGCATCGTTGAATTCAGGAAGAAAAAAGACGATAGGTCTTATATCTCCATTGTTCCGATCACAAACGAAGAAGTAAACTAAACTGCTTCAGCAAGCATATTGAAAGCCCGGTTGTCATCATCCGGGCTTTTTTATTGGCCTGTTTCAGCGCCTTTACGGGCCAGCAAGACCGAATTATACTATTTTTGCAAAAAATCATATCCTTATGTTAACGGTACAGTTTATCCGGGACAACAAGCAAGAAGTTCTGGACCGTCTATCGATAAAAAACTTCAGTAACAACGCCCTTATTGAGGAAGTGCTTCAGCTCGACGAAAGCCGCCGTGTGACCCAAAAAGACCACGACGATATCCTTGCTGAAACCAATGCCCTTGCCCGCGAAATCGGATTGTTGTTTAAATCAGGCAAGGCTGCAGAAGCCGATTCGCTCAAAGCCCGCAATGCGGACCTGAAAGAACAGGCAAAACAACTTGCCGGTCAGCTCGAAGAACTTAAATCAAGCCTGCAGAACAAGCTTGTCGAAATACCCAATCTGCCGCACACATCCGTGCCCAGGGGACGCACTCCGGCCGACAACCTCATTGTGCACGAAGAAGGCGTAATACCTGCGCTATATGCCGAAGCAGTGCCACATTGGGACCTGATTACCCGTTACGACCTCATCGATTTCGATCTTGGCAACAAAGTCACTGGTGCCGGTTTCCCGTTTTACACCGGAAAAGGCGCCCGTATTCAACGTGCACTGATCAACTTTTTCCTCGATGAAGCCATTGCTGCCGGTTACCGTGAGGTGCAGCCTCCGCTGCTCGTTAACGAAGCTTCAGCTTACGGAACAGGTCAGCTGCCCGATAAGGAAGGCCAGATGTATGCCTGCGGACTGGATAGCCTTTACCTTATTCCTACGGCCGAAGTTCCGGTTACCAATATGTTCCGCGATGTGATCCTGGCCGAAGAAAAACTACCGGTGAAAACTGCCGCTTATTCAAACTGTTTCCGCAGGGAAGCCGGTTCATGGGGCAAGCATGTGCGCGGACTCAACAGGCTGCACCAGTTCGACAAGGTCGAAATTGTGCAGGTGGCGCATCCCGATTCATCCTATGCTGTGCTTGAGCAGATGCGTGAGCATGTTACCGGCTTGTTGCGCAAGCTCGAACTGCCATTCAGAACGGTTAAACTCTGTGGAGGTGACATGAGCTTTACCTCTGCCCTGACCTACGATTTTGAAGTTTTCTCTGCCGCACAACAACTTTGGCTCGAGGTGAGTTCAGTTTCCAATTTTGAAGGGTTTCAGGCAAACCGCATGAAATTAAGAATCAAAGATAAAGCAGGAAATATCCAGACTGCGCACACATTGAATGGCAGCGCCCTGGCCTTGCCCAGGATTCTGGCTGCCCTGCTCGAAAATAACCAGACTGCACATGGAATCAACATTCCCAAAGCCCTGCAGGCATACACCGGTTTTGATGTCATTGACTAAAGGACTTTTCACAGGTCTGCCTCTTTTATTGCTTGTGATGGTTGTTTCCTGCAACAGGCCACAACCCAGATATGCCGAAAGCCATCAACTGATAAAACAGCTCGATGAACAGCTGCAAAGCGCTATCAAACAGCTCGATGCAGAAGATTCAGCTGGCTTGAGTTCCTTGCAGGGTAAGATCGGGATGTATAGCAATTCGGAAGATTTCAAGGAAGATACTTTGGTGTTAACCGCCCTGCGAACCGCCCGTATGGCTGTGACACAATTCAGCATTGAGTGTGCCACTGCACGTGATAGCCTGGCCATTTCAGCCCGACAATTGGCTGAGCTCGAAGCCGATTTACAAAACAGCATCCTCGACCAGGAAACCTTTAACCTTTACCTGCAAAACGAAAAGCGTGCTGCGGAAAATGCTATTCAGACAGCTGAATACCTTACAGCCCGTTTAAATGCACAGAAACTGCTACTTGAAACCCTGGAAAAAGCCAGCCATAAAAAATAATTACTTTTGCGTGGGTTGGTTTTAAACCATGGTGCACCAAAACATGATAAGAAACACGGAAATCTGGTTGTTGACACGAACTGCAGTGACAGTGCTGGCAATGTTCATGCTGGTCTTACAGCCATCATTTGCCCAGCAGATCAGGCAATCACAGCTATCGGAAAGTCAACAGAAGCGGGTAGCCGATGAGCAGATTGCCGGTCAGTTTTATCAGCGGCAGGAATGGGGCAAAGCTGCTGAGTATTACCGGCAGTTATACCAGGATTATCCACTCCAATATTATTACCAGTATTACCTCAACTGCCTGTTCGAATTGCGTGATTACGCCACCGCCGAGAAAACCATTAAGCAATATGCAAGGAAAAATCAGGCCGATTTTCAAACTGATATCGACCTTGGATACGTGTATCAGTTAAGTGGTGATAGCCGCAAGGCTGAGAAAACGTTTAACGCAGTGATTTATGCCTTGCCGAAAGACCAAAACCGGGTATTAATGACCGCCAATGCCTTCAGAAACAGGTCCTTATTCGATTATGCCATGAAGGTGTATGAAAAAGCATCGCACGAACCTGGCGCGGAGAATGCCTACCTCATGGAGATGGCCACAATTTACCAGCTTTTGGGAAACTACGACGAGATGTTCGACAAATACCTCGATTATGCCATCAATAATCCTATCCAGCTGGTGCTTGTAAAAAGCCGGGTTCAGAACCTGCTGATGGTCGACATTGAAGGTGGTCTGGCCGATCTTTTCAGAACCAAAATACTTAGCCGGGCACAGGCCAATCCATCAAATGAAATTTATGGCGAACTATTGGTGTGGTTTGCACTTCAGCAGAAGGATTTTGAGCTGGCCATGCGGCAGTTGCAGGCCATTGACCGCAGGCTTGGCGACCGCGACAATGAAGTATTGGAACTGGCAGAAATCTGCCTTTCGAACAGTGAATACGATATCGCCCTGGATGGATACAACTACCTGGTTAAAAAAGGCCCAAACGGCATGTTTTATGCAGGCGGACTCACCGGACAACTCAAGGCAAGGTATTTGATTGCGCAACAAACAGCAGTGTCGGAACGAGCGGAATATGCCAAACTCAATACTGACATCAACAAGGCTGTTGACATCATTGGCTTTAACAGAGAGACAATGGATGTGATGCTCACACAAACACAGCTACTTGCCTTCAAACTCGGACAGATACACGATGCACTGACCCTGATTGAAAAGCTTATAAACCTGCCATTGAACGATGTGGAACTGGCACAGATTAAGATGCAACAGGCTGACATTCTGTTGTTTGACAATAACGTCTGGGAAGCGACCTTGTTGTACAGTCAGGTTGAAAAATCGCTGAAGGATGCCCCATTGGCACATGAAGCAAGGTTCAGGAATGCAAGGTTGCGGTTTTTTATCGGTGAATTCAGCTGGGCACAGGCTTCGCTCGACATCCTTAAATCTGCGACCTCAAAACTCATTGCCAACGATGCCATGGCACTTTCATTGCTGATACGCGATAATTTGTTTGAGGATACTACAGGCGCCAGCCTGAAGGTCTTCGCGCATGCTTCGTTGCTTGTGTTTCAGCACAACGACAAGCTTGCGCTTCATCTGCTCGATTCTCTATCCAATACAAAAAAAGCAGCCGGAATTGGTGACCATATCCTCATGGAGCAGGCAAGCATATTTCAGCAACAGGGTGATTTTCAGACTTGCGACAGCCTGTTGGAGCAGCTTGTTCAACGGTATCCCGAAGGATATCTGGCCGACGACGCGCTTTTTAAACGGGCACAGCTGAACGAAGACGTTTTAAAGAATGAAACTGAGGCACAAACACTCTACGAATATTTATTTACACATTATCCGGCCAGTATTTACGTTGCCGAAGCGCGACGTAAATTCCGCCTGCTGAGGGGAGACAAACTGTGATGGTACGACCAAAAAAACACCTTGGACAGCATTTCTTAACGGATCAGAATATTGCCCGGAAAATTGTTGCCCAGCTTCAGGGAAATCATCAGTATTTGCTTGAAATCGGCCCCGGAACCGGTGTGCTCACCGCTTTCCTCAACGAACAGTTCCCTGACAACCTACACCTGATTGAAGTGGATACCGAATCGGTTGAATACCTGAAAACTAGGTTTCCGCAACTGGAAGGGCGCATTTTGGAAGCTGATTTCCTGAAAGTCAGCGAAGAACTGGTGTTTTTTCCGGAGATGTCAGTCATTGGTAATTTCCCTTACAACATAGGCAGCCAGATTTTCTTCCGTATCCTTGAGCAGCGCAACAAGGTCAAAGAGGTCGTTTGCATGATTCAGAAAGAGGTGGCTGAGCGGCTTGCATCGCCGCCGGGCAATAAAACATACGGAATACTGAGTGTGCTGCTGCAGGCATTTTATGAGATCGAATATTGCTTTACAGTCAATGAACAGGTGTTTTTTCCGCCACCAAAAGTGAAATCAGCTGTGATCAGGCTTCGCCGTAATATGCGGGAGACCCTGGGCTGTGACGAAATGCTCTTTCAACAGGTAGTCAAAAAGGCCTTTAATCAAAGGCGAAAGACCCTCCGGAACGGATTGCGTGATATGCTGAATGACAAGATTATCAGCCTCGAAATATTCAACAAGCGCGCCGAACAGCTTGGTTTAAACGAGTTTGTCTTGATTACCAATATGATCAGCAAGGGCAAGTCAGGCAGTTTACCTGAGTAATATGATCCTGTTGCTCTGTTTGGGTTTACCCTTTTGTTCCAAACTGATGGTATACATCCCCGCTTTGTTTTCAGGTCCCGGACTCCAATGAATAACATTTTCACTTACCTCAGGCGAAATCAACCATGAAGTCACCAGCTTGCCCTGTGCATCATACAGGCAGATGCTGCCATGCGTTTCCTTTGACTTGCATTGTACCGATAGCTGATCCCTAACCGGATTTGGCCAGGCAATGAAGTCCGGTTTGGGTTTCATGGTCAATTCCGTGTTACCCACGAGTTCATCAAGGTCGATGCGGTACATTGACCTTCCATAAGTTGCTGCAATGAGTTGACGATCTGTATTGTACAACCTGAAGTCACAAACAGGCACATTGGGCAGGCCATCGCCCATCAATTGCCATTGTTCACCACCATTCAGTGAAAAGTACATGCCAAAATCAGTGGCCGCATACAGGTAGTCAGCATGTTGCGGATCGACAAGCACCTTGTTCACCGGGACCTCAGGCAATGTGGCGCTGACATCCGTCCAGGTCTGGCCATAATCGATTGATTTTAATATGTGTGGGATATAGCTGTTGTAGCGATAACCCGAAAGGCTGACATAAACAGTCGCAGGGTCATCTGCTGCACTGCTCAGGCTTGTCACCCAGCGATCGGGCAGTCCTGCCGTGATCTCCATCCACTCATTTCCACTGGTCTTTGTCACCCATACATGGCCGTCGTCGGTTCCGCAATAGATCACGTTTGTATCGGCCCTGCTCACCTCGATGCAGGTAATCGTTCCATACACCAGATTACCATTGCCGGGACCACTGCTCAGGTCATCACTTATGGCCTGCCAATAGATTGCCCGCTGAGTGGTTTTGTACAAGCGGTTTGCACCCAGATACAGGCTTTTCGGGTTAAGCGGGTTAAAGACAACCGGCGTATGCCAGTTCAGGCGGTCCATATTATCGATGCCATTTACTGCCGAAGAAAACCCTGCTCCTCCATTGGTACTTCGGGCAAATCCGCCATATTGATATTCAGCATAGATGTAGTTGTTATCAGTCGGATCAACGAGCACCCTGAAACCATCACCGCCATAAATGGTGTACCAATCGCCAAATTGCCCGGTGGTTGTACGCAATGTTCCCAAATCCTGGGCACCTCCGTAGAGGCGATTTGGCAACTGCTCATCCACATCACAGGTATAAAACTGGGTGATTGGCAGGTAGTTGTTATGAGACCATGTGGTTCCGGCATTTTGCGAGGTGTAAAGTCCGGCATCGTTACCCAGGTAAAGCTTGTTGTTGTTCGACGGAAGAATAACCATATCATGCTGATCGACATGCACATTGGAAGAAATCATGGACCAGTTTGTTCCGCCATCTGTTGTTTTAAACACATCAAGGCCAAGGGCATAGGCTATGTTTGCATTCACAGGATCTGCAACAACGCGTCCGAACCACCATCCATAGGAGGAATATATGCCTCCAAGGCTGGCGTCGTTTGTTTGCGTCCATGAAGTACCCCCATTTGTGGTTTTGAACAAGCCGGTAAAATAGCCTGTCTGATCGGCATAAATAGCATAAAGTTTATTTGGTGAGGCCTGGCAGATATCGAGGCCAATACGGCCAATATTGGTCCCCGAAGGCAACCCATTCTGAAGTTCAAGCCAGGTGTCACCGCCATCGGTGCTTTTGTAGATGCCACATCCGGGTCCACCATAACTCCTTCTGTCGGGACGGCGCACCCTTTCCCAGGTTGCTGCATACACAATATTGGGCTGCTGGGGATCGATGAGCACATCCACGGCACCTGTTGAATCGTTGACATAGAGCACATTTTGCCAGTTAAGGCCCCCATCAACGCTTCGGAAAACACCCCGCTGCGTGTTGTTGGCAAAAAGCCTTCCCATGGCTGCAACGAAAACAACATCCGGGTCCTGTGGGTGCACAGCAACACGGCCAATGCTGCCACTTTGTGTGAGGCCCATATGCTGCCATGAATCACCCCCATCAATTGATTTATATACGCCATAGCCGTCGTAAGCCAGTGATCCGCCTCCGGCATTGGCCTCACCGGTTCCTACATATACTGTTTCGGCGTTTGAGGGAGCGATGGCAATATCGCCTACCGACAGAATGTGCGCCTCATCAAAAACAGGGGTCCAATTGAGGCCATTGTTGTTGCTTTTGAAAACACCTCCAGAAGCAGCACCGGCATAAATGGTTTCTGGACTGTCGGGATGGATCGCCAGCGACGTTAACCGGCCGCCAATGTTTTCCGGGCCCGCGAATTGCCATGCCGTACGTGTTTTGTTTTCATCCGCTTCCCTGAACACATGTGCCTGCTTAACAGCAGCCTCGTATGAAGCAAACGGGATTTCACCTGCAGGGTAAGCCCTTTGTGCAAACATTTCGTCGACGGGTTTGCGCTGCTGCGGTATGTGTGTTTCCGTTTCTGTGCATGCTGCCAAGAACAACAGGATTATCACAAAAAAAAGGCTGTTTCCGGGTTTCATAGGGTTGTGTCATCGTTAATACGCACAAAAATAGCAATAAAACAGGCGGGAATAACGCACTGATAGCGGCCGTATCCTGTCGGCACTATTTGCACACAGCATGAAGCGGCAAACGTATATCTTTGTAAGCGCTATCAACACTGCATTTTCTTATGCTTCACCTGCCCAATCTTCTCTTGATTGCCGGAACCGGCCGTAACATTGGCAAGACTACCCTGGCCACATCAGTCATAAGACGCAATGCTGACAAACATGCCATTATTGGCTTGAAAGTGAGCAGCATTTATCCGTCCGAATCCGCGTTTCATGGCGCTAAAAACGCGCCTATGGAAGGGGATTTTGTGATTACTGAAGAGTTTGACAGGTCGGGCAGAAAAGACACCTCAAAGATGTTGCTCGCCGGTGCTACACGTGTATTTTACGTTCGGGTGAAAGATGATCACCTCGAAGAAGCCATGTCTGCTTTCTTTCAGTTAGTGGATTATAAAAGCGTTATTGTTTGTGAATCTGGAAGTTTGCGGTCAGAAGTACACCCGGGTCTGTTCGTGATGATCAGACATATGGTCAATGAAAAGCCCCGCACAAAACAATGGGTTGAAGTTGCTGATATGGTCATTGAAGCAGGCCTGGCATCAGAAAAGCGTTGTCTGGCATGTATTGTTTTAACAGAAAAAGGCTGGCAACTCAACGAAGAGCGCCAGCCTTGAAATAGGTTTTTCTACAAACTACCTGCTTTTCTTCACAGTTGCCGGGAGTTCAGCATCCCATAGCAGGAAAATAAACGGATTCGACACCACATCGATGGGGTTTCTTTCTGAAGCCACACCCGGTTTTCCTTTGGTATTGGAAGGGGCAACGGTTTTTGCAGGAACGCCGCTGGCTTTCTCCAATCCACTCTTCCACTCGTTTTTCTTGCCGTTGATCACAGTCATGGCTTCGTTTAGCTGCTGTGAATAGTTTGAGCCAATGGTCATCACCTGACGGCGGATATCACCGATTTTAGCTGCCTGATCCTTGTCCATTGTAGCATGGCTGCTGAAATCTGCTTCAGAAATCAGCTCACTTGATCCGCGGGCTTCCTTGTAGGCCTGACGCAGATTTACCAATTTGGCTTTATCATCGGCACTCAGTGCTTTTTCCATCTTCAGCCTTTCTGTTCGCATAACAGGATAAACTTCCTTTTTCATATAATCAATGGCCGACGATTTTGGCTGTGCTGCCTCAGCTTGTCCGGCAACTGTCTGTCCTGATTTGGTGATCACCTGTTGTTCCCCTGTTCTAGCCGTGGGTGAAACTTTGGTGTTATGCACCGGTGCTGCTGTTGTGCTTTGCGGTTTTTGAGTTTGTTTCACCTCGCTTTTCCCTTTGGTAACAACAGGCTGAGTAATTGCCTCAACAGGCTTTTCGTGTTTTTCGGTTACCGTTTTATGGTTTCCCTGTGGCGCAGTAACCGATTGTTGTGCGTTGATGACGTTCATGCCTGCGAGAAAGAGCAGGACAACAAACAAAGAAGAAATTTTTTTCATGATTAGTTAACGATTTAAGTTGTTTGTTTTTATTTTTTCCCGCCTCCTGGTTTCAGACAGCAAATAAACCATGAACACATTAAGTCGGGGAAGAGGTGCGGCTTTCCGGCCTCTTCCCCTGATAAACTACATTTTGATAAGCTTTGTTGTAGTCGTTGTGTTATTAATTGTTAATTTCCCGAAATAAACACCTTTTACCAATGTGCCTGAGGCTGCGCTGGTCCATTCGAAATTGTGCGTTCCGGCTGGCACATCCTGATCGGCAACAGTGGCGACTTCCTGCCCGGAAAGGTTATACAATGTAATGCTCACCCTGCAATGTTCCGTTGTGGTTAATGTAAAGGTAGCCTTGTCAGTCATTGGATTAGGATAAACTACCCATTGACCTGTGAAGCCTGGATTTTCATCAACACCAGTCCAAACATAGGGTATACCAAAGAATCCTAGCATTTGTGCCATAAAGGCCGTCTGATCTGTTTCTTCAGCACCGGTTAAGCCCGAGAACATACAGGAAGCACCTATGGTTTTGTAGCCTTCGGCTGCATTGGCAATAGCGGTAACGTAGGATGGATTTTGATTTTGAAGAATGGCATAAGCTGTTGTTCCGTTAGTGCTCAACTGGTCGATATAACTGTTGGTGCCTGAATAAGTGAAGCTAAACCCTTCGGCAAATGTTCCGGCAAGGCCATTAATTGTACCCAGGTCTCCAGATCCGTCGGCAGTACCTGAGATACCAAAATATGGGTGAACGGCTGTTGGCTGGTCATACGCCCAGGTGTCACCGCCTTCCAAATATAATTTTCCTCCCTGATCGAGGTAACCGGCCAAGGCCTGCCCAAGTTCTGCCGACAAAATTGCATTGTCAGGATAAATACCAAGGTTCACGAAAACAGAACTGTACAGGGAAAGATTTTCAGGGAAAGCCGACAGCATGTCCATGCCAACATTCAGTTCAGAAATGCAATGCTGCATGGCCTCACCGCTTGTTCCTCCTGCAAGATCAATCACCAGCACGGGCACCTGTCCCACAATCAGGCTGAAGCTCTCAGTGGCATTGAAATCCAGATCAGCAGTTGTCACCAGGTCAAATTGTGTGATCTCACCCTGTGGGGTGTCAGGAGAAGCTGTTACAACAAATGAATAGGAATATTCAATTCCCGGAAGGATTTCTAAGTCATTCAACGGGTCGCCTGCAATATCGATATTCGCACTCGGCGAACTGAGCATGGTAAATGCGTTGGTTGCAGCCGCGCCCCCGTTATTGATCATACCGACAATCAGGTTCACGGTTTCACCCGGATCGAGCTTTCCATTGTTGTTTCCATTTACATCATCAACAATAAATTGTGTTATTGCCATGATCGGTGCATAGGCCCTGAAGCTGATCTGAGAATTCCAGACGGCCCTTTGCTGGTCGTCCTGTGCTGTCACAGCAATGGTAATCAATGTGTTGTCGGGTGTATTGTTGGCCACTGACAATGCAAAACCATTGTCAATCGTCACGCTTTCATTGGCAAGGATTGTACCGTATGCTTCGTTGGCATCAGTGATTATTGCATAAGGGCTGTTGGTGCTAATAAGCACATTCACGCCGGTAGCGTCATCATTTCCAACGTTACTCATCATCAGGCTAAGCTGAATGTCTTCTCCGTAATCGGCTTGACTGTTGCCATTAGCGTCGAGCATGGTAAATCCGGTGCAGGAAACAAAGGGACCTTCGTTCGGAATAACTTCGATATCGGCTGTATATGGAATATAATTAAACGCTGTAACAACCAGTGTGGCCGTGCCCGGGCTTTGAATGGGGTCGAATACGATGGTAGCAACACCATCCTGAACTTCAGCCGCTCCAAGCAACTGACCATTGATCGATAAGGCTGCAAAAGCGCCATCAACAGGGCAGTTAATGGCAAAATCGCCCACACCAATGAAAATACTCGGGTTGTGTGTAACAGTGAGTGCTTCGGGACTAGCCGTGCGCAGCATGATCGAAGGGTCGCCAAACAGCAGCCAGGTATCTGTCATTTCATCGCCGCCGGCACCATAGGTATCATTCATTTTCATGCAGCCGTTCATGGCAATGCCGCCCATGGTATGGCGGATATTGTCAGCGTAGGCTTCGGTCAGAATCAGGTCCATTTCATCCTGTCCGGCCATTGGTGGGTTCCAGCTTTGGTTGATGGTTGAAGCCATAATGCCTATGGCACCTGTGGGTTGTCCGTTGTGTGTTGCCCTCAGCCAGGTTTCGCCAAAACAGGTGGTTCCGACGAAATCGCCATTCACACAGGCCACACTGAAGATAAACGGCAGCATATTGTCGTTGGTAAGCTGATCTACATCGCTTGACGAAAAACCCGTTGTTCCCCAGGAGCCCTGGCTACCATGGCCGGTGTAGTTGATGATGCCAGCGCCTGCATTTAAGGCAGCGCTCACCATTGCTGGTGTCGGGTTTCCATTTTGGTCGTTTCCGCCCTGTGAGCCGTCAAAAAGCTCATGCGTATAGGTGTAGGTGAAATCGAGCAGTGTTGTCCCAATTCCCCTGATGTGCTCATAGTCCATTTCATTGTTGTCGCCGGGTCCCTGATCTGAGCCAATACCAATGGCTTTGCTAAACCAGTCGACACCGGTGTAAGGTGTTTGTTCGTACGACAGGCTTCTGTCAATCTGGGTCTGCAATTCACCCAGGTTTGCAGCCGAAAAGCGGCCAACAAATAAATCAGGATAATGGTCTGTGCCAACAACATAAGCGTAAACATTGTCAGAATCACCCGAAGAATATCCCGGAGGCACCTGTTCAGCATCACCAACAAGTAAAAGGAAAGTGAGGCCGTGTTCGTTATAATAATTGGTGACATACTGCTTGATGGCAGCGCTGTTGCCGATGCTGGCAACATCAACCACTTCAACTTCAATGCCTGACTTGGTTTTCCATTCAACAAAAGGCTGCAATGCGTCAATAAATGCCGCATAGGTAATGATCAGCATATTTCCGCGGTCAACAACAGGTACATAGCGGTCGGTATTTGACTGATAATTGAGAAACTGCCGTTTGTAAATGGCATCAAATTCATTGCCTTTTAACTTTACCAATGGTTTCACTGACAAAGTGTTGATCGCGTTGCCGGTGGTTTTGCGTACCACAACCTCAATACTGGTATACACCCTGAGTACATGACTGACCGGATTATACTGAAATGGCGTTACAACCACGGTCTGTCCGCGCAGTTCACGGATGATGTAAGGGTTGCGAAGTGCTGCAATCTGGGCAGGATAAAAAGCGTTCTTGCCGTATGCCTCACCAAAGGTGAATGGCACATCCTGTGGATTAACGTTGCGCAACAGGTTTCCTTTCGAAGGGGCAATGTAGATGTTTTCAAAATCAACATAAGCCGAAGCACTTACTTCAATTTCCATATTGGCCAGATCGGGAATCTGCAACGAAGCCGTTAGTTTCGACAAATCAGGTGCTCCTGCAATAAGCAGCGGACTTGCTCCGCCGACACTGACAGTATAAGCGCGTTCGTCGTTGTTGAGCAAGACCGATTTCAGCCAGAATCCTTCGAGTGAAAACTGCACAGTGCTTTGGTTGTCGCTTGTTTCAAGCAGGGTGATTTTTGCAGCTACCGGTTGGCTGCTACCCAGGCTTTTCCATTCGTCAGCGCGGATGCTTCCTAAGGTGAGGGCCAGTAAAAATGTTAATGCGATTAATCTTTTCATACTATTTATTGGTTAAAATCAACAAATTGATTGATGTATACTATTTCACAATGACCAGGCGTTTCACCAGCCTGAAGTTGTCTGATTCGAGTGCGACAAACCAGATACCCTCGCCAAGCCATGAGGCATCAAAGCCCTGACGCTGAACGCCTTCAGTGGCAGAAATGTGGCTGGCAAACGTTCCGACTTTTTGACCCACAGTATTGTAAACATTCAGGCTCACCCGGGCAGCTTTGTCAAGGTTGAAACTGATGTTGACCTGTGCGTTGGCCGGATTCGGATAAAGTTGCATATCGGCACCGTCAGACATTGCCAATTCCTGGTCGCCTGTCCATACAAATGGTATCTGGAAGAAAGACAGGAAGCGTGCCATCAGTTCGTCTTTTGTGTTATCGCCCCCGTCTTCAAGTCCTGCAAATTCGAACGACGCACCAATGGCGCGGTAAGTGTCGGTCAGGGTGGAAACTGCGGTACCATAGTCAGGCGTATTGTTTCTGAACATCATCACACCTTGGCCGCTGGCATTTACCTGGTCGATATAACTGTTACGTCCATTGTATACAAACTGCATGCCCTGTGCGATAGAGCCATCAGATCCCATAAGTGTGTTCAGGTCGCCCGAACCGTCAGCAACACCTGAAATATTGAAATAAGAATGGACCGGAGTAACTGCATCATAAGCCCATGTATCACCACCTTCCATATACACCCGACCTCCCTGGTCGAGGTAATCAGCAAGTTTTTGGCCTTCAGCAGGCGTCAGCACATGGTTGTCGGGATAAATGCCCAGGCAAACAAATATACTTTTATACAGGTTCAATTCTGTTGGAATGGCACTGATGGCTTCACTGCCAACGTTGAGCGTGTTCAAACATGACTGCATGCTTGTCTCCGATGGGCCGTTGGCCAGGTTCAGGATCAGGACCGGGATCTGACCCACAGTCAGGTTGAAGGTGTTGGTGGCCGAAAACTCATGGTTACCAATGGTATGCATTTCAAAAATCACGGTGCTCCCATCCACAATTTCACCCGATACGGTGATGGCAAACTGCAGGGTGATGGTGTTGCCGCTCCCGAAAATTTCTGTAGCCATCGGGTCAGTATTTACAATCACATCGGCGTTGGTGCTCACGAGGGCCGAAACCATCTGAAGCAGGTCGGCCGAACCGATGTTTTCCATGGTGATGTTTAGGTTGGCATTTTCGCCCGGATCAAGTTTTCCATTGCCCCCTTCATCGTCCACTTCCACTGAAGCAATGCCCACCGCCGGAGCATGGGCCTGAATGGTGAAGAAGCTACTCCACAAATCCCTGCCTTCGCTTTGTGCAACCACATTGAATTTGATCGCTTGTTTATCAGGCACATTGTTGTGTACACCAAATGCAAAGGCGTCCTCAACATTCGAAAGTTCGCCGCCGGCAATGTTGCCAAAATCATTGCTATCGTCGGTGATGGTCACGTAAGGACTGTCGCTGGTCAGGGTGGCGGTAACATTGTTTGCATCACCATTACCTACATTTTCGAGGGTCATGCCCATCAGTATGTTTTCGCCATAGTCAGCCTGACCATTACCGTCTTCATCGTTGATCTGGTTGCTGTTATATATCACATAAGGACCATCGGGCGCATTCACAATGACGGTTCCGGTATAAGGCTGGTAATTCTGTGCGGTAACCACGAGGTCAGCGATGCCGGGGCTTGCAATAGGATCGAGCTGGACTGTGGCCAAGCCATTTTCGTCAGCAATGCCGGCACCATACAAAATGCCATCAACGGAAAACCCGACATATGCATATGGAACGGCGTTCACATCGATGCTGGGAGCACCAAGGGGCAAAAATGGGGTGTGGCTGACTTCCATCACAGGGGGTACAGAAAAATACACCATGAGCGAAGGGTCGCCAATCAGGTTGTAAATATCCCAGTAGTAAGGTGCTGAGCCTGGAGATCCTTCGGTAACAGCCAGGTTTCCTGCGAAAATAACCTGATCCTGGGTTGTATACCATTCAGAAAACGCTTCGCCATGGGTATGGAAAAGGCCGTCGAAAGCTCCGGCGCTGGTTTCTTCAAATGAGGGTGGAATTTCGGTGATGGCACCAACGCCAACAGCAAAATAATAATCTTCGTCCCAATAGGTGCTGTTTGATCCGCCTGCGTGGCCTACAACACCTTTTCCCACGGCCCTCACGATGGCTTCTGCGAAGCATTCGGTGAGCTGATATTCGCTTGATGAACAACAGTTGCTGAGCATGAAGCCATATTTATCCTGATTTTGAAGGGCAGGAATGTGGCTGATACTAAACGAGGGATCTCCCCAGCCATCGGGGCTGCAGTGAGCCGAATAGTTTGAAAAAGTGACTCCGTCGCTCACGCGCTGTCTGATTTCTGCAGCAGCAGCACCCGAACCCGGATAAGGATACTCCCATGCTGTAATGCCATGTTCTTCATTGAAATAGTTTATTGCACCATAGTTCAACTGGCCATTGCCCCAATCGGCTCCAAATGAACCGTCCATCCCTGCAACAAGCACAACTTCGTTGAGGTAAGAAGGGTCGGGCATGGTGAATTCTTCATACTGCAGGGTTTTGTCGATGATCGATTGCAGCTGAGCCGCATTCTGGGCCGAAAAACGTCCGTAGAAAATTTCGGGAAACAGGTCGCCGGTAAATTCCACATAGTTGCGGTCGGTAACCCCATTTCCATTGTTCCAGGTGGGCACCTGTTCAATATCGCCAACAAACAAAACAAACGAAGGAGCCGGATTGGTTTCGTCGCCTGCATCGTATAATCCCTGCAAATAGGTTTTGATGCTTGCTGTGGTGTTGCCGACTTCGGGCATATCGGTGTAAGCTTCGATGATTTTAAAGCCCTTTTTTGTTTTCCATGCGATAAAATCCTGCAGTTGTGCTTCGAACATGCGGTCGCTGACCAGCACATAACTTACCGGATAACGTGTGAAGTTTTCACGTTCAGTGAGCGTCAACCGATTCATGAGCGGACGTGAAACAGCATTGAAATAAGGTGAATAGAAGGCTTTTTTCAGCGAAGCTGTTTTTGATTGGTCCGCATGGGCATAGTCGAGCCTGAATGTGAGGTTTTCATACACCCTGATGGTGTTTGTTGCCGGATTATACTGCACTGGCGATACGTTTACCCTGGCAATATTGGTACTTCTCATCATACCAAGCAGGTCAACGCTGACGAGATCACTTTCGGGGTAACTGTTTTGTGCGTATGCTTTGGCGTCTTTCACCAGAACAAATTCATCCTGTGATTTGCTTCTTGGAGGTTGCGATGGATAAAGCTGATCGATAAAACCAAGTTCATTCAAGGCATATTCTTTTACTGTGTAATCGAGCACCTTAACGCTGACTGAGGCACCAAAGGGAATCTCAATCAATTGACGGCGCACAGGCACTTCAGGCGTGCCAAAGCGCAGGTTGTTCACATAACCAGGGATTTGCAGGCGACTGTAGCCGGCATCCTCCTGATACACATGCTGAAGTTTAATCACTGAAATTTCGTTCAACAAACTCAGGCCCTGGGCATCGGTTTGCAGCAGGCTGAGTTTTGTGTGGGGAGCCAGGCCGGTATTGATCTGTTGGGCCTGCAACACCTGAAAACCAAACAGGATGCCTGCAAAGACAAGCATCAGTGAAAAACGGTATAAAATTTTCATGCGTAATTGGGGTATTGTGTTAAACCTTCTAATGAGAAACAACCCTACAAAGGTTACAATTTAATCGGCACGAAACAACGAATGATCTCATTTTTTTATCGTGTCCAATAAGTTGATGACAAGGCTGAAGACGTGTTGGTTGCATGGAATGAATCTATCCGAAATGCAGCTTATTCATTTTTAAGATTGTCGCTCTGCAGGCGACGAAGTGCCTGTCGGACAGTGTAGGCCGATGACAGCAATCCTATGCTAGCAACGGTTACGAAAACGGCGATTACATCTAGCAGTTTCAGGTTAACGGGGTAGGCATCAATGATAAATGAACCACTATCGCCGCCCAGCTTAAGCCAGCCAAAATGTTGTTGCAGCAATACGACCACCACGCCCAAAAACAACCCGGCCACACCACCTGCCAGCGAGATGAGGATACCTTCGGTGAGAAATAACTTTTGAATCACCCTTTTTGCAGCCCCCAGACCCGACAGCACGGAAATGTCTTTTCGCTTGTCAAGAATGACCATCGTCAGCGAACCTATCACATTGAAAGTGGCCATGATGAGGATAAAGGTCAGGATAATGAAGATGGCCCATTTTTCGGAGCGCATGATGCGATACAGGGTTTCCTGTTGCTGAAACCTGTCCTTGACCTTAAAGTCAGGGCCCAGGATGCCGATGATGTCTTTTTGGATGCCTGTAAGCTTTTCGGGTTCGCTGAGGAATATTTCATATGTGCTGACTTCATGGGTGTAGCCAAGCAGGCTCCTGGCCCATTCAACAGGTACAAGCACATACCGTGCGTCAAACTCCTGCTGCGACGAAAACACACCCAGCGGCTGAATGCTGTTGCTCGAAAAGCTTTGCTCAAAACTTAGCACCGATGCTTTGCCACGACGCGGAAGATAAACCGTCAAAAGCGAGGTTGGATCTTTGACATTTACTCCCAGAAACCAGGCAACACCAGCACCGACAACAGCAAAATCATACCCGTCCTGCTGCAGAATAAAGTCGCCACTGCTGATCAGTGAAGCAAAATGGCTTTGCTCGCAGTATCCGCTGCCAACACCCTTGATTCTTCCGATATGCTGTTTATCGCGGTAGCGAAACAAGGCATCTTCCTCAGCCACTTCGATCAATGCCCCAATTCCGTCGATGGCGCGGATGCGGCCGGCTGGAAAAGTAATGGTGTCGATGGTTTTGCCATACCGGGGTTCGATCAGCAAATGAGGGCTTACATCATTTACGAGTCCGCTGATAACCTGCTCAAACCCATTAAAAACCGATAGCACAACAATCAGTGCAAAGGTGCCGACACCCACACCTACCACCGAAATAGCGGAGATGATGTTGATCAGGTTGTGGCTCTTTTTGGCCACAAGGTAACGGCTGGCGATAAAAAAGGATAAATTCACTATTCGGCCATTGATTGTTGCAAAGGTAAGCAAATCATTCAGCGGCTTGATGTCGGCCCGGGTAATATCCGACGCACAAAAAGCCGTTTTGGCCAGCGATTATGTTGTGCTTATTTCCAGGCTTTTGCCACGAGTCCGGTGCCGGTTTCATGTTTACCCATCAGGTCGAAGGCATTGAGGACCAGACACAAAGGGAATACCACCAGATAATAAACGGGCAATACAATAAAAAACACTTTGGACGCATTCAGCATCAGGATCGGGTATTTCATCGAAAGGCGCCACGACAGTTTCCCAGGTTTACCATATTGGTAATATATTTCGGACTTTGAGAAGCCTGCCTTAGCCAATTTGCTGCGGAGTTCTTCGATTCCATAGCCATCGCGGACATGCTCATCAATGAATCCCTGCGCTCCTTCGGCGTGATGGTCATGTTCATGCACATCTGACCCACCCTGATCAGAAGGCGTCGAAATAAGCAACATACCCTTGTTTTTCAAAGCATTATAATAATTCGTCAACACCTTGACATCTTCTTCGATATGTTCCATCACATCCACGCATAACACCAGATCGAACTGATCGGAAAAGTTAATCTTTGTGAGGTCGGCTGATTCGAAACGGGTATTGTTGAAGCCTATCCGTTGAAAAAACTGGTTACAATCTGCAATTTGTTCGTCTTTTACATCAAGTCCGAGGATACGCCAATCATCGCGGTTCTCTTTGGCCATAAAATATACATACTGGCCAAATCCCGATCCGGCATCGAGTATATGGCGTTTGCCTGTGTTTGTTGCAGCCCATAGCCTGACTTCTTTTTTGATGTGCCAGGCCCGGAGCAACAGCAAATCGAGGAGATTATAGAATAAACGGCGTGTAAACGGACTGTTGTTGAACACCTTGCCCAGGCTGCGTTTAATGGGATCGTACTGCATATTGAATGTAAAATGTCGTTATTTTTAGTTTGGATATTACAAAATGTCAGCAATAACAGTTAGTTTTTGTCAGTATTGCATAGGGCAATGCAAACTTGAACCATTACTCATGCAAGAGGTCCTCGATTCTGTCGATATAATCAAGTGAATCGTCCAGATAGAAAGCCAGGTCAGGGATGATGCGTAGCTGATGCCGCACGCGCTTACCAAGGTGTCCGCGTATTTCACGTGTGTGTTGACCAATTTTTTCGACCAATGATTTTTTATCTTTTGAAGCAAAGACGCTCAAATGGACCTTTGCCAGCGACAGGTCGGGGCTAATGGTCACTTTGGTTACCGTGACCATGGCACCTGCAACCACTGCTTTCATTTCCATCTGAATGATTTCGCTCAGGTCGCGTTGCAGTAACCGGCCAATCTTTTGCTGACGTTGTGTTTCCATGCTGCAAAAATACGCAATTACGGGCTTGATACAAGTATTTCGTATATGATTGTTTTGCATGAGGTTACAAAGTCAATTCCCCCGATAAGTCACCGCTTGATGCGAAAGAAGGACTTATGGTGCGATTAGTTTGATCGCCGCTTGTAGATTGTCAAATTTATTCTCGCAACTTTATTCTCCGGAACAATGAAAATTTCCTGTTTAGCTAGTACTTTTGTAAAACAGCAAGGGCTGATATAAATTATCACTGACGGTCTCATCAGGATAAAAGTGACCGTTGATTGCTGGTATATCTTCATCAATTAACACCAACTGCAATGAAAGAAAATAAGTACTGCCAGAGTTGTGGCATGCCCATGAAAAAAGATGAAAATGGAGGAGGAACAAATGCAGATGGCAGCAGAACCAACATCTACTGCTCACATTGCTACGTCGGGGGCAATTTCATGAATCCGGGCATCGATACCGCAGAAAAAATGCAGGCCTTCGTCAAAGGGAAGATGAAAGAAATGGGGTTCCCAGGCTTCCTTGCAGGATTTTTTACCAAAGGCATTCCAAAACTTGATCGCTGGAAAAATTAATTTTACACAAAAAAAGGCTTACCAAGACAACTTTATGATTAAACCAAAGCTATTTCTGATTGCTACTGCACTGTTGATTTCAATGCATGCATTTTCGCAACAGCCTGATGCAGCAACAGAAGCGCATCAGCACCACCATGGTAAACCGGATCAGCACCACAACGAATTTGGAATTGCCAATTCTGTGGTTTACTTTACCGGCGAGAAATCGGTAAGCTATGGCTTGCATATGCACTATTCCTACAGCATTCCTAAAACAAAGCTCGGTGTGGGCCTTGGCTATGAACGCGTTTTCGATACCCACAAACACCAAACCATCGGGCTTGTTGGCACCTATCAACCCATCGACAGGTTGAACCTGAATCTTAGCCCCGGAATCACCTTTGAAGGTGGCAACATGGCCGATCCCGCATTTGCCTTGCATATGGAATCATCCTATGAATTCGAATTCAACCATTTTCACCTTGGACCAACCATTGAATTTGCCTATGACCCCGAAGATTACCACATTAGTGTGGGATTACACCTGGGTTTTGGTTTTTGAATTATATTTGATTTGCAGTTATTTATGGATTAATTCCAAATACAATGTACAATCCATTTCCGTACTTACCGAAAAAAATGCAGGGCATCATTACGTTCCTGCAAACACGCAAAATGCCGGCTAAGCTGGTGTTTTACATCATGGCCTCACTGGCAACAATCTGGTTCCTTGTTCGTGTCATTCCCAAACCAAGCAGGGCCGCTTATCCATGCATGCAGGCCACGGCGCCGCTGGTTTCAGGTTTCGTGCTCTACCTGCTGGGTACTGGTGGTTATGTGCTGGCATTCAAGCGGTTTTGGCAGGCATTGTCGAAATCGAAATACAACCTGGCTGGAGTTTTTCTGCTTGCAGCATTGGGTCTGTTTCTGTTCACAACAAGTCAGCATGCCTCAAAGGCTACGGCAAAATCAAGCAGTGTGACGAGCGATTTCACACCAAATGCACCCATAGGCATAGCAAAAGGAATACTCCCGGGTCGGGTAACATGGATGTGGGATCCGCGAAGCACCAACGAAAACTGTTCCAATACCTCAAATAACAATGGCATCATTGATCCGGATGATGATGCCTGGTTTCAACCGGCGAATAACAATTTTCAGGTGATTGACAGCATGGTGATCAGGTCGGTAATTGCGCTTGCAGGGGCCTCTACAAGTGCGGGTGCCTGGGATCAGATTTTCGGATACTTTAACCTGAAACATGGCAATGGCAACGTTGGTTACAGCGAAGGCGAGAAAATCTTCCTCAAAATCAATGCGACATCGGCTTATGGCGGCCTTGCCACCGGCAAATACTATGCTGACCTCGGAAGAAATGACAACCTTGCTATCAATGATTTTGCTGCTGAAACCAATCCTTACGTGGTGCTTTCCATCATCGGGCAGTTGGTGAACGAGGCCCAGGTCCCTGAAAACATGATTTACGTGGGTGACCCTGCAAGAAACATCTACAAGGAATTTTATACAATCTGGCACGATGCCTATCCGAATGTGCATTATCTGGGAAACAACCTGCTTCACCCTGAACTCGATATCATCAGCCTGGGACGCACAGCTGTTGCTGTAACAGCCACCGATCGGGTTTTTTTCTCTGATCATGGCACCGTAATGCCCGATGCTGTCACTGATAAACTCTTTTCCATTTTCGACGAAATGGATTACCTGATTAACATCCCCACCATGAAAGCACATGCCACCGGTGGAATCACCCTTGCCGCAAAAAACCATTTCGGTTCTTTTACGAGGCAATGGGCCATGCATATGCACAAAGGGCTTATGGATGGGGCCGATGACCCGGTACGGCTTGGCTACGGCCTGTACCGTGTTCAAACCGATATTATGATGCATAACCTGTTGAGTGATAAAAATCTGCTCATTGTTGTCGATGGCTTATATCCAAGTGACGATGCGCTTGCAGTGCCTGACAAGTGGGTTTCGCAGCCATTCGACAACGATTGGTGCTCATCCATCATTATGTCGCTTGACCCAGTGGCAGTTGAGTCTGTCTGCCACGATTTTCTGCGGACCGAATACAATGGTCCGACCATTGCCGAAAGTCGTCCAAACTGGTCGGGCGTCGACGATTACCTTCACCAGGCAGCCGATTCAAGCCTGTGGCCCGATGGCATTGTATATGACCCGGATAACGATGGTGTGCTGATTGCCTCTTTGGGAGTACACGAACACTGGAACGATTCCATCAACAAGCAATACACGCGAAACCTCGGCACTGGCAATGGCATCGAACTGTTGAAGGTGCACGAGATCGGGACTTCAGTTACACCGCACTCACAGCCTTTGCTGGTGCGTCTTTATCCAAATCCTGCCAGTGATTTTGTCACCATGACCAATGAAGAATCCGCAACTGTTTTTTACACCTGCACGGATATTCAGGGCCGGAAACTCCTGAGTGGTGTGCTGCCTCCAAATTCGACAAGCCATGTCGCCCTTGGCGCCTTGCCAAATGGTACTTACCTGTTCAGCCTGACTGGAAAAACTGAATCAAAGAGCATCAAACTGAGTAAACAACAATAGCCCATGATTACCACCGACATACAACCCACTAAGCAACATTATGTTGTGAGCGTATTGCTCGACATCAGCGCACTGGCATTGATTTATTTCGTGCCGGCGCTTTCGCATCTGCTCAACATTCCGCTCTACCTCATTGAGCCTATGCGACTTATGCTGGTTTTAGCCATGGTGCACACAAACAGGAATAACGCCTATCTTGTTGCCCTGACACTGCCAGTTTTCTCCTTTTTGGTTTCGGGTCATCCTGTTTTATTAAAAATGGTGCTGATGTCAGCTGAACTGGTGCTGAATGTGTTCGTGTTTTACTTTTTACTGAATCGGACAAAGCACATTTTCCCGTCCATACTGTTGAGTATCATCATCAGCAAAATGGCCTATTACGGACTGAAGTATCTGCTGATCCTGATGGGCCTGCTGCAAATGGAGCTGGTGTCGACATCGCTGTTGATTCAGGCGGGCACCACCCTGGTGTTTACTGCATATGTGTGGAAATTTTTCCCTTCTGAGCCTGCCTGAGAAGCAACACACCCATCACACACTCGGCCAGTCCAAGCAGAAAGAAAGCCGGCTGCATCCAGCTGCTGAAACCGATCAGGATTACCTGGACAACGATCCATATGATCAGGTCGAAACCAACAAACAGGGTGGCAATGCCTGTGAAAACGGATTTCGACAGGCTCATGATTCCTGCAATGAGGTGACCAAATCCGATGATGATCATCAGGACCAGACCAGGAATGAGGAAATCGGGAAAAAGCCTGAAATGGTAAATCGCTGCATTCATACCCATCGATGAGCCATCGGGGGTGCTGACAAGCATGAAACCTGCGATAACGGCATTTAATCCGATAAACAACTGGATGATACCAGTTGCTTTAATTGCTGCCCGGCCGGGGAAACTTGGTGCAGTGGCTGACATGGCACTGAATTTACAGCAAACATAAAAAAAACGCCTGAATTGTATCAGGCGTTTCAGCGTTAATTTTGCACAAAGCTATTTGCTATTTTGCTCTGAACGGTCACACACGCCATTGTTGTTATTGTCGATAAAATTCCGTCCCTGTCGGCCATTTCTGCCAGCCTGATTGCCTTTGCGCGGACAGTTGGCTCCCTGCCGGCCATTGCGCCAGCCAAAGCCCCGTCCCTGTCCCCTGCCCTGTCGCAGGCATTGGCCGTTTCCATTGCCATTTCTGCGGGTCCCGTTTTCGGCATTGTCGCAAATGCCATTGTTGTTGCTGTCGATATAAACGGCAGGCTGCGCGTTCGGACTTGCGTCTTTCGTTGGTTTGTCCTGTGCCTGCACGGCCACCATGGCAGCGAAGAACACGAATGCGGTTAGCATTAATTTGATTTTCATTGTGATAAGAATTATATGATTAAAAGTGGTTATTGATGTCCTCTCCCAAAGCGGTTTCTGTGCTGCTTTCCTCCTTGTCCGAAATTGCCTTTTTCAGCTGAGAAAAGTGGTGCCAGCAATTGGTTTAAGCTTGCTTCCTGAGCCGGGTTGCACAGGGCCTTCAGATCAAGGTAAAACTGCGCGGTTTCCATTTTGAGTGCTTTGTGCAACTCACCTATTTTTGCCGAATAGCCCAAATACGCTTCGGCATCCGGTGTTTCTTTTCGAAGTTCACCGAAAAGTCCGGCCCTGTTTTCGTTCAGTGACTGGTTGATGTTTCTTACTTTTTCACGGAAATCACTGAGAATTTCCCTGCATTCGTTTGCCTGCGATCCCGAAAGACCCAGGTTCCCGACGATGGAACGGTTATTCAGGCGAAAGCTTTCAACAGCAAGCTCAGCTGCACCGGCAGAGCCTGCATCGGTTCGGCTCATATGATAATACATCGTACCGATGGTAGTCAGGTTTAACAATACCAGCACGACAATCGTCCAGATATATAAGTTGGTTCTTTTCATTGTTGCTTATTGTTCGTCGTTCATTAAAACATCCATGAATTCCATTTGGGCGTCATCCACCTGTATAAGCTGGGTTGGTGCCGCCAGGCTGCTTAAGGCATTTCCAAGGCCTACACCCAGGATTAAGGAGGCGGCAAGCCCTGCTGTAATGGCCGAAACCTTCACGTAAACAGGCCACGGACGCGTAACAGGCATTGCTTGCTGTTCTATGGCAGCCATCACCCTTTCCAACAGCTCATCCCCTGGTTTTTCCTGCCGCTCATTCGCAATTTGCCGGTCGATCATGTCCTGAATGGCCATCGCAGACTCTTCGTTTATTGATGCTCGTTTCATGGTGACTTTGTTATTGGTTTAGACAGTGGCGTTTATTATTTCCTACGTTTTACTGACAATTTTCCTGATAATAGGCAGCCAATGCACCGCGCAGGTTTTGTTTTGCCCGCTGCAACAGCTGCTCCACCGCGCCCACGCTTGTTTCCATGATCAGGGCGATTTCCTGTTGTGGCAGCTCCTCATATTTGCTCAACACAAAAGCCGTTTGTTGTTTTGCCGGAAGTTTAGCAAGGGCCTTTTTGATTGCCGTTGCATGATCGTTCACTTCCATGATGCGACCTGCATCGGGCGAAGCATCGGATTTCGTCCTTGCCGACTGCATGTCATTTGCCGATAATTTGTCGAGCAAAACAAACAACTTGCTGCGCCCGGCTTTACGCTGATGGTTCAGGCAGGTGTTGATGGCGATGCGGTAGAGCCAGGTAGAGAACGCAGCCCGCCCGTCGAAGCTGTCAAGGGCATAATAGGCTTTGATAAACACTTCCTGCGCAAGGTCTTCGGCGTCCTCCTTTTGATCTACGAAGCCCCTGCACACCCTGAAAATCATCTGCTGGTATTTTGCCACCAGTAAACGATACTGGCGGCTGTTTCCTTCCCGGATTTCACTGATCAGTTCGCGTTCATTCATGCCTGGGCCTGCTGCTTCATTGATTTGTTAAAGTTAAACACAATCTGCCGGAAAATCCTACGGTGCACCGTAGAATAAAATAAAAAAAGGCATTAACCTAAGTCAGTTTTATTCCAAATAAGCCCAAAAAGCGCCAAAAAAGCGAAAAATTGAGGCTGTAGGGACAAAAATTGTCTAAATTCGCTCCCTGCCAAATTTCGAAACAAAACCCCAAAAAAATGGATAACAAAGGCGTTAATTTTTATGTAGAAGCCGGAAAGCGGTCAATGGAATGGCATGGCCGGTATTTGGAACAAATGCGTAAATGCAGGTTCGACACCATTGCTGTACATGGTGTTTACTCCATGCAGGAAGCACTCGATTTTAACCAGGGTTCACTCATCGAGCCAATGTATATGTCAACCTCGCAAGGCTACCACAATTCTGATGAGATGGAAGCCGCATTGGGATATATGATTCCAACCTGGTGCTATTCGCGCATCGCAAACCCTTCGATGTATTATTATGAAGGCGTACTGGCCCTGCTCGAAGGTTACGGAAGCGGACTCGAAACTTCCTGTCTGGCCACAGCATCAGGCATGGCAGCCATACAAAGCGCCGTGGATCCATTTCTGGTTGAAGACCCAAAACGACCGGGAGCCAAAATGAATTTTGTGGCTACCTGCCAGGTTTACGGAGGTACCTTCCAGCAGTTTGCCATCAGAAAGGAAAAAGAAAGAAATATCGAATGGCGCAAAGTGACCAACTCGAATGACATCAGCGACTGGGAAAGCAAGATTGACGAAAACACCCGCTTCATTTATGGCGAAATGCCCAGCAATCCTTCGCAGGCGTTTTTCGATCTCGAAAAGGTGGTTGCACTCGCCCACAAATACAATTTGCCGGTAATCATCGACTCAACAGTGGCCACACCGGCACTTTTCCGTCCGCTCGAATATGGCGCTGACATTGTTGTTCAAAGTGTTACCAAATCTTTGGCTACCAGTGGTTTTTCGATTTGCGGCGCCGTCATCTCACGCAAAAATATCGTGTCAAACATCGATAACGATGCCATGAAAGCCGATTTCTGTCAATACCTGAAATTACTGCCAAACCGCGACAATGGTCCAAACATTTCGCCCATGAATGCGATTCTGGCATTGAATGATATCCGGACCATACGCACCCGCATGGACCTCGTTAGCAGTTCGACTCAGAAAGTGGCTGAATTTCTCGAAAGCCACAAGGCAATCGAACAGGTCGATTACCTAGGTCTGCCTTCACACGAGCTTCACGAACTGGCATCAAAATACATGTACCTTGTTGATTCGGAACACGATCCGCGCTACGGAAAAAAGGTAAACCGCTTTGGCCACCTGATGTCGTTCAGGATCAAAGGCGGTGCAAAACCTACACGCCAGGTATTCGACGCATTCGAACGCATCTACAGGGCAACAGACCTGGGCAGGATCAAATCCGTGGCCACCATTCCAGCCATCAGCACACATTCGCAGCAAGGCGAAGAAGGCCGAAAGCTGGCCAATATTCCCGACAACCTGATTCGCTTGTGCGTTGGCGGTGAGCATCCCGACGATATCATCCGCGACCTTGATCAGTCGCTGCAAACACTCGAAGGCAAAAAAGTATTTTTCACTTCACCTGAGTTTTCGGCCGGAGGTGCATCATCAGCTAAACTGCAATAAACACCAACATGCTGTTTTATTCCACAAACCTACAATCCCCATCGCTCAGCTTTGCTCAGGCACTGTTGATGGGGCAGGCACCCGATCGTGGCCTCTATATGCCGGCAAACATCCCGGTGCTGAGTCCTGAAGAAATTGCGGGCTTCAGCACCATGGCTTATCATCAGATTGCCTGTACGGTGATGGGCAGATTTTTGCAGGATGAGTTGCCTGAGGGTGTACTTGCCGATCTGACAAAGGATGCCTATGATTTTGACGTGCCGCTCGAACATGTTACCGAACGGCAGTATGTCATGCGCCTCGATCAGGGACCAACCGCTTCTTTCAAGGATTTCGCCGCCAGGATGATGGGCCGTTTGATGAACTTTTACCTGCAACAGGAAAACCGCAAGCTGCTCATCCTCACAGCCACATCGGGCGACACGGGCAGCGCCATCGCCCATGCTTTTTTGGGACTCGACAGGATTCAGGTGGTGGTGCTTTTTCCAAAGGATGAGGTTACCAACAGGCAACGCAAGCAGATGACAACCCTTGGAAAAAACATCCGCGTATTGGCATTAGATGGTAAATTCGATGATTGTCAGGCCCTTGTAAAACAAGCCTTTGCTGATCCTGACCTCAGCCAGCTGCAGCTTTCATCAGCCAATTCGATCAATATCGGACGCCTGATACCGCAGATGGTGTATTACTTCTATGCCTATTCACGCCTGGCAGCACAAGGTGAAAAGATTGTTTTCTCTGTTCCTTCAGGCAATTTTGGCGATATGATGGGTGGCATGCTTGCCATGAAAATGGGCTTGCCAGTAGAGAAATTTGTGATTGCAGTAAATGGCAATGATGAGTTTCCGGCATTTCTGAAGACTGGCCGCTACGAAAAAATTGATCCCTCGAAAAACTGTCTCTCTAGTGCCATGAATGTGGGGCATCCAAGCAACCTGGCGCGTTTGGTGGCTTTGTATGGCGGACAGATGGACGAAAAAGGCGGCATCCATGAAGCTTGTGATATAAAGCTGATGCAGCAAGAGATGTGGTCCACTTCCATCAGCGACACCAAGACCCAACAAACCATGACCGAGGCGTGGAAAAGCTACAGGCTATTGCTTGAGCCTCATGGGGCTGTGGGCTGGGCTGGATTGCAGGAATTCCAGAAACAGCATTCCCGGTCAGGACAGCTGAGTGTTTCGTTGGAAACAGCACACCCGGCCAAGTTTCCCGAAGAAATTGAGCGGCAGCTGGGGTTCGACCCTGAATTACCTGAGAGCCTCAAAGGACTTGGTGAAAAACCCGAAATGTTCGAGATGCTCGAAACAGCCTATCCTGCGTTCAAAGCATTTTTGTTACGCACTTATTAATTGAAAAACAACCCTAACGAAAGCTGAATGAATATTGTTTGTTTTGATATGGAAGGCGTGTTTACGCCCGAGATTTGGGTGAATGTTGCGAAAAAGACAGGCATCGAAGCCTTGATGATCACCACACGCGATGAGCCTGATTATGACAAGCTGATGCGCTACCGCATCGACATACTCGAAAAGCATGGCATCACCCTGGCATATATTCAGGAAGTGATCGCCTCGCTTGACCTGTTGCCTGGTGCACGCGATTTCTTCGACTGGGTGCGCGACAGGTCGCAAGCCATCGTTGTTACCGATAGTTTCGTGGAGTTTGCCATGCCGTTTATCGAAAAACTGGGACGGCCGCTGGTGCTGTGCCATAACCTTGAAACCGACAGCCAGGACATGATTACCGGTTACAAAATCAGGCAACCCGACCCAAAACGAAAGGTTGTGGAGGCTTTTCAGCAACTTAGGTACAAGGTGATCGGAATCGGGGATTCATACAACGACATGGGAATGATCGCACAGGCCGACAAAGGCATTTTCTTCAGGCCACCCGACAAGGTCATTCAGGATTATCCGCAATATCCCGTCACCCGCGAATACGCTGAACTGATGGCTCTGATTGAAACATCGCTGCAAACACTTTGAGGCCTGATTTGCTTCGGGTAGCTTCACGACCTTAACATTTTGATGCAATAACATTGTCAGGCACGCAACAACAATTAATTTGATTCAGGAGAATTTGCCCGTTGCCTACATTGGCTATTTTGCACGAATTTATTGTACTTTTGTTGAAACTAGCATTAAAGGCCATGGTTATTCCAAGGATTAAAGAGCGCTCAGCAAGGTATTTCAGGGAAACCGTGAACAACCGCCGTCACCTGCACCAGTATCCCGAATTGAGCTTTCAGGAAGCGAAAACTGCCGAATTCATTGCCGCAAAACTCACTGAATACGGGATTTCATTTACACCAAATGTTGCCGGACATGGCATTGTTGCCGTGATCGAAGGGCAGAATCCTACTGACAAGTGCATTGCGCTGCGGGCTGATATCGATGCCCTGCCTTTGAATGAACATACGCATTTGCCTTACAGCTCTGCCCACAATGGGGTGATGCATGCCTGTGGCCATGATGCCCATACTGCCATGCTGCTTACCGCAGCGCGGATTTTATTCGAAATGAAAAATCATTTCAACGGCACAATAAAGCTAATTTTCCAACATGCAGAAGAAAAACTTCCGGGAGGCGCGCTCGGGATGTTAGCTGCCGGTGTGCTTGAAAACCCGGCAGTGTCGTGCATGATCGGGCTGCATGTATTGCCTGAGCTCGAAAGTGGCAAGGCCGGCTTCAGGCCCGGCCCTTTTATGGCATCCGGAGACGAAATCAACATCAGGGTGCACGGAAAGGGCGGCCATGCAGCCATGCCCGACCAAATTAATGATACGGTGCTCATTGCTTCACAGATTGTTGTTGGCCTGCAACAAGTCGTTAGCCGGATGGCCCCGCCCCTGGTGCCGACGGTGCTCTCTTTTGGCCGCCTGATTGCCGATGGGGCCCATAATGTGATCCCAAACGAAGTACTGATTCAGGGAACATTCAGAACATTTGACGAAAACTGGCGGAAAAAGGGTAAGGAGTTAATTGTCAATATTGCGCAGCAAACAGCTGCCGCTGCTGGCGCCATTGCCGAAGTGACCATCGATTCAGGTTACCCTGTATTGATCAATGACCCCCATATCACCACAATTGCTACATCAGCTGCAGCTGAGTTTCTGGGAAATGAAAACATCGTTATACTCGATCAGCGGATGACCACCGAAGATTTTGCCTGGTATTCGCAGAAAGTACCCGCCTGTTTCATCAGGCTTGGCACAGGAAACGCGTCAAAAGGCATCACTGCCGGCTTGCATACGCCCACTTTCGATATTGATGAAAACAGCCTCGAAACAGGCTCCGGATTGCTGGCCTGGATCGCACTAAAACAACTGGATAACTGATTCCTTGGATTTCTTTTATCCACTTAACGACAAAATCAATATGCTCATCAACGACAAATCTTACCAGACTGTTTGGATGGAAGGCAATACGGTGATGATGATCAATCAAAACCTCCTGCCTTTCGAATTCAGCATTCATGCCTGCAAAACACACTGGGACACCTGTATGGCCATCACGGACATGACCATCAGGGGAGCCGGAGCCATTGGCGCAGCCGCTGGTTTTGCCATGGCCCAGGCCTACCTTGAAGCGGCCGAAACTGGCAATGAAGCCCTGGTTGAAGAAGCCCGGCACGACATCGCTGCCACCAGACCCACAGCAAGAAATTTGTTCTATGCCATCGAACAGGTGTATGAAGCCGGAAAGGTTTCTTCAGTCAACGCAAAGACCGAAGCGCAGCGCATTGCCCTGAATGATATGGAAGACTCCAGAAAAATAGGGCAATTTGGCAATGCCCTCATCAAAAAAAACGCACGCATCCTCACCCATTGCAATGCCGGCTGGCTGGCTTTTGTTGATTATGGCACGGCGCTTTCACCTATTTATATGGCCCACCAGACGGGTAAAAACATCTTTGTATACGCCGGAGAAACACGGCCACGCGGACAAGGCGCCAGGCTGACAGCCTGGGAGTTGCACAACGAAGGCGTTCCACATGTGATTGTACCCGACAGCGCTGTGGCAAGCCTCATGGCCCAGCGCAAAATTGACCTTGTGATTGTGGGGGCCGACCGCATTGCCGCAAATGGCGATGTGGCCAACAAAATTGGCACCCTCGACAGGGCCGTGCTGGCACAGCATTTTGGCATTCCGTTTTATGTGGCTGCGCCAACAACCACTTTCGATAAACATTGCAGGTCAGGCAAGGATATTCCCATCGAGGAGCGAAGCGCCGATGAAGTGCTTTATCAGGATGGCATCGACAGCAATGGCAACAGGCTCAGGGTACTTGTTTGTTCACCGGGTTCTCCGGCAATTAACCCGGCCTTCGATGTTACTCCGGCAAAGTTAATTACCGGCATTCTCACCGAAAAAGGCCTGATTGAAGCCAACAGAAAAGCAATTACTTCCTTACTCAAAGACTAATCCATGACTGCCTACACCGCCCAGAAAAAAGAAGTCGCACACTATATGCGGCGCTTATACCGCAGCGGACTCACTACCCCTTCGGGAGGAAATATCAGTCTGCGCATCAATGATGAAGTTATTCTCATCACGGCTTCTCAAACAGACAAAGGACGCATAAAAAGTGAACAGATCGGACAGTTGCGTGCTGATGGTAAAAACCTTACACCCGGGCTGCGTTTAAGCATGGAATCTGGCATGCATCTGGCTGTTTACAAAGCCAGACCTGATGTAAGCGCCATTGTTCATGCACATCCGGTGGCCGCCACGAGTTTTGCTGCATCGCATCGCGACCTTAACTGTAACCTCATCGGAGAAACCCGCGCATTGCTTGGTCAACCCCTGATTGCACCCTATGCACTGATGGGTTCGGAAGAACTTGCGCAGGAAGTGGCCAGACACTCCCGGAACACAAACGCCCTGCTGATGGCAAACCATGGTGCAATCACCCTTGGAACAACACTTTTAGAAGCATACGACCGCATGGAATTACTCGAATCCTGCGCCAGGATAAACATTTTGTCGGAAATTCTGGGTGGTGCAAAACCCATTTCACCCGGGCATTTGCAGGCCATCGACAGGCTTATTCATCCATGAGTACCATACCCGAAATCAGGATACATGACCAGCTCAGTCTTCCCAAACTGGGTATCGGCACCTGGGAGATGGGTGGCCGGCAAAAACAAGACATACAACTTGACAACCATTGGATTAACGCACTAATGTATGCCCTGGATGCAGGCATCCGTCACATCGATACGGCTGCAATTTATGGCGGAGGACATACAGAGGAGTTGGTCGGCAGGGCAATAAAAGGATTCAAACGTGAACAGCTGCTCATCACAACGAAGGTTTCCGGCGATAACCTTGGTCGCGATATGGTACGCGCCTCGGCTGAAAAAAGCCTTAAACGACTTGAAACTGATTACATTGACCTGTTTCTGGTTCATTGGCCCAACCCGGCTTTTCCGCTTAGTGAAACAATGGCGGCAATCAATCAGTTGCTTGCCCAAAAAACCATCCGGCACTTTGGCCTGAGCAACTTTCCGGTGCACCTTATCCGTGAAGTGATGCAGCTGACTGACGCACCTATCATGACAAACCAGATTGAGTTTAACCTGCTCACCCGAAACAAAGGCAGCTATAACACGGGAATGGAGGCAGAGATTATTCCTTTCTGCCAGCAGAATGGCATCAGTGTTACTGCATGGCGGCCTGTCATGAAAGGCCTGCTCGATCCGCAGCGTTGGCCACTGATCGTATCACTGGCAAGGAAATATGACCGTACCGTTTTTCAAATAGCCCTCAACTGGCTCATCAGCAAGCCTTTGGTTGTCGCCATCCCTAAAATGTCGGACAAAAAGCACATCGATGAAAACATTGCTGCCACACAATTTGTTATGCAAATCCATGACCATATGCTGCTCGATGAAATGTGCAACTGACAATACGTGTTTATCGAAGTTATCCATGTAGCGCGCTTACTGAATCTCAGCCATTATTAATCTAACTGTTTGACCTGAGAACTGTTACCAATAAAATCGCCTCAGGCGCCAGCTTATGGCCACAATAAACTTATCTTTGCATCCTACTGCAAATCAAGCATGAACAACTACAAAATAACGGACTGGCTTCCGACAACAAAAAAAGAAGTTGAACTGAGGGGCTGGGAACAGCTTGATGTGATCCTGATTACAGGAGACGCCTATGTGGATCATCCCGCATTTGGTGCTGCCGTAATCGGGCGTATCATTGAGCGTGAGGGTTTCCGTGTGGCCATCGTTGCACAGCCAAACTGGCAGGACGACCTGCGTGACTTTAAAAAACTGGGACGCCCCAGGCTGTGCTTCGGGCTTACCTCTGGCAATATGGACTCGATGGTGAACCACTATACAGCCAACAAACGCCTGCGCTCGAATGATGCCTATACCCCCGAAGGAAAAAGCGGTTTCAGGCCTGATTATGCCACAACGGTGTACAGCAAAATCATTAAGAATATCTACCCTGATGTACCGCTGATCATTGGCGGAGTTGAGGCTTCGCTGCGGCGGGTTACCCATTATGATTACTGGTCCGACGCACTCAAGCCATCCATTCTTGCTGATGCCGGGGCCGATATTGGCGTGTATGGCATGGGCGAGCTCGCTTTCCTCGAATTGCTGCATGCCCTGCATGCCGGAACGTCCATCAATGCATTGACCGGGGTGCGTCAGACGTTTTTTATGCGAGACAAACCCAATTCGCAGGAGCAATCGCCCTGGGGCGACATTCACCTGTCTTCGCATGAACAGTGCCTGAAAGATAAAAAATCCTATGCCGGCAACTTCAGGCATATTGAACAGGAATCAAACAAGGCCCATGCGGCAAGGCTCATCCAGGATATCGGCGACAAACGCCTGTTTATCAATCCGCCCTTTCCAACCTTCACCGAAGCCCAGATCGATGCATCCTTCGATCTCCCCTATACCCGCATGCCTCACCCGAAATATGCCAAACGGGGAGCCATTCCTGCCTATGAAATGATCCGGCACTCGGTCAATATGCACCGTGGTTGCTTTGGAGGCTGTAGTTTCTGCACCATCTCGGCACATCAGGGGAAATTTGTGGCCAGCCGCAGCAAACGATCCATCATGGCTGAGGTGGACCAGATCAGCAAGATGGACGATTTTAAGGGCTACATCAGCGACCTGGGCGGACCCTCAGCCAATATGTACAAAATGAAGGGAATTCACCAGCAGATATGTGACAACTGCAAGCGGCCAAGCTGTGTGTTTCCTAACATCTGTTCCAACCTCGACACGGATCACAGGCCCATGCTCGACATCTACCGCGAGGTGGACAAACACCCGGGAATCAAAAAAGCCTTCGTCAGCTCTGGTTTGCGTTACGACCTTTTCCTGAGCGATGATGAGGAAAAGAACAAGCAAATGGGCTACCATGACTATCTGCGACAGCTGGTCACCAGGCATGTGAGCGGCAGGCTGAAGGTGGCCCCCGAGCACACTTCGGATCGGGTGCTCAAGGCCATGCGAAAGCCTTCCTTTAAATTGTTCTACAAGCTAAAACATAAATTCGATCAGATCAATGCTGAACTCGGACTCAAACAACAGTTGATTCCATATTTCATTTCAAGTCATCCGGAAAGCACACTTGAAGACATGGCTCAGCTGGCCGCCGACACAAAAGACCTGGGTTTCAGACTGGAACAGGTGCAGGATTTCACACCAACTCCCATGACCGTGGCAACTGTGATCTATTATTCAGGCTATGATCCTTATACGCTGAAACCGGTTTTCACCTCAAAGTCGAAGGCGGACAAGCTCGCCCAGCAAAAGTTTTTTTTCTGGTACAAACGCGAAAACCAGGCCTGGATCAAGCATACGCTGTTTAAACTGAAACGCGAAGACCTGTCGAAAAAACTCCTGAACGCAAACAAAAGATAACATATGGATGAGAGTGCATGGCAAACCGACCTTAGCCTGAGCAGATCAGCATTGTTGTTTCTGCATTCACTGTCAGTGTTTGTGCTTGCCTACCTTGTGGTGTATTTCATTTCCGGAGTTTCGATGCTATATATTGCCTATGATCTGGATATTCCTGCCCGTTTGTTTTCTTCTAAGACCGTGTTTTACCTGCCGTCAGGTTCTCCGTTATGGACCACCGATGCCATCGTAAGCGTTTACCTGGCCCCTCCTGTTACCTGCCTGTTTATTGGCTTGTTTGCCTTGCTGTTGTATCAGTTTCTGCCCAGGGTGAATACATCCATCCTGTTTTTCGTGCTCTGGACATTTTTGCATGCCTTTAACCGTTCTTTTGGCCTCATCAGTGAGGACCTGATCCTCAAAACCGACATTCACCGGGTAGCCGCAGTGTTTGGTTTTCACAAGGCCATCATGGTTCTCAGCATTGGGTTTTCGCTGTTTTTCCTGCTTAAGGCAGGCATTTTCAGCGGAAAACTCCTGTTTCATCATTTTCCTGCGGCACGTTCACACACCTTCACAAACAGGCTCAAGGTTTGGTTTGCAGCCATGTTCCTGCCTTTTCTGGCTGGGATTGGCCTTTTCTTGCTGCGCGATTATGGAAGCGTTTCTGTAAAGGACTGGATTCTTTCAGGCTTTCTTTTGCTGATTATTCTGCCCATTCCCTTTACACGTCCCAAGCCCCATACCGATGATACTGAATGCATTGTTCCTTCCATAATCCAGCTGATAATCAACATCATCCTGGCAGCCGTTGCGTTTGTGGCGTTTAGCTTTTTTCTCGACAATGGCATCAGCTTTTCAAGCTTTACGGTTTGATGCAGAAACATGCATGTTGAGGCCTAAATATTCCTATTTTTAGCCCATGAATTAATTATTACCCATGAAACAAAAATATCACCACATTTTCCGGTTTCTGGCCTTGATTACAGTTGTAAGCCTCATGGTTACAAACCCAGCCATCGCCGAAAAGCAGAAAAAAAACGGCCACAGTACCGACACCCTGAAGAGCAGCCAGCTTTCTGGTTTACAATGGCGCAGCATCGGGCCGGCCCTGGTATCAGGGCGCATTGCTGATTTCGCTGTCAACCCGGCAAACCCAAGCGAATACTATGTCGGCGTTGCCTCAGGGCACATCTGGAAAACCCGGAATAACGGCACAACCTTTAGTCCGGTATTCGACAATTATGGCGCCTACGCGATAGGTGCACTAACCATTGACCCGGGAAACAGCCACATTGTGTGGGCCGGCACCGGCGAAAACAACCATCAGCGTGCTGTCGGGTATGGCAATGGCGTTTACAAGTCGATGGACGGAGGTAAGACCTGGACCAATATGGGCCTGAAAAACTCACGCCAAATTGGAAAAATTTTGGTTGACCCGCGCTGCAGCGACATCGTGTATGTAGCTGCTGAAGGTTCCGTTTGGGGACCAGGCGGCGACCGTGGTTTATACAAAACGACCGATGGCGGCAAAACCTGGAACAAAGTGCTCGATATCAGTGAAAACACTGGTATTAATCACCTGGCTTTTGACCCCCGTGACCCCGATGTGATTTATGCAACCAGCGAGCAAAGGCGGCGACATGTGTTTACCAAAATTGGTGGCGGCCCCGAATCGGCCGTGTATAAAAGCACCAATGCCGGAAATTCATTTGAGAAACTCACCAACGGCCTGCCCTCAGGACAGGTAGGCGGCATGTGCATTGCTGTTTCACCGGCAAACCCCGATTATGTATACCTCATTGCTGAAGCATCAAACGATCAGGGAGGTTTCTACCGATCCACTGACAGGGGCGCATCGTGGAACAAGATGAGCAGTTATTCGTCAAGCGGTCAGTACTTCAACATCATTGTTTGCGATCCGGTGAACGAAAACAAGGTGTATTCACTCGAAACCGTTTCCAAGGTGACCATGGATGGCGGTAAGACCTGGAGCGATGTGGGCCTCAACAACCGGCATGTGGACGACCACGCCATGTGGATCGATCCTTCCGACACCCGCCACTGGATGATTGGTGGTGATGGTGGCATCTACGAAACCTTCGATGATGGTGCCAACTACATCCACAAGACAAACCTTCCGGTGACCCAGTTTTACAGGGTGAACGTTGACGACACAAAGCCATTTTACTGGGTTTATGGTGGCACACAGGACAACAACAGCATTGGCGGACCTTCGCGCAATACCAGCTCAGGCGGTGTTGCCAGCGACGAATGGGTGGTAACCCTGGGCGGCGACGGATTCTGGCAGGCTATCGAGCCCGGAAATTCCGACATTGTTTATTCAGCCTATCAATATGGCAACATCTACCGCTACGACAAAAAAAGCGGTGAGTTGCTTATCGTGAAACCTGAGCCTCGCGATGGTGAACTGCACTACCGCTGGAACTGGGACGCCCCGTTCATCCTGAGCAAATTCAGTCCGACAACGCTGTATATGGCCGCCAACAAGGTTTTCAAAAGCGACGACAGGGGAAATTCGTGGAAAGTGATCAGCGAAGACATTACCCGCAATGAGGACCGCAACCAGTTTAAGGTGATGGGCAAATACTGGCCTTCTGATGCCGTTGCCAAAGATGTGTCGACCTCATTGTGGGGAACCGCTGTCTCATTGGCTGAATCTCCGGTAAAACAAGGCCTTATCTATGTGGGAACCGACGACGGACTGATTCAGGTGACTGAAGATGATGGCATAACATGGCGCAAAATCAGCAGCTTCCCTGATGTGCCTGAATATACCTTCGTCAGTGACATATTCCCTTCACGCTTCGACGAAAATGTGGTTTTTGCCTCCTTCAACAACATCCAGCGCGATGACTTCAAACCCTATCTGCTCAAAAGCACTGATAAGGGTAAAACCTGGAAATCTATTGCTTCGAACCTGCCAAACGAAACTGTCTATACCATTTCACAGGATTACGTTAAGCCCGAATTGTTGTTTGCCGGAACAGAATTCAGTTTCTTTATCAGCGTGGATGGCGGACAAATCTGGACAAAATTCAACAACGGTTTGCCCGATGTAGCCGTGCGCGACATTGCCATTCAGGAACAGGAACACGACCTGGTAATTGCCACTTTTGGACGTGGATTCTACATTCTGGATGATTACAGCCCACTCAGGCTAATCGATCAGGCCACCCTAAACAGCAAACAGGCCATGCTGTTCCCTGTAAAAGACGCGCTGATGTATATTGAAAAAGGCGGCCGTTACGGAGCAGGATCGATGTATTATACCGCCCCAAATCCCGCCTTTGGCGCCACCTTCACCTATTACCTCAGGGAAGCACCTATGGGCCTGAAGGCAAAGCGCCTGAAAGCCGAAAAGGAACTGTTTGAAAAGGCCGAACCCATTCCCCAGCCCGATCGCATGCAGCTGAAAGCCGAAGCAGAAGAAGTGCCTCCCTATCTGGTATTTACCATCCGTGATGAGAAAGGCAATGTTGTCAGAAAACTGTTTCAGGAACCCAAAGAGGGCGTAAACCGGATAAACTGGTCGCTTCGTTATGACCAGCCTGCGGCCCAGACAGGCGAAAAAGCCGGTTTCGACCCGGTAAGCAACAACCGCGATGGAATGCCTGTTGTTCCAGGTGTTTATTCCGTTGACCTCGAACTTAACTTTCAGGGGAAAGTCACCAAACTGGCTGATCCTGTGACCTTCAACGCCGTTGTGCTGAATCAATCGAGCCTGCCGGCAGTTGATATGAACAGCAGGGTGGCTTTCCTTCAGGAAGTTTCGGAACTCACCAGGGTTGTTGATGGGGCCGAAAGGTTCATGAACGAGCTTTCGACCCGCAATGAGGCCATCAGGCAGGCCCTGCATTACACAAACGAAGTCCCGGTGACCCTGGTTTCAAAAACCGATTCGATCGCCTCGGCCCTGAACGAGCTGAAATTTGTTTTCAATGGTTCGACACCAAAAGCCAGCTTTGAAGAAGTGCCACCAGAAACCGTCTCCATCAACTACAGGCTGTATACCGTTTTAGCAGGCACCTGGGGTTCAATGGCAGAACCAACAGTAACCATGAAAAGCAACTTTACGCTGGTAACATTAACCATTAAACCGGTGATCAGCCAACTGAAAACGCTCGGAGCTGAAATGAAAGCTATTGAAAATCAACTTGATGTATTAAAAGCACCCTGGACTCCCGGGCGCTTGCCTGAAATCAGGTAAGCCTCGAAACCCATTCGCCTGCCAGCAGCCACCCAATGTCGGGCGCATGCTGTCAGGCGAAAATATTGGTTGCGATAAATGGCAACATTTGTCAAATACATAAAATAAGATATGTATATTTGTCACAGTAAATGACACCAATCACTTATCAATAAAAACAATCCAAATTATCATTCAATGGAAAGAATTACAGTTATCGGAGCGGGAAACGTAGGCGCCACATGCGCCAATGTGATTGCACACAAGGATTTAGCCAAGGAAGTTGTACTGGTTGATATCAAAGAAGGCATTGCCGAAGGCAAGGCACTCGACATCTGGCAGACTTCATCAATTAATCACTTCAACACCCGCGTTACCGGGGTTACCAACGATTATTTAAAAACAAAGGGATCAGGTGTGATCGTAATCACCTCAGGCCTGCCACGCAAACCCGGCATGTCGCGCGACGATTTGATCAAGACCAACGCGGCCATCGTGAAGGACGTAACCGAAAAAGCCGTAAAATATTCGCCTGATGCCATCATTATCGTGGTATCAAACCCACTCGACGTAATGACCTATGCCGCATATATGGCCAGCAATAAGCCTTCGCGGAAAGTGTTCGGCATGGCAGGTACACTCGACACTGGTCGCTATCGCGCCTTCCTTGCCAACGCCCTCAATGTATCGCCCAACGACATCCATGCCTTGTTGCTTGGCGGTCATGGCGACACCATGGTTCCGCTTCCGCGCTACACGGCCATCAACGGTATTCCGGTGACTCAGCTGCTCGGAAAAGATGAACTGGATAAAATTGTTGAACGCACCAAGAAAGGTGGTGGTGAGCTTGTAAACCTCATGGGAACATCGGCATGGTACGCCCCGGGCGCCGCGGCAGCCCAAATGGTTGAAGCCATCGTCGACGACCAGAACAGGATTTTCCCGGTTTGTGCTTTCCTTCAGGGCGAATACGGACTGAAAGACGTTTACCTGGGTGTTCCGGTAAAACTCGGTCGACGCGGTATTGAGGAAATCATTGAAATCGAACTCAATAAAGAAGAGAAAAAGCTGTTGAACGATTCGTCAGAGTCGGTAAAGAGTGTGATGAAAGTGCTCGACGACATGAAATTGTTTGAATAGTACACATCATTGATGATCAAAAAGCCGGGACATTGTCCTGGCTTTTTTTGTGAACTTTGCCGGCCTGCGCCTGAGCAATTCCCAACAAATGCCTACATTTGCTGAATCAGCAACTAGCGGATGAAACAGATCGTAGTCCTTACAGGCGCGGGCATGAGCGCCGAAAGCGGCATCAAAACCTTCAGGGATGATGACGGACTTTGGCGATCGCATCGTTTCGAAGACCTCGCCACACCCGAAGCCTGGCAGCGTAACCCACAGCTGGTGCTCGACTTCTATAACGAAAGACGCAAACAGCTTTTCGAAGTTGCTCCCAATGCCGGACATATTGCCCTGGCAAAGCTCGAAAATTCATTCGATGTACAGATTGTCACACAGAATGTGGATGACCTGCACGAACGTGCTGGATCAAAAAACGTGCTGCACCTTCACGGCGAACTAAAAAAAGTGCGTAGCACAACCAACCCATCACTTGTTTACACCATGGATCATTGGGAGTTGAAACTGGGCGATGTTTGCGCTGAGGGCGGACAGCTCAGGCCGCATATCGTTTGGTTTGGCGAGGCTGTACCCAATATCGGTCAGGCCATTTCCCTGGTAAAAAAAGCCGATTTATTACTTGTTATCGGCACCTCGCTTCAGGTGTATCCGGCCGCCAGCCTGATCGGCTATGCGCCACACGGCGTTCCGGTGGTGCTTATCGATCCCAAAGCAAGTCCTGCCACACATCACCTCAACCTAAGGATTATCAGGCAAACCGCTGCTGTTGGTGTGCCGGTCTTTGTTGACGAATTATTACACAATTTACCCGCATAAGCATGAAAAAAATCCCTCTCATCGTTCTGTTGTTCACCGCCTTGATTTTGCAATCCTGTGGCGAAAAGCAGGTTGTCAGCCAGGCTGATATCGATCAGCAAAAAATCGTTGACTACCTGATTAGCAAGCAGCTAACAGCCACTGCAACCGCCTCAGGGCTCCATTACATCATCATTGATGAAGGCAGTGGCGATAAACCCACTACGCAGTCAACAGTGACTGTTTCATACAAAGGCTATTTGCTCGACGATACCCTGTTTGACCAGGGAACGTTTTTTACCAGTCCACTGAGCGACCTGATCAAAGGATGGCAGGAAGGCATACCGCTCATTGCTCCGGGCGGAAAAATCAAGCTGATCATTCCATCAGCACTTGGCTATGGCGGGCACGCTGCCGGCTCAATTCCGGCCAATTCAGTCATCGTTTTCGATGTGAGCCTGCACTATTTTTCTAACTGATTTCGATTCACCAGGTCTGGCATCAGTCACAATGCAGGCTTCATCATGTTGGGTGTTAACCATTGGTATGTATCAGCCGGATTTTGCCGGCAGTCACCACCTGAATTGTTTATTCTTTTGCTGTAGCTGCGCAAATAATGCTTGCGGTTCCTATGCGAAAATGCGTAACTTGCTCCTCTTTTCCAGCCTCAACACCAAATCATTATGCAAAGCGATCATCAATACCTGTATGAGAAAGCGCGCCAATATTGCGACTATCAGGAAAGAAGCATCAAAGAAGTCAAGGACAAGCTCAACAGCTGGCTGGCCCGCCCTGAGGTGATCGAGCAGGTGATAGTGCAGCTCGAAAAGGAAAATTACCTCGATGAAGACCGTTTCGTTCGGGCCTATGCGCTTGGCAAGCTTCGGGTGAATAAATGGGGTCGCAACAAAATTCTGATGGGGTTGAGGCAGAAAGGCGTGCCTGAACTGATCATTCAGATCGGGCTTCAGGAAATTGAGGGAGAGGGATATGTTCAGGTGCTCAAGGAAGTCCTGTCAGGAAAACGCATCAATGAATCAGATCCATTTAAAAAAAAGGCGAAACTCGCAAATTATGCCATTCAGAAAGGATTTCAACCCGCGTTGGTGTGGGAGATACTTCGCACGGGCGATGAATAAGCTGAAATTCTGCATTGGGAAGGCGTGATCGGCTAAAACAGACAGTCCGGCCTTTCAAGCCTCCACCTGATTAATGTGGAATAAAAAATCCTGCCAAATAAAATTGTACTTTTGCTCTTCAGGATAGAAAAACGATCCGACAACCCAAATTTTAGTAATCACATTAATGATTGTTAGGCACTTGTAAAAAAACTTATAACACCAGCATACCTTATGATAAACACCGACCACCACAAAGAACTTCGGAAAAGGCTCGATGCCTTAAGGAGGTACCTTTGACATCGATCGCCGGATCATTGAAATAGAAGAAGACGAAGAACGGGTGCATGCACCTGATTTCTGGGACGATCCAAAAAAAGCAGAGTCCCTGTTGAAAACCATCAAAGACAAGAAACGCTGGACCGAGGGTTTCAGCATGGCTGAGAATTTTTACGACGAGCTAAGCCTTGCCCTCGAATTTTATGAAGCAGGTGATGCGGGTGAAGAAGAGGTGGACCTTGCCTACAACCACTGCCTGGCTCAGGTTGAGGAGCTCGAATTCTGGAATATGCTCAGCGGTGAAGAAGATAAGCTGGCTGCCATTGTGAACATCAACGCAGGTGCCGGAGGCACTGAAAGCCAGGACTGGGCCGAGATGCTCATGCGCATGTACCTGCGTTATGCCGAAGACAATAAGTTCAAGGTGAGGGAACTCGATATACAGGAAGGCGAAGTGGCGGGCATTAAAAGTGTATCGCTTGAAGTGGAAGGCGAATATGCCTTTGGTTACCTGAAAGGCGAAAACGGGGTGCATCGCCTGGTAAGGCTGTCCCCTTTCGACTCGGCCAATCGCCGTCACACCTCATTTGCTTCCGTGTATGTGTATCCGTCGGTGGACGAAAATATCGACATTAAAATCAACCCTGCCGATATTTCCTGGGATACCTTCAGGTCGAGCGGGCCTGGAGGCCAAAACGTGAACAAGGTTGAAACAGCTGTGCGCCTGAAACATGCTCCCACGGGCATTGTCATCGAATGTCAGGTAACCCGTTCGCAGTTGCAGAACAGGGAAAAAGCCCTGCTGATGCTTAAATCGCAACTTTACGAGCTGGAATTGCGTAAAAAACAGGAAGCGAAAGACAAAATTGAGGGGACAAAGAAGAAAATTGAATGGGGATCGCAAATCCGCTCCTATGTGATGCACCCGTATAAAATGGTGAAAGATCACCGGACAAACTACGAAACCTCGAATGTGCAAGCGGTAATGGATGGACAGTTGAACGATTTTATCAAAGCTTTTCTGATGGAATATGGACGCGACTAAGCCTGACACAATGCTCAAAATATACCACAACCCACGTTGCCGCAAGTCGAGGGCCGGTTTGAATTTCCTGCTCGATAACAAGCTTTCTTTCGAAGTCATTGATTATATGCGCAACCCACTCACCGAAAAGGAGGTGGCACAACTTATTGCCCTCACCGGCCTGAAGCCTGAAGCACTCGTCAGGACTCAGGAGGATTATTATAAAAAAAACCTCAAAGGGAAATCGCTGACCAACGAACAATGGATCAGCGAGATCACCCGGAATCCGGCCTTGCTTAAACGGCCCATCATCGTGAAGGGTGATCAGGCCGTTTGGGCAGACCCGCCCGAAAATGCAACAATTTTCATTTAAACAAAACTTCTGCCAGCCATGAAAACAGAACGCACCTATAGCAGCTTGCCCGTTTGGAACCACCTGATGGACTACGTAAAATCGATTTACCTGCTCACTTCGACCTTCCCGCAGGATGAAAAAGAAGGGCTCGGACGAAAGCTGCGCAACAAGGTAACTGATATTCCGGTGATGTTCGCATCGGGAACCAACGGGCAGCTCGGGCCGGAAAGCAGGTCACACATTTCCCAGTCGATGCAGGCGCTGCTGGAAACAGAAACCCTGTTGGTGATCTGTATGCAGTTGTCCATTATCCAGCCAAAAGAACTTGAAAACTTTCAGGAGCAAATTCTGAACATCAACAAAGAATTTCAGGCCCTGCTCGGACGAATCAACAGAAATTTCAAATGATGTGGCATGACGCATTGTTAGTAATTCCACATCTTAAGTGCTACTTCACTGACAACTTATTTAACAACCAAAATAAAATCCAATGAAATTCAGAATCGAAAAAGACACCATGGGACCTGTTGAGGTTCCTGCCGAAAAGTATTGGGGCGCCCAAACAGAGCGTTCGCGCAACAATTTCAGGATTGGACCTGAAGGTTCGATGCCGGTCGAAATCATTGAGGCCTTTGCGTATTTGAAAAAAGCCGCTGCCATCACCAATATGCAGCTGGGTGTTTTACCAAAAGAAAAATGCGACCTGATTGCAGCTGCCGCTGATGAAATTCTGGCTGGCAAACTTAACGACAATTTTCCCCTGGTCATCTGGCAAACAGGCTCCGGCACGCAAAGCAATATGAATGTGAATGAGGTGATTGCCAACAGGGCCCACGTGATTAACGGCGGAAGCCTCGACGACGCGAAAAAGCATGTTCATCCCAACGATGACGTGAATAAGTCGCAATCGTCGAACGATACTTTCCCCACAGCCATGCACATCGCAGCATACAAAATGATTGTCAATGTGACCTTACCTGGCATCGAAAAACTCAGAAATACACTGAACGACAAAGCAAATGAGTTTAAGCACATTGTTAAGGCCGGTCGCACCCACCTGATGGACGCGACCCCGCTTACCCTCGGACAGGAGTTGTCGGGTTACGTTTCGCAACTCGACCATGGCTTGCTCGCCCTGCGCAATACCCTTGCACACCTGAGTGAGCTGGCGCTTGGCGGCACCGCTGTTGGCACCGGAATCAACACCCCGAAAGGTTACTCCGAAAAAGTGGCTGAAAACATTGCCTTGCTCACCGGACTGCCATTCATCACCGCACCCAACAAATTTGAAGCGCTTTCGGCCCATGATGCCATTGTGGAGACTTCAGGCGCGTTAAAACAACTGGCTGTCAGCCTGATGCATATTGCAAACAATACCCGTATGCTTGCCTCGGGACCACGTTGCAGCATTGGTGAAATAAGTCTTCCAGCCAATGAACCCGGCTCATCCATTATGCCCGGAAAGGTAAACCCGACACAAAATGAGTCGCTGTCGATGGTGTGTGCACAGGTGATCGGGAACGATACTGCCATCACTGTTGGTGGCATGCAGGGACATTTTCAGCTCAATGTGTTTAAACCAGTGATGATCAGCAACCTGCTGCAATCGGCCCGCCTGCTTGGTGAAGCCTGTGTGAGCTTTAACGACCATGCTGCCATTGGCATCGAAGCCAACGAGGAGCGCATCAAAATGAACCTTGAAAATTCGCTGATGCTGGTTACAGCACTCAATCCATATATTGGCTATGATAACGCGGCCAAAATTGCCAAAAAAGCCCATGCCGGGCACAGCACACTGCGCAAAGCCGCCCTTGAACTGGGCTTGCTCACCGACGAGCAGTTCACTGAGTGGGTCGATCCTAAAAAAATGATTTAGTTCCAATATATCACAAAAAATAACCTGTCAGCAAATCATTACCGGCAGGTGTGAGTGAAATTCAAGATTTAGCTACGCTGAGCTCCCTGAATTACTCCTTCACCACGCGGAGGCTGGCTACCGGCTTGTTGTTTTCGCTCAGGCTGATGAGGTAGACTCCCGCGGGCAGGATGTCGCCGGTGCTGGAGCGCCCGTCCCACTGCAGGCTTGTCAACGAAAGGCGGTTGTTGGCCTGTTCCATCAGGCAGGCCACTTCGCGGCCCAGCAGGTTGTGCACCGTGATGCGCACCGAAACTGCTGTGGTGAGCTGTGCCGTGATGCTGATTTCATGGGTAAACGGATTGGGCATGGCTGTCAGGTGTGCGACGGTTTGTGGCTGCAGCCTGCTCTCGCCTATGCTGACCGGGTTGAACTCGTAAGCGCCCATATCCACGCTGCCGCCCCACACACGC
>JAHIUX010000017.1 GCA_018816765.1 Bacteroidota bacterium
GGCTGAAAATTTCAATGGAAAAATCAAGGCGTTTAGGGCCGTGTTCAGAGGGATCAATGATATTGCATTTTTCATCTATCGTGTTTCACTAATATTTGCTTAATGAATTTCAACTCTCCACCTGTTTTATCTGATGAGCCTGGACAAGCTGAGTAGCATGATGACTTCATTGGGATTTCATCATGTGCGGACCTATATTCAAAGCGGGAATATTGTATTCTCTGCCGGAGATGAATTTCAGTCAGCCATTGAAATGAAAATCACCAACGGGATACAGGCTGTTTTTGGATTTGAAGTACCTGTGATTATCCGTACAGAGGAAGCGATCCGGCGCATCATATTATCCAATCCGTTTATTGCAGATCATGCATCAGGCACCGAAAACCTGTTTCTTTGTCTGTTAAAATCAGTTCCAGATCAGGAAGGCATCAACAAACTCAGGGAGAAAGTATTCGTGGGAGAACAGCTTATTGCTGATGGTGACCATCTGTTCCTAAAGATCGATGACAGCTACGGAAACGCAAAATTAAACAACAATTACATCGAGGGGAAACTGAAACTGGCTGCGACAACTCGTAATTGGAAAACGATAACGGCCATGCTTGCGTTGGCAGATTCCATCCGTCCGTAAGCCTCAGATCGTCTACGAATAAAACTTCATTTTTCTAGTCCTGTAATTGATTACACAGCGAAAGCGCTTCAGCAAGTCGCCTCCGAGTATGCCATCGATTTGCGGCAATCCAAGTTTCTCATAGGATGCTGAAACATGTTTCAGGTCAATGGCTATGGCTGTATAATCCGAAACAATCAGATCACCAAAAGCAATGGACTGTATATTGGTCACCTGACTTGGCATTGAATTCGTACCCAGACCGGTGGAAAGTTTTTCATTGTCTTCAAAGTCAACTTCACCGATATAGGCCAAAATTCCAGTTTGATCAAAAACTGAGCGCGAAGCCCCTGTGTCGATCAGAAAATTGGCATCAAGTCCGTTTATTTGTCCCTTAACCAACAGGTGAAACCCATCATCTTCAATGCCGATAATTGTAATGGGAATTTCTGTAATGCGCAGCGACATCAGAAATTGGGCTTTAAGGCATATTTCCCGTAGAAATCTTCGATGATCTTCACTGCTTCTTCTGCTGTATCCACAATTTTGAAAATATCAAGGTCATCGGGATTGACCATTTTTTCCTCTACCATGCGTGCTTTGATCCACTCAAAGAGGCCGTTCCAGTAGTCTTTTTTTACCAGGACAATGGGGAATTTTACCAGTTTCTGTGTCTGTACCAGGGTGATTGCCTCAAAAAGCTCATCCATGGTTCCAAATCCGCCGGGAAGCACGATATAGCCCTGCGAATACCGCATAAACATCACCTTGCGTACGAAAAAGTAATCAAACTCAAGAAACTTATCCGGGTCGATAAACGGATTGGGATGTTGTTCAAAAGGAAGCTCAATATTGACGCCCACCGACTTACCACCAGCAAAATGGGCACCTTTGTTTCCGGCTTCCATGATACCCGGACCACCTCCGGTAATGATGCCGAATCCTTTCTTAGTAAGCAGGTACGCAATCTCTTCCGCCAGGCGGTAATAAGGGTGAGATGAGGAAGTCCGGGCCGAGCCAAATATGGCAACACAAGGCCCTATTTTCGATAGTTTTTCAAAACCATCTACAAACTCCGCCATGATCTTAAACACCGACCAGGAGTCATGCGTTTTTACCTCATTCCACGTTTTGGCCTTAAAGGCGTTCCGTATCTTGTTTTCTTCCTGTTGGCTCATCATAAAGTTTCCTTGTCGCTAAAGTATTTCATAAACTGTACACGCTCAAAAACGCCAGGGTTACTGTGTTTCGACTGGCTTAACATCCCCCTGAACTGGCTGATGGTTTTCATGTCGTGTTGTTCCATCCAATCGCGTAATTCCTGGTGGATGACGTCGATATATCCCATACCATGCCTGTACAAGGCACTGGCAACCTGCACTGTTGTCGCACCTGCAAGCAGCAACTTGACAACGGCTTTTCCATCAGCAACTCCTGTTGAAGCGGAAAGGTCGCAACCCACCCTGCCATACATCATCGAGATCCAACGCAATGGCATCGCAATTTCTCCTGGCTGGCTTAGCACATTTGAAGGAGTAACTTCCAGTTTATCTATATCAATATCAGGACTATAAAACCGATTGAACAATACCAGGCCCTTGATGCCTGAAAACGATAAGTCGCGTACAACCTGGGCAAGGTTCGAGAAATAGAAACTGATTTTAAGTACGACAGGGATATTGATTTTAGCCTTTACGAACTTCACAATTTCAAAATACAGGCGCTCATTGTCTTCGCTTGAGTGCTGAATATTGGATGGCAGAATGAAAATATTCAATTCGAGGGCATCTGCTCCGGCATTTTCAATTTCTTTGGCAAAGCTCATCCATTCGTGCGACGACCTGCAGTTGATCGAAGCGATGATGGGAATCTGAACGCTGGCTTTGGCTTCCTTGATGAGGGTAATGTATTTCGTCAGGTTCTCATGCCTGATGCGCACATCGAGGTAATCGAGAAACTCTTCGCGACCTGTTTTGTCAGCTTCGTCTCTCAAGGCCTTTTCGTACTCAAGCGTAATTTCCTCTTCGAAGATTGATTTAAGCACAACAGCGCCTACACCGTGTTTTTCGAGCTGTTCAATCTTATGCACTGTATCAGTAAATCCGGAGCTTGCAGCGATAATTGGGCTTTTCAGTTGTAAGCCAAGATAAGAGCATGAAAGGTCAATCATATTAAGTAAGTTTTTGCAATCAGTAAATGGAAAAGTTCACGTGTTTTAACTGCATAAAAGTAAAACTTAAGTTTTAAGTAACAAAAGAAATGATTAAAAAAAACGAAGACGCATCAGGCCCGATTTCCTGGTGACGCAAACCTTGACAGGCTTACCGGGGTGTAATCTCAAGTGAGTTTGCCAATTCCTCTTTCAGGTATCTGGCAGTGTAACTCCGGGGGTGTTGGCTCACTTCTTCGGGCGTGCCTGAACACCAGATTGTTCCACCCTGTTCGCCTCCTTCAGGGCCCAGGTCGATGATGTGGTCGGCCATTTTGATCACTTCCATATTGTGCTCGATCACCAGCACAGTATTGCCTTTCTCGACGAGTTTATTCAGCATGTCAAGCAAAACCCTGACGTCTTCAAAATGAAGCCCGGTTGTTGGTTCATCGAGGATGTATAGGGTTTTTCCTGTATCTTTCTTGGCAAGTTCTCCAGCCAGCTTCACGCGTTGCGCTTCGCCTCCCGAAATGGTTGTTGAGGGTTGCCCCAGACTGATGTAGCCCAGTCCGACGTCTTTCAGTGTTTTAATCCGGTGAACGATAAAGGGTATGTTTTCAAAAAAATCGACAGCCTGATCAATGGTCAGGTTCAGCACATCATTGATGGATTTGCCCCGGTACCTGACTTCCAATGTCTCGCGGTTGTATCTTTTACCATTGCATTCTTCGCAAACAACCATCACATCGGGCAGGAAATTCATCTCAATAATCCGCACACCTCCACCGCTACAGGTTTCACAACGCCCACCCTTCACATTAAACGAAAAGCGGCCTGGCTTGTATCCCCTGATCTTTGATTCGGGCAACTCGCCAAAAAGCTTGCGGATATCATCAAAGACCTTGGTGTAGGTAGCTGGGTTTGACCGTGGCGTGCGGCCAATCGGTGACTGGTCAATCTCGATTACCTTGTCGATGAACTCAAGTCCTTCAATGCGTTGATAGGGCAATGGGGTGCGAACCGAGTTGTAGAAGTGGGCACTCAGGATCGGGTAAAGGGTTTCATTGATCAGGCTTGATTTACCGCTGCCTGAAACGCCTGTAACACAAATCATCTTGCCCAATGGCAATTCAAGGTCAATGTTTTTCAGGTTGTGCCCGCTGGCACCAAACAAAACTATTTTTTTCCCTTTGTGGCCTTTACGCCTGTTTTCAGGTACAAGTATTTTCCGCCTGCCACTCAGGTAATCGCAGGTGATGCTGTTGCAATTGATCATTTCGCCTGGCTTTCCCTGGGCAACGATAAAGCCACCATGGATGCCTGCTCCAGGTCCAATGTCGACTACATGATCAGCCGCGAGGATGGTATCCTTGTCATGTTCAACCACAATGACTGAATTTCCAATATCGCGCAACTGTTTGAGCGATGCAATGAGTCGGTGGTTATCGCGCTGATGTAGTCCAATACTGGGCTCATCAAGGATATATAGCACCCCGGTGAGTTGCGATCCGATTTGTGTGGCAAGCCTGATTCGCTGCGACTCACCCCCCGAAAGGCTGTTGGCGGGGCGGTTAAGATTCAGGTAATCAATACCTACATCGAGCAGAAAGTTAATTCTTTTGCTTATTTCAGCAAGAATTTCTTTACCGATCAGCCACTGACGTTCACTCAATTTTTCAGGAAGACCATCAATCCATTTTCCCAGGCTTGTAATATCCATTCGTGACAATGTGGCAATGTTTTTTCCGTCAATCAAAAAATAACCAGCTTCCTTTTTCAACCTGGAGCCTTCACAAACCGGACAGGTAATATGGTTCATGAAGCTTGAAGCCCAGCGTTTTACTCCTGGACTGGCGTTTTCGTTGTTCTGGTTGTTGATGAAATTGATGATTCCTTCGAAGTTGAGCGTGTAAGAGCTTACAATGCCCAGGTATTCTTTCTTTACTTCAAAGGTTTCGTTTGATCCGTAAAGAATAACGTCGATGGCCTCGTCAGGAATATCCTTGATGGCTGTACTGAGTGTAAAGCCAAATTTAAGTCCGATGGCCTCAATCTGACTGAAAATCCAATTGTTCTTAAAATCTCCAAGTGGCGCAAGTCCACCGTTTTTTATGTTAATCGCAGGGTCAGGAATGATTTTCGACAAGTCAATTTCCGATATTTCACCCAGGCCATTGCATTTGCTGCAGGCGCCATAAGGTGAATTAAACGAAAAGGTGTTGGGTTCGGGCTCATCGTATGAGAGGCCTGTAACGGGACACATCAGCAACTTACTGAAGTAGCGCAGCTCATTGGTGTCCTGGTCGAGCACCTGCATCAGTCCCCTGCCCTGTTTCATGGCTACCTGCACCGACTGGGTCAATCGCTGATGATCTGTTGTCCCGTCTGCCGGCATTGGAAAACGGTCGATCACTATTTCAACATCGTGCACCTTATAGCGGTCGAGTTGCATGCCGAAAGCAATTTCCCTAACCTCACCATCAACCCTTACTTTCAAGAAACCCGCCTGGCGTATTTGTTCAAACAATTCGCGGTAATGTCCCTTTCGTCCCCTTACGACCGGGGCAAGCAAATAGATACGCCGGCCGGCAAACTGCCCGGCGATCAGGCTGGTGACTTGCTCCTCGGAATAGCGCACCATTTTTTCACCTGAGGTGTACGAAAAAGCGTCAGATGCCCTGGCATAAAGCAGGCGAAGGAAATCATAAATCTCTGTAATGGTACCTACAGTGGATCGCGGATTGCGGTTCACCGATTTTTGTTCAATCGAAATGACCGGGCTCAGTCCGGTGATCTTGTCCACGTCGGGGCGTTCCATATTGCCAATAAACTGTCGGGCGTAGGCGGAAAAAGATTCCATATACCGGCGCTGCCCTTCCGCGTAAATGGTATCGAAAGCCAGCGATGATTTTCCGCTGCCGCTTAAGCCCGTTACAACTACAAGTTCGTTTCGGGGTATCCGGAGGTCGATGTTTTTCAGGTTGTGCACCCTGGCACCAGAAATCTCCAGGAACTTATCCTCTGACAAATGAAAATCACTCATGTTTCATGAATGATAATAACGCTGAATCAGACACATCAGCGCGGTAATACGTAATGATTGATCGTCCCAATTTCATGATGATATTTTCCTTTTTGTCCTTTTCAACTGTACCTTGTAATGTCTTAGCCAGGCAATTCCTTGCTTCCTCTGTGCCTTGAGGTGATTTGTTTTGCAAAGGAAAGAATTTTATTGGAGTTGGCTGGCTTTTTGGCGCAGCCGTCGGTAGGTGTTGTTGTATTGTCCTTCAGGAATCCTGATCTCATACTCAGCTCCCTGTCTGACTATCAGCCTGTTTGACCTTAACCAGGGATTAAAGTACTTGAGTAGCTTGTAGGTAATACCATAGCCAGCAGCAAAATCCGTCAGGTTTCTGATATCATAATCAACCTTCACAACTGTATATTTCAGTGGCGGATACAGTGATTCCACATCAGGAAAGAAACCATACTTTTCAGGTTCGCTGAAAATCAGTTTCATCGACAGGATGCGGTACAGGTAGCGCTCTGTTTCCTCTGCCATCTGCATATCGAAATAGGAATTAACTTCCTGGTCTTCGATGAAATTACTGATGCGTTTCTGTCCTGCATTATAAGAAGCGGCAACCAATGCCCAGTCATTGAATTTTTCGTACGACTTTCTCAGGTATCTGCAGGCAGCTTTTGTGGCAAGTGTTACATTGTATCGTTCGTCCACATCGTTGTTTACTTCCAGGCCGTATTCCTTTGCAGTTCCATCAAGAAACTGCCAAAACCCAACGGCACCGGCAGGTGATCGGGCATTGGTAAGGTTACTCTCGATCATGCAAAGAAATTTAAAGTCATCGGGGATATTGTGCTCGGCCAATATCGGTTCAATCTCAGGAAACCAGCGGTTGGCCCTCTTAAGCAGCATCAGCGTGGAGCTATGCCAATAGGTATTTACAATAAGCTCACGCTCAAGGTTTTCGCGGGCATAAAAAAGCTCCAGAGGTATTTCTGCTTCGGCAAACTGAATCATTTCAGGAAGTGCGATACTGACTACCTTGTTAAGGGCAACATCTGCATTTGCAACTACCTGAGTGCCTGTTGGGCCAGAAGTAACCTGCTGCTTGTCAGGATGGTAATACCAGACCCAGAACAAGGTAGTGAACAGCAAGGTTGCCAAAACCGCAATCAGGACATTTTTTTTCATACTTACCAAAGCGTATGCTAAGGACAGATAATAACAAGGTTAACTACTACAAACTAAGCCATGTCGGCAACAAAAAATCCTTAGAACGGGCTTACAAAATCCCTGAAAAGCGGCGATTGCTGGTCTTTTTCCGACAGGATCGGGTCTGTAATCCCCCAGTCGATATTCAGATCCGGGTCATTCCAGCGTATGCTTCCTTCAGAGGCTTTATTGTACATATTGGTACATTTATAGAAAAATACAGTGTTGTCCTCAAGGGTCACAAAACCATGGGCAAATCCCGGTGGCACCCAATACATCCACTTGTTCGATTCGGTTAACTCGATTGAAGCCCACTGACCGTATGTGCGTGAGTTGGTTCTGATATCAACCGCCACGTCGAGCACAGCACCTTTCATCACCCTGACCAGTTTTCCCTGTGCATATGGTGGTGCCTGGAAATGGAGTCCACGCAACACATGCTTCATGGATTTCGATTCGTTGTCCTGCACAAAATTCTGGTCGATGCCTTTCCGCAGAAACTTTTCCTTGTTGTAGGATTCAAAAAAATATCCCCTGTTATCTTCAAACACAACGGGTTTTACGATGTACAGGTCAGGAATTTTGGTTTCGATAATTTCCATAACGGCGATTGTTTAACGGTGTCAGTTTCTCCATTATTCGTGCCAAATTGCCCGCTACTACAGGTGAATAACTTCACCGTAAGCATCAGCAGCAGCTTCCATGATGGCTTCAGACATGGTCGGGTGCGGATGGATGGTTTTGATGATTTCGTGTCCTGTTGTTTCGAGTTTCCGCGCAGCAACTGCTTCGGCGATCATTTCGGTCACATTGTCACCAATCATGTGGCATCCAAGCCACTCACCATATTTGGCATCGAAGATCACCTTCACAAAGCCATCTTTATTGCCTGCCGCACTGGCTTTCCCTGAGGCAGAGAAAGGGAATTTACCCACCTTGATCTCATAACCGGCTTCGATGGCTTGTTTCTCTGTCATGCCAACAGAAGCAACTTCAGGATTTGTGTATGTACAGGATGGAATATTGCCATAATCGAGTGGTTCGGGATGCAGCCCGCAGAAAGCCTCAACACAGGTAATTCCCTCATGAGATGCAGTATGTGCCAGAGCTGGACCGTGAACAATGTCGCCGATGGCATAAACACCCTCAACATTGGTGCGGTAATAATCATCAACAAGCACCTTGCCTTTTTCAGTAGCAACCCCTGTTTCCTCAAGGCCAATGCCTTCGAGGTTCGTGGCGATGCCCACTGCTGAAAGCACGATGTCGGCATTGACGAGTTCTTCACCTTTTTTGGTTTTAATTGTCACCTTGCATAATCCGTCAACCACATCAACTTTTTCGACTGATGCGCTGGTCATGACTTTCATCTTTGCCTTTTTAAACGAGCGTTCGAGCTGTTTCGAAACTTCCTCGTCCTCAATTGGCAGGATAGCCGGAAGAAACTCAACCAGCGTTACATCAACACCCATCGAATTATAGAAATAGGCAAACTCCGAGCCAATTGCGCCTGAACCAACAACAACCATCGACTTGGGAAGCGATGGCAGCACCATGGCCTGACGGTATCCAATGATGTGTTTGCCGTCAATTTTCAGGTTTGGCAATTCGCGCGAACGGGCGCCGGTTGCCAAAATAATATGGTCGGCTTCATATACCGCTTTTTTATTGTCTGCATCCGTCACTTCTACTTTTTTTCCGGGCTTCAGCACACCGAAACCAGCAATGAGTTCAATCTTGTTTTTCTTAAACAAAAACTGAACACCTTTGCTCATCCCTTCAGCAACGCCACGGCTACGCTTAACAACTGCTTCGAAATCCGGCTTTGGCTCAGCGCCGGCAATGATGCCATATTCAGCGGCATGTTTCATATAGTTAAACACCTGCGCACTTTTGAGCAATGCCTTTGTCGGAATGCAACCCCAATTCAGGCAGATGCCGCCAATTTCGCTTTTCTCAACAACAGCTACTTTCTTTCCGAGTTGTGAAGCCCTGATGGCAGCAACATATCCGCCCGGACCGCTGCCTATAACAATTACATCATATTTCATGTGGAAATGATATTAAAGGTTGTGATTTTGTTTCTTTTGCAAAAGTAAGAAATAATCTAAATAAAGATTCTGCAGCATACACTGATTTCCACCGAGGCGGCTACGCTCAAAAGGTATTTTAGTTTGATAAGACGCAATATTTCAGCAGCTTATTCCACTAACCTGGCTATATTTGTCACCACCACCCCTGCCTCATACAGTTCTGTAAACTGTTCAATACACTTTTCTTACCACATCGATGATGGTTCCGTCGACCCACTTGATGGCTGCAACAATTTCGTCGCTTATCCGAGCTTTTTCAGGCTTACCGCAAATGGCCTCAGCCTCTGTTTTCAGTTCCTGAATTGATTTAATAGGTAATTTGCTGTCTTTCAGCTTATCTATCAGGTCAGTCCTTCGCGGATTGATGGCTATGCCCCGCTCAGTCACAATCACATCAATCAATTCTCCCGGTCCGCAAATGGTTGTTACCTCATCGAGGATGACCGGAATTCGGTCGCGGAAAAGGGGTATGGGAAGGATCACTGTCCTGCCAAACAAGCAGTTTTGCCATCCACCAATGCCATGAAGCAAATAACCATCGGTGTGGGTAACAACATTGGCATTAAAATTTACATCTACTTCAGTTGCTCCTAAGATTACCACGTCAATCATGCTGGCAAAATTGCCTTTGCCGTGATAATTGTAAGAAGTAAAAGGTGAAGTGCCAACATGGTTCGGGTTATCGCGCATTGACCTGACGCCTTCCATATCAAAGGTTTGTCCGTCAAGGATATAATCGACAAGGCCTTCCTCGAGCATCGCAACAGGATATTTGTTGCTGCCGGCGCGGATAAACCTGGCTTTCCAGTTGTTTCGCTTCAAAATTTCACTGAAATAAATACCGATCGACAAGGCGGTTCCACCGGCACCTGCCTGATAGGAAAAGCCATCATAGATGAGGCCCGCTTCTTCACACAGCTGTGCGGTTAAATCGGCCAACAGCAGCCTGTCGGGGCTTTTTGTTACCTGGGTGGTTCCGGAAACGATTTTTTCGGGCAAGCCAACCTTATCCACAAGCACGGTATAATCAACAAAATTTCCATGAATTTGCCAGGGAATACAAGGAAAAGGCACAAGGTTATCTGTAACCACAATGACCTTCTCAGCGTATTGTGAATCGGCAAGGGCAAAGCCAAGCGAACCGCAGGCAGCACTGCCTTGCACCCCATTTGCATTTCCAAACGCATCGGCAGTGGGCGCTGCGATGACTGCAATATCGATTTTCACTTCGCCATCCTGTACCGATTGATAACGTCCGCCATGTGAGCGAAGTATACCCACTCCTGCCATTTTACCTTCGGAGCAGAACTTGCCCAGGGGCCCGTTCATACTTCCTTCGATGTGGTGGATGGTTCCGTCTTCGAGGTATTTGATGAGGACTTTGTGACAGGAAAAAGAAGCCGACGGGAACCACCGCAGGTTTTTCACTCCCAGCTCATGGGCAATGTCGAAAATCTGGTTGGCAATCAGGTCGCCGTCGCGAAAATGGTGGTGTGTCGAAATGGTCATTCCATCCCTCAGACCAGCTTTTACAAGGGCTTCCTTAAGGCTTCCAATGAGCTTGTTGCCATCTGCAGGATAATCTGCACAGCTGGCAATCGTTGGAGCATGCTTTCGCCCTTCAGGTTTATATTTTCCTACGCCCATGAACGGAACATGTTTCTCGCCGTTGATGATTTCAGGCACAACACGGCCCAGGGCATTGGTAACAAGGTTATCGTATTTTTTCATTGCTTTCAGTTTAATGGGTTTATGCCTGTTGCTGAGCCTGTTCCATCCAGTTGGCGTCGAGTTTTCCACGGCCCACGGCCAGTTGAATAGTTTTCAAGGCGCGTTTCACCACGGGTGGATCAATCATTTTTGTTCCAAGGCTTACTACTCCAAGGCCTTTTCGCGTAGCTTCTTCGAAAGCCAGCACAATTTTCTTTGCTTTTTCAATTTCGGCCTGATCAGGTGCAAAATGCTCATGAATCACCGCAATCTGCCGTGGATGTATGCATCCCATGCCATCAAAACCCAGTGATTTGGATGCTTTTACATTGTTGGCCAGGGCTTCCATATCACCCACATCGGAGAAAACAGAGTCGATGGGTTGTATTCCGGCAGCACGGGCAGCGTTGACCACCGTGGTGCGTGCGTAAAATGACTCCCAGGCTTCGTTGGTCCTGCGGGCGCCAATATCAGCTGTGTAATCTTCAAGGCCGATTGCCATGGCCACAACATTGGGTGCTGCCGTTGCTATCGCGTAGGCGTTGACCACGCCCAGGGCACTTTCAATGATTGGCATTAGCCAGATTTGATTGGAAAAACCAGCCGTCTTTCTGACTTCTTCAATTTTCTCGTTGACCTGCCTGATCTGATCCGGGTGTTCAACCTTGGGCACAAGGATCAGGTTTACACCATGGGCAGCAACAAAAGGTATATCGTTTAGTCCAAGTGGCACCTGGTTGATGCGCACCATGCGCTCAGCGCCATAATAATCAACGGCCCTCAGGGCATTCCTTACCAGAAAAGCGGCCTCATATTTTTTATCCGGTGCAACAGAATCCTCAAGGTCGAGGATAATGCCGTCAGGATAATGAATTCCGGCATTGAGCATGAGTTTCGGACTGTTGCCGGGCAGGTAAAGCCTCGAAAAACGGTGCCGGTCGCGGCGTGTTTCCTCCCGGTTCTGCGAAAGCATTTCAGGCAGGTACTCCTTGTCGGTTCGCATGAGTTTCCTCAAAACTGCCTCCATGCGTGCGGCGATGACAAGTGGCAGGGCGCCGGAATCTTCTACATCGATTTTGGCATGATCGACACTGTAAAAATCGAGGATTGCGTGAATTTGCGTCCTGATGGCATGACCAAATATCCGTTCAACTTTGCTATTGAGGTTCAGCACGCGACCACCTCCCTGCATTAATTCAATCGCAATATGGCAGTCGGACCTCACATCGGTGCCCTTGTTTCCTGCTGATGCTGTTGTTGTCATCATGGGTGTTTTGTTGAATAATCACTTGTGTACTACCCAGCAAATTTAACAGGAAAGCAGTGATTTATCTGTTTAAATACCTTGTTTTCGGGTAATTTAGAATGAGTTAAAACAAAACGCCCGGGCCGGGGTAGCACATCGCTCCTAAGGACCAAAACTACAACTGTTTTGTAAGTTCGGGTCTGCAGCAAGCGTTTGCTTACTGACAGGATATCCTTGCAAAAAGAATTTTCAATTCTTTGCCATTGATATGCTGATTTGATTAGGAATGCCTTATTTTTGTGATGACTCCCGGCCCAAATAACTCACTACTTGCCTGGTTGCCGGTGTCAAAGGAATACCGGCAGGCCGGGAGTTATTTTTACGGTTATGAGCAAAAAGATTCCTGCATATATTTTTGTTTTTTTACAGCTGAGCAGCCTGATGTATATCATGATCAGCGGACCCTGGCTGGCTCCATCAATCAACGGGATGCTGGTTGAAGTTGCTGGTTTGTTTCTGGGTGTTGTGGCAATTTTAACCATGAAAATTGGTAATTTCAACATTGCACCACTACCAAAAACTGATGGCGTGTTAGTCACCAATGGCGTGTACAGTATGCTCAGGCATCCGATGTACCTGGCGCAGTTGCTGGTGGTAGCCCCACTCGTTTTCGACCATTTCACCTGGCCACGCCTCATCGCGGTGATTGTCCTGTTGATTGACCTGGTAGTTAAACTGCATTTCGAAGAAAAACAGCTGATGCTTAAGTTCGAAGGATATGCCGCATATATGGAGAAAAGCTGGCGCCTGCTTCCGTATATTTATTAGCAATTTCCCCATTGCCGGGATTTCACACGTCTGCCTGCAATATTGTCACCCCAACACCAAATATGGTATGACGCCACCCTATTGGCACAGCTTTTGATTAGCCCCATGAAAAACCTTCATTATGCCAATTAAAACAATTCAATCATACAGTGAGCTTGCATCTCAACTTAAGCCAGGAGAAAAGAGCTATGTTTTGCTGTACAAATCAGGTTCGGAAGCCAGTGAATGCAGCCTGGCAAATTTGAATAAAGCGGCCGCCTCCTCCGAAAAGTTTCAGGTAATGCTCGCCGATGTCAATGAGGTCAGAGACATTCACACACACTTTGACATCAGTACCGTTCCTTCATTACTGATTTTCGAAGGAACAGAATATTCCAACGTGATCAAGGGATGCAATGATCCTTCATTTTACATCGGCCTGTTCCAGGATGCACTCTACCATGCACAGGCAGCAGCAAGTGGTCAAAAACAAAAGCATGTTACAGTGTACACCACTCCGAGCTGTTCATGGTGCACAACCTTGAAAAATTACCTGAAATCGCAGCAGGTTCGGTTCACCGAAATCGATGTTTCGCGGAATCAGTCAGCGGCCGAAGAGATGGTGCGCCGGAGCGGCCAACAGGGTGTGCCACAGACAAATATTGAAGGTGAAGTTGTTGTGGGCTTCGACCGCAACCGCATCAATTCACTTCTGGGAATTCAACAACACACAAACAATTAAATACATTCATCATGAAAGAGTTACAACCATTAAATGAACATGTCATCCTTGATCTCACTAACGACAAGGCTGAGCAGAAGACTGCTTCAGGAATCATTATTCCTGACACAGCAAAGGAAAAACCTCAGCTTGCCAAAGTAGTTGCCATCGGGCATATCGAAAATCCCGGAATCGTCATTGGTGATTCCGTTTTATTCAAAAAGTATGCAGGTACAGAAGTTGATTACGAAGGACGCAAATTGCTGGTGATACCTTACGCTGACCTGTTGGCCAAGGTCGTTGTTACTGAAGCCATCTGATGGATGCTCAGCGAAAAAAAAAGCCCCGGCTGGAAATCCTGCCGGGGCTTTTTTTATCAATATTATTTTACTTGCTGATGATCAGTTTCCGGCGCGACACCTGATCTCCCTGGCGCACGATGAGTGTGTACATACCGGTAGGCTGCTGCTGCATATCCAATACTGCTTCGGTATTCGGAGACACCACTCGGTCAATCACTTGCTGGCCCACAGCATTTAACACCACAACCCTGGTTGGCTGCGAATTAGCGCTATGCACATTAAGGCGCAAAAGGCCTGAGCCAGGATTGGGTGACACGCTTAAACGAATGTCTTCAGGTCTCCCGGTGATGGCTGTGGCATCCTGATCGGTGAAACTATTTGCCTCGAAAAAGAGGCCTGAATCATAGGCTGGATCAGCAATGTCAGAAATGACAAGTTTAATGTGGTAAAGTTCATTCGGAATTACTGTTGCATTTGCAATGAATAGGATGGTATAGCCATCATACTGGATATTCTGGTTAATCACCGGATCATAATTCTGAATAAAATAATCAGGATTGACCACCGGATTCACTGAATTGATTGACACATAGGTTACAGAACCTGGTAAAAGGGCCACATTTCGGGCATTATTAAGGAAAGGCCCGTCGATTCCGGGACCTGAGATAAAAAACCCGAAAATATCGTTGAAAGCACTTGGTGTTGGCGGTGCGTATTCAGGGTATTCTTCAGAAGCAAAGACATAACGAAAACTAATGTGGTCAGTTTCGGGAATAAAGTCGAACTCAATTCCGCAAGCATCAAATGATGGTCCGCCAGCAATTTGTGCCACATCCGGGTCACTACCTGAATCTGATATAGCAGATATACCAGATTCATTGTTTGGTCCCAAGGCATTGGTAGCCCTTCCGGTGGTCAGCAAAAAACCATTTGTAAACCCGATACCTGCATCACCCGTAAACCGCCCACTGGAATATGGTTTACCCAAATATGTTGCATTAAATATCTGCATATCGCTGCCCACAAAAACATCTTGTATCATCTGGATGGCCTCTTCCTGGGTGCTGTTTTCAGTTATCACAAGGTTTCCCTGTGCCTGCAGAAGGCTGGTATGCGCCAGGAGAAAGGCACAAATGCCCACGGATTTCAGGACCGTTTTTAAGGTAAATAGCTGTTGCATTGCAATCAATATTGATGTATACTCAGTAAACACAAAAGTAGGGAATATCCAGGCTGAATTCAAAAAACAAATTATTTTCAGGCTCCATGACACAAATTCTGGTTTTAGGGAAGCGTCATAAAAAAAAGGCCTTCCTCGTGGAAAGCCTTTTATTTGTATGGAATTACACCCTTATTACCTGATAATCAGTTTTTGTGTACGTATATTGACACCTTGTTTTACAACAAGTGTGTACACTCCAGCAGCCTGGCCATTGATATTAACCAGCTGTTTTTGGTTTGCCTTCAGTGTTTGTTCAGTAACCAAATTTCCAAATGCGTTAAATAACTGCAACCGGGCATCAGCCTGCGACTGGCTGCCTATAGTCAGTTCAAATGCGCCGCTGGCAGGGTTCGGATACGCATTGATGGTGATTGTGGCATTGTTCTCATGCAAGCCTGTACAGTCGACAAACTCAATGGCAACTTCGCCCGAACGGGTGGTGCAGCCATCTTCAGAAGTAAGGTCAACATAATAGGTCTGAACACCATAACCAAATCCAATGGTATCAACAGTAATGGTATTTGTTGTAGCACCATTTGACCAAAGCATTGCAAAAGCGGTTTCGCTGGGTACAATTTCCCAATGTTCCGAGCCGCATAGCAGGGTGTCGCGGTCGAGCACGGCAACAGGAGGAAATGCATTGTATTTCACGGCAACTGTATCGCCACTTGCACAACCGATTGGACCTGAAACGGCAACCCAGAAATCGTGCGATCCGAAGCCAAACTCAGCCTGAGTCACATTGATGCTCTGGGTGGTAGCACCTGTCGACCACAAATAGCTCATGCCTTCGTTGCCGGCATCAAGTGTAACAGCCTCTTCGCCGCAGTATGCCTGATCAGTACCAAGGTCAACAACGGGGTAAGGATAAACCGTTACTGAAACTTCACCAACGAGTTCGTCCTCACCATCTGAAACGGTAACATAATAGGTTGTTGTTTCCATCGGTATAACCTGTGGATTCTGTTCAAAGGAAACAAAGCCTTCAGGCATCGATGTCCAGCTGAATGTATAATTTCCGGAGCCATCGATGGCTTCAACCCCCAACTGCACAGTTTCTCCAACGCACACTTCTGTTTCGCTGATGCTTACCGTGATTTGCAACGGGTGACGTTCAACCACGTTCATTGTTACCGGAATGCTTTTTACGGCATTGTTGAGGTCGTTTGAGCGTACAATAAAATTCTTCGAGTACGTACCGAGGTCAAGGCCTGTTGAATTATAGGTCAACACCACGATGGCCGAATCCCCGACAGCAACTGTTCCTTCTGTTGGTTCATAATTAAACCAGCTGCCCGAATTAAGCTCATCTGCCTGGTTTGTCAGTCCAAAAGTGCTCAGCCTGTAATCGAGTGGCAACACGCCGGTGTTCCAGATAATGAAATCTTCGGTAACTGTTTGTTCCATGTATTGCTCATGGGTAAGGGTATCGTTGCTCAACACCATTTGGGCTGAACCATATTGTGTGGTTTTGACTGCTGAATCCGACTCATCGGTTCCACCGTAATAAGCAGTAACAGCGTAGGTATAATATCCATAATCAGTGAGCTGATCCTGAAATGTTTTCGTGACGGTATTGTCGATGAATTCCCCATCGCGGTATATTTTGTAGTATTGGAACCCATTGCCCTGGTTGTGCACCCAGTTGAGGGTAGCCATTCCTGTGGCCTGATCAACAGCTGCAGTAAGGTTGGTAGGAGCTTGAATATCTTTCAGTGAAGCCAGCGCATTGGCGGCGTTCAGCCTGCCGGAGCCAAGTTTACCGATAAAGCCGGGGTTAACACCATAATGGTCATCAACTGTATTTACAAGGGCATCCCACACCTGATCAGGTGTCATGGTGCCATAAGCTTTGGAAATAATGAGGGCTGCAACACCTGAAACGTGCGGACAAGCCATTGAAGTGCCTTCCATATATCCATATCCATTGTTCGTCATGCAACTGAGAACACCTTTCACTGAAGTGGTTTCGCCACCGGGCGCCGAAATATCGACCCAGGTGCCATAATTTGAATACCACGACTTCTTGTCCTGGTTGTTTGTACCTGCAACGGCCATTGTTACTGAATAATAGCCCGGATACCATGCGCCATCTGAATTGCTGTTTCCAGCGGCAAAAATGGTGATTCCTCCGCCAACCATGGCATCGCCACCACCGTTGACACTGAAATAGTCAATGGCGTCGAGCACATCCTGGTTATATGCACCCATATTGGTATATCCCCAGCTGTTTTGTGAGATTGCTGCACCACGGTCGGCTGCCCAGATTGGTGCCTGTGCAAATCCGCCGCTGTTTGAGCTTGAAAACACCTGACATGACATCAGCCTTACCCCGTTGCCGGTTCCTGTACCTCCGGCAACACCGGAAACACCGATACTATTGTTCGATACTGCACCAATGGTTCCTGAAGTGTGGCAACCGTGGTCACCAGGAGTGATGTTGGATGTGTTTGTAACAAAATTCCATCCAATCCCCGACCACATATTGGCAACCAGGTCAACATGGTTAAACTGAATACCCTGGTCAATGACGGCTACGATCACATTGGTATCACCGGTTTCCATTTCCCATGCTTCAGGCAGGTCGATGTCGGCATCGGGTGTTCCGCCGTTTGCTCCGGTGTTGTTGTAATGCCACTGATCAGCATAACGGGGGTCATTAGGCACCCAGTTGGCCGATTTATCGCCATCTGTATTAACGGCATCTGCTGAAGGTTCGTAAGGTGTGACCGTGCCAATGAGTTCTTTTTTAAACTCCGGTTCAGCAACGGCAATTTCCGGCAAAGCCGCATAGGCTGCAGCCAGGCTGAAAATGTCGCTTGATTCGTCGACATGCAAGGTGTACCAAAGGTGAAATCCCCATGCAATATGCCTTTGTTCATAGGCTGATCCAACTGAAATGGCTGCATAATCCTGCACAACACTGCTGGCCTCAAAACGCGCATTTAATGCGTCAACCGCTGCAATACCAAATTCAACTGTTCCTGCTTCATTGACCTTAGCTTTCAAATCATTGTATCCCCGGCTGATGTTGTCGGCAAACTTGATTTTCAACACGCCTTTTACATAGGAATCAGCAGTGAGTTTGCTGTAATCAACTGGAGGACGCTCACCCCTGATGACCTTGTATTGTCCCTGGGCGACGAGTGGTTTCATCCAGACAAATGCAAGCATTAACAGGATGATCGAAGTAAACTTTTTCATTGTTATGGTTTCGTTTGATAATAATTAATGAAATTCATTGCCGCAAAGTTACTCATTGCAGCGGAAATCACAGCAAAAACGACCCGTTTACTTCGTATTTTCTTAGAAAAAATGGAAATTTGCGCCGGATGATCTTAATCGTTGATCACCGGCAAATTAGCATAGTGATGAGCATAATACATCATCTGTGTGGTAAAATCATCTGGGTAGTTAACCCTGACATCATGGATGGTTTGCTCCTGCATATCGGCTTGCAGCATCGGCTGGATAAACCCTGCAAATGGTGCAATTCCCAGTTTATTCCATCGCTCAAGCACCTCAATGTGCAGGTCCTTGTCTACTTTTACACCATAGGTTTCAACAAGGTCTCTTCCGGCTTCATAATCACCGGTCGATTTGATCCGCTGCACCTCTGTAAGCAAGGCACCAAACAGCACCCTTAGCTTCTGGTAGTCATTTATTTTAAAGAAAGTTTTGCCATATATTGTGCATTGTTCTATCACTGCATCAGTCTTGCCTTTTTCAAAGACCCACTGTGCGATCAACTGCCTGTTGCGCATATGGGCTTCTTCAAGTTGCTGGCCTGGTTCGACGCGCACAAGCTGGCGCATCATCCCATTGAGGATATAACTGTCGTATTCAGCCTTGCCGACATTTTCATCATCAATCAGGCCTTTTTCGATGAGTACCGGATCAGTCATGAAATAAAGCGCAACCAGGTCAGCCCGTGCTTCTTCAAGGGCGTTCGAATAGCTTTTGAGCGTCTCCTTCGGTGTGCCAACGCCGGGCAGGATGCGACCACTGCCATGCCCGATAACTTCGTGCAGGCCGGTGTGAATTTTTGAAGCAATGGCCCCGTATTGTCTTACCCGGTCCTGCTGTTCAGGTAAGTAAAATTCTTCGATGGTCCCACTTGATTTCGATGCCATGTCGTAAGCATCTTCAATATTGCCCAGGGAAACAGATTTTGAACCATAAGTCGACCTTATCCAATCTGCATTCGGAAGGTTTACACCGATTGCCGATGATGGGGCATTATCTCCTGACTGGGTCAGCACCTGAATGATTTTGTAGCTTACTCCTTCGGCTTCCGCACGTTTGAACGCTGCATCGATGGGCGAATGTTCCTCGAACCATGCTGCCATGTCACTGATGATACCAAAGCGCTTGCTCATTGCTTCATCCCTGATCGAAAGCATTGACTGCCAGGCACCATGATAGCCAAGCGGATCGCCGTAAACTTCGATGAACCCATTGACGAAGTCGATTGCTGGCACAGTATCTTTTACCCAACTGATGCTGTAATCATCGAAAATGCGCAGGTTTCCTGTCTCGTAAAAGCGGACAAGTTTTTCGATGCTTTCTCGTTGCAGTTCAGTTTCAGCAAAAGGTTTTGCTTTCTCGAGCCACATGACAATTTTGCGGATGGCTTTTCCATACATGCCATCAATATGATACCGCTTTTCACGGATCACGCCATCTTTTTTGATCAGCTTGCTGTTCAATCCAACCGAAACAGGCTGGTCATCAGCGGTGTCGACCAGCTTACTGTAAAATAATTCTGCTTCAGACTGGGTAATGTTTTCATAAAAGTTACAGGCAGAAGCAGCTACGAGGTCGGTTCCATGATCCTGAACCACCCTTTTTGGCGCAATTGTAGGGTCAAAAAGCAAGTCAGTTAAAAACGATTTAAACTCCTCAACCGATTGGTCTTTGATCAGTGGAAGGTGTAATTCAGGCACACCATCGATGAGTTTGCCGAGGTATTCGGGTGTAAAGCCCGGCTTCATCTTTTCCATCGAATTGTGGTGATGAATGCCATTGGAAAACCAAACGCGCTTGGTGAACAGCATAAACTCCTCCCAGTCGGAACCAGACTTGTCGCCATGGTAATGGCCGATCACTGCTTCAAGGGTTTTTCTGATCAGAAGGTTGTATTTGAAATGCTGGTCATAAATGATGTCGCGGCCTGCCAGTGCAGCATGGTAAAGGTAATAAGCAAAGGTTTTTTGTTGTATGCTCAGGTTTTCGAAGCCTTCTACCCTGTAGCGCAATATCCGTATATCAGCAAACTGTTCTGTTTGCCATAAAAATTGATCAATCTGGTCGTTGTGCATATTGTTTTTTTGAACCACAAAACTACAGAAAACAGGTCTGTTTTTGTCTGGTGCAATTCACATATCGATGAAACCAAATTAAAAACCGTGATAATGAGCACATTATCACGGTCATAACCTTGGCAAAATGTTATATTTATCCTTTGTAAAAAGGCAATTTGACGATGACAGCAGGAACAAGTTTATCCCTGACCTTGATGAAGATTTCGGTTCCAAGTTTGCTATGTGATTTAGGTACATAGCCCATACCAATGCCCTTTTTCAGCATCGGCGACATGGTTCCGGAGGTCACTTCGCCAATGGTATAACCGGCGGCATCGCAAATTTCATAATGTTGTCTTGGGATACCTTTGTCGGTCAGTTCAAAGGCTTTCAGCATTTTATCAACGCCTTCTGCCTTTTGCTTTTCGAGCAGCGCCCTATCGGTAAATGGGTTATTTTCAACAAATTTGGTAATCCAGCCCAATCCAGCTTCGATGGGTGAGGTGGTGTCATTGATGTCGTTTCCATACAGGCAGAAACCCATTTCGAGCCTGAGGGTATCGCGGGCGGCAAGTCCGATGGGTTTAATGCCGAAAGGCTTGCCGGCTTCCAACACTGCCTTGTAGATTTTTTCAGCATCGGCATGTTCAAAATAAATTTCGCATCCGCCTGCGCCGGTATAACCTGTCGTGGAAAACAGCACGTTTTTCACTCCGGCAAATTCCAACACCTTAAAGGTGTAATATTCCATATCGGTGATGGTTTCGCTTGTCAAAGCCTGCATGGCCTCAAGGGCTTTAGGTCCCTGAACGGCAAGCTGTGAGGTGGCATCAGAAGCATTTGTCAGTTTCACACCGCGGGTGTTGTTGGCGTTCACCCATGCCCAATCCTTGTCGATGTTTGCTGCATTAACCACCAACAGGTACTTTGTATCACTGAATTTATACACAAGCAAATCGTCCACAATACCACCTTTACCGTTGGGGAAGCAGGTGTACTGCACCTTGCCTTCATACAATGCCGCAACATCGTTGGTTGTGAGGCGCTGAACGAGTTCAAAGGCATCTGGTCCCTCGACCCAGAATTCGCCCATATGCGACACATCGAAAACACCCAGGGCGAGACGCGCTGTTTCATGTTCAACATTAATGCCCTCAAACTGAACAGGCATCTCGTAACCGGCAAACGGAACCATTTTGCCTCCCATGTCGTGGTGCATTTGGTTCAAAGCAGTTTTTTTCATTCCAGTAAAATTTGTAACTTGTTAATGGTAAGTATATTATATCTGTTTTTTTGTTAACAGCAGATGTTGCAAAGGTAAAGAAATGATTTGTTGTTCACAATGATACATCATTTACTTTTGGATAATTCATTGATCATGAACAGACGCATTAAAGGGCCTTTTGAACATAGGAGGCAATAAGCATCAGGCCAGGCCAAGTGTCTTTTTACAGTCATGGCACAAACTGGGTAATTTCTGGTCAATGTCTTCCACATAGGTACTCGATTGCATCACACAACGGTGTGTAAGGCAATGAATTAACCCATAGGAGTGGCCAAGTTCATGGATTACTTCTTTGCTAAAACGATTTGTCA
>JAHIUX010000018.1 GCA_018816765.1 Bacteroidota bacterium
GGCTGAAAATTTCAATGGAAAAATCAAGGCGTTTAGGGCCGTGTTCAGAGGGATCAATGATATTGCATTTTTCATCTATCGTGTTTCACTAATATTTGCTTAATGAATTTCAACTCTCCACCTGTTTTATCTGATGAGCCGCAACAACGTTTTCTAATTTATTTCCTAGTAAAGCAAGGTACTTATCTTGATTTTTCTTTGATTCAACGTCAAGTGTTTGAAGTGTATTATCTAGCAATGACTGAAATATCTGCTTGTTGGGTTCTGGATTGGATGATATTACCATCTGATTCTTGTTTAAAATATAAATTCCATAACGATTCAATTCTGTACGCTATATGATATGCCAGTAATGGAGGAACTGCGTTACCAATTATTTTATATGCAGCTGATGCACTAATAAAAAATCTTGAACTATTTGTAGGAATTACAAATTCATAGTCTGGTGGAAAAGTTTGTATTAATGCACATTCTCTAGGAGTTAATCGTCTTTGATTTAGCTTCTTTTTCTTTATCTCATCCAATTGTTTTCCGCCATTCTCAAGTGAAAGTCTTCTAAATTCAATATTTCCATGGTGTTCAGCTCGAATTGTAGGACCAATACCTTGCATATTTACTTCGGTTTGACCTTGACAATGTTTACCCATGAATTTTGCTTTTGAGAAATATTTTTGTGAAGGGTCATTTGTAAACTCAGGTTCAAGCAAATTTTTAAATATTGTTTTAAGTCTAACTGGCTCAGCCAAATCCTTTCCTTGTGCATTAAATGAATGTGTAGGCTTAGGAAATGGATAATATTGTTCTTTTATTTTTTCTTGGCTAAGTTCGATTAATGCAGCAGGAGTCAGCTCTGATTTTTTGATTCCAATAAAAATTACTCTCTCACGAGATTGAGGGACACCATAATTTGCTGCATGAAGAATTAAAGGGTCTAAAACAAGATAACCGTTACCATTAATTGCCGAAAAATCTTTTTGAATAATTTCTTTGACATTCGATAAATTTACTAAGCCCTTAACATTTTCAGCAATAAAAATCTTAGGTTGAGTAAGTTCTATCACTTCTTTCATCCACATGTAAAGTTGCCCGCGAGTTTCTAAAGAAGGAATGTCTGCTTTAATTTTTCCATTATGGTCTTTATGTGAATTAAATCCGTTACGTTTCCCTGCTACACTGAAATCTTGGCATGGAAAACCACCTGTAACAATATCAACATTATCAGGAAATACTTTATAACCATCTCGATGCATTTTTACTAAATCAACAATGCTTTCAACATGGTAAACTTCAGACGAATAGTTTCTTTTTTTAAAATAATTTACCCATGCATTTCTGGCTTCTTGTAAAATATCATTGGCAAAAACAGTTTGAAACTTAGTAGGTTTTAATTTTACAAAATCATTATCAAGTCGTTCGGAAATAAAATCTGGATTTAATTTTTCATTTACAGAATCCTTATGAACAATAAAATCTCCTTCAAATCCCAAATCCATTCCACCACAACCTGAAAACAACGATACAACTTTTAAAGGTTTGTCAGGGTTCATAGGTATTTCAGAATCATATTTAATATTTAATTGAGGCTCCTCAATTGTTTCTTTATTTTTATTTGTCAACTCAAAAAAACTACATTTTGAACTTAATTTACATTCGTTGCACTTTGGATTTTTGGCTTTACATATAAGTGCGGAAAAATCAAGAATTGCCCAGTTTAACTCTTTACATTCTTTAACATTTATAACATTATAAGCTAATTCTTGAATTAGTTTATCATGTCTTACATCTTTAAATTCTTTAGGATAGAAAAAACGGCTTAACACTCTTGACATATTAACATCAAGTAGTGCTGCTTTATTTTTCAAAACAAATAATTCATACGCATTTGAAATATATAATGAAGCAAAACTAGATTCTTGTAACTCATCTTTGTTTTGAGGTAAAATGCCATTTTTTAATTTATATTCTTCAATAATTTTCCTAATTCTACCAACTCTTTGAGTATGTAATCCAAGTGATTTAAATATTACTTCCAGTTCCTTGTCGGTCGCTAAAATCAACTTATCCCAATCTGGGAATTTTTTAAAAAAGGAATCATAATACTTTGCAACGGTCTCGGCTTTTGTCCTTTGTAGTAAGATTTCACTGAAAATTAACTCATAGTTTGATATTCCATCCTTTCTCCATGGAAAATCACGTTTATTAGTGGTAAACCACTTCAATAAAACCGCCCTAAAGTATTTTATATCATTCTTATTCCACATGGTACAAAGATAAAAAAATTAAGGTGGTGCGAAAGCAAAATTGCACTTTTTGGCAAAGCTTTGGTTGCAGCGTTGGCACTTGGGGCTTTGGCAATATGTGCAAGGTGGGTTGGGGTTTCTTTGTCTTTTGCGGGTGGTAGAAAAAAACAAAATAAATTCCCTCAAGTTTGCATTGACCTATCAAAGAGCTAAATCCATTCTTATTTCAATTTTATCGTTATCGTATCAGTTTGTCGTGGTGCACTTACATTTGCCCTTAACGGTCACTTGTATGTGGTCGGGCGGGATTTCGAAGAGAAATCCTGTTAGACCGCAGAAAAGTGAGCAGAAGGTCTGACTTGTCAGACCGTTAAACCCCCGCCTGCCATATACAATTTATTATGCGCAGTTATTATTTAAAATATTTATCCTTAATCATCATATTTTTATTTAGGTGTCTTTCAAGTTCATATTTTGACCAATTGTGTGACGTGTCAATTTGCAAGTTGCGAGTAAATCCATCTAACATGTCATATAAAGTTGAATCAATTACGGTCGTTGTAAAAACGCCGTATCCTTTTGCTCCAAATTGCATTATTACATTACCTGCATTTGGTAATTTAGAAGTCGATAATGATGTTTTCTCTGACAGAAACTTACATTGAAAAATGTAAAGCGATGGTTCTTGGGTAGGAGTCCTCCTCGTTTTTATCGTAATATCACGTCCTCCATCTCTCGACTTTGATTTCCCCATTTTCTTTATTGTTGTAGAATCGAAATGTGGGTGACAAAACAAAATGTCATAACATAGTTCCTCAAATGAATCATCATCTAATTTTGTCCAATCACAGGTCCCAGTTATTGAATTCTCAATTAATTTCTGTGTTTTTGAAAATGCAGGATGTAAATGAGAATTTAAGTCTTTGATTTCATCAAATTTAAGTGGCTCATTATAAAAGAACACATAAGTATAATCGTTGTATTCTATTGTTACTAAATCACCATATTCTGAAAGATTATATTTTAATTTTGAATAATCAATTTGGATTTTGTCATTATATCTAACCCTTTTATATACTCTTTTTTGTTGAACTTCTTCTCCAAATAGAGTATTCTGTATAATAGTTTTATTTAAATCGGTTTCTTTAATTTTTGAACTCTTATTGTATTTAGGAATTAAGGCTCTTTCTGTACATTTTATTGAGTTAATCAAATCAATTACTTGAATAAAGCGGACTGCTGTTGAATTACTTAATAAAACAATTTGACCTTTATAATCAACTCTGTCTGCTTCTTCTAAAACTAATTTATGTTCTAATCCTGAGTAAATTATCAAGGATTCAATTAAGCGTGTTTTGGGTGGAATAATCCAGTTTTCAGTTGAGAAGAATATTGGCTCTTTAAAATCTTTGGATAAGGGGCTTTTCCAGAAACCGTATCTATGTTCTGGATATTTTCTATAAGTTTTGGCGAAAAATTTACTTTCTGATTCCTCATATTCTGACGCAAACTCCCAATATGCTCCGTTAATTAGATTTGCCCAATAATTATTAATTAAATCTGGAAAAACAAATTCTCTTTTTGAATACGTTTCCTCAAATTCAGAAAGCTCATCCAGGAAGCATATTCTATCAATATCATCGTATTCTGGAGATTCTCCATGTAACATTTCAGCAAAGAATACTAATCTTTCAGCTAATGATTCTATATCATTAGCTTTACATGATATTTTAAAGTCTTTGTAATATTTCTCTCTTGTAACAATATCGGCATGTCGAATCGTAATAAAAGGTGCTATTTCTTCGCAACAATATGAAACCTCAGTGTAATCTCTGATAATATCAATCCTACTATTTGAAAAACCTATCGAAGAAAGAGGAAATGATAAACTAAACTCAATTCCCCCAGAAATCTCTTTCTTAAAAGAATCGGGATTAATCTTGAGAAAATCTGTCAATATATAATTTAATTCATCATTCATGTGTTGACTCTATCTCTCTGTATTATTGCGCATAACTCGTTTATATATACACCATTTTACCCTAAAAGGTGCATATATCTACCCAAAATGGCATGGATTGTGCACTTTTTGGCCTCCGAAAGGTACACAATATATTATTTCTAATCGCTGGTTTTTATGTTTTCAATGACTGGTTTTAGCATAGCTTCTTGAATGCCCGTTTGCTTGTTTTCATTTTCATGATGTAGCTGAGTCCCCATAGCCGCTTAATAGTTCCATACGGATGCTTCACGATGGCTTGCCGGTGGCGGTAATCGTTTTGGTTTTGCTGAATGCGTTGCCTGTTGGCTTCGATGAATGCAACAAACTTATTTCGTTGAACAATCATCGCGTTTTTAATTGTAGTGGTGCATGCTATGCCCAAAGCTCCGGGCTCATGCTTATTTCTTGTTCAATGGAACTGAGGTTTCGAAAACATGCCTACAACTTCGGTGAAGAAAAAAAAAGCTTTTTTCGGCAGTTTTGGCAAAGCCCACATTGCCAGAAATGCTTTTCATTTGAACACATCGAAGGCCGGGTAACAGTCAGCGCAACGATGTACTCGAAAAACGCATATTAATGACCCCTTATCACTTATTCATAGCCATACTTGTCAATCAGGTAAATGACCGAACTTATGCAGCCTATGCCAAGCTGGAGTTCGCGCAGATTGATTTTATCGAAGCTGTCGTTGGCGGAATGGTGTAAATCGAAATAGCGTTGCGAATCGGTGCCATACGACATCAGCGGCACCTGAATGGTCTTCAGCGGGCCAATGTCAACACCGCCCCATCCGGCTTTGATTGTTTCGATGCCATAAGGTCCGACAAAAGGTTGAAACCTGGCTATCTTTTCAACGATCTCTGGCGAAGCATCCACGGTAAACATCCGGGGAGTGAAAGCGCCGCCATCAGATTCAAGGGCAAGGTAGTGTTTTTCGCCTTTTGCCTTCACGGCTTCGAGGTAGGCCCGGCCTCCCGACTGGTATAGTTCTTCGTCCATATAGACTACGATGCGCAGGCTGCGTTTGTTCGGGATATGAAGTGCGCTGAAAATGCGCAACACATCGCTCGTCATTACCACACCGGCACCATCGTCGTGCGCACCGGCAGTGTTGAACCAGGTGTCGATATGGCTCCCCAGCACAATGATTTCTTCCGGTTTTTCCCGGCCCTTGCGTTCAGCAATGAGGTTGTAGGTGAGGATATCAGGCAGGTCTTCAGATGCAACATTCAGCCTGAGCCTTGCTTTTGGTGAATTCGACAAGGTCGCACTCAGCAAATCAGCATCCAGTGTGCTGATCGCCAGCGCAGGTATTTTCTTTCCGGCAAATCGCGTGCTACCGGTATGTGGAAAATGATCCTGGCTGTTGGTCACCGACCTCACAACAGCTGCTATGGCGCCATAAGCGGCGGCTTTTTCGGGGCCATGTGCGCGCTGGTCAACGGCATCGCCATAGCCTTCGAAGGTACGGATAAATGTCGGATCCCATTTCCGGTTGAAAAACACAATTTTGCCTTCGATCGCCTTTCTGCCGAGTGTTTCAAGTTCATCAAGGCTCTGCACCTCAATCACTTCGGCTTCGATGCCGCCGGCTGGTGTCGATGGACTTGGCCCGAGGGCATCGGCATGCAGGCTGAGCTGCTTTCCTGCGTTGATGAGGTAAACCGACGATGAATCACATTTCCAGGCAGGAGTGTGAAATGGCTGCAGATAAATGGTGTCGGCTCCCATCTGTTCGAAAGCAGCCTTCATCAGGTCGAGCGCCAAAAGCGAATTTGGGGAGCCAAAAAGCCGGCCGGGTGCTTGCGTACACAGTTGTTCAAGGTGATCATAGGCGTTGCGGCTTGTCAGGGCCTGATCGAATATTTTCCTGATCAGCAGCGAATCAGCATTTTGTGGCAATGCCACTGTATCTGTCAGGAGCAGCATCATCAACGCATAGAGAAATTTCATCAGTAAAATGGTTAAAATAAGTGCCGCAAGTTAGCAATTCAGGCTGAGGGGATGCTTTTTTTTTGCGAAGTATGTTGGTCCTGAAACAAAGGTGCTTGTAACACTGGCTTTTCTGTAGGCAGGCATCGCAAAAAGCTGTCTTCTGCTAGCAAATGTATTTGTCGTTCAAGCCTTTTCTTTCGAGGATCTGTGGAATGCACTTTTCAACGCGTGACATCCTGGTTGTGGCTTGTTTAGCCTCTGAAAAATACCGGCCATATTCGCGTTGCCGACCGGGTGTGAGGCTATCAAAAGCTGCTTTGAGCTCCGGCAGGGCATCCAGTTTTGCCTGAAATTCCTCCACGATGAATATGGCTTCTGTTTTCCTGAAATTTACCTTCAAACCTGACTTTTCCACTTCGATGGCCTCGTAGATATATTCCTTCAGCTGCTGCTCAATGGCTGTAATTTCATCCATTGAGGTGAACCTGATCTGGCGCATGGCCTGCGCAGTTTCATCTGGCCTGACAAGCAGCTGGTATGGGTCGAGGAGCAAGGCGCCCTTGAAAAACCAGATGGCGAAATGTTCCTTGAAGCCACGCATGCCAATCACATTATTTCCCCGAAAGGTATAGCACGGACTCTGCCATTTGTAATCTTCTTCAAGTGAAGTGTCAACGATGATGGCCCTCAGTTTGCTGAGCTCATCACCCCATTTGGTCTGCTTGCTGATAAAGGCGTCTACCTGGCTGTTCATGCGCAATGAAATTAGGGGGTAAAGGTATAAAAATGAGCTTCGGGATTGAAGGGTTCCGTTAATGTATTGGAAAATTCCGCTTAATGGTAGGCGCTGTAACTGAAATTAAGGCTTTTGCATTTAAACAAGTGGTTATCTATTGGGGGTTAATACCGCTGTTTATCCCTGACTTCATGATAATAGCCTTCAACCCCAATTGCTTTCATCCTTTTGTTATTGTGGACAGAACGTTGCTGTAAGTGTTCATCGAAACCGGTGTGTTTGCAAGGGAATTCATGGCATTGAAAACAAAAGTCAACGCCTTTTTCTTCGTGACAATCACGGACTTTACAATCCCTGAACAGTTTACAGTGCTCTTTTCGGCAACCCTGACATTCAGCAGAGGCAAAATGAGCTAGCATGGCCTTGAAATCAGGGTATTTCCGGAAAATATCGCCATGCAACAATTCCGTAAACCGCTCTGCATACACATCGAAATTTCCGAGTGCCACTTTTAGTTGTTCACTGTGTTTTTTGATGTCGCCCCCATCAAAGGCATAGCATTTGCTGCAGTCGAGTCCACAGGGCGAAAGCCTGTTTTTGATCTGTTCGTAGTCCATGTTCAGGGCTTATTTGCGATTCAGAGGTTGAATTTATTTTTCTGTGGAGAAAGCAAAATCAGGTTGTTATGCCTGCCTCCTGGCTGTCGCGCTGATGGCTTAAAAAATCTCCGTCGATAATCAGCAATGTCACACCTTCAACTGTGACCGACCTGTGCGCGCTCATTTCGTCCGATACCACATAACTCATGCCTTTCGTCAGCCTTAGCTCATTGCTGCCTTGCAGTTCGCTGGTGAAGCTGCCTTCGAGGCAATGAACGATGTGCCCTTTCTTACACCAGTGGTCAGCCACGTATCCTTGCGAATATTCGACAATCCGTATTCTTAAGCCCGGAAACTGGATGGTTTGCCAATAGGCAGTGCCGCTTTGGCCCTTGTGTTCGATGCGCGGAATCACTGACCAATCAATGGCCTGAAAAGGGATGTTCTTGTTAATCATTGTGTTATGATTTGCAGGGTGTGTGTATAAAAATACAAAAACTAACGCGGCAACAGCTGCAGCCGCCTTATTTCTGGATAAAAAAAAAGAGGTTGCTGCCTGATGCACAACAACCTCAATGTATCATCACCTGGTGACCTTAAAAAGCGTTTTGCAGGATTTTCAGGCTTATTTCAGGCGTAATATCCTGATGTTCTGAAAGTTTTGTCATGCCATGCGCCTTTAGCTGTTCGGCCAGTGCCGGAATTTTATCCGCTGTGATGCCATAAGCCGAGAGCCTTGTGCTGATGCCCAGGCTTTCGAAGAATTCCCTGGTTTTCTTAATGGCAAGGTCAATCTTTTCATCATCGCTTCCTGTGGTGATGTGCCACACCCGGTCGGCATACTGAAGCAGTTTTTCGCGTTTCTGGGTACGCCTGATTTCCATGATTGAGGGATAGACAATGGCCAGGGTCTGACCATGGTCGATGCCAAACATGGCAGTGATTTCGTGCCCGATCATATGGGTGGCCCAGTCCTGGGGAACCCCAACGCCTATGATACCATTCAGGGCCATGGTGGCACTCCAGACCAGGTTGGCCCGTGCATCATAATTTTCAGGCTCATCGATGGTGATTTTCCCTATTTCAATCAGTGTTTGCAATATGCCTTCGGCCATGCGATCCTGAACACGTGCATCCACAGGAAATGTAATGTATTGTTCAGTGGTGTGGATAAATGTATCCACGATGCCGTTGGCAACCTGGATCTTAGGAAGGGTAAAGGTAACGACAGGGTCGAGCAGCGAAAATTTTGGATAAGTCAACTCGCTCATTACCGGATATTTTCCATGATCGTAGCTGATGACGCCGCCGCTGTTCATCTCCGACCCCGTAGCCGGCAAGGTCAGCACAGTGCCAAAAGGAACCACGTTTTCGACGGTTTTAGAGGTGATTCTGGCAAAGCCAAATTTCAGCAGGTCGCGGGCATCGCCTTTGAAATGTGCTGCAAGGCAGATGAATTTGGTGCCGTCGATGACCGATCCGCCACCTACTGCCAGGATGAAGTCGATGCCTTCGTTCCTGACCACTTCAGCGGCTTTCATCAGCGTTTCGTAGCGCGGATTGGGCTCAATGCCTCCAAACTCAACAATGCTTCTGTTTCCTAAGCTGGCCCTGACCTTTTCGATCAGGCCGCTTTTTTTGGCGCTGCCACCTCCAAAAGTAATGAGCACCCTGGCCGCTGCTGGCACCAGCTTATCCAGCGTATCAAGCCTGTCGCGGCCAAAAATTATCCGTGTGGGATTATAAAAATCAAAGTTATACATCGGTTTTCCTCCTGTTAATGGGTTAAATTTTACTGTTTTTCAATCAAGTGACTTGTATGTTGTCGTCCTTTTAACAAATCCCTTATTCGTCTGCGGGCCGGCGCCAATCACAATCTTTTTTCCTTGGGCCTTCCCCGGTCCAATCTATTCACCTCCATTGGCCTGCGATTGTTCGATCATGATTTTGAGAGGGCTCATTCCGTATCTGCCATGCCGGTAATGCCCTGCAAAATGTCATTTTCTATGATCAGCCTTAGCCGTTCCGGCTCTTCATATAAGGGGCTGTGTGCCGAAGATGCAAAGGTATAGAATCCTTTCACCGGAGCCTGCAACTGTTCAAGATAAGCCCTCGACAAGTCAAGGTTTACCGTCAGGTCGTATTTTCCGCTCAGGAAATAAACCGGCATATCGAGTTTTGTGACGGCTTTGGTGAAATCAGTTTCGATTAATTCCTTGTGCAAGTTTGTCTTTGGAAGAAAAGAGAACTTCGACTTCCAGATATTGATTTTCTCGCCGGGGGTGTAGGCTTTACAGGTCCATACCGGAAGGAAAACACCTGTGAAAACCGATGTCATTTTGTGCATGGTGCCTATCCCCAATGCGTGCATCGACTGGTCGCGTAAAGCCGAGGTGAAAAATGAGAGGATATCCTGTTGGCTCTGCATCGGATACTGTTGAAATTTCTTTACCTTGTTGATGTCGTTTTTTTCGATGTACTGCGCCAACATATAGTCGTAGGCCATTTTTTCCGATTCGGCCTGTTTAGTGACCTGAGCCATGGCGATATAGGCCGCGAACAATTGCGGACTTCGCGCTGCTGCCAGCAGGGCAATCGGGGTGCCGCCCGAGTGAGCCATGAGGTAAATTCTGTCTTTCCCGAATCGCTGCCGCAAATAGTTGGCAACCTCTATGGCATCTGAGGTGAGTTGATCGAAATTCATGCTCTCAGGCAATACAGCCGGGGAATAGGAAAGCCCTCCGCCCCGTTGCTCCCAGTAACAAACCGTAAAATAATCTTCAAGCCCGGGCTTAAACTTGTCGATCAGGAAGTAATTGGGAAAGGAGGGACCGCCATGCAGGTAAAGCAAAACCGGATTATTGGTGTCCCTGCTTCTGATAATCATTCCCTGGCTTACGCCTCCTGCCTGGATAAATGTCTTCACTGAAATACTGCCATTCAGCTGGTTGCCCTCCAGGTCAAGGAATGGTGCAGGCTTGCCGGGACTGTAAACAAAAAGGACAACAAATAATATCAGCAATAAAAGTGTGATGAGTGATGCAACAACAACCAACATATGTTTGAAGAATTTGAAGGTTAAAACCGGGTGATTCATGGTATTGAGTAATTCGTTTGGAATGGTTCATGCGCCTTGCCTGGAAAAGGGATCTTGCGGGTTGCGATTGGCGGTATGAAAAGTTGCCGATTGCATGCGATTTCCTGTAAAGTTACACAAAAATTAAAGCGGGCTAGAACCCCTGAACAACCTACTAAAACAGCCATTTTTTATACCACGCGATGCCTGCTGGGCTTTATTCTGTCATTTACAGAGGCAATTACTGATAAATTAAAACCTTTAATAAAAAGCCATATTGGAAGAAATAATTCAAATAAACCTCCTGGAAGATATAAAAGCATACCTGCACCATCATTAATATTAAAAATGCCAAACATATCCAACACAACTCCAAGAAATAACATTAAGTACCCTATTATTCCAAGTCCAGACAAATATCGCGGAACAAGTTTTGACAGATATAATAAATAAGAAAATATAAGTCCTCCCAGGGCAGTGAAAACAAAAATTATCATTTCGTATTTCCACATAAATTCTAATAATGATAATAGGTAGATTCCGCCAACAATTATGATTGTGCACTCAATAATTCTGAATATAACATATCCAAGTGCTAGTCTTTTTTTAAACAGTTTTAAAATCGGAAACATCAAAACTCCAATGCCAACAACAGCAACTCCACAAATAATTTCAAGAAGAACACCCAGAAATAATGGGGATTTATTTTGAGATACATCAATTAAAAAAGATCGTATCAGGTTACTCCCTATCATAAACGTTAATGTCGATACCAGAAATAATAGACCGACAATTACTGCAATTCTTTTTGTTGATTTCATTTTTTCATTTTTTTAATTGCTTTATCCTTAATCTAGACTTATCATCCAGTCAAATCAATTTCAATATAGGCATCAATTTGTCGCATCTAAAATGGGCTAAAAGGTGCGACAATATGGCCAGTAAGGAATTGCGGGCGATTTCCTGTCAAGTTACACCCCGCCTAAGTCGGGATTAAAGCGGACACAACCCTTCACAAACCACTGATCCTACCGAAGGGAGCTCTGCTAAGCAAAACCCTTAATGGCTAAACCGCCAGGTAGCCGCTGGCATTTTTAATTGGAATCTAACAAGTCATTCAATTTAATTATGTTACTGCCATTTTTTTTATAATAATTGAGCATTTCGTCAATTTTCTTTTTGTCATAACTCGTAACGCAATCTGATATGACTGTAACCTTGTAGTTTTCCCTGCGCATATTGAATACGGTTGATTTCACGCAGGCAATGGCATCTGCTCCTGTGATGTAAAATTCGCTTATTTCATTTTTCCTGATAAAGTCAGCAAATTCTTCGCTGGTCAATGCGTTGCCTTTGGATTTTTCGAAAATGTTTTTGGAAACCAATTTCATGTCCGGAACTAATTCAGAACCACGAGTATTAGGTTTGAAAGTCCTTGTGCCGTCAGATAAGTTATAATGCCGAATGTAAACGACATGAATTTCATTTTCCACTGCCCAATCTATTGCCCGATTGACATTGTCAATGATTTCCTTATAGTTTTTGGTAATGTCATTTTGAAGGTCGATTACCACTAAAGACTTTTTCTGCATTGTGTTTCCTGTTTTTTTTATGATTTAAGTCAATTTTCTACTTCATTGGCCATTGCACTGTGGCTTGTTCGCTTGTGGCTGCGTTTGTCAATATGAACAGTAAGGGATTGCGGGCGATTTCCTGTCAAGTAACATCCCTCCTAAGGCGGGATTGAAGCGGGCTAAAACTTTCGCATAACACTGAACCCCTTATTGGCTATACCGCTTGTGTGCTTAGTGCTTATTTTTTTTAATGTCTTTTTTGTAGTTCTTTATCATTTTCCCAAAGTCTTTATCTTTTTTTCGTCTTTCTACAACCGATGACTCAAAATGAGCTATCTCTCTTTCCATTTTCATGTAATTCTCGTAAGAAGCGGTATCTATTTCTCCTTTTTCAACGGCTTCAATAACAGAACAACCTTTTTCATTCGTGTGCGTACAATCTTTGAACTTACAATTTTGAGAATGTGTGATAATCAAGTCGAATGTGATTTCTAACCCATTTGTTGCATCGGCAATACCTACTTCTCTCATCCCGGGATTATCAACTAATATTCCCCCGTTTTCAAGAATTATTAATTCCCTATGACTGGTAACGTGTCTCCCTTTATTTGTGCTTTGGCTAATGGTATCTGTGCGCATTAAGGATTTGCCAGAAAGATTATTTAAAAGAGAGGATTTACCAACACCCGAAGAACCAAGCATACAATAAGTTTTACCTTTCTCAATAACCGTTTTTATTTTATCGTATCCAGCCTGTGATTCGTTACTTAATGCAATAATCGGAACATTTTTAATCCGGGACTTTATATTTTCCAATATCTCAAAGGTCTGATATTCATCTATTAAATCTATCTTGCTGAGCACTATAATGGGGCAAACCTTTGAAGAGTTACAAATTGTAAGGTATCTTTCAAGTCTATTAACATTGAAATCCCTATCAGCGGCTTGCACCAATAATGCGTAATCAATATTTGTTGCTATTATTTGTGTCTCTCCAAATTTACCAACAGCCTTTCTTGAAATAACAGAGAATCTCGGTAATATACTATGAATAATGGAAAAATCCGGATCATGTATTGTCAAAGCAACCCAATCGCCAACTGCCGGAAAATCTTCACGGCTTTTTGATGAAAATCGCAAATTCCCTGTTATCTCGGCCTCATATTCTCCCTTTTCAGTTTTTACGATATATCTTTCTTTATATTCTGATATAACTCTTCCAATTTCCAAGTCATTAAGGTTATGCTGGTACCTTAATTTTTCAAGTTTGTCATTATATCCAAGATCTTCTAATTTCATTACAGTTTCTTTTGTGGGTGAGTCCTTTAAATATTAAGCATACGGTCATTTGTATGTGGTCGGGCGGGATTTCTGGAAGTAATCGTGTCAGACCCGCAGGAAAGTGGGCGAGTGGTCTGACTTGTCAGACCGCTACCCCCCCCCCGCCTGCCATATACAATTAGTTGGCGGTTCGTTGTTTTTTAATTTGTCTTTTTTAGTCATTTTCTTCATAGTAATATGAATAATCAATCCCTTTCATAAACATTTCTCGGTCATTGATTTTAGTTGTAAGCGCATTTTCTAAAAGTGATTTCAGAACATTACTTTTAGTTGGACTCAGCATCATTGCGTTCATGTAATCCTGTTTGCTTATTTTACTCCAATCAACACATTTTTTAAGACGTTTTTTAAGTATTAAATCCAACCACATTCTGGCACTTCCTCCATTACCTTCCATAAAAGGGTGCGCAATATTCATTGCTACATATTTATTTATAATTTCGTCAAATGTATTTTCAGGCATCTGTTCTATTTGCTTTAAAGTATCTCCTAAGAAGTGGGAAACAGCAAATTGAAAACCACCTTTTGAAATATTTTTCTGTCTTATTTGTCCCGCAAAATCATACAGTCCTCCAAATAAATAAGCATGTATTTGCTGCAATCCTTTAGTTGTACCAACTTCTATGTTATTGATAAAGGAACTTTCAAACATCGCATATGCTTTTGTTTTGCTTTTTCCATCAATACTTTCATCACTGAATGTAAACCACTCGATAAAACGGTTTGCTTTTTTACCTGGAAACGCTTTGCCTAAGTCAATAATTCCCTTGTAATCCAGCATGTCCGCAAATCGTCTTTTCCCATCTGGTGCAAGAATTTTCAACTGGGTAGTAGCACTAACCACTTGGCTTTTTTCTATCTTCAACTTGGCTTTTAGGTATTTCCAGTAATTGCGGTTTTTCGTATAATCATCCTGGTCAGTAAAAACAGAAACAATATCCAAAACAGGAAACCACCATTTAGCATTTTCTTCGTCCCAAAAAGCACGCACTTCTCTGTCATTAAAAAAACGTATGGATATTTTAGCTTTACTCATAATTTAGATTTGTACTAGGCTACAACTATTAAAGTTTCTATTCAAAGCTATGATGATATCTATCATGCAATTGCTGTCTACTTTGCTTTGTTACCATGACCGCCAACGGCAGCCCGTCCAAAATCCTCCTGAGGCTTACAATTTTTTCATCATTACCCTGCTAAATTAGCACATACGCTTGTTTAATGAAAGTTGTTTTTTAAGTCACATGTAAAACATTTTTTTTGTCAAACTGCTGTTATCGGCTGTTCCTCTTTCGTCATTATGGTTTAAACCTTTCAAATGTCTTTCCCTTAAATTTATATGCACCATTTTCGTGTGTCCCTAGCCAAAGGTCGCCATAATTGTCTTTGTAAATAGAAAACACGGTAATGTCTTTGCCATTATATTTGACGGGGTAATGTGTTATTTGTTGTCCATTATAACAGTATACACCTTTGTTATATGTTGCCATCCATAAGTCATTGTAATCTTTTTCCATAGAGATAATAGCAACTAAATCACCGTCTTTCTTTCCATCTAAGCTACCAATTCCTTTTTCTTTTGCGTAATTGGTTGTATTGTCTTGTCTGTGAAAGTTGAAGCGATGCAACGAGTTACTGAACCAAAACTTGCCATCGATGTCTTCAATAATTGAACGAATGCCAAAACCGGTTTCAACATCAAACTCCAGTTCTTTCTCAGAAAGCCAGGTAAAAGTTTTTCCGTTATAAAGACATACACCCAGCGCTCCTGTACCAAACCAAACATTTCCATTGTTGTCTTTATAAATGATGTAAATATCATAGGGACTATAGTTCACATTGGGGAATTTTGCAATATAGTCTTCACCTTCTTTGGTTTCAGGAAATTTAAGTCGGTGTAAATATTTGCCATCATAACGATAAACTAACCCCGAATCCTGATAACCCTTGAACCACAAATCATCAGGTTCTAACTTCCATTCATCATTCGAATTACCTGTCGTGCTGACCTTAATGAAATTTTGTCCATCAAATTTGCTTATTTCTCCACTACTATTGAAATAAATATTTCCTAGTTTGTCTTCCTTAATTTCATCAATTCTGTTGCTTGGCAAACCGTGCTTTGTTGTGTAATTGAGCAATGTGTTTCCATCAAATCTATAAACACCTGTTTCCCAACTGCCATACCAATAAACGTTTTTCTTGTCTTGGTAAACAACCATTATATTGCTTCCAAGTTCCTTTACTTTGTCGGCATTTATAGATTGGGTTGAGTTGTTTTTCTTATCAGCAGTCTGTCCATTGCACGAAGTCAGTATGGTCAGAGTGTAAAAAAATATAAGTGCTGTGAACTTCATTTCTGTCTGTTTATTGAATTTGCCTAGTCTGTCATAGAATAGCCGATAACGGCAGTCCGTCCAAAAACCTCCTGAGGCTTACAATTTTATCATCATAACCCTGCTAAATTAGCACATACGCTGGTTTAATAAAAGTTGTTTTTTCAGTCACTCTGTGAAGCAGTTTTTTTGCCACCGCCAACGGGAAGCATATGCTTTGTGGCGGATTTTAGAAGACAAATTTGTCTGACCGCACTGATTTATATTTAAAACTAAAATGTTCATATTCATAACGTAACCTGCCATAAAGTATAAGCATTGTTGTGCACTGGCATTTTTAAATCTTTACAAATTCTCTAAAGTTATTCCTGTCAATGACTAGTCCTTGAGCCTTATAAGTTTCTATAAAGTTCTGAGGAAATTTTGTCTTCTTGCTTTTCCATTTAAATTCAAATCCAACAATTTGCCCATTGCTTTCTTCTACAAAATCAATTTCCTGTTGTTGTTTTGTTCTCCAAAAATACATTTTAGCAAATGTGTCTTTATAAAGATTTTGCTTTCTTCTTTCTGACACCAAAAAGTTCTCCCATAAAGCTCCTTTGTCTACTCTCAAATCCAATTGGCTGAAATTACCAATAATCATATTTCTGATACCATTGTCATAGAAGTAAATTTTCCTGTTCTGCTTTATTTCATTTCGTATGTTTCTGCTAAAACTATTCAGTCTAAAAACGATATACCCCTTTTCGAGAATATCGATATATTTTTGAACTGTAATTTTATTAATTCCAATCAGCCCGGATAATTCATTGTAATTTACCTCGCTGCCCAATTGCAAAGCCAATGCCTGCAATAATTTTTCAAGTACTTCTGGTTTTCTAATGTCAGAAAACGCTAAAATATCACGATACAAGTAGCTATTTACAAGGTTCTTTAAGGTCTCTCGTTCTTTGCCTTGATTATTAATAACCTCGGGATAAAGTCCATAAAGCAACCTGTTTTCTATTTGCTGTTCAGATTTTATTAATCCGATTTTATCTTCGTATTCTTCCCAAGAAATAGGAAATAATTCATATTCCCATTTTCGACCTGTCAAAGGCTCATTCAGTTCGTTTCCTAAATCAACTGATGAAGAACCACTTACAAACAACTGAACTTTTTTGAATTGGTCAGTGATGATTTTTAAAGTCAAACCGATTCCCGGTATTCTCTGAGCCTCGTCCAGAAAAATATATTTGTAATCCCCGATAAATGTTCTAATCTGTTCTGTTGTAGGGCTCTGTAAAAGACTTCTTGTTGAAGGATCGTCAGCATCAAGGAACAAATAGTCTTTGTCTTTTAGTATATTGTTTAACAAGGTCGTTTTTCCAACTTGTCGTGCACCAACAACAACTATGGCTTTTCCTCCGTTAATCTTCTCTTTAATGGTGTTTTCTATTGTTCTGTCAAACATTTTTTATTTCAAAGATACAACAAAATTACCGTAATGACGAATAGTTATGTTTATTTGTCATTAAAGTGTCGTGATGCAGCTTCCTTTGCTTGTGCACAACGGCAGTCCGTCCAAAAACCTCCTGAGGCGTACATTTTTTTTCATCATTACCCCGCTAAATTAGCACATACGCTGGTTTAATAAAAGTTGTTTTTTCAGTCACTATATGAAGCGGTTTTTTTTGCCACCGCCAAAACTGTTCTAATGAAGCCAAAAAGACCCCTAAATGGA
>JAHIUX010000019.1 GCA_018816765.1 Bacteroidota bacterium
CAGCCCTTACACTGCAGACACCATCTGCGCCCTATCGACACCCCACGGCACCGGTGCCATCGCCATTGTGCGACTTTCAGGGCCTTTAAGCCAGCACATCATTCAGGCGGTATTCAAACCAGCCATCAAGCAGCTTGACCTGACGAAGGCCGAAAGTCATAAACAGTATTTCGGCACCATCGTTCACAAAGATGAGATTATTGATGAAGTACTGGTGAGTCTTTTCCACGCTCCGCATTCCTACACAGGCGAAGATGCAGCCGAAATCAGCTGCCACGGCTCCACTTATATCCAGCAGCAACTGCTTGAAATTTTGCTTTTTTCAGGTGCCCGCCTTGCCGAACCCGGTGAGTTTACCATGCGCGCTTACCTCAACGGCCGTTTCGATCTGGCCCAGGCCGAAGCCGTTGCCGACCTGATCGCTTCGCAAAGCCGCAACGCCCATGCCCTGGCCATGAACCAGATGCGCGGGGGATTTTCATCGAAGATCGCTGCCCTGCGCGCGCAGCTTGTCGACTTTGCCTCGCTGATTGCACTGGAACTCGATTTCAGCGAAGAAGATGTGGAGTTTGCCGACAGGGCTAAGTTCTTCGGCCTGCTGGCCGAACTCAAGGCCGAGATCAGCCTGCTGCTCGAGAGTTTCCGTACCGGCAATGCCATCAAAAACGGCATCCCTGTGGCCATCATCGGCAAGCCCAATGTGGGGAAGTCGACACTGCTGAATGCCATACTCAACGAGGAGCGTGCCATCGTGAGCGAGATTCCCGGCACCACCCGCGATGTGATCGAAGACACCATCGTCATCGACGGATTTAACTTCCGCTTTATTGACACTGCCGGCCTGCGCGACTCAGAAGACCTGATCGAAAGCATGGGCATCGAACGCACCTGGGAGAAGATCAGGCAGGCCACGGTGATCCTGTATGTGTGTGACCTCTCCTCATGCCAGGGCCAGAAAGCCGACGATATGCTGGAAGAATTCAGGACATACCTGGCCGATGGTGAAAAGCATTTTATCCTGGTGGGCAACAAGACCGATATGCTGGGCGAGATACCAGCCCACTTCAGGGAGATGGTTGAATTGGAGACAATCTTCGTATCGGCCAAGCGCAAGGAGAACATCAACCTCATTTCGGAAAGCCTCGTAAAGGCCGTGAAACAGATGGATGTTGGTTCGGATGCCATCGTGAGCAACACCCGTCATTTTCAGGCATTAAAATTGGCACAGGAAGCCCTTGATGCGGTTGAAGCCGGCTTCAGAAACAAGCTGCCCACTGACCTGGCCACGGTGGATATCCGCACCGCACTCTACCACCTGGGGAGCATCACCGGCCAGATCAGCTCTGACGAAATATTGGGGAATATCTTTGGAAAGTTTTGTATCGGAAAGTAGGCACCACTTAGCAACCGTTTCCGAAACCTAAGTAGACATACTTAATACAGCAAAATAAAGAGCATTTATCCAATGTAAGTTTTAACACATAGCTAATGCGTTTTCATAGTCCTACATAGACCAGCTTGTACCACATGGCAGTAAAGAAATACGAAGAAGTTCACATAAAAGGCTGGTTTATATTGCTTTACTCAGTCCAATACAACTGTTTTAATACAAGATTGTCAACAGATTACAATAAAACGAAGGCCTGATCATTGCGATCTGCCCGGGCAACTGCTGCAGCTCACGATTTTAAACTCAGTTCTTCGGTTTTCCTGGTGCTGTTGTTCGCTACACGCGACATTGTTTGCGCATCCATTGACGAGTTTTGTTTCACCATAGCCCATGGCTACCAGCCTGTTCAAGGCAATGCCCTTGCTAATGATGTATTTTACTGCAGCATCGGCCCTGCATTGTGAAAGCCTGATGTTGTAATCATCTGAACCCCTGCTGTCGGTATGTGAGGACAACTCAATTATCATATCCGGAAAGTCATGCATCAGTTTTACCAGCCTGTCGAGTTCTTCTGCTGCACGTGGCTTGATGTCGCATTTATCGTAGTCGTAGTAAATTTTATCCAATCGAATAACTTCATTTGCAGCAGGTTGCTGCATACTAAGCTTCAGTGTTACATACAGGTCTTTGCTTCTGTCGAGGCCTTTGGTTGTTTCATAAATCACTTCACTGCTAAGCCAGGAAGGCGCTTCGCCGCTGACTTTGAAATCGCTTGCCTGTTCCAGCTGGAAAAAGAATTTACCATCTTTGGCGGTCACCTTTTTATTTACCCTGTTCAATACGGTGTTCATGCAACTTACGGTTACTCCTTCAACAGGCTTGTCGTTGACTGAATTGGTTACAATACCCGACAGGGTGAACCTCGGATCGTTGTGGGTTAGTTTCTTTACAATTTCGCTATTGGTAAACTCAGCTGGTGTGATGCTTGCAAGGGTGGTTGTAATGTCATTGAGCACGCCCTGAATCCGGTAGTCGTCAGCGGGCAGGTTTTCAACCATCAAGGCTCCGTCAGGATCGGTCATTCCTTGAAAAACAACATCAGCGTGTGTGTTTTTCAGCGTGACCAGAACATAGGGTAAAGGTGTAGCAGTGTATTTGTCGGTGACGATTATTTTAATCACTGGCGCCGCAATGTTTGCAAGCACCTGTTTTTCTGATTTTTCAAAATATGCCAGGTCGTCCGTTTGGGGGTTTTCAAAGCGGTTGGTCGAAAAATAGCCTGTTGACCTGTTGACGTCGGTAGTGATGGCAAAGTCATCGTAGCTCGAGTTGATGGGGGCCTTAACATTGACGGATTCACCAAACCCACGACCATTCCACTGAGCAAAAAAGATATCCAGCCCACCCAGTCCGGGCAGTCCGTTGGACGCAAAGTAAATATTACCACCAGGGTCGAAAGAAGGGAAAATTTCATTTTCTGAGGTATTAAGTTCCCTCATATTAACCGGTTCCGACCAACTTTTATCAGGATTCAGGGTGCAGTAATAGAGGTCCATTCCGCCTTTTCCGCCAGGTCTGTCGCTTGCAAAAACAAGGACTTTCCCATCGTGGCTTAAGGCAGGATGGGCAGCGTTGTAATGCTTGTCATTAAAGGTGAAATACGCCTTCTCTGTCCATTTTCCGTGTTGAAGTATTGCTGCCGAAATTTGAAGTTTGCTGGTATTGATGTCATTTTCATTCACTGATTGTTTGTTCACTGTGGTATAATACATTGTCTCTCCATCCGGTGAACACACTGCCGGGCCATCGTTATAATCTGACATGAGTTCTTTGGCAAAAGGTGTAAGGGTCATATCATCAGGACTTAAAAAGAAAATCTTCGTAAATCCCCTTCCAGTCCATTGACTGCTTTGTGCCCTGGCACTTTCTGCTGTTACAAGCAGCCCATTTCGCATATAAGTTGGTGCAAAAACGGAATACGGAACCTGGCTAGTCTTGTCAGTAACAATATAGGCATCTTTTTCTGTTAAGAATTCCGCATTACGGTCTATTGAGGCAATCAGGTTGCTTGCCTTATCGCCTTCATTCAGTTTCTGGTATTGCATTGCAACCGTCCTGGCTTCACTTAAATTTCCGCTGATCCTTAGCATCTGCACGAGATCGTAATAATCATCGGGTATTGCATTTTTGAGCTGAATCAAGCTTCTGTATGCCTCTATGGCGCCACGGATATTATTGGTATACCGTAATGCCAACGCCAGCTTTCTTGTTGCATCTTCGTCATCAGCATGGTTTTCAAGGTATTGTTGATACAAGGGTATTGCCTCGTTATATTCATAACGTTTATACTTTGTGTCGGCCTGGTTTTTTTGTGCATTCACCGAAAAACCAATCAGTAAAAGCACCATGACTGCGGTATTTTTCATGCTTAAAAATATCGGTTGTTCTGTTTTCTATCAGGATCATTTTTACCGGCAAACTCATATCCCAGATAAATTTCGTGCGAGCCACCATGATATGCGCCCAAGGCAGAAATGGTCATGTCATATGAATAGCCCAGATACAGTTTGCTGATCCTGGTTTTGACCATTACACACACCGCATCCGAAGTCCGGTATGAACCCCCGATACCGAAAACATTTTTATACCAGGCATCGAGTGCGATATCCATTTCGAAAGGTGCAGCTGCCACATATTTACCCAGCAAAGCCGGCCTCAGCTCAATGTCGTCGTTGGCCTTAATCCGGTAACCACCATAAATGTAGGTGTGTGGCTTTGTGATCTTTGATTGGGGTTCAACCTGCTCGAATGAAACAAGCCGGGGCATCGAAAATCCGACATACACCTTATCAGTGTAAAAAAGTGCACCAAAGCCCACAAACGGGATTGTTCTTTTTTCTGTTGAATAAAGCGGATCTGTCGGGTCGACATTGCTGAGCTTCGAAAAATCAGAAGAGAGCATATTTATTCCTGCCTTAAGCCCGAACGACAATGATGCCTTGCGGCCAACATTAATCTGTGTCGAGACATTCAGGTCAGCTGCAGTGCTGTGTGTGATCCCAATCCATTCGCTGCTCAAGGTTATCCCGGCTGAAAGCGAATTTGCAACAAGGTTACTCTCTCCTACCAGCCTCAGCGTTGCAGGCGATCCGGTGAAACCACTCCATTGTTTTCTCGACCTCACACTAAGGCTGGGATTGCCATTTATACCAGCATAAGCCGGGTTTATTTCAAGGTTGCTGTTAAACTGATTCTGGGTATATTGAGGCTCTTGTTGTGCATGCGACAAGGTTGCATACAACACCAATATTGCAAGGAGGAACTTTTTCATTTTAATCATATTACTGGTTAATATCTCACATCAATATACATGGCTTTTTTATTGCCTGTCGGGAGCTCGAGAAGAATGAAATAGGTTCCCTGGGCAAGTTTGGTGTTGCTTTGGTTTTCACCCTTCCAGTCATTTTGATACTGCTTGTTTTGGTACACAATATTTCCCCATTGGTTGTATACTGTCATTGCAATTGATGCACAACAACTTGCATTAACAATTACAAAGGCGTCATTCACGCCATCCGCATTGGGGGTAATGCCATTTGGAATGATCATTTTCGAAAAGTCGCAACAAATCACAGTGTCACAGACAGTTTCACAACGAATCATTGGCAGGCAGACTCCTCCAAGCGAATCAGTACAGCATGCGGTTGCGGCCAGGCCATTGATTGAATCATAAATACCGTTATGGGCGGTGAGGTACAGGCAAAACCTATCGAGTGCTTTGTCGGAAGAGTCAACAGTGAAGACGAACGGACCGCCGGTTGCATCCGGGAGAATGGCTTCGCTGAGTTCGGCATGGTTAAAGTCGAGCTTAATGCCAGCCGCATGTAAGTCAATTTGCCAGATAGGAAAATCGGCATTGTTTTTTACATAAAAACTGTAACGTGTCTTTTCGCCATCGCAATAGAGTGAATCACCGACAATTTGTGCGCAACTTGGACTTACCAGTTCACAGGATTCGAACTGCAATATGTTGGTGCACAATTTATTTCCCTCCGAATCGAGCGAATTAACCAGTATCGTATAGGGTTGCACTGAGGTGCCTGTCAGGCAGAAAGAAGCAAAATCAGGGTAGATTCCGGGAGAAACGCCAATGCCAGGCGCGCTGATTTTAACATAGCTGCTCGAAACACCACCTACGATACTCCATCCGGTAAAAACTGCAAACTGCGTACCTCCAACCCCAATAAACTCAAGATAAGCAAGGTTGCTTTGGCCATAATTACTTTCGAGTGAGATATTGTAACAGCATTTTACCGGGTCGTTTTGTGTCGTGGTAAATGCAATTGCTTCGCATGGGTTACAGGTTGGGATTTCGACACAATAAGGAATGCTGTCCATGCAGCACCAGTTCGGGTATGGTCCTGCGATCCCCGGGGTCGTGTTTTGGTCGCATGCAGCGATAAAGAAACAGGCGTTTGAAGGATTACCAGTGATATTAAGGGTAGTTTCAACATATCCGGAAGTTTCACCGGGTAAAAGATCAGGAATGGGAAGAAATTTCGGCGAAGCCAACACATTCGGTGTTTGAGAATAAAGCGTAAGTCCACGCATGGTGAATGCCGCGTTATTCCTGATCCTGAATTTCATGCTGATTGCACCGGAAAGACATTCGGCGCCGATATCAAGCACCGAAACACAGGAAGTATCAACCGGTACGGAGCAACCTTCAAACGCAATTATTTTTTGGCAGACGGTATCGTTTTGTGGCAGGTTACCTATGAAGTTTATCATCAGGCTACCTGGTCCTGTTCCGGCAAAACACAAGGTTCCCAATGTCTGAAAACCATTTGCGCCATCAAGAGGCAGGCCGTCGAAAAAGATCCGTTTCGCAAACACAAGTTGTGTTGGCGATTGATAGGAAATGTTGGACCATTCATTGGTGCTGTCTTTGCTCACGTCTCCGATAGAAATTTGATCAGAAACAATTGAAATTTTACTGAAATAATCAGCCCTGTAGTGATTTGAAACCTGCAACAGATAACAGCAATCGCCGGAATCTGATTTTATTAACCGTGCATTAACCATCCCGCAAACATCCTGATTAAAGGGTTGGCACGTCCAGTCGTAGCATTCCACATCACCAAAGCTCCCTTTAGGGGTCAGTCCGTTCTGGGTTACATCACCCTTGAGGTTTACAATATAGGCTTCACTCAGGTAGTCAGACGGGTTGGCATAGTCATTCAGCGGATGACTCAATAATCCATAGGCCAGCCAAGTGAACACATTTGGTTCGGAAATGGCATTGCTTTGTGTCCAGATAAGCGTATCGCAGAAAAATTCTTCATTGTCGGGTTCCGGTGATTTTGCCGAACAACCATAATCAACGCCACCTGCACTGTTACGCCCACCCGTAAAAGCGGACATATAGAGCGTCATCGGCAGGCTCCATGCATTGTGCTTGCCAAAATATTGATATACGTTAGCATTGTGTGGAGCACCTTTTTCAGCAACGAGCAGATCGCCCCGGTATGAAAATGCAAGGTCAGAAATATACGTGCCGGGCGAGGAAACCGGAAGGTTGATTTCGATAGAATTTGTTGCTGCAACAAAGGCACCGGTGGTTGCATTCAGCTGAACTGACCAGATATCTGACTGATGGTCGTTCATCAGCACGGCATAATAAAGCCTTGTTTCTGCAGTTTCATTATTCACAGCCAAGCCAAAAATCCGTTCACCAAAATCCGCAATCTGTGCACCGCTTGCATCAGCAGCAAAGGGATCAAACGCATCTGTTATAAACCCTGTTGCCGGATCAATACAGTAGATGATGCCATCTTCAAGGTTCGATGCATAAAGCTTATCTATCGTTTTTGCATAGGCAATGTTTCCAATACCAAATCCGGTATTGGGGAGGGTGTTTGTACCCGTCCCTCCACCAACAGCTACGGTCCCTGTAAGCACGCTTATGGTGTTCAGGTTGGTATTGTCGGCTTTGTAAATCCCTGCAGCGCCTCCTGAAATATGATAACCATTGCCACCGGCACCTGATGCTGAAGGCGTTGCTGTTGCAAGGCGCTGGGCATTGCCCGATCCACCCCAATACATGGCGGTTGTTGAAAAGTACACATTGCCAACATCATCAATAGCAATACCAAACACCTGACCCAGGTGGTCCACTGTCCAGTTTGTTATAGGAGGTGTAATCACAGGTGGCACCCAGTTCGCGTGGTGTGGAGCACCAAGCTGGTTGCCAACTGACTTCACATAGGCAACAGTGCCTGGATTTATGCCGTCGCTTTGCCCGTAAAGTGTCACCACAGCATCAAGACCGGGAGTAATAACCTGCGCATCTGACAGGATGCATGAAAACAGGTTCAGTATGCTGATAAAAAGAAATTGCTTGTATTTCATTGATTCAGTAGTTGTTGCTATTTAATGATTTTATCTTTAACGACCCTGATGTCCTCCTTTTCCTTCAACAAGTTAAATGATGTGCGAAGCTTATGTATTTCATCACTTGAAGCCACTGCCCCATTTTCAATTGCGCGTATCGCTTTATCCATCGAATCAAGGGCTTCGGAATGTGATGAATCAGCAGGTTTGCGAATGATAAGGACTGTCCTTTCGTCATGCACCTCACCTGAATACCTATGGAATACCTTACGGACCATTCGCCAATTAATGTTGAATTTCATGGCACGAACTTAAGACCGCATGCCATGCACCGCAATAGCCGGCTAATATCAGGTAAGGTTGATTAAATGAACGGTATCTCTTGTGCAACGAACGGTAACAGAAATTTGCTCAGGCGCGATTATTCACGAGTTGAAACAGGCCGGGCGGCAGCGCAATGATGACTTCTGTACCTTGTTTATTTGTGGCCTGGTCAGTGAGGTCTTCAAAAATGATCGGTGGTGCGAGCATTAAATTTGCACTCAGGATTTCAAGTCGCTCTTCGATGATGTGTATCCCTTTTGAGATATGGCTGTCCTGCCGGAATTGCCTGGAAGCCTGCATACCAATGCCGTTATCCACGATCTTAATGATCAGTGTCTGATAATGATGATTTTCGTGCTCAACCTGGTTAAAGGAAAATGCGATCGTTAACAGACCCGGTCTTTTTGAATGGATGATTCCATGCCAGATTGAATTTTCGACCAAAGGCTGAATGATCATGTTGGGAATCAAGATTGTGTCAGCATTGATGCTTATATCAGTGTGAATATGATAGGTAAAAAGATTACCAAAGCGGAGCTGCTCAAGATCCAGGTAGAGTTGCAGTCTTTCGATTTCCTCTGACAACAAAATAAATCCATTGCCTGCAGTTTCAATATTTTTCCGCATCAATCTGGCAATCATCGCAATAGCATTGTTTGCCTCTTCGTTTCTGTTGCTATTGATCAGGTATTGAACCGAATTGAGTGCATTTGAAATGAAATGCGGATTCATCATGGCCGATAAAGCTTCATGTTTTAACTGGTTGAATCTTTCACTGATGGCCCGTGCCTCCTGGGTTTTCCTGATAAATAAGCGCTTACGCCAAAGCCCCGCCAAAATGGTAGCAACTAATAGCAGAAAAGCAAGCAGCCCAAAGAACCAGATCGTCTCCGTAAATTCGGGAAGGACCTGAAAACTTAGCGTGACAGGTTCACCCCAGCCTGTATTTTGGGCTTTCGCCCTTATCTGAAATGCATATCTTCCATGTTTCAGCGAAACCAGATCGAGGAAATTATGTTTTGTTGTGACCCACTCATTGTTCAATTTATATTGGTAAAGTATTGTTCCCGGCGAAGCATAATGCATGGCTGTATAGCCAATATTCACATTTCGCTGTCCGGGCTTAAAACTGAGCTGTGTAAAATCAGTATAAACTGAGTCGCCTGCAATGACAGAAGATATCCTCACAACAGGTGCAACAGTCTGGTAAAGGTCAAAGCCGGGAATATCGATTAAGGCAACGCCATTGCTGGTGCCAACATAAAGGAGGGATTTAACCGGATCGAAGCAAAGCGAATGAATTTCATCAGAAGGGAGGCCGCTTTCCTCGCTGAGGGCCATGATTCTTTCTCCTTCAAGCAGGAACAAGCCGTTTACAGTGCCGATCCAAAGTCGGTTATGCTGATCAACTGCCAGTGAGTTGACATTTGAAAGGTCAAAACCGTCTTGTTGGTATATTGAAATTACCGAATCAGACCGCGGGTTAATAAAGCCAATACCAAATTCCCCACCTATCCAGATCGTCTGGTCCCGGGTTTCTATGATGGCGTTGATTCTTCTGTTTGCAAGCGGGCCATTAAAATAACGCCTGTGCCATTGTCCGTTCTCAGCTGTATTCATCGGCTCAGAAATCAGGCATAATCCCTGGCTGGTTCCGATCCACAAACGGTTTCCGGAATCTTCAAAAATTTCGTTTACCCGATTTACCCGAACGCTGTCACCGATTATAGTGTAAGGATTTTGGCGGATTTCTTTCAACGATCCGGCATCAACCACGTAGATCGTATTGAAGCCCGTGCCTTCGTAAATTCTTCCATGGCTGCCCCTGCAAACCGAAATATGTTTGGTTAAAATGTAGGTGTTTCCATATTGCACCACAGCCGGCCGATTGTTGCCAAGGTAGCCGGAGCAAACATAAATTGTATCGTTTACGGAGTTCAGTTTATGGATATATTCGGTTAAGGTTGTATTGTAATCGTGGTGAATCCGTCTGAAAACATCATCTTTCAGCTGATACAAGCCATCGAGTGTTCCGGCAATCAAATCCCCAAACCGATCAATGGTAAGTGAATAAATCAGGTTACTGTTTAATCCATCAGACTCATTAAGTATTCTGATATACAAATTATTAAGACAATAAACACCTTTTCCATGTGTGCTGATCCAGATATTGCCTTCATCATCCTCCATATATCCGTTCACGGTTGTGTGTTCCAGTCCCATCCTGCTGCCATAATCAACCACTTTTTGGGTTCCGGAAGGTATAAAGTAGTATCCTTTGTTCATGACTGAAAACCAGATATTACCATTGAGGTCCTCATGTATTTCACTGACTAGATTACCCTTACCGAGGCGATAGACTTTCGAAACCTGATTACTGTCAATCCGGTAAATGGCGTCTTCAGCTCCCAAAATGTAATGGGATAATGCTGGAGATGAAAAGCAATAATAAGGCTGATCGGGAAGGCCATTGATGTTTAGTTTGCGCATTGTTTCGGCCTCAACCTGGTATATGCCATTGGATGTCAAGGCGATTTTGTTGCCATCAGATAATAAGCCCATTCGCGTTAGCCGCCCCGGGATATTCAAAAATCTTCCTGAAGCAAACGTGCCGTTTTTTTCATGAAGCTGCGCAATATTGCCCCAGGCCCTAAACGCGTATAATTGTTGCCCATCAGGCGTATTGGTGTCGATAATCAACAAAGATGTTGAAAATGATTTCTCCTTAATTTTCGAACAAAATGAAGTGATTTTATCATCCCGCAATAGGTTTATACCCTTTTCATAGTTTGCGATGAACAGTTCTCCGGATTTTCCTTCTGCAATGCTTGTGATGGAGATTGAATTGAGGCCGTCATTTGTGTGGTATGTTTTAAAGTGACTTCCATCGTAACGGCTTAGGCCATTGGCTGTAGCAAACCATATCAGGCCTTTTTTGTCCTGTATGATCTGATAGACTACGGGAGAAGAAAGGCCCTCAGCCGGACCATAGTGTATAAATGAGGGTCGCTGCGCATAAAGTGTGATTGCCAGAAGCACTAAGCCAATTATTCCTGAAAACTGCTTGTAATGCATCGCTAAACCCGCTTCATTCCTGATCTGATTTTCTGAAGAAAACCTGGCGTTTTTCTTCTGGAAACATTGATCACAGTGTTATCCATAAGGGTAATGTATCCTCCGCTTCGCGTTGAAAAATCTTTAATAAATGCCATGTTGACCAGGTGAGATTTATGAACACGGCAAAATTGCGCCGGCGGCAAGGAATCCTCAAAAGCCTTGAGGGTCCTGGTCACGAGTTTTTCTTTGCCATCTTTCAGGCGCAGAGAAGTATAGCTTCCATCAGCGATCAGGTGCATGATGTCCTCAATTTTTATTACCTCAAACCCATGAAGGGAAGGAATAATCAGTGTGCTTTGATCTTCACCTGATGTTTCGCGGGTGTGCGTGAGTTGGTTTGAGCCACTCAACATTTTCACACAGTGCTTCAACTCTTTGATGTTGATCGGTTTTAAGATGTAATCTGTCAAACCAGCCTTGACTGCTTTTATACCAAAATCGTTGTGAGCAGTAACAAAAACAACCTTAAACGGCCTATTCTCAAACGCATCCAGAAAATCGAAGCCATCAAGTACAGGCATGTTTATATCAAGGAATACAACATCCGGCTTCCTTTCCTTTACCAAAATAATGGCTTCAACTACGGATGAAGCCATCCCAACTACCTCCAGTTCAGGGCAATAAATTTCGATTAAACACTTTAGGTTTTCCCTGCCGAACAACTCATCATCAACAATGATTACGCTTAAGCAATCATTGGGTTGCTTTGTGCCCATGTTATTTCTTATTAACAAAACAATACTTGCAAAACCAGGTCATTTTATAATTCAGCTTTCGTTCAGCAAACACGCATTGGATCATGTATCCACAAAATACCATCGTCCGGCGACCTGATAAAAAAACAGCTGTACGGAATCGGATACAGCTGCGAAACATTGGCAAATCCCGAACTTAGTTTGCGCTGAAAAAAATATACATCTTTGGACTGATTGTTTAGCAACGAACCAACCCAATGCTGAGCAATGGCTGTTTCTAATAAAATAATTTGAGCGAATATGCTGAGCTACGCTCATGCTTATTCGCTCAAAATGTATCTTTCTGACATTAGTTCAGCGGGTTGGCCACAATTTTGGTCCCGAATACGGTTGTAATGGTGAAGGTTAAACCGTTTTCGCTCGTTTTTCCATGAACCACTACATCTACCTCATGACCTGCCTCAAACATCGCTTTAACCACGGCAAACTTGCCATCAGCGTCTTCAAGGGTAAGCACAGTACCTTCTGATACCGAAACATTTGGAAAACGCCAAGATGCTTCATTTTCATTATCAGCATCCAAAACATGGATGTGGACATCGGCCAGAATAAAGGATTTGTTCAGGTTTGTGATTGTTACCGTAATTGAGTTCACTGTAACGCTCTTGATCTTGTCCGAATACTTGTTGTAGTCTGAATTGTCGGCAGGATCAATCGTCTTATATCCTGAGAAAGGATACCAGTCAGCATTGGTGTTTCTGTCGGCAGAAGTTGAATCGGAAACGGCATCAGCAGCGATAGTCATCGGCATATCAGCCTTAAATTCAGCAGTAAAGTCAACATCGAGTAGTTTTTTACAGCCTAAGGTGGTAAGTCCTACAACCAGCAACAGCACTAAAATTTTAGACACGCTTTTCATTGAGTTGATTTTTTTTATTATTAATAATGATTCTAAATTGTAAGCAAATGTATAGTAATTAATTATTGAAAGTCAAGGATTTCAAAAAATATATTTCCTTTCAATGCATGCCTTACAAAAAATCAATTTCAAACGGCAGAAAGCACATTGTTTTCATGAATAAGTTGCTTAAAGTCACGCTTTATTTCTCAGCCGATAACTGTTAACCTGCTAATTCCCGCGGAGGACAATTTTAAGGGTTGCGACTTTATTCTGGTCTGAAAGCTGACACACATATAGGCCCGGCCCTACCCTGTTTCCGCTGTTATCGCGGCCATCCCACACGATTTTATGATTGCCTGCATTGATCAGCTTATCATTAAAACTACGCAGCAGACGGCCCTGTATATCAAAGATGGCAAGGGCAGCATTACCAGATCCGCTGAACCCGATGGTGGTAGCTTCCGCAAAAGGGTTAGGGAAACATTGCAGTTCAATCCCGTGGGTGTTTTGCTGGTTTGTTTCGACACCAACAGGCACGTTGGTAACTGTCAGCACCGCCATTCCTCTACCCATACAACTCATCCAAAGCTCATAACCACCTTCAACAACACGCACTTCCAGCTTTCGAATATTGCTGTTTGGCATGCCGCCCCATTGTGGCACGCCTCCCGGCGGTGAGGGCTGCACGCCCACATTCACGCCGTCGAACCAGCACAGACCCACTTCAAGGCCGGGGTATTCAGAATCGTACATCATCCAGACTTTTCCGTCGGGTGTAATGGCCATCGGGCGCACGTGCTCACCCGGGAATGGCCAGCCTTCGTCGTACGACCAGGTGGTGTAAAGTCCGGTGTTCACTTCGAGTCTGATCAGCGTGCTGCCAGTCGATGTGAACTGCGACCAGGTGCCTATCCAGGCAATGCCACCGCTTTCAACGGCAAACCCGGTAAACCAGGTAGCACTCCCGGGGAAATCGTCAATTGTCCTGCTGAAGGTGTTGGTTCCATCGGTGCGTAACAGCTGGTAGTCAGTGACTGCCCACACCGTGCCCGGAAGATCGGGGTCCCTGACCAGTGCATTGCCCCAACCTGTCAGCTCATCATCGGTCCACACACCCGTATTGTCATCGAAACGGCGCACCCCACCGTATTCTCCCAGGCTCCACAGGCGGTTCCACGAATCTTCGACAAAAGCCTGTGATGTTGAGAACAAATCTTCCAGCGGAAAAAATTCACTACCATCCCAGGCATGGATGCCGTGAAAAGTGGGGTTGAAGACCACATCACCGTTCGAAGGCCTGCGATAAATGGCCTGGGTGTTGTCGGCATCATATGGAAAAGGATAGCCAAGGCCATAGGTATATGGGTTAAACCCGGTCCAGCGGCTGCCATCAAATTTCTGAAACCCGCCAACGCCTGAACCGGCATTTCCGGCCAGCCACACATTGCCTTCATTGTCAAGACCAAAGTCCTCGACAAAATAATCGATTTGTGATGTGTTGGTAATGCGGTAGCGTTGCCATGTGCCGGTCACTGCATCCCGTTTGGCTGCTCCTCCAATACCGCAGACCCACACATTGCCCTGTTGGTCAATATCGACCGATTGGGTAAACATTGCAGGCCGCCACACACCGTAGTTGTGCCATGCAGTGCCATCGAAATGCCAGGTTTCTCCCTGGCTTGTGACTAACAGGGCTTTGCCATTTCCATAGGCTTTAAAGGCATCAATGTAAAAACTTACATTCTCGTAGGGGGGTGTGGGATATACCCATGTACCGTCTGTACGCTGGTATTCAAGTGTTTCCCAATTTCCGTCGACCGACATACGCAAGGCCCAGAAATTACCGGCATCGTCCACACAATCTTTGCCAGGCAATCCGGCCACTTCGCCAAGCACAGAAGGTGTGTAGTCCGACAACTCCCCAGTAGCGCTGTTGTAGGTGACCACAATGCCAAAATAGGTATCTGCCGACCACACCACATAGCTTCCATCAGCCTTTGGTTGCACCGCCAGGCGGATGTTTGCGGATTCCCATGTGTGCCACTGGTTGGTCTTTGGTACATACTGCACCAAACCGCCGCTCGTAAACCACAGGCTGCTGTCGGGAGCCATGTCGAGGTCATAGATATTGCCCTGCAATGCGGAGTTGGTGCCGTCGTAGCGTTTCAGTGACGTTACACCTTCATCCGGATCAAACTTCAACGCACCAATAAAGGTGCCCATCCAAAGGTTGTGGTCACTGTCTTCGATAATGTCGTGAATCTGCACATCACCATTATCAAAGGTTCCTAAAACCGGATAATCGACATTGGAAAAGCACTCCCAGCTATTGTTTTCCTGATCGAAGCGTGCGAAGCCACCTTCGCCCCAGTCACCGGTGTTTGCCGCAATGTAGGGATCACCGTTTTCACTCACCCAAAGGGCAGTGGCATAGTCGCCTTGTATGCCGGTATTTCCAGGCCGGTAATAACGCCATGAATATTCGGGGGACTGGGCAAGCAAACCTGCCTGCAGGATGAGAAAGCTAAGAAAAGTGAAGGTTCGTTTCATGGCAGTAGTGTTGGTTCGAAGCTAACAAACAATTCGCGCATTTGTTTAATTAATGTTAAAACAAAAATAATCATGGCGGACTTATCGCGCGTTCATTGACTAAACACAAAACAAAAAAAATGTCGGAAATGAAATATCCAGTATCTTTAACTTTGTATTGCAGTTGCTATTGAATGCTATCAATTTTTTTTAAGTCTCACTTTAAGTAAGCTATGGTGGAAACATGTTACAGAGCCGTCATGCAAGCCGACAATATTCCTTTGGCGAAGATGATTCGGCAGGTGTTCATTGAACACGCTGCGCCACAATACGGAACCGTTTACTCCGATCCGACAACAGATGACCTTTACAAGCTGTTCCAATGGCCCAAGTCGGTGCTCTGGGTAGCTGAAATGGCAGGCGAAGTCATTGGCTGCTGTGGCATTTATCCAACCCCGGCTTTGCCTTTCCGCTGTGCCGAACTGGTAAAATTGTACCTGCACCCTTCAGCACGGGGGAAGGGTATTGGTTTAAACCTGCTGAACAAAAGCATTGACTCGGCAAGGGAGTTTGGTTATACACAGCTGTACATCGAGAGCCTGCCACAGTTTCAAACCGCCATCAATATGTATCAGAAAGCGGGATTTACCAGCCTGAGCGAACCCATGGGCGTTTCGGGTCACAGCAGCTGCAACATCTGGATGATGAAACAATTGGATGGCTAATGGCGGATGGCGCGCATGAGCAACTGGCATTTGAAAACTGCCCTTTTCTGTATGATTTCGCCAGGATGCTTACCTTCGCATTCTGAAATCAACCTCAAATTAAGCTTAATCAAATGATTCACAATCCTGTTCTGCTAATTTCACTCGACTTTCTGCACCTCATGGCAACCATTGCCTGGATCGGTGGCATGTTTTTCAACGTACTCGGGGTGATGCCCACAGTAGGCAAAGTACTTGATCCGGCCACGGCCGGCAGGTTCATGGGCAGCCTGATGAAAAGGGTACGTGTCATTGTCTATGTTTCTCTGCTTGTGCTGTTTGTCACAGGCATTCCAATGAAAATTGCCAGTCCACATTACCATGCCATCATCAGCTTCGACAGCAGCTGGGAAATCGCAAGTTTTGTCAAGCATGTTGTTGTTGCCCTGCTTGCCCTGATGGCGCTTTATTCGTTTGAAGTGCTATCGCCTGCTATCGGAAAACTGGCGGCAAAGGGACCATCACCAGAAATGGCCTTACTGCGTCAGCGGCAGATGAAATTGGCCGGACTTTCCTTTGTGCTCGGCATTGCGGTAGTTTTTCTTTCGGCAATGATGAACTATTTGTAAAACAACTCGCAGCTTTTTGGCAATCCGGTCCAAAAGATTGTTTTAAAAGGCCAAATCTAACGGCTTATTGCTTAAACAGTGTAATTGTGGCTGACTGTTCACCCAGCAAGGTCAATGAAAGGGTTCCGGTGACGTCGCCCATGATATTTACCGCACCGGTAAAAGCTGCCGAAACGGGCACTGCGCCCTGGCCGATAGCAAAAGAGGTTGAACCGGTTCCGCTGAAGCTTGCATTCGATCCGTTAAGATTGAACTGAAACGTCTTCACATCGTGAGGGTTGCCAACGATGAAGCAGCCCTCGCCCGAGATCAGCGTTACGGTGCAATCAGAAGGCATTATAAGCGTACCTTCTGTGCCATCCCAGTATATGCTCGGCTTGTTGATGAAGGTAATCTTACCCACGCAAGGACCAGTAATCAGGTCAAAAGCAAGTGTTGTCCCGTTTCCTTTGTATTCCGTCCGGTCGTGGATGATGTTGAGCACATCGACAATCTCCGACGGGTTAACAAATCGGCCAGCATTGGCCATCGAAGCCAGTTTTAGGGCCTTCAATGCTTCGGTGGTTGAAATATTGAGTGAGTCGATGATTTCCTGCAAAATACCCAGCGCACAGGGCGATGCATACGAAGTCCCCAGCGGCGCATCGGGATTATCAAGCACAACAACATCGGGGTCATTGGGCGCATAATTGCCGCCATTGGGCTGCATGGCTTCGGATTTATTTGATACAAGCAGCACATTTTCGTCCAGAATCCGTTCGAAAGCCGGATTAACCCTCAGTTCACCCATCATCCTGTCGATAGGCATATCCCCGTTTCCGGAAGCAACAGTCACCACCAGCCGGTCGCGGTAGGTTTGATCAAGTCCTTCGATCATGGTGAGCAGGTTGCGCATAAAATAATACCAGCTGGCTTCGATGCGCTGCTGTTCTGCTTGACTTTTGGCAGGCCAGCTGCCGTCGTTCAGTCCCGCGGCAGCCGAGATATTGACCAGAATCGGTCCGTTTCCGTTTTGCTGGATGGCACGGATAAGTCCGTGAAGGATGTAGTCGGCAAGGGCTGTACCGTTGGCATCGATGATGTTGTCGCAGCTACCAAAAACACCACCACAATCTTCCAGGTTGCGGATTACCGTTTGGGAGTGTGATTCACCGGCAGGAACGCCTGAATAGCAGCCATCGAGCACAAAGGCGCCCTGGCTCAGCGAAACGACCACATTGGGGCAGGCAAAATTGATGGCAGCTTCGCCTTTCAATGCCTGGATATAATCAGCGGCGTCGCTGCTGCTGATTTCGGTGAGGTAATAGCCCACCGAGGGGATTTTACTGAGCACCTCTCCCCCATTGGCTGTTATGACAGCCCTGGCTGCCGTTTCTGTTGTTTCGGGATGAAAAAACACCACCACCTGACCAGGATAGGACTCCACTGACACCGCTGTATCATGTTCGGTAAAAGTTACCGGTGCAGGCGCCGGATACACGCCATCGTATTGTTCTGCCCCACTCAGGAGGTTCGAAGAAGGTCCGCTTGTACCTTCTTTTTTACAGGACAAGGCCAGTGCAAGCACCAAACACAGTGAAAAGAACGCCGCTTTTTTCATGGTAATTTTTTATAAAATTATGAAGAATTCATGCTGATTATAATCAATCAATAAAATAATTAATTGATTATTTTTCAACACACTGTGGCGATCAAAGAACAATATAAAAATTGGGCAACAGATGCATTCTCTATTGAAAATACCGGCTACATTTCCATCCGGTAAAAAACGGCGATGACGAAATAATTATAATACCTGCATTTTTGCACATCAATAGCCAGTAAGTTTGAATTTTGAGTGCGGTTATTGTTTTATCAAGGTTAAAACCGCTGACTGATCGCCAACCATATTCATTATGAGTGTTCCAGTGATATTACCCATAGTATTCACTTCTCCCTCGAAAGCAACAGTGACATAAACATTACCCTGACCAATGGCAAAAGGAATTGAATTTATTCCACTGAATCTTGCATCAGTTCCGGTTAGGATAATTTGGAATGTTTTTGCATCCTGCGCGTTGCCAACAATGTAACAGCCAGGTCCGGATATGAGCGTAAGGGTACAATTGGAAGGCATAATCAATGTACCTTCATATCCATCCCAATAAATGTCAGGCTTGTTGATGAAAGTGGCTTGTCCGACACATTCTCCGGTTATTATGTCGAAAACCATTTGAAAACTATCGCCTTTGTATTTTGTCCGTTCATTAAGGTTTTTGAGGGCATCAAGAACTTCAGAATGCTTTACCAGGCGTTTTTCATTGGCAATTGACGCTAATTTAAGGGCTTTTAGGGCATCAGCAAATGAAACACCCTGACTGTTGATGATATCGGCTCATCAGATAAAACAGGTGGAGAGTTGAAATTCATTAAGCAAATATTAGTGAAACACGATAGATGAAAAATGCAATATCATTGATCCCTCTGAACACGGCCCTAAACGCCTTGATTTTTCCATTGAAATTTTCAGCC
>JAHIUX010000020.1 GCA_018816765.1 Bacteroidota bacterium
AACGCAACATGTCCATTACTCCAACGATGGGTATGGCCACCTTGAAAAGCTCCGGACGTTGGGTCATGCAAGCGCCAACCAGTAAGCCGCCGTTGGAGCCGCCCAGAATGGCAATTTTGTCTGGCCTGGTATATTTTTCAGCGATCAGGAATTCGGCTGCCCCGATGAAATCGTCAAATACATTCTGTTTGCTGAGTTTTGTGCCGGCCTTGTGCCATGCTTCACCATATTCGCCACCACCACGCAGGTTTACGGTGACATAAACGCCTCCCTGTTCAAGAAACGGAAGACGTGATATCGAGAAAGAAGGAGTCAGGCTGATGTTGAAACCGCCATAACCATACAGCAAAACAGGGTTGTTGCCGTTTTTGACCAGTCCTTTTTTGTAGACAAGGAACATAGGAATTTTGGTGCCATCCTTGCTTGGATAAAAAACCTGCTCAGTGGTGTAGGCTTCCGGATCGAAATCAACATCGCTTTTAGTATACACAGCGGAGGTATGGCTGTCCATATTGTAGGTGTAGACACTCGATGGGAAGGTAAAAGAGGTGAATCCAAAAAACGCAAGCGAATCACCCTTTTCGCCACTGAACCCGGCAAGTGTTCCGATGGCTGGCAGGGTCATTTCTTTGACCATTGCCCCGGTATAATCATAAAAATAGGCTTTGCTGTAGGCATCTTCGAGGTATTCGGCCAGCATCAGTTCGCCAACCATGCTCACCGACTGCAATACGTTTTTCGATTCCGGAATGATCACCTGCCAGTTCTCACGGGCAGGATTTGCTGGATCAACGAGTACCAGATGCTGCATAGGTGCGCCGTCGTTTGTCTGAATCAGGATTTTGCCATCGATATGATCAACAACAGAATAATCGTATTCGAAACCATTTGCCAGCTTAACGAAAGTCGGGTTTTTTGCTTGCAGGTCTTTGATATACAAGGCGTTTCCGCTGGTTGACTGCGATTCGCCAATGATCAGAAAGCGATCGTCCTCGGTGAGTTGAGCGTAGAAATTGCGTTGTGGATTCACCTTATCCTGGAAAATAATTTCATCAGCCGATTGGGCTGTTCCAAGCTTGTGGTAAAAAACCTTATGGAATTCATTGCTTCCCGAGAGGGCCTGTCCAGGAGCCGGTGCATCGTATGCACTGTAGAAAAATCCATCGCCATACCACGAAATGCCTGAGAATTTCACCCAGTTGATGGTGTCGGGAAGCATACTGCGGTCATCAATCTTCATCACCACAATTTCGCTCCAGTCGCTTCCACCGCGGCTGATGGAGTAGGCCAGCAACTTGCCATCTTTCGACGGACTCATGCCAGCCAGGGCAATGGTGCCATCCTCCGAAAGCTTGTTCGGATCGAGCAGCAACTGTGGTTCAGCATCGATGCTTTCCTGCATATAAAGTACACCCTGGTTCTGCAAACCATCATTTTTTGAGAAGAAATACCTGTTGCCTTTTTTGAATGGAACACCGTATTTCGGGTAGTTCCAGATTGTTTCTAACCTTGTTTTCAAGGCATCACGAAACGGAATCTTTGACAAATAATCGCCTGTGATTTTGTTTTCTGCAGCAACCCATTCAGCCGTTTCGGCCGAATTGTCGTCTTCGAGCCAGCGGTATGGGTCAGCTACCTGTTTACCAAAATAGGTATCGGTTTGATCGCCCCGGCTAGCAACGGGGTAGTTGATTTTTTCGGGGCCACATGAAGTCATCACTGCACCAAATAAGATGAATAATCCAACATAATTTTTTCTCATGATTTTTTATCCGGTTAATTTAAGGAATCTTGTTTCTTAAAACAATTTTTCACAAAATTAATGAATTCGTTTGAAAGTAAACATCTTGAGAACTACTTCTGCATCGCTGATTTTTACCAAATTGTTGAAAGTATGCTTACTAACTTTCTTTCAAATCAGATTTAATAAATGAAGGCTTGTGATTGATGCAGGATTCAGGCCATGTCAATTCCGGCTGATGACTTTTTTGGTTTTCCATTTTCCTGTTCTGAAGTAGAAAAACGAGAAAATGGCGCCGATGGCCCAGGCAATCGGAATTCCCCACCAGATGCCTTCAGGGCCCATATGTTGTGCCAGAAACCATGAAATCGGGATGCGGATGACCCAGAGTGAAAACAAGGTGACAAACATGGGGATAAGGGTGTCGCCAGCACCACGAAGCACACCATTGTATACAAACATGGTCGAGAAAACAATGTAAAAAGGACTCACGATAAAGAGGTATTTCTTCCCTTCTTCAACGACACCCATATCGCTTGTAAACAGCTGCATGATGGCTCCCGGCAGAAGCCATGCCAACAAGGTTACGGCAATCGAAATGATTGCAGTCATGCGCAGGGTTGCATTTAGCCCAAACCTTACGCGCTCCTGTTTGCCTGCGCCAATATTTTGCCCTACGAAGGAGGAAAGGGCTGCAGCGAAATTCATTGCAGGCAGACTGGCAAATGAATCGATGCGCATAGCTACGGCATAGGCTGCAATCACGTTGGTGCCAAACATATTCACCACCTTATACAGCGCCAGCATGCCTACAGCAACAAAGGTCTGCTGAAAGCCTGTTGGCAGGCCGATCTGCATGCTTCTCTTAAAAATGTCACGGTCGAAACGCATTTTCAGTGCGTTGAACTTCATTACCGGGTTGTATTTATTCAGGTACCAGATGAGCGAGAAGAAAGCTCCGGCCTGTGAAATAACGGTTGCCACAGCCACACCCTCAATGCCCCAACCAAATACAACAACAAATAGCAGGTCGAGTAACACATTCATGATCGTCGACACAATGAGAAAATAGAGGGGTGTTTTGGAGTCGCCGATGCCGCGCAACATGGCGCTTGTGCCCTGGAAACCAAAGAAAAATACAAAGCCGGTGGCGTACACATTAAAATACAGGCTCGCCTGAGGGATGATGTCTTCGGGAAGGTCGATCATCCTGAAGATGGCCGAGCTGCTTATAATACCAACAACAGTAATGAGCAAAGAAGCGATGAAAAGGAAGATATACATCGTATCGATGGTCTTGTACACCCTGGCCATGTCTTTGGCCCCATAATATTGGGCGACAATGATTGTTCCGCCAGTAGCTACCCCAATGATCAGGCTGATGAGTGTGAAAATGAGTGGAAAACTGGCGCCAACAGCAGCCAGTGCTTCATTGCCAAGGTAACGGCCAATGATAATGCTGTCGACAATATTGTAAAACTGCTGAAAGATGTTCCCGTACAGCATGGGCAGCGCAAAACTCAGGATGAGCTTCCCTTCTTTCCCAACAGTGAGGTCTTTCATGGCAGGGTGTAGTTTATCGGAAGTTGGTTTTTGGAAACAGGCAGCAAAAGTACAAAATATTGAACAGGAGACGGGTGCTGATTTTGAGTATCTTTGCAGCCTGGCAGTGGTCGTTGTCGCGTCACACGCAGGTGTTTTCACCTGCCTGGCGAGGAAAGTCGGGACAGCACAGGGCACCATACTTCCTAACGGGAAGGTCTCTTGAAGAAGGGAACAGAGAGGGCCACAGAAAATTACCGCCCCGTTGTCGGAAGACGACGGAGTAAGGGTGAAAATGTGAGGTAAGAGCTCACAGCGGCAGTTGGCGACAACTGCCACGGGTAAACCTTATGGGCTGCAAGGCCAAATATGCCGGTAGGGCCTGATGTTTCAGGTCCAATAAGTTGCCCGCTTAATGCCGGTGGGTAGGCTGCTAGAGCCGGTTGGTGACAGCCGGCCCAGATAAATGACAATGGTCTGCCAATGGCAGATAACAGAATCCTGCTTACAAACTGCTACTACAGGCTGCAATGTCACATTGCAGCCTGTTTTGCAATATCCGGGCGCCTTTGCCGTTTTTACAACATCGGTTTGTTGAAAAGTATTCTGCAGCCCGGCAACAGAGAGAACCCAAATGAATACATTTATCGCAATAAAGTCAAAAACCACATGATCAAAACGAGATTTAACTGTACGCTGATTATCATTTTGTTGTCGGGATTGCTGGCTGGAACTGTGCAGGCACAACAGACCGTTTATTTCGATAATCCGGACCAGATGTACCGCGAAGCCGTCGAATTATTCGATAACGATCTTTTTGAGGCTGCGCAGCAAAAATTTGCCGGGTTGCAACAATTGCTCAGCGACAAGCAATCGATGTATTATGTCGATGCCGCATATTATGACGTTGTCTGCGCCATTGAGCTGAACCAGGCCGATGCATCGGAAAAGGTGAAAACTTTTGCCGACACTTACCGCTCAAGCCGATGGATGCCGAAAATAACCCTGTTGCAGGCCAGGGTGTTGTTTAACGAAAATAATTATCAGCAGGCACTCAATGCCTTCAAGAAAGTGAGCCCCGCCGGCCTTTCGCGTGGCGAAAGGAATGAATATTTCTTTAAAACAGGCTATGCCCAGATGCGTACCAATGATGCCGACAGGGCACTGGTGAATTTTGGAAAGGTGAAGGAGGAGAAAAGCATCTATCAGATTCCGGCAACATATTACTACGCCCACCTGCAATACACCAAAGGCAAATATGATGAGGCACTGAAGCATTTCAAACGCCTTGAGAACGACCGGACCTACAGCAAGCTGATGCCGGTGTACATCATGCAGATCTATTATCAGACGGGTGAGTACGACAAAGTCATTGCCATGGGCGATCAGGTGATGAATACTGCCGACAGCAAACGCAAGGCCGATATCGCCCAGATGATGGCCGAATCCTATTACAAAAGAGAAAACTACGCCAAAGCCCTTGAATATTACACCATTTTTGAACAAAGCTCGCGCAGGCAGCTTAGCCGCGATGACCAATACCAGGTTGCGCTGACAAAGTTCAAGATGGGAAAATACAAGGAAGCCATCAATAACTTTCAGCAGGCTGTCGGAAAAGACGATGCACTTACACAAGGTGCATATTATCACCTTGGTAGGTGCTATTATGAAACCGATCAGGCCAATTTTGCCCGCAACGCCTTCCTCTCAGCTTCAAAATCAAATGCCGATCCGCAACTGAGCGAAGACGCGCTGTTTAACTATGCCCGGCTGAGTATCGAAGCCGGAGCTGACCCGTATAACGAAGCGGTTACCGCACTCGAGAAATTTATTGCAGCTAATCCCAATTCGAACCGGAAAAGCGAAGCCTCTGGCTACGTTGTGCAGTTGTACCTGAATTCGCGTAATTACGATGCGGCGCTCAGTTCGCTCGAAAAAGTGAGAAACCGCAACAAAGAACTTAAGGCTATCTATGCGCAACTGGCTTATTCGCGTGGCATTGAGTTGTTTAACAGGGGTGACTTTAAAGGTGCCATCGGTTTCTTTGAAAAGGCCATCAACGAAAAAGCCGATGGAACCTCCACGGCCACAGCCACTTTCTGGCTGGCCGATGCCTCGCACCGCGAGAAGAATTATGCTAACGCACAGCGTTACTTCAAGGATTTTCTCTCGATGCGGGAGGCTTCAAAACTCGATGTTTACCCTTTGGCTTCCTATAACCTTGGCTATGCCTATTTCAGCGAAAAACAGTACGCATCGGCCTTGCCTTGGTTCAGGCAGTATGTCAACGCACCCTACAGCAAACAACCGCGCCTGACCAACGATGCATGGCTGCGCCTTGGCGATATTCAGTTTATCGGCCGTCAATATACCGAAGCTGCCAATGCCTACGATCAGGTCATCAGGGCACGCCAGCCGGAATCGGACTATGCCTATTTCCAGAAAGCACAATGCTACGGCGCACTTGGAAACTTCAGCCAGAAGGTAAGCACACTCAGTGAACTGGTGCGCGCCTATCCCAAATCAGCTTATTACGACAACGCACTTTACGAAATGGGATCGACAAGCCTCGTTATGAATGACCCCAAGACAGCCATCATCCATTTTGACAAACTCGTAAAGGAAAGGCCACGCAGCGCATACGCCAAAGAGGCGCTCGTGAAGATGGGGCTGATTTATTACAACAACAACCAGAACGACCGAGCCATTACCACGCTGAAAAAAGTTGTTGAAGATTATCCTGGCACCGATGAGTCGCGTGAGTCGATGAACACATTGAAGTCCATCTATATGGAAATGAATCGCCTGCAGGACTTTTTTGCCTACGCAGAAAAATCAGGGGCAGTGCAGTATTCAGGCATAGAGCAGGACTCACTGGCCTTCACCATGGCGGAAAATTTTTACCAGGAAAACAGATTTGCTGATGCACTTACAGCGCTGACAAACTACCTGAACAAATACCCGAAAGGGGCCTATATGCTGCCTGCAAACTTCTACAAAGCCCGTATCGAGCTGAACGACAAACAGCTGGATGCAGCACTGGCAAACTTCAGGGTAGTGATCGATTTTCCGGATAACCAATACACCGACGAGGCTCTCCTCGAATCGGCACGCATCATGTATGAACGCGAAGATTATCCCAAAGCACATGAATACTATACCCGCCTTTACAGCCTGGCTGATGAGCCGAATGTGCAGGTAGAAGCCCTCGAGGGCAAGATGAAAAGCAGCTATTTCCTGAAACGATATGACGAGGCTGTACAGGAAGCGCGCCTGCTGAAAAGCGATGAACGCACCGGCAAGCAGCAACTGTTGCAGGCCAGTTTTATCCTGGGTAAATCGCTGTTTGAACAACGCAATTTTGCTGAGGCCAGCACAGAGCTCGATATCGTGGTGAAGCAATCGAAAAATGCATTGGGCGCAGAAGCGCTGTATATGAAAGCCTTGATCAGCTATGAAAATGCAGCCTATGATGAGGCCGAAAAGCTGGCCTTCGACCTGGCCGACAAATTCGGTGCATACGACTACTGGGTGGCCAAGGGATTTATCCTGCTTGCCGATGTGTATGTGAAAAAGAACAATGTGTTCCAGGCGAAACAGACCTTGCAGAGCATCATCGACAACTACAAGGGTGATGACCTGCGCAATGTTGCAACCCAAAAACTGGCCTCGCTCGGTAAATAACCCTCAAGCTGAAAATAATACATATGAACCAACAAAAATATACTGGCGCTATGTTGCACAAATTGATTGCCCCTGCAAGCCTTGCATTTGCTTTTTTATTGTCCGGATTACTGCAGCCATTATCCGCCCAGACACACAACGAAAGGGTAACCATCGTCGGGTCTTTCCAGCCGCAGCTGGATGATTTCTATAAGATCAATGTGGAGCCTGGCACTGAGCAGGCTGTTTTTCAACATCAGGAAGTAAAGTTCACTTTCCTTGATAAAATTCAGCAAACACAAACCAGCCTTGAAACGATTCCCCCCCTGGCTGTGGTGCCTAACCGCTCATCGGAAATGTTTAACAACTATTTCCGCTTTGCGTTTGGCAGCAGCCTTTCGCCTGTTGTAGCCTTTCAGCATCAGTCGGCCTTGTCTGATAAAACCCGCTTTGGCCTTGGTCTGAGGCATTTTTCAAGCTGGAGCACAATAACCGATTATGCACCATCTGACTTCATGAAGAACGGGCTGTCGCTGGGCATTGCTCACAGCCTCCAGGATCATACGCTTGAAGCCGGACTGACCTATCAGCATGATGCCATGCGGTATTACGGGTTTAAACCCGCCGACTATGGGGTAAGCATCAATAAGGAGGACATAGCCCAACGCTACCAGACCATTGGTTTTGAAACAAACCTGAAGAGTAACTACCAGGAAATAAGCAAACTGCATCACCGTGTTGGTTTAAAATACACCTTTTTTAACAACAAATTCCAGACCTCGGAAAATGAGTTAAACCTCGATGCAGCCTTGCGCAAGGATTTTGAACTGTTCAGCAATGCCGGCAGCCAGGCCTTAAGTCTCGGTACCAAACTCGATTTCTATGGCAATAAAGACAGCCTGAATACTGCATCTAACGGCAGGTTCAGTCTTGTTCCAGCCTTTAGCCTCAAGGGAGAATTTTATCGCCTCAGGATCGGTCTGAGAGCCGATATGTTGTTTGGTGATTCATCCTCAACTGTTTTGGCTCCCGATATCAGTGCCGGCCTTTATATGCTTGAAAACGCCCTCGAAGTGTATGTGTCAGTCACCGGAGGCGCTGAGCGCAATAGCTTCAGGCAGCTGGCCGGTGAAAATCCGTTTATTGCACCAATCATTCCTCTGGGCTGGGAAAAAACAAGCCTGAGGTTTAAGGCGGGAGCCAAGGCCGGATTTATCAAAAACCTCGACCTGAACGCCGCTGTTTCCTATGCCAAAACAAACCTGCCTTTCTTTGTTACCGACTCAACAGCAATTTATGCAAACAGGTTCACCCTTGTTTACGACAAAACATCCGTCTTTTCGTTTACTGCTGATGCCGCCTACCGGTTGAACGAAATAATGGCCTTTGGCGGCCAGCTGAAGCTGACCCAATACAAGCCTGAGAACCTGACGAAGGCATGGCACAAGCCGGGTTTTGAATTTCTCGGAACCATCGAAGTCAGCCCGATCGACAAACTGCACATCAGCGGGTCGGTTCAGCTCACCGGAACACGTTATGCCCCAACATACCTGGCCGGAGTGGAGACCGTCCATGAACTGGATCCCCTTGTCGACATGAATGCAGGCGCGGCATACAACATCAGCGATCAACTGAGCGTTTTTGCCGAGCTGAATAACCTCTTTGGTGCCAACTACCAGCGCTTTTACCATTACCCTGTTCAAGGCTTGCAACTCTTTGGTGGACTGTCGTATAAGTTCTGAGCCTAAATCCGTCATTGTGATGGTTTTGCATGCATGATGCCCGGTTGAAAACAGCCTCCGTTTGTTGATAACTTGCCGGGCTTATTGTGTATGATTGAAGCGTTGTATGCCTATTTTTTGTAATTTTGCACGTTCTCCGAACACGACATTAACAGATTGAATATGACCGAAGAAGAAAAAAGAGAATTGGCGAATAGTCAATATAATGCCTCCAATATACAGGTACTCGAAGGCCTTGAAGCCGTAAGGAAACGTCCTGCCATGTATATCGGCGATGTAAACGTCAGGGGCTTGCATCACCTCGTGTATGAGGTTGTCGACAACTCCATCGACGAAGCCATGGGCGGTTATTGCGACAGCATTGAAATCACCATACACACCGACAACTCCATCAGCGTTGAGGACAATGGCCGCGGTATCCCCACGGGCATTCACGAAAAGGAAAACCGCTCGGCCCTCGAAGTCGTCATGACGGTGTTGCATGCCGGTGGGAAATTCGACAAAGGATCATATAAGGTTTCCGGCGGTTTGCACGGGGTAGGGGTGAGCTGTGTGAATGCGCTGTCGACACACCTGAAAGCCAATGTTTTCCGCGAAGGTAAAATCTTTGTTCAGGAATATGAGTGTGGCAAACCCATGTACGACGTAAAAGCCGTGGGTGAATCGACCAAAAACGGTACCCTGATACACTTCAAGCCGGATAACACCATTTTCATCACCACAACCTACGATTACAGCATCCTTGCATCACGCATGCGTGAATTAGCTTATCTGAACAGGGGCGTGCGGATCAGGTTGACCGATGAACGCGAAACCGTTGACGGTAAGTTTAAGTCAGAGTTGTTTTATTCGGATAACGGCCTGGCCGATTTTATTGCTTACCTCGACGAAAGCCGTGAAAAGCTGATGCCGACGCCAATCACCATCGAGGGTGAACGCAATGATGTGCCTGTTGAAATTGCCATGCAGTACAACACCAGCTTTGCCGAAAACCTGCACTCATACGTAAACAATATCAATACACACGAAGGAGGAACGCACCTTGCCGGTTTCCGTCGTGGACTTACCCGCACCCTGAAAGCCTATGCCGAAAAAACCGGCATGCTGGCGAAGCTCAAATTCGACATCAACGGCGATGACTTCCGCGAAGGCCTCACAGCGATTCTGTCGGTGAAAGTACCTGAACCACAGTTCGAAGGACAGACAAAAACCAAGCTGGGCAACAATGAGGTGATGGGTGTTGTGGACCAGATTGTAAGCGAGCACCTTTCAAACTACCTCGAAGAAAACCCCAAGGAAGCCCGCACTATCGTCAACAAGGTGATTCTTGCCGCCACCGCCCGCCATGCGGCCCGCAAGGCCCGCGAGCTGGTACAGCGCAAATCGGTGCTAACCGGATCAGGACTTCCCGGCAAGCTGTCCGACTGCAGCGAGCGTGATCCGGCCCAGGCCGAAATCTACCTCGTTGAAGGTGACTCTGCAGGTGGTACAGCCAAGCAGGGACGCGACCGTCGCTTTCAGGCCATCCTGCCCCTGCGCGGTAAAATCCTCAATGTGGAAAAAGCCATGCCACATAAAATCTTCGAAAGCGAAGAAATCAAGAATATCTTCACCGCCCTGGGAATCAGCATCGGAACCGATGATGACTCCAAAGCGCTGAACCTCGAAAAACTGCGCTACCACAAGGTGATCATCATGACCGATGCCGACATCGACGGTAGCCATATCGCCACACTGATCCTTACCTTCTTCTTCAGGTATATGAACGACCTGATCGAGAAAGGCTATGTGTATATTGCCACACCACCGCTTTACCTGCTGCGTAAGGGCAAAACCGAGCGCTACTGCTGGTCGGATGAGGAACGGGAGCAGATTACCCGCGAATGGTCGCCCGAAGGCGCCGATAAGGGGATTCACATTCAACGTTACAAAGGTTTGGGAGAAATGAACGCCGAACAATTGTGGAGCACCACCATGGACCCGAAAACACGCACACTGCGCCAGGTAACCATCGAAAACGGTGTTGAAGCTGACCATGTGTTCTCGATGCTCATGGGCGACGAAGTGCCGCCACGCCGCGAATTCATTGAAGCCAACGCCAAATACGCCAAGATCGACGCATAATCCGTCGATTGTATTAACTTTGGCAAAAGACTTCCCATGAACAACCTAAGGTTGTGCCTGCTGCTTTGTGTAATGGGCTTTTTGGCCCCAATACTGAAGGCCCAGATACTTGCTGTCCTGCCTCAAAACCCTGTTGTTGACGATACCATCACCCTGACCTATGATGCCGGCCTGGGTAACGGCGAACTTGCAGCTGATAGCAGCGATGTCTATATCTACACTGGTGTAATCACCAACGAAAGTAGTTCACTCAACGACTGGAAGCATGTTGTCAGCGGCTGGTGCGAAAATCCTGTGAAAACAAAGATGACTCCGCTGGGTAACGACCGTTACCAGATACGCTTTCACATCCGCTCGTTTTATGGCCTTTCGGCTGACGAAATCGTCCTGAAGCTGGCCTGCCTCTTTGTGAATGCCGACTGCTCCAAAGTGGGCCGTGAAGTTGGTAATGCGGATATTTTTTATCCTGTGGCAAGCGATATTTCCGGATCGGATTATCTGTCTTCATGGCTTCAGCACGATACGCTCATCATCAGCTGCACCGAGGGCGAAATCTCCATCACTCCTTATGGAAGCAACATCATCCAACTGTTTTCCGGCATTCCAGGCAGCGAAAATGAAGCTTCTTATGCAACAGTTGGAGTCAAAACAACTGTACCTGTTCATTTTTCGCGTGAGGAGAAATTTCTGAAATTCAGCACTGACTCTATTCAGGTATTGATCGACACAACCAACCTGCACTTTGCCTTTGTCTGCAATTCCGACACTGTGCTTCAGGCCGGTAAGTTGTATAATTTCCAGTCTTCAGGTACACTGCAGATGGAACTGAAAAGCGGTGAACGTATTTACGGAGCCGGCTCGCGTGCCATCAGTATGGACCGGCGCGGAAAGGTGCTGAGCATCAATAACCAGGCGCACTATGGCTATGGTTTCGGGGCCAAAGACCTCAATATTGCCCTGCCCGTTTTTACTTCCTCAGCGGGATATGGTCTGTTTATCGACAACCATGCATTGGCAAGCCTTGATGTGGGCGGCATGCAAGCAGAGAAGCTTTCTTATACCTTTACAGGAGGCCAGGCCGAGGTGTTTTTTATCGCCGGAAGCAACTATGGCGTCATCAGTAATCAGTTCGCGAACCTCACCGGCAGGCAACCCTTGCCGCCAATCTGGGCATTGGGATATATTCAATCAAAATTCGGTTATGAAAACGAAGCTGAAGCTACCAACATCATCAACAGCATCAGGGCGGCTGACTTTCCACTTGATGCCCTTGTCCTAGACCTGTATTGGTTTGGATCGCCGGCAACAATGGGGAACCTCAGCTGGGACAACAGCCGTTTTCCCCAGCCTGCAACAATGATGGCCGGGTTCAGAAACAAAGGTGTGAAAACCATCCTGATTTCGGAACCATATTTTACCCAATCAAGCTCGAATTTTGCTTACGCTGACACCCACCATCTGTTTGGGAAAAATCTTAATGGTAACAGCTACATCATCAATGGTTTCTGGGCAGGAAACGCGGCTTTGCTCGATCTTTTTAACCCGGCAGCACAGGAGTGGCTCTGGCCGTTTTACCGCAGCCGTACCTCTGAAGGTGTCAGTGGCTGGTGGTCCGACCTGGGTGAACCTGAGTCGCATCCGCCCGATATGGTGCACGTGGATGGACAAAGTGCAGGATCGGTGCACAATGTATTCTCCCTGGTCTGGGAGAAGCTCATGTATGATCGTTGGCGTGCCGATTTTCCCAATCAGCGCTTGTTTAACCTGTCGCGGTCGGGCTTCTCAGGCATGCAGCGCTATGCTGCCTTTCCCTGGTCGGGCGACGTTCAGCGCAGCTTCGAAGGATTGCAGGCACAGATTCCGATCATGCTCTCGATGGGTTTGGGCGGTGTGGGCTATATGCATTCGGATGTGGGAGGCTTCACCGGAGGCACCAACGACGATGAATTGTTCACGCGCTGGGTGCAGATGGGTGTGTTTGCCCCGGTGTTTCGCATTCATGGAACCGGCATCGAAACTGCTCCTGTGGCTTACAGTCAGCAAACACAACAGATAGTGCGTAAATATATACAGCTGCGCTACAGGCTATTACCATACATCTATTGCCTGGCCTATGAAAACACCACCACAGGAGCCCCATTGGCCAGGCCAATGGATTATCATGAACCCCGCAACGCATCGCTTCAGAACATCAACGATCAGTTTTTTTTTGGCGATGCATTCCTAATCGCACCCGTATTGTACCGAGGCCAGACACAGCGCAATGTGACGCTGCCCGCCGGACACTGGATCGAGTACAACCATATGCGCACCTTTTCTGGTCCGGGGACCATCACCATGGCTGCTCCGATCGGTGAAATTCCGGTGTTTGTCAAAGCAGGAAGTTTCATTCCTACTACTGCTTTATTGACAACGACCGACAACTACCATGCTGACACACTGTTTGTACAGTACTTCCCGGATGCCGAAAGCCCGTTTTCGTCCTATACCCTGTTCGATGATGACAAATCTTCGCCAATCAGCCTCGAAGCAGATGCGTATCAACTGATTCATTTTTTTGGTGACTTTGATCCTGAAAACACCACCATCAGCATCAGCAGCAGCGGGAATGGCTATGTGGGTATGCCTGCAAGCCGTCAGCTGGTATTCGAACTGTACAGGATAGACCAGTCTCCTGAAACTGTGACACTGAATGATGCCGCACTGAGCAATTACGCCTCCTATTCAGAATTCATGCAGCATTCCGGTGGCACTTTTTACGATCAGGACAAATTATGCCTGTATGTGCAGGCTCCCTTTGCCGGTGAAAACACCGTCATCAGGATTTCAGGCTTGTCGGTAAATGCACTTCCCGAAGGCCATGCTGAGCCGCCGATGTTCAGGCTTTCGCCCAACCCGGGAAAAGATGAGCTTGTGATAGAGGCATTAGACAGCAAAATGGAAAACGCCCTCGTGTTGGTGCACACTGTCGACGGAAAAATCCTTAAAAGACTCGACATGAAGTGTGACAAACCAATGACACTGAACACCACCCAGTGGGCTGAAGGCCTGTACCTGATCCACTTGCAAAGCAGCCGCGGCAGCAGCACCCTGAAGTGGGTGAAGGAATAAAATGACAGTATGCTAAGAAATAGCAGGTTTGTTTGTAAGCTCCCTTAATTTATCAGCCTCCCTCACCACCAACTCACAATTGGCAGGCAATCCAAAGGCGGGTTCGTGGCGGTGCCTGCCCACTGCTGAAATCGCATCCTTGATGGCGAGCCAGGCGGCAAAGGCCAGCATAAAGGGTGGCTCACCCACGGCCTTGCTGTTGTGGATCACGCTTTCGTTGGGGGCGCCACTGAGCAGCTGCACCCTGAAATCGTCGGGGATGTCGCCAATACCCGGAATCTTATAGGTGTCGGGGGAGCAGTTCAGCAGCTGCCCTTCGCTGCTGTAACGCAGTGTTTCGCTGGTGCACCAGCCAAGGCCCTGCACAAATCCACCAATCACCTGCCCTTTGTCGATGGCCGGGTTGATGGAGTCGCCGGCATCGTGCACAATGTCGACACGCAAGAGGCGCGAGCGCCCGGTGAGCATGTCGGTCTCCACCTCGGCCACCGCCATACCGAAAGCATAGTAGTGGAAGGGGTTTCCTCGGCCTTCCTCCTTGTCGAAACCCAGTCCGGGGGTGCAATAAAAGCCGGTTGCCGACAAGCTGAGCTGGGCCCGGTGGGCCTGTTTCACAAGTTCAGAAAAGGTCACATAGCGGTCGGGCAATCCAGCGACAAACACGTGTCCGTCCTGAAAAACCAGGCTCGGTTCCACCCCTGCATCCTCCTTTACTTCAAGCATGGAAAGCGCCAGTGGCGTCAGCCTTGCTTTCAGGGTGTCGATGGCGTTTTTTACGGCCATACCATTGAGGTCAGTGCCCGAAGAAGCGGCCGTAGGCGAGGTGTTGGGGACCCTGGAGGTGTCGGTGTCGCTCAGCCTGACTTTGTGCGTGGGCAAGCCCAGCGCTGCAGCCGCTATCTGCCTTATTTTAGTGTGCAGTCCCTGTCCCATCTCAGTGCCGCCATGATTTACCATCACCGACCCATCCTTGTAGAGGTGCACAAGGGCGCCCGCCTGGTTCAGGAAAGCGGTCGTGAATGAAATGCCAAACTTGACCGGGCACAATGCCATGCCGCGTTTGATGAAGGCATTGGCGCTGTTAAATGCGTTGATTTCAGTCCTTCGGGTGGTGTAGTTGCTCATCGCCTGCAGCTTGTCCCACAAGGGATACAGCCTGTTGTTGTGCACTGCCTGTCCGTAAGGGGTAAATTGTCGCTGGCCTCCACCATAGAAGTTTCGGTAGCGGATTTCTGCCGCGTCTTTCCCCAGAAAGCGGGCAACGGCATCGATGGCGTTTTCAATCACCGCCATGCCCTGTGGCCCGCCGAACCCACGGAATGCTGTGTTCGAGGGCTTGTTTGTCTTCCACATGGTGGCTGTTAGCCTGATATTCGGGATGAAATAAGCGTTGTCGGCATGAAACAGTGCGCGCTCGAGGATGGCCATCGAAAGGTCAGTAGCCATGCCGGCATCGCCATTCATGTCGGCGATATAGGCCTGAATCATGCCCTGATTGTCGAAACCGATTTCATAGGTCGATTGGAATGGATGTCTTTTGCCTGTCAGGCGCTGGTCGTCGTCGCGGAAAAGCACCAGCTTCACCGGCTTAGCTGTGGCATTGGCCAGCAAGGCAGCCCATGCAGCCACATGGTTGGCCTGTGTTTCCTTGCCACCGAAGCCACCACCCATGCGTTTCACCTGACAAACAACCTGGTGGGCCTCCCAGCCAAGCACCCCGGCAACGACAAGCTGGGTTTCTGTTGGGTTTTGCGAGGAGGCGTAAATGGTCATACTGTCCTGTTCGCCGGGTACACACACCGCCGACTGGGTTTCGAGGTACCAGTGTTCCTGTCCGCCGGTAAAGAGATTGCCTTTGATGCGGTGTGTTGCCGTCAGCATGGCTTCTTCGGGTTTGCCGGAGCTGATCTGCCGGGCAGGGGCAAGCCTGTTGCCTTTCGCCATCGCCTCATCGATGGTCAGAATGGGCTCAAAGCGTTCGTATTCCACTTTGATGGCCCTGGCCGCTGCATAAGCCGCTTCGGGCGATTGTGCAGCAATCAGAAACATAGCCTGGCCAATGCATTGCACGGTATCCACCGCAAGGCACGGCTCATCGCCGGCCAGGGGATTGAGCTGGTTTGCGCCGGGTATCCTGCTGTGTTCGAGGATATCTGCAACACCAGCGATGCTGAGGGCTTCGCTCAGGTCGTAGTTCAGGATGCGGGCATGTGGATGCGGGCTGTAAAAAACCCTTCCGACGAGGTCGCCGGGACCACAGAGGTAGTCGGCCACGTATTGCGCTTTGCCCGTGCAGTGTGCCCTGGCACTTTCGTGGGGAATATTGTTGTCAGGCTTCATCGGACAAGTTAATTGTGTTGGAGGTGGTTTGTGTGAGGCATTTGAACAGCAGGTTTCTTGCAACTTGCAAGCGATAAGCAGCGCTGGCACGGGCATCGCTGATCGGACTGAAATCCTGATCAATGCATGCACTTGCCTGCGCGACAGCATCAGCGTTCCAGCGGTTTCCAAGCAGAAAACGCTCGGTGTTCAGCGCACGCTTCACCCGTGCAGCCATGCCGCCATAAACCAGCATGATGTCGGTCACATAGCCTTCAGAGCTCAGTTTTATGCTGGCTGTGAGGCTGAGCGTGGCGATGTCAAGTTCGCGCCTTTCGGATACCTTTTCAGTGAAGAAAAGGGTGCCGGGCTGCGGATCCGGGATAAATATTTCTGTTAACAGCTCTTTCGCTGTCAGCGCGTTGCTGCGGTATCCTGTAATGAAATCTGTTGCTGTCATCCACCGTTCTGTCATGACGGTGCTGATCTTGAAGCGGGCGCCCAATGCGATGAAAATTGGGATAAGGTCGCCAATGGGCGATGCGGTGCACACATTGCCTCCAATGCTGGCAACATGACGAATTTGTTTTGAGGCGAACACCCTGAGCATCGGGCCCAGACCCGGAAAATGCGCGCCCATAAACAGGCTGAAGTCTTCGATGCAGAGCCCGCTGCCCACAAGCCAGCCATCTGCGTTGCGCGACACGAACCTGAGTTCATCCACAGCGGATATATCGATGATTTGTGGCAGGTAGGTGTATGTTTTGTTTTGCTTAATGGCGGTGTCGGTAGCACCATTCACCAAGCGGGCATCAGGATATTTCTTTCGCAACTCAAGGGCTTCATCGAGGCTGAAAGGCAAAGCGTAGAGCTGTTGTTCGGTACTGAATATCCTGGTTTTCTTCTCCTTGCGAATCGATTGCAGCATAGCAATCACCCTTGGCTCCTCCTTGCTGAAATGATCTTCCTGCCGGTGTTGACAACATTGAACGGCGGCTTCGGTGATGGGAAGGTAGCCTGTGCAACGGCATAGGTTTCCGCTCAGGCTGTGCTTTGCCGTGTTGGAATCCACCGTGTTTTCCGATTTGTAAAGTCCGAACAGCGACATGGCCACACCAGGAGTGCAGAAGCCACACTGGCTGGCGTGATGATCTATAATAGCCTGTTGCACAGGATGTAAGTCTGTTGTGGCCTGGCTTTTTTCTGCCAGGTTTTCGACAGTGATCAGTTGTTTGCCATGGATTGAAGCCAGAAAAAGCAGGCAGGAGTCTACGGCCCGGTATACCAATTGATTGTATTGATTGAGGTCGGCAAGCACCACGGTGCAGGCGCCACAATCACCCTCGGCGCAGCCTTCTTTGGTCCCGCTATGGTTGGGCAGGCTTCGGAGGTAATTCAGTACGGTGGTGGAAGGCTGAAAAGCGCTCCTGGCAAAATCAATTACAACGGTTTCGTTGTCGTGCACGAAGGTGAGCTGATTGCTGTTCATAGGCTGCGGTTGTTTTTAACATCGACCAGGCGCGCGACGATGCTGAGGGCTATTTCGCGCGGTGTCTCAGCATGCATCGGAATTCCGATGGGCATATCCACCTTGTCGATCAGTTCGCTGCTTAAGGTGTTCGACGACAGCAACCTTTGTCTGATCTCTGCCACCTTGCGCTTGCTGCCCATCATGCCCACGTAAGCGAAAGGATGCCTGGCCAGCAAGGCAACAAGCCCTTCGTCCCAGTGGTGTTCAGGTGTGCAGATGACAATAAAAGCCCGTGTGTTTTCGGTGAATTTTCCGGCCTGAACGAGATAATCACCAGTGACACAGTTGGCCTGTGAAGCATCAAATTCGTTGAAAATCTCCGGTCGGTGATCAATATAGGTTATGCTAAAACCATAAGACGCTGCCAGTGTGCCCACTTCGCGGCCAACATGACCAGCCCCGAAAATAATAAGCGGCAAGGGCGGTCCGAAGGGCTCAAAGTACACTTCGATGGCGCCACCGCAGCGCATCTGTACATCTTCTTCCAGGATATATTTCCGTTTAGTTGCACCACCAGCCTGCATGATTTCGAGGGCGTCTTTTTTAACCTGCATTTCAATGGCGCCTCCGCCGATGGTTCCCTGTGAACTACTGTCGGCAAACACGAGCATTTTGGCTCCAGCCTTGCGTGGCGTTGAGCCGCTGCTTTCGGTAAGTATGCACAGCACAAATGCTTTTCCGGTCTGTTCAAATTCGTGCAGACGCAACAATAAATCTTTCATTAAGTCGGTTGTTTTAATGTGTATCACTGTTGAACCTGCTCACTGTCCTCGCGGTCTATTTCACTGAGTATGTTATGCACATCGAGTTCGGTGGCCCTGAGCTTTTTCTTGCAGATACCGATCAGCACCGCAGCGCGTTTTACCTTTTCTGACAGCAGATCAACCGAAATTTCGCCTTGCTCAATTTCTTTGACAATCTGCTGCAGCTCTTCGAAGGCTTCGGTATAGTTCATGGGTTCTTTCATTATGTTATTCATTTATATTCAATATGTTGCTATCAATGCTTCCGTCGGCCAGCCGTGTTGTGATGGTGTCGCCGATGGCCAGTTCACTTGCGTTTGTCACCAATTTTCCGTGCAACAGCGTCATCGAATAGCCTTTGCGTAACAGGTTTTCGGGATTCAGCAAGTCGAGGGTTCGTTCGTGCTGCCTGAGCAGATGCTTGTTGACATCGACCAGCCCAAGGCAGGCATTGTTTAAGCCTTGCCTGAAGTTTTTGAACTGTTGTTTATTTGCGTCAAGCAATTGATGTGATGATAGTTTCAGCTGAAAAAGGCTGTTGCTGGCAGCATGTTGCGCGTGTACCAGCTGCAGTTTTGCATCTCCTGAAAGCGTGTGCGAGCAGGCGTGCTGAATGTTCCGTGAGTCACTTATGAGCTTGCGGGTAGCGGCAAACAGCAGGTGCTGCTGCAATTTGAGCTCCTGCCTTGAATCCCGTATAAACCAGCGGCTGCGGGCAATCTGTGTGGCAGCAAATTGCAGCTTTTCACTGAAGCCTTCGAAACGTTCGAGTAACAAATCAGCCAGTTCTGAAGGCGTGATGGCATTGGTGTTTGCCACCATTTCGCAGACTGTTTCGTTGGTGGCATGACCGATTCCGGTGATGACAGGCAATGGAAAACGGGCGATGGCACTTGCAAGTGTGTAATCGTTATAGCATGACAGTCCAACATCGCCACCACCTCCGCGTATGATGGCAACAAGGTCGAAATGATGAGCAACTGTGCGGATGCGAGCCAACTGACGAAGTATTTGACCGACGGCTTTGTCGCCTTGCAGCAGGGCAGGAAACAGCATATGTTGCATGGTGAATCCACGCATCCTGCTTTCGGTAAGCTTAATGAAATCAGCATAGCCTTTGCTTGACTCAACCGAGATGATGGCCAGTCGCTTGGGCAGAACCGGAAAAGGCAACTGCTTGTTATTGTTGATGATGCCTTCCTGACTGAGCTTTTCGATGCAACGTCTTTTTTCGCCTTCAAGTTGACCCAGGGTAAAATCCGGGTCGATGTCGCTGATGTGCAGGTTGAGCCCGTGATTGGCATCGAATCCAATATCGGCAAGCACCACCACATTCATTCCATCCCGCAGCGCTTCGCCGGTCTGGCTGAGAAACATAGCAGCAATACGCTCATAATCAGATTTCCAGATAATTGCTTTCATCTGGGCCAACACCTTGCCGTCCGATTTCTGCAACAGATCGGGATAACAATGCCCCGAGTGGGCATAGAAATTCAGCTTGTTCATCTCTGCTTTTAACCAAAACGGACTTCCATAACGGTTCGCGAGCGTTGCCTTGATGCTTGAAGCAACCTCGATCAGGCTGAATACCTTTTTATCACCAATGTTTTCTGGCATTTGTTGTGTTTACCGGGGCTAAGTTAGTCATCATTCGGCAACCATACATGCACTTTCTGCATTTTGTTTTAGGTCTGCTTCCACCGAAAACAGGCCACAAATTGTCGTATCTTGTGCCAATATTTCAACCAGGTATGCGTGCATTATTGATTTCGGAACAACAGGCGGACATTCAGTTGTTTACTTATTTTAACAACAATCCTGAAGTGACCATCGATACTGTATTGGCCCTACCGGGAAGCCCGATCAGGGAATCTATGGTTGCGTACAAAGGCGATGTTGTCATTGTGAGCAACCACTTGCTCGATGATTCAGTTAACGACCTGAAACGGCTTACGGTCGAATTTGCGAGGCTGGCTTTTGTAGTGTTGTGCGACGAAGCCTTTTCGGGCAATACCATCAGTTTTATTCGCGACGGCGCACACGATTACCTGTATCGCTTTCATTTCGATGAGCTTGACCTGATGAAGTGTCTGCAGCTAACACAGTTGCGTGGTAACCTGAAAAGTGAACTGATTAAGGCACGGAGCGAAGCTGAAGAAGCCAGGGACCACAACAACAGGATGCTGTCGCGAATGAGCCAGGAAATCAGGGCGCCAATGAATGCCATTACCGGTATGGCCGAGATGCTCCGTGACACAGAGCTGAACAGCCGTCAGAAGTATTACCTGCAAGTGATACAGGAAAGCGGAAGCCTGCTGGTGGGCTCCATCAACGACCTGCTCGATTTTGCAAGGATTGAAGCCGGCAAAGTAAAAATCATGCACAAGCCTTTCAGGATCATCGATACCATACGTGAAAGCATCGATTCAGCCCGCCCCGCCGCGATTGAGAAAAAAATCGACCTCAGCTATCACATTGATTCCTGTCTGCCAAGCACCCTCAAAGGTGATGATTTGCGCCTCAGGCAAATCATGATGAACCTCATCGACAATGCCATTAAGTTTACTGGCCATGGTTTTGTGTTGGTTCGCGCCTGTTGCAACTTCACAGAGGGTGTTCCTTTTTTGGCACTGAGTGTGGAGGATTCAGGGCAGGGCATACCGGAAGAGCTTATCCCGGAGTTGTTTAAAGCCTATGCCAAAGCAGATGAAGGCGGCCGCATACCCCGAAAGGGACTTGGACTCGGATTGGCCATCTGTCGCCGGCTGGTGAACCTGATGAATGGGGACATTTCTGTGAAATCAGTAATTGATGAGGGTACAGTGTTTATGGTGAATATTCCGATGGAAGATTGCCGCTTACTCAATGATGAAACAAGCATTTCTGAGCAAATTAAAGGGCGCAAGGTGTTGTATATGACATCGGTTAAAATCCAGGATGAGCTATTTACCGACTATTTCAGCTATTGGGGAATGGATTTGCATATCAGGTATGCCACTGAGGATTACCCTGAAATGTCGAATGTGCTCGACGATTACGACTTGCTGATCTCACAACTCAGGCCCAACTTCAAGCTCGACCTGAAGCTGATCGACCGGGTCAGGAGCTTTAAACAAATGCCGCATATTTTGATAAAAAATCCTGAAACTGCACAGGATCAAATGATTGTAATCAGAAAAGATACAGTGATTCTGCCAAAGCCTATCGATGTCCACGAAATGTATGAGGTGATTGTGTCGGTGCTTTCCGACAATGCTGCTGCCTTAAACAATGTGGGTGGGATGCTGAACCTGAACGAGCATATGGGTGAGAGCCACCCGCTTGATATCCTTGTGGCCGAAGATAATGCGATTAATCAGAAGATCATCCAGAGTGTGCTTAACCGATACGGCTATCATCCGAAAATAGTCGAAAATGGAGCGCAAGCCCTCGCTGCCATCAGCAACCGCATTTACGATGTGGTACTCATGGATATTCAAATGCCTGAAATGGATGGAATTGAGGCCTGCCGCGAGATCAGAAGCACTGTTGAGGGCAACAGAATGCCTGCTGTGATTGCCCTCACGGCGGATGCACTCCAGCAAAGCCATGACGAATACCTTAGCCATGGTTTTGATGATGTGCTTTACAAACCTGTACAGACAAAGGCGATGATGATGAAATTGGCGAAGTGCACCAGAATCAAGCGCTTTTAACAGCTTATATTTTTAACGAATACACTGAATCAGTGCGTGATAATGATTTTAACGCGCATGGTTTGTTGTTCCGCACAAACAACCAGGATATACACCCCTGAGGGAAACTGCCCGGTATTGAGCGTTATGCTGGCTGCGACTTGCTGCTCCTGCTGCCATACCAACTGACCCGCCGGATTGATTAGTTGAAGCGTCACCGGCTGATTGGCACATGCCGTACATTCAATACTGGCCTGCCGATCAACCGGCATCGGTGATATCTTAATGGTTCTTTGAACTGGAATATCTTCTGTGCCAGGTAAAACAGGCACACTGGCATTAAACAATTCAAGGCCACCACTGTAATTTCCAACGACCATGCTTAACTTTCCCGGAATCAACAGGCGGGCAGCCACAGCGCTCCGCATGCCAGCATCAAAATGCTGCCCGGTGGTGTCAAGCAGGCTGTTGAGTGCGTCAGAGCGATGAAAATCCCCACCCAGGTTTTGTTCAATCTCATCGAAAAGATAGATTTGACCCTGCTCTGAGCCTATGGCAAGGTAAAGGGTGTTGTCGGTGTGCCTGAAGAAACAAGGGACACTGTAACCATCGTATGAAATGTCAGGATTGGTAACATCCACATTGCCTAGATGATCACTTATTTTTGTAAACAGCAGTTCGTTTTGTTCACGGCTTCCTTTATAGTACGCCAGTTTCCCGTTTTTGGCGCCTATAATCAGGTCGGTAAGCTGATCGCCATCAAGGTCGAAAAGCTGGGGCGCACTCCAGCTTCCCACACTGATGCCGCCAAAGGCTGTTGTTTCGATCATCCAGCTGCCCTCTTCTGATTGCAGAACCTTGATCAGCTGACCATTTTCTGACCCGACAAGCATGTCATTGAGCCCGTCGTTGTTCAGGTCGGCGAAGGCCGGGCAAAGCCCTTTCATCTGCAGTGATGACAGTCCGCCAAGGTCTATGTCCATCAGTTGAAACGCGGGATTGGCGATGGTTCCGACATTGCGAAAATAAGCCAGCTGGCTGGTGTAGGACGAGCGTAAGCTATTGCCTTCATACCACGAATCGGTGTAATAGCCATAATTTCCGGCAACAAGATCAGTCAGTCCATCCTTATCCAGGTCCACAAAAACAGGATACGCTCCTGAACCCAGATCGATCATCTGACCTTGAAGGAAGTTTTTGCTGACCAGTTGATAAACAGGTGCTGACGATGTTCCTGTATTTAGGTAAAGCCAGATACTCTGGTGGTTTTCAGTCACTGAAAGTGAAGGGTCGAAGGGAGAAACAAGGAGGTCGGGCAGGCCATCATTGTTCACGTCGATGCGTGCCAGCACAGGCATCGAGAACATACGAACCGGAGCTTCAACAGACGGGAACAATGTATCCTGGCTGATGATGAAGGCCGATGATGGCGTTCCGCCGTTGGTGAGCAATTTCACATTCGGATAGTCCACATCTGCCAGCAACAGGTCAGGCAGGCCGCTGTTGTTTGCATCATACACGAGCATGGTTGATCCCCTGTGCCTGTCGATAGGTTCTGTGATATGCTCAGCCGGATTAAAGATGCAGGTGTCGAGGTAGATCTGGTCATTTTCATCGTTTTCTGCAATCCGGCCCCAACAATAGGCGACTTTTTCAAAGTCGAGCGAATCCGCATGGCCATATAATTCAAGCGACCTGTTTTGATGCAACTCAATGAAAGAGCCTAAGGCCCAGAATGTCAGGATGTCGAGGTCACCGTCATTGTCAATATCCACAATTGCCGGATAGTCAGCATTGGTGGAGATGATGTTCACATAACCGCTTCCCTGCAGTGATTTAAGGTAGGGGTAAACCACAGGAGTAAACGACAGTCTGCTGCCACTGGTATTGCGGTACACCTTCATGCCTGCCCATCCCGGAGAATAGGTGAAAATATCCGGCTTGCCGTCCTTGTTATAATCGGCGAGCACAACCCAGTCTTCGAGTTCGGGAAATTGTGCTGCATAGGCTGGGGCATAGGTATAAGCTATTGTACCGCTTATGCCGGTATTCAGAAAGCACAATTTGCGGTTGCCTCGCCTGTCGAACACAAAAAGGTCATTTTTGCCATCCTGGTTCACGTCTATTTCACCAAACTGGCAGGCATCGAGTCCGCCCGCCCAGGGAAAAAGCAGGGGCTGCCCCGCAGCATCCTTCACCTTAACGGATTGAGAAAAGCATCCTGTAGCCACAAACAAAGCTGTGAAGCAGATGATTATTGAAACAATGGCTGGCTTTTGCATATGCGCTGGCATCGTGTCAAAGATAGGGTTTATAATTCTTCAGGCGAAGGACCCCATACCGGCAATTTTCCTAATTTTGGGGCAAAAACATGCCCAGGCTTTTAATTATCGACGACGAGACCAGCATCAGGCGCACCCTGCGTGAGATTCTGGAATATGAGAAATACCAGGTTGACGATGCTGCTACCGGGATGGATGGCATCGGCATGATCCAGGAGCAGGAATACGATGTGATTCTTTGCGATATCAAGATGCCGCAAATGGATGGGCTGGAAACACTTGAATCGATCAGGCAACTCACCGATGCACCTGTGATCATGATTTCGGGGCACGGAACCATTGAAACAGCCGTTGAAGCCATCAAAAAAGGCGCCTACGATTACATCAGCAAGCCGCCCGACCTCAACCGCCTGCTAATCACCCTGCGCAATGCCCTCGATAAGTCGCACCTTATGACCGAAACCAAGGCTTTGAAGAAGGTCGTCAGCAAGCGATTCGAAATGATCGGTGACTCACCCGCCATGCAGCAGATCCGACAGATGATCAGTAAGGTTGCCTCAACCTCAGCCAGGGTGTTGATTACCGGTGAAAATGGAACAGGTAAAGAACTTGTTGCCAGACAATTGCATGAACTTAGCCAGCGTTCTTATTCTCCTTTTATCGAAGTGAACTGTGCGGCTATTCCCTCGGAGCTCATCGAAAGTCAGCTGTTTGGGCATGAAAAGGGCTCATTCACCTCGGCCATCAGGCAACGCAAGGGTGATTTTGAACTGGCCCATGGCGGCACACTTTTTCTCGACGAAATTGGCGACATGAGCCTTTCTGCTCAGGCCAAGGTGCTGCGCGCACTCCAGGAAAACAAAATTACAAGGGTAGGTGGGGAAAAAGAGATCCAGGTTGATGTGCGGATCTTTGCTGCGACAAACAAGAACCTGAAGCATGAAATCGAGCAGGGAAGATTCAGGGAAGATTTGTACCACCGCATCAGCGTCATAGTAATCCAGGTTCCGCCATTGCGGGAAAGGGTATCCGATATTCCACAGCTGGTCGATCATTTTGTAAGCCTGATCTGTCAGCAACAGGGAAAAATCATCCCTGTCTTCACTGAGGAAGCCATAGCTGAGCTGCAACAATACAAGTGGACCGGAAATATCCGTGAACTGCACAACGCTACCGAACGCCTGGTAATTCTGGCAGGAAACACCATTGACAAGGAAGATATAGAGCGCTTCGCAAAACCATTAAATGATTGAATAGAAGCTTAATACTGGCAATGTTCATCATTTATCTGTAGATGTTTGTTCGTATAGCACAATGAGAAATTCGTTGCACACTGACAGTGTGGAGGGGTTGATTCTTCTTAGAGTTGAATGCGATCGGGACAATAATTGCTATTGTTGGCAAAGCGGCAGCAAAATATTGCCTACTTTTGCAGCGATAAGTGGCACACTTTGTGTGACATTTGTTTTCATTCGGGGCTGACTGGTTTTGACAGCAAGACGAATGGTTATGTAAGCATGCCGAGCCTTGCGATGACGCTCGTAAATCTTGATCGCGAACAACAATTGGCGAAAATAATTACGCTCTCGCAGCTTAATCGAAGTACAGTAGATTCAAGTTTAATCTTGCCACAAGGTGACAAGACGAGACATCCCGCGGGTGGAGATGCCTGATTCCGGCCTGAGCACGGGGTGCTAATCAACTTCAGGATAGTTCTGTTAAAGCTTCGGTGGCAGGGCGAAAATCAGAAGTTAAGCGTTGATTTAGGGTGTCTGTTCCCTTGTTAGCGACGAAAACCAATGACAGAATAAGCATGTAGAAAGCTTAGTGATTCCTTGTTTGGACGAGGGTTCGAGTCCCTCCAGCTCCACAAAGTGGAGATAAAGCAGCGTTAGCTGCTTTTTTTTTGTGCAACAAAAAAGGAGGGCGAGAAGTATATCTCGTTCGCCGAAGGCGTAAAACGAGAAGTCCCTCCAGCTCCACAAAGTGGAGATAAAGCAGCGGTAGCTGCTTTTTTTTGCCTTTTCAAATGAATCAGGGTTCATAAGTAACACAAAACCAGATATATAAATCTTGTGTGTTGAAAATGATTACACATGATGAATAATTAAACACAATCTTTAAATAACGGAATAACAATGTGATAACCCAATAATTCAAAATAAGTGTTGAAAAATGCAACAAGCCGTGATGTAAATGTATTCAACATCAATGTGCGTAAAGAACAATAAATCAATGTGATAATAGTGAAAAAATGGCTTTGGCACAGTTGTTGGCTTCAAGCAGTTGATTGATTCTTGCGATGCAAAAGTGAATACGATAACGATAAACACCTCACGACCATGAAAACAAAAATTATGATGCTCATTTGCATGGTGTCAATGACATGCTTCCTGTCGCCGGATTACCTGAGCGCAGGCACACAGTTAAAGGCTGGAGACGGACTGCAACTGCTCACACAGCCCGGTCTTGAACCATTGACTCAGGCCTGGATTGCTTCCTACGCACATGCCAGACCTGAAAACAACACAATGGCTATACCGCTAAGAGCTGAACAGGCTGACATTCCGCTGGGGATTGCTTCTGAAGCTTACCTTAAAAGCCATCAACAGTTGTCGCAATGGAACCTGGTTGTCGGACGAAATATCATCGTGCCGGTTTTCAATTCGGCAAGCCCGTTTATGGAAACGATTTATCAAAAGGGTGTTTCGCTGGAGGAATTGTCGGAAATGCTTGTAAATCCAACAGCAATCCAATGGGGAGCACTCCTTGGCGGAGGAAACACACAGGCCATTTCAATCCTTTTGGGACCCGGCGAATTGGTTGAGGCTTCGCTGATTTCAGGCTTGAACTTACCCGTTTTGGGTCCAAATGTCACACGATACGCAACACATCAGGAATTCGTCGACGCATTAAAAACCAATGTGTATGCAATAGGTTTCTGCAGCCTGAGCCAGGTCCTTGATGGTCCTGGATTTTTGCCCGGACTTACGCTGTTGCCTGTAGATAAAAATAACAATGACAGGCTTGATGCTATGGAGAACTTCTACCGTGATGCCGAATCGTTCAACCGTGCCTGCTGGATTGGTAAATACCCGGTAGCACTGTGTCAGGATATCTACGCCTTCTCATCACGTCAGGAAATTGACAAAAATGAGATGGAATTCCTCAGCTGGGTGTTGACTGATGGACAATCTGTGCTCACTGCAAACGGATTTGCCGGCCTTACCAATGGAGAGCGTCAGTCGAATATCGATAGGCTGGTTACTCCTGAAATCAGCATCACGGCTTTGCAGCCCGACTATGCCTGGGTTAAGGCTTTTGCAGTGATCGTTGCCGGTTTGCTCCTGCTCGGCTTTGTTGTCACCTGGTTATTCAGGGAAAGAAAAGCAAGGCTTGTTTCCGGCGGTGGCGGACCAAGAGGTATTTCACAGTTTAATGCCGAAAACATCGAAGCGCCGGCAGGCTTGTTTTATGACAAGACCCACACATGGACATTCATGGAAAATGATGGGTTTGTTAAAATAGGTATGGATGATTTCCTGCACCAGCTTACCGGTAAGATATCGCGTGTCAGTTTGAAAAAAGCCGGTGAAAGAATAGCAAAAGGCGATCCCATGGTGACGGTGATACAGGATGGAAAGCAAATTGTACTGCATGCCCCGGTTTCCGGTGTGATTATTCGCACAAACGACAAAATAGCCCACGATCTGACAGCCAAAACAGTGGCCGAGCAGTGGATGTACCATATTGAACCCAGTAACTGGAAGCGCGAAGTGCAGTTTCTGCTGATGGTCGATCAATACAAGGACTGGCTTAAGGATGAGTTCACAAGGCTGAAAGATTTTCTGGCAAAAAGCCTTAGCACACATGCCCGGCAGTATGCCCATGTGGTGTTGCAGGATGGGGGCGAGCTTAGGGGTGAATTACTCTCTGAGCTTGGACCGGAAGTTTGGGAAGATTTTCAAAATCAATTCCTTAATCGTTGATAGCCAATTCAGGTCATTATTGTATCACCTAAAATAAGCACATATGTCTTTAAGCAGAAGAACTTTTTTCAAGGCAATGGGAGCTACGGCTGTTGCCCTTTCTGTGGGCAAGGAACTCAAGGCAGGTCCGGAACCGGAAGGAGAAGCAACAGAGTTCAACGGCATGCTCTATGATATGGCCATGTGTCGTGGCTGTCACGGTTGTGAATATGACTGTGCCTATGCCCACGAACTGCCCGAACCCGATATTCCGAAAGAACCGCCTTTCAGGAAAACGGATGAGACAAGAAACACCGTCGTGAATAAGTATGAGACCTCCAAAGGCAAGGTGTTCGTTAAAACACAATGCATGCATTGTAATCAGCCTGCCTGCGATGCTGCATGCCTGACCCAGGCCATGCATAAAACCGAAGAAGGTCCGGTGATATGGCGTGAAGATAAATGCATGGGTTGCCGGTATTGTATGATCTCATGCCCGTTCGATATTCCAAAGTTTGAGTACAAAAGCACCAACCCGCGCATTATAAAATGCGATATGTGTTTTACCCTGCAACAACAAGGCGAAATCCCTGCCTGTGCATACAACTGCCCTTCAGGTGCGCTGATGTTTGGCAAACGCCGCGAACTGATCGCAGAAGCCAGAAAACGCATCAATGACAATCCGGAAAAATACGTGGACCATATTTATGGCGAACACGAAGCAGGAGGTACTTCATGGCTTTATCTTTCTCCTGTTCCTTTCGAAGAACTTGGATTTAATACCCACATCCAAACAAGTTCTTACCCCGGACTTACCAAAGGATTTATCTCCAGTATTGCACCTGTCGACATCTTGCTGCCGGCACTGCTTCTGGGTGTGTATGAAGCAACGAAAACACGAACCCAAACCGAAGAGGAGGAATAAGCATGAACAAATTAGTACAACCGCTGTACCTTGATAACCAGGAAAATAAAACCTGGAAATTCATCCTGAATGAACTTAAACCAAAAGGAAAGATTTTTTCTCCCTTTAACATCATTAGCTTCCCTGTAATCGTCACAGGGCTAATAATCATGTACATCAGGTTTACCCAGGGCATCGGCTCAGTTACAAACCTAAGTCAGGATATCCCCTGGGGACTTTGGATTGGCTTCGATGTAGTTACGGGCGTTGCCTTTGCAGGAGGGGCCTATGTGCTTGTCTTTATGGTGAATATCCTTAACCTGAAGCAATATAAGCCCATTCTCAGGGTCACTGTGCTCAATGGCTTCCTGGCTTACCTTTTTTATTCAGGCGCCTTGCTGCTTGATCTGGGCCGCCCGCTTAAAATTGTCAACGTCATCATTGGGAATAATTTTGGCGTTAGCTCTGTGCTGTTTTTGGTTGGCTGGCATTTTCTTCTGTATATGCTGGCACTGCTCCTCGAGTTTTCTCCTGCAATTGCCGAATGGCTCAATGCAAAGAAATTGCGTAAGGTGCTGAGTGGACTTACCATGGGGGCGGTGATCTTCGGGATTACGCTTTCGGTTTTGCACCAATCAGGCATCGGGGCACTTTACCTGATGGCAAAGGATAAGATTCACCCACTATGGTATAGCGAATACCTGCCCTTGTTGTTTGTGGTTTCAAGCATCTTCGCCGGAATTTCGCTCGTTATCATGGAAGGTTCGATCAGCCAGCGGGTTTTTGCTCATCAGCTGGACAAAGACAGCCACAAAACACACGACAACATTCTTGTCGGACTGGCAAAAATATGTGCTGCAGGAATGTTTGCCTACCTGGCCCTGTTGGTGATTGTTTTTGTTCATGGCAAGGACTGGCAATACCTTTCATCGCCCATGGGCTCATGGTATCTGCTTGAGGTGATCGGCTTCGTGCTGATTCCAATGGGGCTGTTCTATTACAGCTACCGGCGCCGGAAAGTAGGCCTCATCAAAATGGCTTCCATTATTACTTTACTGGGCATTATGCTCAACAGGATGAACATCTCGATCATCTGCTTTAAGTGGGATGCAGCCGAAAGGTATGTGCCCAGCTGGCAGGAGTTTGTGGTGACACTTACAATTATCTTCATCGAAATTTGGGTGTTCCGTTGGATTGTCAGGCGTATGCCGGTATTGCGTAAGTCGCCCGAATGGGTTCGTGGCGATCATTAACAGCATTTTGCCCGGAAGAATAACATGTCAGTGGTGGTCAGCCATCCTGGGATGCTTCCGGACCAGGATTAGTCGTAAACCTTAAAACAAAATAGTATGGAAACATTTCATTATTACAATATGTTCGAAACCAAGGGAATCGAATATTTGCTGACCATTGCTTTCTTTGTGCTGCTGATCCCTTTCTGGCTGATCCTCAATAAAAGGGTGGCCATAGCCAAAGGCATTCAGTATGCCCTCGGGGTGTTATCCATGGGAAGACTGTATATTCCCCAGGGAATTTTTTATAGTCCACAGCACACATGGACTTACCTGAGAAAGTCGGGCATGGCAAGGGTCGGTATCGATGACCTGATACTCCGCATTACTGGCCAGATAAGCATCAGGGAACTGAAAACAACTGGTGATAAGGTGCAAAAGGGCGAGCAAGTTGCTGAGATTGCCCAGGACGGCAAGCTGCTGAAGGTGTTTTCGCCCATATCCGGAACGCTTGTTTCTGTCAACGGACTTTCAGGCGAGCAACAACAGAACCTGCTGGAAGATCCCTATGGAAAAGGCTGGCTTTTTGAAATTAAACCAAGCAAATGGAAACAGGAAACACAAGCGTATTATCTTGCTGAAGAGGCTGTTAACTGGACTGCAGCTGAGCTTGTCCGCTTTAAGGATTTTCTGGCAGGGTCACTTGAAAAGCACGAAGGCATGCCTTCTATGATGGCCTTGCAGGATGGTGGTGAATTGCGCGAACACCTTTTGGCCGATCTGCCCAAAGGGGTGTGGGATGACTTTCAACAGCAATTTATGTCAGAGAAACAATAAATGACTGGCTATTGCTGGTAACTGTTGAATATTTGCTAAATTGCATGGCTTATCGGAACAGGGTATGATGTTATGTAAATGAGATAAACAGGGGCATTGTCCCTGAATGAATCAGTCTCTGCCGGTCATGCCGGTGCAGGCTGATTCAGGTATTTAAATCAAGCCGGAAGGAGGCACGCAATGAAACCTGCAGCAGAAGGGTTTTCCAGTAAGAAGATTGGGAAGTCGCTGATCATCCATTACCTGAAATTTCATTCGTCAATTTACAGCCGGGTTATCCTGATCATTGCCTTGTTGTCGGTGTTTCTGCTGATCTCATTCAGTGTCATTTTCAGTTCGGTCAACGAAAAATACCTTAACAGCATCATTCATCAGAATGGGCGCAATATTGGCTCCATTGTCGAAGGCGCATTGTATCATTCGATGCTCAGAAACGACAAGAGCGAACTGCACAATACCCTCGATATCATCAATTCGCTGTCAGGTATCGATGAGGTGAATCTTTATGATAACAATGACAGCCTTGTGTATTCGTCTTACGCAGCCGATGCCACCCGCAAGAACAATCCCGATTGCATAAAATGTCACCGCAACCTGAATGCCTTGTTCTCCTGGCCCGACAAAACCTACCGCATCATCAACGTGAAGAGTGCCTGCAGCATGTATGCTCAGGAAAACAAAGACCGTTTTTTGCTTATCCGAAGCAAGATTATGAATGAGCGTTCCTGTTACACCAATGCCTGCCACGCCCATGGTGAGGACGACATCATGCTTGGTTCGCTGATTATTAAGATGCCGCTGGCCGAGTTTGATAAGGCAGTAGATCAGTCAAGCACCCGGTATTTCGTTTTTGCCATATTGGCAACGGTATTGCTGTCATCGCTTTTGGTGGTGTTTACCCGAAAAAACATCAAAAAACCTTTGCACGACCTGGTCGATGCCAGTATGGCTGTGACACGGGGCGACAGGGACAAGCGGCTGAATACAAAACACAACCAGCTCGATGATATGCGGATGGTTTCGCTGGCGTTTAACCAAATGCTCGATAAACTGCAGGCTGCCAACACCGAACTCGAAAACTGGTCGAAACAACTTGAATACAAGGTGCAAAAGAAATCTGAAGAGCTTAGTTCGGTACAAAATGAACTGATTCAGATCGAACGGATCGCTTCGCTCGGGAAATTGTCGGCTTCAGTGGCTCACGAGCTTAATAATCCCCTGTCGGGAATACTTGTATATGCTAAACTGATAAGTAAACAACTGGCTCACAAGGACCTGGATGAAACCAGGAAAGAGACCATGCTCAAACACCTGAAGCTGATTGAAAACGAGACTAAGCGCTGCGGCGATATTGTCAGGGGATTGCTTGATTTTTCGCGAAAAGACCAGAGCGACTACGAACCAAGCCACCTTCACGATGTGTTGAGGGAGACCTATGAACTGATGAATCATCAGATGAAGATTGCCGGACTTGGATTTATTTTGCATAACACGGCCAGGGAAGACCTCATTTCGTGCAGCCCCAACCAGATGAAACAGGCCTGTGTGGCGTTGTTGGTGAATGCCGTGGAAGCTGTGGGGCCGAATGGCGAAATAGTGATGAAAACCTCCAACCCCGATGAGCAGTCCGTTAAACTCGAAATAATTGATGATGGTAAAGGCATTGCCCCTGAAAACATGCCCCATATCTTTGAACCTTTCTTCTCGACCAAGCATGAAGCCAGCGGCATTGGGCTTGGCCTTGCCATCGTGCATGGGATCGTTCAAAGCCACAAGGGCTCCATCAATGTTGTCTCTGAGCCGGGAAAGGGAACCACCATTGCCATCACGATACCACTCATCAGAAATAAGGAAGATTAGCCATGATAAAGACAATTTCACTGCTCATCGTCGACGATGAGGAATCTGTAAGGGATTCACTCCTCAACTGGTTTGTTGAGGATGGCTATCAGGTAGCCTGCGCCGAAAACGCAAAAATGGCGCTGAGTATGCTCGAAAACAGTCACTATGATATTGTGCTTGCCGACATCAAAATGCCGGGTATGGATGGATTGGAAATGCTGAAGCGGATTAAAACCATCAACAAAGAAACCATCGTGATCATCATGACGGCTTTCGCTACGGTGGATACAGCCGTACAGGCACTTAAAGACGGCGCTTTCGATTATGTCACCAAGCCTTTCGATCCTGACGACCTATCGCACCTCATCCGCAATGCAAGCAAGCAGATCAGCCTTGCTGTTGAGAATGAAACCCTGCGCAACAAGTTAAGTTCACTCGAACATGTCGAAGACCTCATTGGCAGCAGCCAGGCCATGCAGTCGGTCCTGAAAGAAGTCGAACGCGTCGCTCCAAGCAATGCTTCGGTGATCATTACAGGTGAAAGTGGTACAGGTAAAGAGCTGATTGCCCGTGCTATTCATGCCAATTCACCCCGCAGGTTTTTCCCGATGGTCAGTGTCCATTGTGGAGCCTTATCAGAAAGCCTGCTCGAAAGCGAACTCTTTGGTCACGAAAAAGGCGCTTTTACCGGAGCGGTATACAACCGAAAAGGCCGTTTTGAAATGGCCGACAGCGGGACGATTTTTTTAGACGAAATAGCCACTATTTCCACCAAAATGCAAATCGAGCTGCTGCGTGTGCTCGAGTCCAAGAGCTTTATGCGGGTTGGTGGGAACAAACTCATCACCTCCGATTTCAGGGTGATCTGCGCCAGCAACCGCGACCTGAAAAAGATGGTTGAACACGGGAGTTTCCGCGAAGACCTTTATTACCGGCTTAATGTGGTTAACATTACCATTCCGCCGCTGCGCGAACGCATCGAGGATATTCCCGCCCTGGTCGATTATTTCATAAAAAAATACTGCATTTCAATGAGCCGGTCGGTGTTGCCGATTGAGGCTGCTGCCATGAAACGCCTTCAGGAGTTTGACTTTCCGGGTAATGTGCGCGAACTCGAAAATATGATCGAAAGGGCAATTGTTGTTGGCAATGGCAAAGAAATCAGGGTGAAAGACCTTCCGCTTGGTAAGGAAATCACCACGAGCCATGTCGAAAGCCTTGATGAACAGGAAAAAAGGCATATTCAATTGATTCTGAACAAATATGCCTGGAATATCTCCCGGGCAGCTAAAGCCTTGCAGGTTGATCGGGTAACCTTATACAACAAAATCAGGAAGTTTGGTTTAAAACAAGACGGCAAGGCCTGATGGCCTTTTCGTGATATCCTCCTGATGAGGGCAGGTCAAAACACCATGGCATGAGTTTGCATAAGATTACATTGGTATCCCTGGGCTACTTCGATCGCAAAATGCTCGAACAGGTGGCCAAAGCTGTGCAGCTGCAATATGGCGTTGAGGTGAGCCTAAGGGAGGAACATGTCGACATTAACAAGTATTTTGATGCAGGAAGAAAACAATACAACGGAAACCTGTTGTTGCGCGATATCGACCAACACTATGCCTCAGATGCCCATAAAACCATTGGATTGCTTTCGGTAGACCTGTTTATCC
>JAHIUX010000021.1 GCA_018816765.1 Bacteroidota bacterium
AATACAATCGAGAAGATTGTTTTATAAGTTTTACGGTTTTGGAGAGTCTTTGGACTTGTGGTTACCAAATTTGTTTCTTTTGTTCTCATGACAATTTAAATTTTAATTTGTTATTAATTGAAATATCTTGGAACAAAATTACATTGAGAATTTTCTCTGTGCGACCTACTTTGTAAAGTAGCACTCATTAATTTAAAATAGTAAGACCTATTTTATAATATCAGACTTCTGTGAGAACCTAAAATGCTGCAATTAAGATTAAACTTGTTTCCTAAATTCACTTGGAGTAAAATCGGTCATCTTTTTAAAAACCCTGTTAAATGCGGATTTTGTATTAAAACCACAATCAAATGCAATCCCTAAAAGAGATAAATTTTCATATTCAGGATTGCCTATTCTTGTTTTCACTTCTTCTATTCTGTATTGGTTGATAAAATCAAAGAAATTGACACCAAATTGTTCATTAATTACACGAGAAAGATGATGTGATGGTATATCAAGCTTGTTAGCTAACTCAGGAAGCGAAATGTTGGCATCCAAATAAGGCTTTTGGGTGGTCATAAAATGCTTTAATTTAGCAACATATTGTTCAATATCAGCATCTTTTATAAATATTCCGGCATATTTTGTTTTTGGTTCAGTAACATATTTGGTATCCCGGTTAGGATATTGAATAAAAATTTCCTTTTGCTTTAGACCATAATAACCAATCAAGATTATAAAAGCAGACAAAGAAAGTGTTAACCCGTGAGTACAAAATATCCACGAGAACATTTGGAAAACATGATGTATAGTAGTGAAAATCATTAAAATTGTCCAAATACCACCAAAAGTATATACAAGCCTTCGTAACCAATCAAGGTTAACATTTTCGTACGATGAAAAATTATTGAAAATGTTAATATCCAATTTTTTAAAAAGCAGTATTGATAGCATAAAATAAAAAGGCCCTGATATTACTGTGAAAAGTAGAAACGCATTAAACAGCAAAGGAGTCTTATGCTCACTTTCCAAATGGTCTAATCTTATTCGTTCAGAAATTTCCGGAAAAAAAGAAGAAATAATGATAAATAGGTTGAAAAGGATAAAAGGGACAAAGTGCAGCAGTTCTGCTCTGTTGAATTGAGCCTTGTTATCAATCAAAGCAGAAATATAAAAATACAGGAATGGCCCGTGAAGCAGGAGTAATGAAATAAAACTTACTGATAGCAGATGAAAACCAGTAAAGAGTTTATCTGAAAACAACCCATATATACCTGTATAGAAACCCAGATATATTAGCCAACAAATGAGTATCTTATCATGTAGTGCCTTTTTTTTCTGAAGAATCAAAAATGAAAAAAATAAAGCGTTGAATGAAGCTATTAAAAAAATATATTTCATATCTTATTTCTCTAAAAATCAAGAATTTCTATTAATTGCAGTATGCTTTCTATGCATGAAACCTAACTTGTTTATATGTGCACCTTTTTACCCGAAAAGGTGCACATATACACCCAAAATGGCATGTATTGTGCACCTTTTGGCCTCCGAAAGGTATACATTATTTTTTTTGTGTTTCATATTTGTGTCTTCTTTTTTTGTGTTTTAGGAGACCAATTAAAGGTCATCGAAAGGTGATCTGATGCTGCTCAGGCTTTTCTCGCTAACATGCGTATAAATCTCTGTGGTTTTTGAGCTTTTATGCCCGAGTAATTCCTGTATGTATCGCAGATCAGTTCCTGTTTCTAGTAAATGAGTCGCGTAACTGTGCCTGAGCCAGTGTAAGGTTGCAGGCTTCCGAATGCCGGCTCCCTCAAGCGATTTTTTCAGTACCTTTTGTAAACTCGTTTCACTGTATTGCGTGCCGACCATTTGTCCCTCAAACAGCCAAATGCTGGGCTTATAGAGGCGGTAATATTCACGCAACATCGTAATTACCTTGTCTGATATAGGCACTACCCGGTCCTTTCGGCCCTTGGCATCAACAACAATCAGTAAATGCCGCTTCGAAGAAATATGCCCGGGCTTCAGGTTTAATAACTCACCTCGCCTCAAACCGCAAGCATATATGAGGCTAAGCATCGCCCTGTGCTTTGTGTTCTCGGTGCATGCCAGCAAGGCCTTAACTTCCTCCTTGCTTAATACATTTGGAAGTTTGTGCCGCCTCATGGGCCTTTCGAGCTTCTCAACCTCAAGCGGACAGCGTACAATTTCCCTGAAAAACAATTTTGCGGCATTTACAACCTGATTCTGGAATGAAAAACTGATGCCATTGGCAATGATATTGCTATTGACATAATCGACCATGTCAGTATTGTTTATTTCGGTGAATTGCTTGTTGCCAACATATTCCAAAAAACTGCTTAATGCACTTTCATAAGCCTTGATGGTCGACTGGCTATAGCGCTTATGCGACATCCAGGCTACAAATTCAGCTAACCGTTTCCGGTGATCAATACTTAGCTTGTTTCGCCTGAACTCCTTGTACGATTGATTGTCCGGCTTGGGCCGCATCGGAATCAGCCTGTAATCAACAAAGGCATGTGGCCTGATGGCCCTTAGCAGTTCGTCCAGATCGAATTCCGTTTCTGCTACCTGCCAACAGCTCGTGTCATCATTCCATTTTGCCTTGCCATAGCGCTGCACCAGTTCATTCAGCAAATCGTCTGCATCGAAGTGGATGAACACAAGCGCCTCTTCGCCATAATTGCCCTGCCGTAGAATGATCTTCTTCATGCCATGTTGTCGTCAGTTGCGTTTTGTGCAGCCCTGTTTATATTTGATGATGAACCGTTAATTATCGGTTATTAACTCCTGGCCCTCAGGCCTCAGCTTCCCCAGCTTTCCCTGTCGAGGCTGCGGTATTGGATGGCTTCGGCAAGGTGTTCGTGCAGGATCTGTGGCTTCTCGTCGAGGTCGGCAATGGTGCGCGATACCTTCAGTATGCGGTCGAAGGCCCTTGCCGAAAGGCTTAGGCGCTCCATCGCGTTTTTCAGCAGGCTGCGCCCGGCATCGTCAATCTCGCAGAAACTGTGCAGCATCTTGCTCGACATCTGTGCGTTGCAATACACATCGGCCTTGCCCTCGAACCTTTTTTCCTGGATTTTCCGTGCCTGCATCACCCGCTGCCTGATGGCCTGGCTGCCTTCGCCCGAACGCCTGTCGGTGAGGTCCTTAAACGGAACCGGCACCACCTCCACATGCAGGTCGATGCGGTCCATCAGCGGACCTGATATTTTGTTCAGGTACTTTTGCACGATGCCCGGGCTGCACACACATTCCTGGTCGGGATGGTTGTAGTAACCACACGGACAGGGATTCATGGCCGCGACAAGCATAAAGCTGGCCGGGAAATCAACCGAGATGCGTGCCCGCGAAATGGTTACAATGCGGTCCTCCATCGGCTGACGCATCACCTCAAGCACCGAGCGCTTGAACTCGGGCAGCTCGTCAAGAAACAGCACCCCGTGATGGGCCAGCGAAATCTCCCCGGGCTGGGGGTAGGTGCCTCCGCCAACAAGTCCGGCATCGGAAATGGTATGGTGCGGACTGCGGAAAGGCCTGGCCGTAACTAGTGATTTGTGCTGCCCCAACACGCCCGAAACAGAATGAATCTTCGTCGTCTCAAGGGCTTCGTCGAGGCTGAGCGGCGGGAGTATCGAGGGCAGACGCTTCGCCAGCATGGTCTTGCCCGATCCCGGTGGCCCGATCAGAATCACGTTGTGGCCGCCAGCAGCAGCAATCTCCAGCGCCCGCTTGATGTTTTCCTGCCCTTTCACATCAGCAAAATCAAATTCGTATTGGTTGTTGTTCATGCGGAAATCGGCTTCCGTGTCAATCTGTGTGCGCTCAAGTACCGGCTCACCGTTCAGAAACCCCACCACCTGCCCGATGTTTTCAGCGCCATAAACGGCAAGTTCAGCAACAACAGCCGCTTCGGCCGCATTCTCTGCCGGAATGATCATCCTGCTGAAGCCCTCTTTCATGGCCTTGATGGCAATGGGCAGGGCCCCTTTTATGGGCTTCAGGCCGCCGTCGAGCGAAAGCTCTCCCATGATGATCGTCCTGTCGAGGGCCGTGGGCTCAAGCTGTCCGGAGGCTGCCATAATGCCAATGGCAATGGGCAGGTCGTAGGCCGAACCTTCCTTGCGGATGTCGGCAGGCGCCATATTGATTACGATTTTCTGCTTCGGGTACTTAAAACCGGTGTTGCCCAGGGCAGCTTCAATGCGCTGCTGGCTCTCCTTCACCGCACTGTCAGGCAATCCTACCAGAAAAAACTGTATCCCCTTGTCGATGTTGACTTCAATGGTGATGGGAATGGCTTCGATGCCAAACAAGGCGCTTCCGAAAGTTTTTACTAGCATAGGCCGGGTTTTGATTGCACGAAACATGCAGACTGCAGTGCTACAAATATACTGAAACAGTATCCGAAATCAAAGTGCCCGCCGTTTTTTTTCTGTCACTGGCTTCCCGGGAAGCGAAGCGGCTGATTGCTGCTGTGGGAAGGCTTAATTGCGGGGCTTGTAGCGCGACTGGCTCAGCATCTCCTGGCTATCGGTGAGCGCCATCAGCTCAGCGAGGCTTGTTTGCGGATGCCTTGCAGCATATTTGCGCACAATCTGCCAACCCACCCATTCGCCCAAACGGGCAGGTGCTTCGGGCGAAAAATCCTGGCTGAACGGACCATCGTTGAAAAGTTTCTTAAACAACAGAAAATCACTCGAATAAAGTGCCGATTCGCCCACCATAAAAGCCCATAGTTCGGCTTCGTTGTCCTTTACCCAGCCGAGCTGTTCCGCTGAATAACCGATGATGAATTCGTCAGCCAGATCGGGTTGCATGGCTTCGAGGAAATACAGCTTTTTGCCGGTGCGGATCATCTCATCAAGCACGGTCCTGTTGTTTGATGCTGATGCCACATCAAGGTCATATAGGCTGGCCATCAGGTCGTTGACGAGATGATCAGGTGTCATGCGGGCAATCATATAGCGCGGGATGCCCAGCTGCTGGTAATACACGAAATCAGTACCAAGGTAGCAGTCCAAGGCCACAACAGCCGCATTTTCGGAGCACATCACCGGGCTTTCAAACTGAACGCCCGATACATAATAATACACCGCTGGAATCATATTTTCAGGAAAATAATGGTGATACCTGCGGTAAGCATCCGTCAGCTGACTGTTGATGGCAAGGGGATCAGCAAACACCTGACGGCAGGCCTGGTTGAGCCTGATGAGCTGGGTGTCGGTGACAAAGGCCCGGATGCGGGCAATATTGGCGCTGTCGTCAAGATCAGCATCCAGAAAAGGCAGGAAGTCGGGCTGTATCTTTTTTAAGCCGGCCGACAGCTCATTGGTGTCGCAACGAAACAGGGCTTCGCCATAATCCCTGATGACAACCGTTTCGGGTTCAAGCCCCTTAACATTGAGCTGTAAGGCCTGCTTGTGGTTGTTGCCGCACGAAGTGCCTATCAGCACAATTACTGCCAACATCAATATCCTCTGCATCATCTTCATGTGTTTTACCTTTCTTTAAACATTGCCTTGCTGCTTTTATTGCCACAAAAACAATAAACCGTCTCACAAGCGAAACGGTCTATTGCCGAAATCTATAGCTTCCACTGCCTGGGTTGCTCAGGCCTTAGCCAAACGCATTGCCGGCCAGGCCTGCCATTTGTTACATAATTTTCCAGCCAAGGGTGACCATGAAACCCTGTGAACGTGAATCGAACTTCACAGGATTGGTGATGCCTGGAACTTCCACCTCCTTGATCATCTTGGTGATCCCGACATAGTATTGAATGTCGAGTGTCAGCATCAGCACATCGATGCCGGCGCCAAACTGGAAACCCCAGTTCAGGTCGCTGATGTCGGCTTCCTTGATGGGAGCAATGAACCCACCTCCTGATTTTGAATCAATGGTTTTGTCGACAATGATGGTTGCCGTTGGTCCGGCCTGGGCCCTGATGTTCATGAGTTTCAGATCGGCCAGCTTGAAACCGATGTACAAGGGTATCTGGATGTTCTTTAGGTTGATCTCCTGTTCAATCGGGCTGAGTCCGCCACCGAGGCTGGGCGATTTGAATACACTTCCCGAAGTGTACCAGTTGATTTCGGGTTGCAAATACACCTTCGACCCCAAACGCACAAAGGCACCATAAAGGAAGCTGTTCTTTAAATCGCTTGTGATGTCACTCTGGTCGGCGGATAATTTGCTGGTGGTGTATCCGATTTTAGGGCCAAAACTGAATTGGGCCGATAAACTAATCACCGAAAGCAACATGGCAAAAAGAAGAATTGTCTTTTTCATAAATCAGCGTGTTTTAATGATTGATAAATATGCGCACGAATTTTCTGTCATCAGGCAATCAAAGGTAATACATGAAAGCATGGGATGGTACACAGACCGTTTTTTTTTTCAACACGCACAGGCTTAAAACTTGGTTGCCAGGGCTGATCTGCATCAGGCATTTGTTGTACCTTTACACCAATTCATGGCTTAACCCGCTGACTTAAGCCTGAAGGAAATAATGATGACTTACATGACAAATGCGTGATTTTCATACCCGATTTCATCACAATAAACACCTCAGATCAATAAACAGATGAAAAAGATAACCCTGCTCTGTGGAATGGTGCTATGGCTGACTTCTTTTGCCATGGCACAGGATAAAGCCTTTCAGTTTGGCTTCAAGGTGGCACCCAATATCGGCTGGATAAAACCCAATGCCGAAGACTATGCACGCAACGGCACCGATGCTGGCTTCAGCTGGGGCTTTGTGGCCGAAATTTTCCTCATGGAGAACTATGCCCTCAACACCGGCTTCGATGTGGTGTACCTGAACGGCAGCTACACCTATCCCCATATGGTCACCATCAATCCACCCTCAGGAACAACCTATACCGGTGTCATGAACCGGACCATCCGCGCCAAATATGTGCAGCTGCCCCTGGTGCTTAAGATGAAAACCAACGACTTCAATGGCTTTGTCATCTATGGTCAGGTGGGCTTTGGCCTTGGGTTTCTTGTCGATGCCAAAGCCGATGATAAATTCTTCAGTGGCGGACAGCTGATCATCGACGAAAAAAGCCAGATCAGCAAACAGCTGCGCTTTACGCGTGAGTCGCTTATTCTTGGCGGAGGCGTGGAATATTCACTCGGCGGATCCACCTTCCTTACGGCCGGACTTAAATTCGACAATGGCTTTGTCGATATCCTCAAAGACCAGAACAAAGTAGATCCCTCTATCGAAAACAAGGCCATTTCAAACTTTCTCGAACTCCAGATCGGATTACTGTTTTAAACCTGCTCCTGTGAAGATAGCGCTTGCCCAACTGAATTACCATATCGGCAATTTCGACGAAAACATCCGGAAAATGACCGAAGCAGCCCAACGGGCTTCTGCCATGGGAGCCGAACTGGTGGTGTTTGCCGAACTCGCCGTTTCGGGTTATCCACCGCGCGACTTTCTCGAATTCGACGATTTTATCCAACGTTGCGACAGCGCTGCACGGCAGCTTGCCGATGCCTGCCCCGACATGGGTATCATCGTGGGAAGCCCGGTGAAAAACACCTCCGGACACGGAAAACCACTATACAATGCCGCCTTGTTTCTCTACCGGCACAAAATCACTGCCTTTCACAAAACCCTGCTTCCCAACTACGATGTGTTCGATGAATACCGCTATTTCGAACCGGGAAACACGTTTGAAATACTGCATTTCAAGGGCGTGAAAATTGCCCTGACCATTTGCGAAGACCTCTGGAACATTGGCAATGATCCGCTTTACAACCTCAACCCGATGGACGAGCTGATGAAGGAAAAGCCTGCACTGATGGTCAATATCGCTGCCTCGCCCTTTAACTACAACCAGCCCCACGACAGGCGCGAAGTGCTCCGGAGCAATGTGCTGAAATACAAGCTTCCGCTGATCTATGTGAACCATGTGGGTGCCCATACCGAATTGTTGTTCGACGGTGGCTCCATGGCGTTTAATGCCGATGGGTTTGTGCAACAGAGCCTTGCGTTTTTTGTTGAAGACCTGCAGCTCACCGACATGGCACAACTGCAGCATGGACAAGGTAGCCAAGCCGATATACAGCATATTCCAGAAAAAATTGCCCTGATTCATGATGCCCTGGTGATGGGGATCCGCAACTACTTCGATAAGCTGGGTTTCACAAAAGCTATCCTCGGACTATCAGGCGGCATCGATTCGGCTGTCACCATGGTGCTTGCTGCCGAAGCGCTTGGCGCGCAAAATGTGTTTGGCCTGCTCATGCCATCGCAGTTCTCGTCGGACCATTCGGTGGCCGACGCCCTCGCGCTGGCCCGAAACCTGGGCGCACCAGAAGCCCTTGTGCCTATACGCGATATGTTTGATGCTGTGGAACACAGCATGAAGCCCCTGTTTCAGGACCTGCCCTTCGGCCTCACCGAAGAAAACATACAGGCCCGCCTCCGTGGCCTGGTGCTCATGGCAATGACGAACAAGTTTGGGTATATCCTGCTGAATACGTCAAACAAAAGCGAAGCCGCAGTGGGTTATGGCACCCTCTACGGCGATATGAACGGCGGCCTCTCGGTGCTGGGTGACCTCTATAAAACAGAAGTCTTTGCCCTGGCAGCCTATATCAACCGCGAAAAGGAAATCATTCCGCTGAATACGATCACCAAACCACCATCAGCAGAGCTCCGTCCCGGACAGAAAGACAGCGACAGCCTGCCCGAGTACGCCATACTCGATGAATTGCTGTTTCAGTATATCGAAAAAAGAAAAGGTCCGGCCGAACTCGTTGCCCTTGGCTTTGATGCCGGACTGGTGAAGCGGGTGCTAAGGCTGGTGAATACCAACGAATACAAGCGCTATCAAACCCCACCCATATTAAGGGTCTCGCCGAAAGCCTTTGGCATGGGCCGCCGCATGCCCATCGTTGCACGCTACCTTTCCTGAGCGGCAAAACACAGGAAAATTACTGGTTTGTTCTGTCTGCAAATAGCAGATAACGCTGCATAGGCGCAATGAGGAGGCTTAATGACACACCAATAAGGATGGAGTCATCGCTTCATCGCCGCAGTGCGCATTGCCCGAAAATCAGAGGTTGATGGCTTCCACTGATTTGATTTCCGGAATGGCTTTCCTGATGGTGTTCTCAACACCGTTTTTCAGGGTCATGGTGCTGTACGGACAACTTCCGCAGGCACCGGTGAGCTCTACATTCACCTGCATATCTTCAGTGATCTCAACAAAGCGGATATCACCACCATCCTGTTGAAGATACGGCCTGACCTGCTCTATCAGGTTTTTTACTTTGCTTTCGATGGCTTCTTTTTCGGCTAACATATGATTTTGATTGAAATGAATAATGTTGCGTGATAATTATAGGTTTTTAGGTTGAATACCCGAGATGACTGCCCTGGCGATTTCGCGGAACGATTTCGCGGTAACTGACTGCTCGTCAAGGGCTATCGGACTGCCGGCGTCACCGCCTTCGGTGATTTGTTCAACGATCGGAATCTGACCGAGTAAGGGAATACCCAGCTCTGCAGCAAACTTTTCGCCATGTCCCCTGCCAAAAATAAAGTACTTTTTGTCGGGCATATCAGCAGGCGTGAAATAGGCCATGTTTTCAATGAGCCCGAGCAAAGGGATGTGCAGCTTTTCCTGCCTGAACATCGATGCAGCCCGTTTCACATCGGCAAAGGCCACTTTCTGCGGCGTTGTCACCACCAATGCACCTGTCACAGAATAGGACTGGGCAAGGGTGAGCTGAATATCACCTGTTCCCGGAGGAAGGTCGATCACAAGGTAATCAAGCACGCCCCAGTCGGCATCGCTCAGCAATTGGTTGAGGGCACTGGTGGCCATGGGACCACGCCAGACCAGGGGTTTGTTGGTGTCGACAAAAAAACCGATCGACAACAGGCGAATGCCGTATTTCTCAATCGGAACGATCACCGGTTTTCCTTCGCGCTCGTAAACGCCGGGCTGCTCTCCTTCAACACCAAACATCATCGGGACAGAGGGTCCGTAGATGTCGGCATCGACAAGCCCTACGCGCATGCCTTCCTGCGAAAGCGCAATGGCCAGGTTGGCCGCAACAGTCGATTTGCCCACACCGCCCTTGCCCGAAGCGACAGCAATGATATGTTTAACACCGGCCAATGGGCCCCGGCCTTTCTCTTTTTCTGTAATCGGCGTAATTGTTACCTGCACCTCCTCACCAAAGGCATCGTGAAGGGCCTTGGTTGCGGCATTGGTCACAATGTTTACCGCAGGCTCACCAAGTTTAGGAAATACCAGGTTAAACTTCACTGCACTGTCGGCCAGTTCGAGCCCGTCGAGCATTCCCAGGTTCACGATATTGTCGCCTTTGGCGAAATAAATCACCCCTTTGAGTACTTCAATTACCTGGTTTTTAATTAATAACATTATAAAATTAATTTAGACTTTATTAAAATAAAGTTGTTGACAATATGCAAAAATACATGATTTTTATCAGATGATGACCTGGGAAAGCAAGGGTTTGCAGCTTTTTTAACCGAGCTCTTTTTCAGGGTCCCAAAAATACGCATGAAAGTTCACGATGCAGTCGTCGATGATGGTGAGGCCCTCGTTTTCGAGCAGCCGCTGCATGATGTCGGGACTGCCAAAATGATTTTTTCCGGTGAGCATGCCTTTGCGGTTGACGACCCTGTGGGCAGGAATATTGTCGGGGCTGGCATGAGCAGCATTCATGGCCCAGCCAACCATACGCGATGAACCTTTGCTGCCGAGATAGGAAGCGATGGCGCCATAGGAGGTCACCCTGCCATAAGGGATAAGCTGCACCAGGGCGTAAACCTGCTCAAAGAAATTTCCGTGATCAGCCATGCGAAAGGCAGTATCTCAGGTACTTGATCGGAATGCTTTCGGCGAGCCACTTTTTCTCGTAAAAGGTTTGTATGCTTTTAACCACTTCCTCACCACGGTGGGTATACAGGTTTTGGGTGCTGAACAGGAGGCGGTGGTCGTTTTCGGCAATGACTTCGAGGGTGTAAGTGTACAAGGGTTCACTGTCTGTTTTCAGGTGGATAATGCCGTCCTTTTTCAGGAATTCGCGGTAGCGCTGCAGGAACATTTCCGAAGTCAGTCTTTTGCGTTCGCGTGAGCCCTGCAACTGTGGGTCAGGGAAGGTGATCCAGATTTCGTCCACTTCGCCGGGGCCGAAATAAAAATTGATGAGCTCGATGCGCGTACGCACAAAGGCCACATTGGTGAGACCTTCGTCCTGACAGGTCTTTAAGCCGCGCCAGATCCTGGCTCCCTTGATGTCGATGCCGATGTAATTTTTGTTGGGATTGGCCTTGGCGAGCCCTATGGTGTATTCGCCTTTGCCACAGCCGAGTTCGAGTATGAGGGGATGCTTGTTGCCGAAAAATTCGTGCCACTTTCCCTTGTGCTTAAATTCTTGCTGAATGAGCTGGTCGTAACGGTACTGAAATAAATTATCAAAGGTGAGGTTTTCGGCAAAATGCTGCAATTTCTTTTTTCTTCCCACGAATCCTGCGATGTTGAAATTTACAAAATAAACAGCCAGGCGTTCGGATCCTGCTGCTGCTTAATGCTTTCGAGCCGCTGAAGGGCTTCCTCCTGGCTGGCCAGCCCGGCATAACATACCCGCCATAAACCTGTTTTGGTCTGGCCGGCATAACCTGCATCAAAGCCCTTGCTTTTTAGTGTGCCGATCAATTTCTCGGCATTGTCTTTTTCGCGGAAGGCGCCTGCGATAATGAAGTATTTCGCCCTGATCTCTGCACCTGATTCAGCGACGGGCTGCTTTTTTTCTATGGGCGTGTCCGTATTGACTTTCGGCAATTCCTTTGTCAGCAGATTCTCTTTTGCGGTCTCTTTTTCAGGTACAACCTCTTCACTCACATTTTCTGTCAAATCTGTGGACACGGGCTCAGTCACTGTGTTTTCCCTGTTGTCTGCCAGGGTGTCAACGGGGCTTGCATACAGGTTTTCGATGGGCACAGCCTTGGCTTGCTCAAGGTTGTTGTTTGTTTCCTGCAACACTACCGCATTGTTTGCGTCGTCCTGTTTCTTGTCGTGCCCGGGCAGATAACGGGCAATGGGTAGTTTCTCGAGGTTGTTGGCCAGGTATTCGTTCGGGCTGGCATAGAAAAACGGAACCAGGCTGGCATAAGACTGGTAATAATACTGCACGGCATGCTTGTTCATAACACCCCATCCGATGCCAAGGAAAAACAAAAGCAAGCCAATGAATGTCAGCTGTTTCTTATAAGGGTTGGGGCGTTTTGTAGCCACCATCTTTTTTGCCGGAGCAGCCTTCCGTTCACGCCCTTTTTCTTTTCTGCCTTCGGGGAACACCTTCGGCTTTTCGTTGAGTTCGCGGTCGGGTGGGGTGGAGGCTTGCTTTTCGGGCTGCCCACCCCTGACAATGGCATGCGAAACAAAGCTCGTCAAACCAAAAGAGGAGGCCAGGTAATTCTGGCTTTCATCGGCTTGAAACACAATATTTTTCTGATCGTCGAAATAGATGTTGCCAATTTTCCGGAAAGCAATCCGCCTGCCTTTTTCCATTTCCTGAAGGCACTTCAGCACAAAGCGGTCGAGCCTGCCTTTGGCTTCCTGGTAGGTTAATTTCTCGGTAACGGCGATGTGGTTGAGCAAGAGGCCGTCGTTGGTACGCAGGTGCGGGTTGAAAACAACCTCTTTAAACGGAGGTTTGAACTGATTTTTTACCGGATGAATGCTTACGCCGTGCACTTTCGAAATGAAGCCACCCAGGCCGGGAATGACTACACATTCGTATTCGTACAGTAAATCAGCAATATAGCGGGCAATTTTCATCTTTGTTCAGACCTAAAACAGGTGTTAGTTAATCAATCAGCTAAATTACAAAACTGGTGTAAAAGATTTCAACTTTTGTTCATAAGTTTTTCGAGGTCCTCAGGTGTGTCCACAGCAATGCCTTCTTTTTCGGTGATGGCAGCAGTAATCTGGTGTCCGTGGGCCAGCCACCTGAGCTGTTCGAGCGACTCGGCCTGCTCGAGCAGGGCCGGCGGATATGCAGTGAGTCTTGCAAGAACCACTGTTTTAAACCCATAGATGCCAAGGTGCTTAAAATATTCCACTTTGTCGAGCCATTGCTCAGGCAACACATTCCGCTGATAGGGAATGGGATGCCTGCTGAAGTAAAGTGCGTTTCCCTTGAGGTCGCACACGGCCTTTACCACATTGGGGTTAAACAGCTCTGCGGTTGTGTCAATCTTCCTGACAAGGGTGCTGATATCGGTGTTTTCATTTTCAAGCAATGCACAAACGGCATCAATCTGCTGCGGGTCGATGAAGGGTTCGTCGCCCTGGATATTGATCACGGCATCGAAGTGCTGTTGTGTCTTTCCGTAAGCTTCGTAGCAGCGGTCGGTGCCGCTCACATGGTCTTCGCGCGTCATGACAACCTGTCCGCCAAATGATTTCACTGCCTGAAATATGGCCTCATGGTCAGTGGCCACCACCACCTTGCTCAGCAGCTTTGCCTGTAAGGCTTGTTCATACACGCGCTGTATCATGGGTTTTCCGCCAATGTCGGCAAGCGGTTTCCCCGGAAACCGGCTCGAGGCGTAACGTGCTGGGATGACACCTAATATTTGCATGCAGAAATTTGAATTTCAACGCAGTTGTCAATAACATGCCAACACCCAGGATTGCTAAAACAGCCCGTGCAGGTTGGCGTTCACCTTTTCGATCACATTGCTCAGGTCGGCAGGTTTTTCGAGGTCGATGTCGTCAACCTCGAAAATCAGGAGCTTCCCGATGGTATAGCGGCTGATCCATGCCTCATAACGCTCATTCAGGTGCGACAAATAATCGATCCTGATGGAGGCTTCATATTCGCGACCCCTTTTCTGAATCTGACTGACCAGTGTTGGTACCGATGCCCTGAGGTAAATCAGCAAATCAGGAGGCTGGATGAACTTACTCATCAGCTCGAAGAGCGAACTGTAATTTTCGAAATCACGGGTCGACATCAGGTTCATGGTGTGCAGGTTGGGCGCAAAGATGTAAGCATCTTCGTAAATGGTGCGGTCCTGCACAATGGATTGGCCACTGTTTCTGATCTCGATGACCTGCCGGAAGCGGCTGTTGAGAAAATACACCTGAAGGTTGAAAGACCAACGCTGCATATCTTCGTAAAAGCTGTGCAGGTAGGGGTTGTTTTCAACGTCCTCGTAGTGGGGGGTCCACCCGAAGTGTTTCGACAACAGTCGGGTGAGCGTGGTTTTTCCTGATCCGATATTTCCGGCAATGGCAATGTGCATTGGTAATGGTTTTGATGGGTTAAAAGTACGAAAGTTTTTATTTGCCTGACCGAAGATTCAGCCGCAGAATTTCGTCGGCAATCTCCCTGTTGTTCGATAGCCTGGGTACCTTATGCTGCCCGCCGAGTTTATTGTTGTTTTTGAGCCAGGCATAGAAAGTCCCTGCTTTCATCACCCTTACGATGGGTTCCTTAAGCACCATATTGTGGTAACGCTTGGCCTCGTAATCTGAATTGAGCGATTTCAGCGCATTGTCGAGTGTTTCGGTGAAATACTCGATGTTTTCAGGGGCTTCATTGAACTCGATTAGCCATTCGTGGGCCGCCTTTTCGTTGCCTTCGAAATAAACGGGCGCTGCAGTGTACTCGTTGATGGTGAGGTGACATTTGCTACAGGCCACAGTAAGCGCTTTCTCCGCATTGTCCACAATCAGTTCCTCGCCCACGGCATTGATGAAGTTTTTGGTGCGTCCGGTTATCTTGATGCGATACGGATCAACCGAAGTGAACCGTACGGTGTCGCCAATCAGGTAGCGCCAAAGGCCGGCATTGGTCGAAATTACCAGCGCATAGTTTTTGTCTTTTTCAACTTCTCCCAGTTGCAGTGTCTTTGGGTGCGATTTGCCCAGCTCGTCAACCGGAAGAAACTCATAGAAGATGCCGTAATCGAGCATCAACAGCAGCTCGTTCAGGTCGCTGCGGTCCTGGATACCAAAGAATCCCTCTGAGGCATTATAGGTCTCCATATAGCTCATCTTTGGCGAGTTGATCATGCCCTTAAACTGCTGCCTGTAAGGATCAAAGTTTACGCCACCATGGAAAAACACTTCGAGGTTCGGCCACACTTCAGCAATATTGGTCTGGCGCGTGATCTCGAGAATGCGCTTGATCAGCACCATGGTCCATGAAGGCACGCCTGAAATATTTGTTACATCATGGGTCATCGTTTCCCTGGCCATTTTTTCGATCTTGCTTTCCCACTCATCCATGAGCGCGATGGACATGTTCGGGGTTTTCAGAAACTGTGCCCAGAAGGGCATGTTCTGGATGAGAATGGCCGACAAATCGCCATCGTAATAGGATTCGTTGTTGACCTCGGTGATGTTGTGGCTGCCGCCCATCACAAGGCCGCGTCCGTCGAAAATTTCGGTTTCCGGATGGTTGTTGACGTAAAGCGAAAGCATGTCCTTGCCGCCCTTGAAATGGCACTCTTCGAGCGAGGAGTTGCTCACCGGAATAAATTTGCTTTTTGTCGACGTTGTTCCGGACGATTTGGCAAACCACCTGATCTCTTCGGGCCAGAGGATATTCTGCTCGCCCTGTCTCAGTCGGTCGATATATGGTTTCAGGTCTTCGTAAGTGCTGATTGGGACTTTGGAAGCATATTGTTCGTAGGTGTGAATGTTTTTGTAGTCGAATTCGCGACCCCATTCGGTGGCCCTGCCGTTGTTAATCAACCGCCTGAACCATTCGGCCTGCACTTCATGCGGGTACTTGATAAAGAGCTCAATCTGATGCATCCTTTTCTTCATGAGCCAGCCAATAACCGAACTGATAATTGCCATAAAACGGGTGAATAGGTGATCGGGTTTGAATGAACAAAGATACGAAATCGCTGCTCTCTGCGATAGTCAGACGTCTTGGACCAAGAAATAATTCAGCTTGGTTGGCCGTTATTTCGGTGCTTTCATCAGGAGGTAAACACCCAGCACGGCAAAGATCAGGTTTGGAATCCATGCGGCCAGGGCCGGTGCCAGGTTGCCGAAGGTGGCAAAAACGGTCGAAAACTGCATGAAGATGATGTAGGAAAAGGTGATGCTGATGCCAATGCCAAGGTGCATGCCGATGCCGCCGCGGGTCTTGCGGCTCGATACCGCCACTCCGATAAAGGTGAGGATGATGATGGCAACAGGCGAGGCTAGCCGCTTGTGCATCTCCACTTCGTAAGTGGTCACACCCTTGCTGCCCTTGAGCTTCTCATCGCTGATGTGATCCCTGAGCTCCCAGTAATTCATCACTTCGTAATCTTCCTTGATCTTGTACAAATCGGTGGGCTTGAGGTTGATCACGGTATCGATCTCCTTGCCTTTTCGCAGGGTTTCCGACAGGCTGTCGATCTTTCTTTCCACAAAGTTGTATATCTTCCACCTGCTTTCACTCGTCGTGTCGAAAACGATCCTTTCGGCCAGCAGCTTATAGGTCATCTGTTGATCCTCGTATTTTTCAAGGGTAAACTTAAAGGCGGTATTCAGCTTGTTGTTGTAGTTTTCAACATAGATGAATACCCCCCTTTCGATCTGCACATGGATGTTGCGTTCCTTGTCCTTGGCCAGGTTTTCGATGTATTTGTTTTTAAACTCACGCCTTACCTCGTTGGTGCGTGGAATGAGGAAATTACCCAGATAAAACGAAATCAAGCCGAGCAATACAGAGGCCATCAGGTAAGGCTTCAGCATGCGCATAAACGAAACACCACTGCTGAGGATGGCAATGATTTCGGTGTTTCCGGCCATCTTCGAAGTAAAAAAGATAACCGAAATAAAGGTGAACAGGAAAATGAACAGGTTGATGAAATAAGGGATAAAATAGATGTAGTAATCGATGATGATTTCCTGAATCGGGGCTTTGTTCTTCAGGAAATCCTCGATGTTTTCGGATATGTCGAAAATGATGACGATAATGATCAGCAATGAAATGGCATAGAAGAAGGTGCCAAGAAATTTTTTGAAAATATACCAGTCAATAATTTTCATATCAAAGCCGCTGTGTCAATTTAGGAATGATGGTGTTTTTCCAGTTACTGAAGCTGCCATCGAGGATCTTTCTGCGGGCCTCGTCAACCAGCCAAAGGTAAAACGCCAGGTTATGCTCGCTGGCAATCATACTGCCCAGCATTTCGCCGGCAACAAACAAATGCCTGAGATATGCTTTGCTGTATTGTGAATCAACGTAAGAAAGGCCGTTTTCATCTATCTGGCTGAAATCTTTTTTCCATTTCTCATTCCTGATGTTGATGATGCCATTGCTCGTGAATAGCATGCCGTTGCGTCCGTTACGCGTAGGCATCACACAGTCGAACATATCCACGCCCAGGGCAATGCTTTCGATGATATTGGCCGGAGTGCCCACACCCATGAGGTAACGGGGTTTGTCGGCAGGAAGGATGCCACACACCAGGGAGGTCATCTCATACATCATCTCATGTGGTTCGCCAACCGAAAGTCCCCCAATGGCATTGCCGTCGGCGCCGAATCCGGCAATGGTCTCAGCCGATTTCATCCGCAGGTCGGTATAGGTGCTTCCCTGCACGATCGGAAAGAGCGCCTGGGGATAGCCATACAGGGGTGCTGTCTGTCCGAAGCGCTCAAAACAGCGCCCCAGCCAGCGATGGGTGATGTCGGCCGAAAGCCGGGCATAGTCATAGTCGCAAGGGTAAGGCGTGCATTCATCGAACGCCATGATGATGTCGGCACCGATGCTGCGCTGAATGTCCATGACGCGCTCAGGAGTGAAGGTGTGCCGCGATCCGTCGATATGCGATTGAAAGGTGACGCCCTCTTCCTTTAGCTTTCGCCTTGCGCTGAGCGAGTATACCTGGTAGCCGCCCGAATCGGTCAGAATGGGTTTGTGCCAGCCATTGAAGCAGTGAAGCCCGCCTGCTTCTTCCAGCACATCCGTTCCCGGACGCAGAAACAGGTGATAGGTGTTTCCTAAAATAATCCGTGCCCTGATGTCATCCAGCAGGTCGCGCTGATGAACTGCCTTCACGGTGCCGGCAGTTCCAACAGGCATAAATACAGGTGTTTGAATCTCTCCGTGAGCAGTTTGGATGGTGCCGGCCCTCGCCTTGCTGTGTGCATCCAAACCGTCAATACTAAACTCCATCCGCACAAATTTTCGTCAAAGATAATCCAAATCCTAAAGATTGGTAAATTTGCTCACACCAATACCCATTTCAATTTTGCCTGGAATCGAATTTAACTTCCTGATAGTGACAGCGCTGATTGTTATGGCGCTTGGATTAATATGGCAATTGGTCTTCTATTGGGGGCTTTTCTCACGCCTGGCCTGGCACAAATCAGCTCATCCGGCAGCGCAACCGGATCGCTTACCACCCGTTTCGGTGGTCATTTGTGCCCGAAATGAATACACTAACCTCGAGAAAAACCTGCCTGATGTGCTTGGACAGGATTATGATGATTTTGAAGTGGTTGTAGTAAACGACTGCTCTGATGACGACACCACCGAACTACTCACCGAAATCAGCCGTTTCAATCCCGCACTGAAAGTGGTGCACCTCAGGCAAAGCCTGAATTTCTTCAACAGCAAGAAATTCCCCCTGAGCATGGGTATCAAATCGGCAAAAAACGAACTCCTCATCCTCACCGATGCCGACTGTAAACCAGCCGGACCGAACTGGATCAGCAACATTGTTCAGGCCTACCGAGCAAAGGAAACTGCAGTGGTGCTGGCCTACGGTCCTTACAGGAAGATGCCCGGATTACTCAATGCACTGATCAGGTTCGATGCCATTCATGTGGCCATCAATTACCTTTCGATGGCACTTGCCGGCATGCCGTATATGGGTGTGGGCCGCAATCTGTCGTATCACAAATCGTTGTTTATCAAAAATAAAGGCTTTACCTCGCATTATAAAATCGCTTCCGGTGACGACGACCTGTTTATTATGCAGGTGGCCGATAAGCGCAATACCGCAGTGGTGCTTGGTCAGGAAGTAAAGACGTTTTCTGAACCGAAAAGAAGTTTTTATGCCTGGTTCCGCCAAAAACGGAGGCACCTGAGCACGGCACAATATTACCGTTTTGGCACAAAATTTATTCTCGGAAGTTTCTCCGTTTCCCAGCTGCTCTTTTTTGGTGGTTTCACCTGGCTGCTGTTCCTGCCATTGCCATGGTGGATCCCGGTATCACTGTTCGGACTAAGGTTATTGAGTCAGCTGATTGTGACCAGGGCGTGCATGAAACAACTGCAGGAAGACGATCTGTGGATGGCAACGCCATTTTTTGAATTGTTTTTTATTATTTTTAACCCCACACTTGCCTTGGTCAACCTGATGACAAAGCAAAATAAATGGAAGTAAATGAACGTCTTACGGAAAAGGGACAGAGAGATTATGCTCTCGTACAACGTGCTTTAAACGAAGGCGATCAGAAGGCTTATGCAGAGTTGCTCCACCATTACCGCGACTCCCTTTATTTTATGATGCTGAAAATGACCAACAATCCGACGGATGCCGACGACCTGACCATCGAGGCTTTCGGGAAGGCCTTTAAGAAGCTTGGACAGTATACACCTGATTATGCTTTCAGCACCTGGTTGTTTAAGATTGCATCCAATAATTGCATCGATTTCATTCGCCGCAACAACCGCCTGAATTATTCACTGAACAGCGATTTTGGCGACCTTGATATTGATGTTGTCGGTCGGCAGATTGCAGGACATGATCCTGACCCTGAGGAAAATATCATCAAGGAACAAAAGATTGTGCTGATGCGTGAAGTGGTTGAAAAGCTGAAGCCGCACTACCGCCACCTGATCGAGATGCGCTATTTCGACGAGATGAGTTACGAAGAAATATGCAGTCAGCTGCACCTGCCATTGGGCACGGTAAAAGCCCAGCTGTTCCGTGCCCGTGAGTTCCTGTTCGAGATCCTGAAGCATCAGCGCGAACGCATCTGAACGCGCCACCATCCTTCAAAATATTTCATCATGCTTTTCGGTGGCCCATAGGCCGTGATTTCGTAAATTTGCCGCGAACCAAAGCAGCAAACAAATGATGGATCCAAATGCATTCAGGCAAGCGATTTTACAGGGAATTCCCGGGCAATTGCCTGAGCCAAAGCCATATGATGCAGAAATTAACCATGCCCCAAAACGGAAAGACAGCCTGAACCTTGCCGAAAAAAAGCTGGCCCTGAGAAACGCCCTGCGCTATTTTCCCGAATCCTTCCATCCGGTGCTGGCACCTGAATTTGCTGCAGAACTGAAGCGTTACGGCAGGATTTATATGTATCGTTTCAAGCCCGACTATAAGATCTTTGCCCGTGATATTGAAGCGTTTCCGCATCAATCACGGCAGGCCGCTGCCATCATGCTGATGCTGAGCAATAACCTGGATGATGCCATCGCGCAACACCCCCATGAACTGATCACCTACGGCGGAAATGGGGCCGTTTTCCAGAACTGGGCACAGTACCTGCTCACCATGAAATACCTGGCCACCATGACCGATCACCAAACCCTGGTGATGTATTCAGGCCATCCGATGGGACTGTTTCCTTCGCATCCCGAAGCACCAAGGGTGGTGGTTACCAACGGAATGGTGATTCCAAATTATTCAAAACCTGATGATTGGGAACGCTTCAACGCGCTCGGTGTTTCACAATACGGGCAAATGACTGCCGGTTCATTTATGTATATCGGGCCCCAGGGAATCGTTCATGGAACAACCATCACGGTGCTGAATGCCGGTCGCATGCAGGCACATCCGCAATACAAAGGAGGCATCAAGCTGTTGGTGACTTCTGGCCTCGGCGGGATGAGCGGTGCACAACCCAAGGCAGGCAATATTGCCGGCGTGGTGAGCATCACCGCCGAAATCAACCCCAAGGCTGCCACGAAAAGACACCAGCAGGGGTGGGTCGATGAACTGATCGACGACCTTGATAAGGCCATCGATGCCGCACTTGAGTGGAAGAAACGCAACAAGCCGCACTCAATTGCCTATTTGGGCAATATTGTAGACCTTTGGGAAAGACTGGCAGAGCGCCAGGTTGATGTGGACATGGGTTCTGACCAAACCTCCTTGCATAATCCCTGGGCCGGTGGATATTATCCGGTGGGTTTAAGCTATGAAGCCTCCAATGAACTTATGGCCAACCAGCCTGAAGCCTTTAAGGAGAACGTACAGCTTTCGCTGAAAAGACAGGTTGCCGCGATCAACAAGCTGACAGCCAACGGAATGTATTTCTTCGATTACGGCAATGCCTTTCTGCTCGAAAGCAGCAGGGCAGGAGCCGACATCATGACAGCTGAGGGTAAATTCAGGTATCCGTCCTATGTACAGGATATCATGGGGCCAATGTGCTTCGATTACGGCTTTGGCCCCTTCAGGTGGGTGTGCACTTCCTCGAAACCAGAGGACCTCGAAACAACCGACCGCATTGCCTGCGAGGTGCTCGAAGAGATCGCACTGACGGCTCCGGATGAGATCAGGCAGCAGATGCATGACAATATTCAATGGATCAAGGGCGCCAGGCAAAACAAACTCGTTGTGGGATCACAGGCCCGAATCCTGTATGCCGATGCCGAGGGCCGGATAAAGATTGCTGCTGCATTCAACAAAGCCATCAACGATGGAAGGCTTGATGCTCCCGTTGTGCTGGGACGCGATCACCATGATGTGAGCGGAACCGACTCCCCATTCAGGGAAACATCCAATATTTACGACGGATCGAGCTTTACTGCCGACATGGCCATTCAGAATGTGATCGGTGATTCATTCAGGGGCGCAAGCTGGGTGTCGATCCACAATGGTGGTGGCGTTGGCTGGGGCGAGGTCATCAACGGTGGATTTGGAATGCTGCTCGATGGCACTGCTGAGGCTGACCGCCGATTGCGTTCGATGTTGCACTGGGATGTGAATAACGGCATTGCCCGCCGCAGCTGGGCACGCAACAAGGAAGCCATCTTTGCCATCAAAAGGGCCATGAAAGCAGAACCGGCATTACAGGTAACCTTGCCACATTTTGCTGACGACAAGCTGATTAATGAGTGTTTCTGAGTGCGTAAATCCAGGTTAAAACCCGATCAATCCTTCTTTTAGCTGCTCATTGAGCGAGTCGGCTGTCATTTGCTGCTGAAAACCAGGCAAAGCGTTAACCCAACTGCCATACGACGGATTTGGCAGCATGATCCAGGTGTGACCAAAATCCGATCGGTGATTCTCAGTTGAATCGGTGCGGGCATTGGCATCAGCGGTGTCGAAAATATCGCTGAAATCGCCCAGGTTATCGCCCACAAGGCAGGCAATGTCGAAGTTGGCCGAAACAAGTTGCCTGCGGCTTTCCTTGTCGTTTGATTCGGTGCGCATCAGCAGATGTGTGTCATCGGCATAGGGAAATCCTTTGTCGGTGAGGTTTTTCAGGGTAACAGCCCTAAATATTTCCTTGCGGTTGGTGATGTAAAACACCTCAACACCTTTCGATCCGGCATATTGTAAAAAACCGAGTGCAGCCGGTACGGTTTCAGCCTTGGCAGCATTCACCCAGTCGGCCCACTTTACAGGATAACCGAAATTGTCCAGTATGGCCTGTGCCTGGTATGGACTGTTGTCGAGGACGGTTTCATCGATGTCGACAACCACTGCGAGGGGTTTGCCCGGCTTGGAAGCCAATTTGCTGTCGAGCTGCATGGCGGCAAAGTTATAGGCCTGATAGCAGAGGGCTTTGTATTCGGCTGCCCGCTGTTGATAGAGGGTCGCATAGAGGACAGGGCTCACCGGATTTACCTTTGTGGGAGCGACTTGCTGGCAGGCACTGATAAACACTGCAAGATTGACCGTGACAATCAGTTTGATGAAACTTTTCATGCGTGGAAATTTTGAAACGAAAATAATAAAAAAAGCCGGGTGTTGGCCCGGCTTTGAGGTGTTTTATATCCTTGGGATTATTTGTTTGAATAATCCATGGCTTCGAGGCGTTTGTAGTGGTTATAGCGCCACCTTGCATTTTCTTCGGCAATTTTATCCAGCACGGTGGCTTGTTTTGGGAAGGTTTTCTTGAGTGATGAGAACCTGACTTCGCCCTGGATAAAGGCCTGGAATTTTGACCAGTCCGGGGCTTTTGAATCGAGGATGAAGGGATTTTTGCCTTCTTCTTCGAGGGCAGGATTGTACCTGTACATCTGCCAGTAGCCTGATTCAACGGCCAATTCTTCTTCGTACTGGGCTTTGCCCATGCCGATTTTCAATCCGTGGTTGATACAGGGAGAATAGGCAATAATGATTGATGGGCCAGGGAATGCCTCAGCCTCTTTCAGGGCCTTGAAGAACTGGTTCTGGCTTGCGCCCATTGCAACCTGCGCAACATAGATATAACCGTACGACATCATCATGGCACCGAGGTCTTTTTTCTTGACCTTTTTGCCCGAAGTGGCAAACTTGGCAACAGCGCCAACAGGGGTTGATTTGGAAGCCTGACCTCCGGTGTTCGAATACACTTCGGTGTCGAGAACAAGCACATTCACATCTTCGCCTGAGGCAAGCACATGGTCGAGTCCACCGTATCCGATGTCGTAAGCCCATCCGTCGCCGCCAAAGATCCAGACAGATTTCTTGATGAAATACTGTTTCAGGGACAGGAGCTCAACGGCCAGGTTATCGGTTTTGCCTTCGAGTAGGGCAATAAGCTTTTCTGAAGCTGTTTTGGAAGCATCAGCATTGTGCATGCTGCTGATCCATGCTTCAAATGCGGCCTTGCGCTCAGCATCAATGTCGGTGGCCATGGCATCCTGCATCCGCAGCGCAATGCGCTCACGCAGCTTGTTAACGCCCATGGCCATGCCATAGCCGTACTCAGCATTGTCTTCGAAAAGTGAGTTGGCCCATGCCGGACCTTTGCCTTCGGCATTGGTGCAATAGGGGGTGCTGGGCGCTGAACCGCCGTAGATGGATGAACATCCGGTGGCATTGGCAACCATCATCCTGTCGCCATAGAGCTGTGTAACGGTTTTAATATAAGGTGTTTCACCGCAGCCGGCACAAGCACCCGAAAACTCGAAGAGTGGCTGTGCAAACTGGCTGTTTTTAACCGATTGGGCTTTGTCAACAATGGTGTCTTTGTAGGTCACCTTGCTGGCGAAATAGTTCCAGCGTTCGATTTCGGCTTCCTGCGATTCAAGGGTCTGCATCACAAGTGCTTTTTCCTTCGATGGGCATACATCGGCGCAGTTGCCGCAACCTGTACAGTCGAGGATGCTGACCTGAATCCTGAATTTGTGTGGGGCAAACTTGCCCTTTGTTTCAAGCAAGGCTGTGCCTTCGGGTGCGTTCTTTTCTTCGTCAGCATTCACAAGGAATGGCCTGATGGCAGCGTGAGGACACACATAGGAGCACTGGTTACACTGAATACAGTTGTCGGCCTGCCATTCGGGGACATTGACTGCAATGCCGCGTTTTTCGTAAGCGGTGGTTCCGGCAGGGAAAGTGCCGTCTTCGCGGTTCAGGAAGGCACTCACCGGCAGGTCGTCGCCCATCATGCTGTTGATAGGCATCACCACATCACGGATGAAAGCTGGGATGGTGCTGTCGGTGGTTTCTTTTGCAACACCCAGTTTCGACCATTCGGCAGGAACTTCAATCTTAACAACTTCACCACCACGATCGATGGCAGCAAAATTCATCTTCACAATGTCTTCGCCCTTGTTGCCGTAACTCTTGCGGGTAAAGGTCTTCATCTTTTCAACAGCCTGTTCGTAAGGAATGATATCGGCAACCTTGAAGAAAGCTGACTGCATGATGGTGTTTGTGCGGCCACCCAACCCAATTTCTTCAGCAATTTTCGTTGCATTGATGATGTAGCACTGAATATCGTTGTCGGCCAGGTATTTCTTCATGTCATCGGGCAGCTTGTTGAGGGTTTCTTCTTCATCCCATATGCTGTTTAACAGGAAGGTGCCGCCTTTTTTCAGTCCGCGCAGCATATCGTATTTGCCAAGGTAGGCAGGTACGTGACAAGCAACGAAATCAGGTGTTCCAACAAGATAAGTCGATCGGATCGGATGATCGCCAAACCTGAGGTGTGAGGTGGTTACACCACCCGATTTTTTCGAGTCGTAGGCGAAATAAGCCTGGGCATATTTTTCAGTAGTTTCACCAATGATCTTGATGGAGTTTTTGTTGGCGCCAACGGTTCCGTCAGCACCGATGCCATAAAATTTAGCACCGTAGGTTCCTTTGGGAGCAATGCTGATTTCGGGAAGCATCGGAAGTGAAAGGAACTTCACATCATCGACGATACCCACAGTGAAATGATTTTTGGGTTCATTCAGTTTCAGGTTGTTGTAAACCGAAACGATCATTGCTGGGGTGGTATCTTTTGAGCTGAGGCCATAACGTCCGCCAACAATCAATGGCTGGTTGGGCATGCCATAGAAGATTTCTTTTACATCGAGGTACAAGGGTTCGCCATTGGCGCCGGGTTCCTTGGTGCGGTCAAGCACGGCAATGCGTTTCACAGATTTGGGCACAACATTCAGGAAGTATTTGGCTGAAAATGGCCTGTAGAGGTGCACGGCAACAAGACCCACTTTTTCGCCCTTGCCATTCAGATAATCAATGGTTTCGCGGATGGTTTCGGTCACTGAGCCCATGGCAATAATGATGTTTTCGGCATCGGCCGCACCATAATACACAAAGGGGTGATATTCGCGGCCAGTCATCTTGCTGATCTCTTTCATATAGTCTTCAACCATATCCGGGATTGGGTCATAGAAGCGGTTGGCAGCTTCGCGCGATTGGAAGTAAATGTCGGGATTTTGCGCAGTTCCGCGGGTTACGGGGTGCTCAGGATTGAGTGCGTTGTCGCGGTAACGCTGAAGGGCATCCCAGTCGAGGAGCGACTTCATATCGTCGTTTTCAAAATAATCCACTTTCTGGATTTCGTGCGAAGTCCTGAAACCATCAAAGAAGTGCAGGAATGGAATCCGTGACTTGATGGCGCCAAGGTGAGCGATGCAGGCGATGTCCATGATTTCCTGAACACTACCGGTGGCCAGCATGGCAAAACCTGTCTGACGGGCACTCATCACATCGCTGTGATCGCCGAAAATCGAAAGGGCCTGTGCCGCCAAACTGCGGGCACTCACGTGGAAAACGCCAGGCAACAACTCGCCGGCGATTTTATACATATTCGGGATCATCAGCAGCAGTCCCTGCGATGCAGTGAAGGTAGTGGTAAGCGCACCTGCCTGTAGCGATCCATGAACAGCACCCGAAGCACCACCTTCCGATTGCATTTCGGTAACCTGAACGGTTTCACCAAAAATATTCTTCCTGCCAAACGCAGCCCATTCGTCCACATATTCGGCCATTGTTGAGGAAGGAGTAATCGGGTAAATGGCAGCTACCTCGCTAAACATATAGGCTACATGTGCAGCTGCATAGTTGCCATCACAGGTGATAAATTTCTTCTTCTTTTTCATAAGTTATATATTTTAAAGCTATTACACATTGAATGATGTACGTTAAAAAACCCTGCGAAATTACTAAATTTAAAAACCCGCTGTGATTCAGAAGGGCAAATCAGCACCTGTTCATGCTTATTTATATTGATTTTAGATTAGGCGGGTTTAGGTATTTCAGTTCAAAAATATGTACTTTTACAGACGCGATTTCTCCAGCCTTAATTCGTATTACTAAAAACTCAACATTATGGACCTTAAGACAAAATATTTAGGCCTCGAACTTAAAAATCCTATTATCGTAGGTGCCAGCAACCTGGTTACCGATATTGACATGCTCAGGAAACTTGAAGATGCCGGTGCAGCGGCCATAGTATATAAATCGTTGTTTGAAGAGCAGATTCACCTCGAAAACCTCGAGATGCACCAGGAAATGACTGACTACAATGAGCGCAATGCGGAAATGACCTCCCTTTTCCACGAAAACCTGTATGAATCGGGTCCCGGGGAGTTTCTGATGCATTTTGAAGAAGCAAAGAAAGCGCTTAACATCCCGCTTATCGCCAGCCTGAATGCAGTGTACGACGAAACCTGGTACGAATATGCCAAAAAGCTGCAGGATGCCGGTGCCGATGCCATCGAGCTTAATTTTTATGCCGTTCCGCTCGACCTCGATCTTGACGGAAGGGGCATCCTCAACGAAGAACTCGATGTGGTTGAAGGCGTTAAGAAAGCTGTTTCAATCCCGGTGAGTATCAAGCTGAGCCCGTTTTATACCAATCCGCTGTATACCATTGCCGAAATGTCGAAACGTGGCGCCGATGGCTTTGTCCTGTTTAACAGGCTTTTCCAGCCCGACATCAACATTGAAACCGAATCACATCATTTTCCCTATAACCTGAGCCATGAGCAGGATGCACGCCTGGCGCTGAGGTTTGCCGGACTCCTTTATGGCAACATCGAATCGAGTATCTGTGCCAGCATGGGCGTTTTCACCGGTGCCGATGTCGTCAAAATGATTCTGGCCGGTGCTGATGCCGTTCAGGTAGTGAGCACTGTATACAAACACGGACCGAAACAGATTACCCGTATGCTGCAGGAAATGGAAGCCTGGATGACAACAAAACAGTATGCGAACCTGGACAGCTTTCGTGGAAAACTCTCGAACCTGCATTCGAAAGATCCCTACGCATACCGCCGTGCACAATATGTTGATATCCTGATGAAGTCGGATGAGATATTCAAGAAATACCCGGTCAGGTAATCCTGCGAGAACCATTGAAGACAATGAAGGTGGCCCTGATAAGCCACCTTTTTTATTTTCAGCAATGGGCCGGCAAATGCCGTATATTTGTGATGCGTTCCGCTTGCCTCCTGGCTGGCTAAACCGTGTTAATAGCAACTGTCAGACCCTGTAAGCCTGACACACAAAACAACATGAAGGTATGCGTAAACTATTAGGTATTGGATTTATTGCCATAATAATCATTGCACTCGGTGTTTTTTCCTTTTACTACTGGGGTGTTTATGAGCGGGGCGTGATGGCTGGTAAGGTATTGCGAATCAGTCAAAAAGGTGTTATATTTAAGACGTATGAAGGAAAGCTGAGCCTGGAGTCGTTTGGTGCACTGAAAGGGACCAGCCCAATTGCTGAATCGTTTGATTTCTCAGTGGAGAAAAGCAATACTGAGGTAATCGCCAGCCTGCAGGAAGTGGCTTTGTCGGGCGAAAGGGTGAACCTGCACTTCAAAAAGCGATACCGAAGGTTTCCCTGGCGGGGCGATACAAAATACTTTGTAACTGAGGTTGAACGGGGAAAAGGATTTTAACGAGACCAAAAGAATCTGCCGCCTGTCTACTCAACAGAACCAGGCAGAAACTGGTTCAGGACCTGTACGAGGTCGGGTTTTTTGATGGGTTTAGTGATATATGCGTTGCACCCGGCTTCCATCGCCATATGCCTGTCGCTTCCCATGATGTAAGCCGTTTGTGCAACAATCGGCAGTTCAGGTTTGATTGATTTAATCTTTCGTGTTGCCTCAAAACCATTCATTATCGGCATTTTAAGGTCCATTAAAACAAGGTCGACATGCTGTTCGCTGTTTACAAAATCAACAGCTTCCTGTCCGTTCAGGGCCAGCACAACATCGAAACCAAGGTTGCGCAATAAGATCTGAAGGAAATAATAATTGCTGTATTCATCCTCGACAAGCAAAATGGTTCCTCTTTTATCTGCATTCATGTCAATAACCTTTTTTTTTGTTGCTTTCAAGATAGTATTGAACCTTTGCAAAGGTAGTCAATTACAAAGGCCAAACGCCAATTTAACCGCTACTTTCAAATTAATCAGTGCCATATCCTATTCAATCACAATTTCATCGGCAAAAATCCAGGTTTTTTCGCCGCTGCCGGGATGCCAGTCAGGACACACTCCCCTGTTTTTGGCGGTGATCCTGATGTAGCGGATATTTGGTTCATTCATTTTCTCTGAAAACACCCTGATGATGGCGCCTTCAGCCTTTGCTGGCAATGTGTTGAATACCTTTCCGGCATCCTTATATCTGATGCCATCGGCTGAAACCTGCGCATGAATCCACAGCGGCATAAATACCCATGAACGCTGATCCTGAAGGAATCCCATTTTGATGTTTCTGACCGGTTGCAGCTTTCCAAGGTCGACAATGACATCAAGGTCATCGCCGTAATATCCCTGCCAGCTTCCTGTCCTGAAATCGTTGGTGCCGTGCTGGCTGTCGATGAGGGCATTGTTTCCGCCACCAGGGTATTGGGTGTTAAACGGATTAAGCAACTGAATGGTCCGGCCCGCAGGAATGCTGAAAAATTCGCCTGATACGGCTTTGCTTTCATGGTCACCAACATATGCTTTTGCCGTCACTACCGTCGATTGAAACAGTTCAATTGGGCCTTGGTAAATTTGGGAAGCTGAATCTGGCCCGGATTGATTGGTGTTGTATCGGATAACTGCATTTCCGTCAGGATGCGACATGCTCAGGTCGAGTTTTGTAGTGAAGGTTTTGCTGTCGGTTTGTATCCATGGAACAGCCACAAAATGTGTGTCCTCAATGCCCTGTTCTGGCCTGTCGCCTTGAAGGCTGCCCCACGAAAGATTGGGCTGTGGTCCCATCTCAAACACCAACTCTCCTCCTTCAAAGAAATCATCTTTAAGAAGATACGACTTGCTGTAAGGCTTTCCATTCAGCATTGCTGATTGAATATAGCTATTCTTTTTTGACAGTTTATTGGCCTTGATCTTAAACATTTTGTTCGATTCGAGGTAAATATTGACCTGTTCAAAAAGTGGTGTCCCAATGGCATAATAGGAAGAGGAAGGGGTTACGGGGTAAATGCCCATCGCACTCATGACGTACCAGGCGGACATTTGGCCGCAGTCTTCATTCCCACTCAAACCGTCGGGTTTATTGCTGTACAGATCATTCAGTATGCGCGAAACAAGGGCCTGGGTCTTATAAGGTTTGCCTACATAATTATACAGATAAGCCATATGGTGACTGGGTTCGTTTCCATGGGCATACTGGCCGATCAGTCCGGTAATATCTGATTGTTCGCGTCCGCTGAGACCTGCCGTTGAAGTGAAGAGTTCGTCAAGCATATTTTCATAGGCTTCGTCGCCGCCCATCAGCCTGATGTGCCCGTTGATGTCCTGTGGAACAAAAAAGTTGTATTGCCAGGTATTGGCTTCAGTGAGCATGAAATTGACCTGGGTAGGGTCGAAAGGATCGATAAAGCCGCCGTTTTGCTTGCCTCTTAAAAATTTCGTTTGTGGGTCGTACAGGTTTTTGTAGTACTGTGCCCGTTGTATAAATTCCTGATACACTGATTCGTTACCCTGGGCTTTTGCAAAATCGGCAATACACCAGTCGTCATAGGCATACTCCAGTGTTTTTGAAACGGACTCACTCTCTTTGTTTGCCGGGATGTAGCCCAGCTGGTTATACCACTTTAATCCATGATGTTCCTGGTTGGCGCTTTTCTGCATGGCAACAAGCGCCTTTGCGGCGTCGAAATCCCTGATGCCTGAGCGCCAGGCGTCAGCAATCACCGGAACTGAATGATAGCCAATCATGCACCAGGTTTCGTTGCCGGCAAGTTCCCAAACAGGCAAAAGTCCACCGTGTTCGTAGATGTCGAGCATGGTGCGGATCATTTCTCCTGTGCGCGCAGGCTGCACAATGTTGAGCAGGGGGTGAAGGCTGCGGAAAGTATCCCAAAGCGAAAAGACCGTATAGCGCCTGTCGTTATCCACCTGATGGATATGGTTGTCGTGGCCGCGAAAACGCCCGTCGACATCGCTGAACAGGTTGGGTGCGATCATTGAATGATACAGGGCGGTATAAAATACCGTCAGGTCATTGGCGCTCGAACCGATCACATCAATGCGACTCAGTTCGTCGCTCCAGCGTTGCTTTGCTGCTGCTTTCACTGCGTCAAAGTCCCAGCCGGTATTTTCCGCCAGCAAATTGTTTTTCGCTCCTTCAACATCCACGGCTGAGATGCCTACCTTTACAATGAGTTGGCTCCCGAGGCTTACAGACCAGCTTGCCCATGCTTTGATTTTTGTACCGCTGGCATGCTTACGGTCAGGATACAGCTCATCATCGAGTTGAATACCTTGGCTTTCAATTGGTTTCGAAAAAACCGCATAAAAATACACCGATTGATCTCTGGCCCAGCCTGCGGTGCGCCGAAATCCACTGATGATGGAGTCATTCACGAACCTGATTTCGGATTCGATTATTTTATCACTGGTTACACCTTCGAAAAGGTCGATGATGAGGTTGGCATTCCCCTTGTCGCTGAAGGTATACCGGTGAAAGCCTGTTCGTTCAGTAGCAGTGAGCTCAGCCTTGATATGATAATCGGCGAGCTCAACCTGGTAGAAGCCGGGATTGGCTGTTTCGCTGTCGTGACTAAACGAAGAATGGTATCCTTTCACACCTTTGGCTTCATCGCCCGGATCAAGGTTAAGCTTCCCCATGGTAGGCATCATCCTGATGTCGCCGTAGTCGCCAACACCCGTCCCGCTGAGGTGTGTATGGCTGAATCCCAGAATCGACTTATCGGAATAATGGTAGCCTGAGCAACCGTCCCAGCTGTCTTTTCTGGTATCAGGACTGAGCTGGACCATGCCAAAGGGCAGGGTTGCACCCGGATAGGTGTGCCCGTGACCGCCGGTGCCGATAAAGGGATTTACATAGTCAACAGGGTCTTTGTCTTCCTGGCAGGAAAACAAGAAACCGGAAATCAGGAGCATGAAACCAAAGCGTAAATATTTCATAAAGGAATTATGGCATTTTGATCGTGGTTGAGTCGCGAAAACCTTGATAAACTGATGCAAAGTTATCACTTTAGCGGATAAATGCACAGCTATTGGTTCGAAATTGCCCGATTGTTGCTACAAAACCATGGCCAGAGAAAGCTTTTTTTAACAGAATTGACTTTTGTCAGTGGAATGCGATAAATTTGCACCTAAAGAAGAAAACAAGCCGTTATGAAAAATATATTGAAAATCATCGTGTTGTCACTTGTCATTGGGTTGGCTTCCTGTGGTCCTACTGCCGAACAGCAGGCAAAGGAACAAGCTACAAAAGACTCTCTGCGCCTCGACTCACTGAACAAGGCCAAGGCTGAAGCCATCGAACAGGCCTATATCGACTCGATTGCCGCCGCCGATACCATCGTGATCATGGAATCTATTCCTGAAAACCTGGAATAGAAAACCTCATCCAGTTTGTGGCGACAGCATCAGAAATTTAACCCCTTATCCGCTAGAAGCTTTCGCAGTTAGTTATTCAATCTTCTGACCGTTTCTGTATATTGCAACCTTGAGCCCACTTGCTTCGGGCAATACCAGGCTATCGGCAAACACGGCTGATTGCAGAGTGGGTGCAGATTGGTCGGTGGTGTAGTAAATGATACCACCGGGAATTTCAGTCTCAATTTTTACCACCTTGTTGCCTTTGCCATCGGATTTTGACCGTATCATGGGTGCGTAGACCGCTTTGCAATGCTTTAGCTGCCATGCATCATACAAGGCAAAATGAACGGGCAGACGGTCATAGAAATTCTCCCAGTTGCGCTTGTCCGAGGGGGTCCAGTTCACCTCAGCCATCGCCGCCATACGGGGTAAAATCATATAGCTTATGTCGTCGGGCTGTTGAAGGTACTCAGTCCACACATTGGCCTGAGCACCAAGAATATGCTTGCTTTCGGCATTGTTCAGTGCATCAGGAACCGGCTCGAAAGCATACACCTTTGATAACTTGGTGAGCCCGCCAATGGCTAGGGGTTCGGTTGTGCGATCAAACTGATAATGATCGAAATAACAATGGCTCCCCGGCGTCATGATCACATCGTGTCCCATGCGGGCTGCAGCGATTCCTCCCTCTGTTCCACGCCACGACATCACCGTAGCATTGGGGGCAAGGCCGCCCTCCAGAATCTCATCCCATCCGATAATTCTCTTCCCTCTGGCAGCAACGATTTTCTCAATGCGTTGCACAAAATAACTTTGCAGTTCCTCTTCGCTGTGCAGTCCTTCCTGTTTCATCCGAAGTTGACACGCCTTGCATACTTTCCAGCGTGTCTTTGGCACTTCGTCGCCACCAATATGGATATAGGGCCCCGGGAAAAGATCCGCAACTTCGGTGAGCACATTTTCCAAAAAAACAAACACTTCATCTTTTGTACAAAAAACATCATCAAAAACACCCCATCGTGTGGCTGTTTCATAAGGTCCGCCGGTGCAACCAAGTTCCGGATAGGCCGAGAGGGCGGCGAGTGCATGGCCGGGCATTTCAATTTCAGGAACAATAGTAATGTATTTGCTGGCCGCATAGCCGACCACCTCTTTGATTTCTTCCCTTGTGTAAAAACCGCCATAAGCCTTGCCATCGAACACTTCAGGTTCGTTGCCCTGGTGGCCGACGATGGTTTCTTTTCGTGTTGAACCTATTTCAGTCAGGCGCGGGTACTGCTTAATTCCGATGCGCCAGCCCTGATCGTCGGTAAGGTGCCAGTGGAAATAGTTGTATTTGTAGAACGCCAGCAGATCAATGTATTTTTTGATGAATGCAACCGGAAAAAAATGGCGGCTGACATCGAGGTGCATGCCCCTGTAGCTAAAGCGCGGCTGATCCTGGATGTATACAACCGGAATTTCCCAGACATCCTTTTTTGTTCCAGCCTTGAATATTGCAGGATCAAAAAGCTGCAAAAATGACTGTATGCCATGAAATACGCCAATTGCCTGATTGCCCTGTATGCTAAAAAACTTCCGGTTGTTATGCTGTATCAGGTATCCTTCACTGCCATAGATGGAATCGTTCAGGTTGGTGACCAGCAAAATATCGGTTCCCATAGCCTTGATTTTGCTTAATGGCTCCACATCGACAACAAAACTGCTGCTGTTGCTGATCACGCTGGCTAGGTATTCGGCCATCAAGCGCAATTCAGGATTCGGATCTTCGTAAATGACTCTGGTTCCCTCAGTGATTTTTATGTGTCCCTCAGATGCCCAGTATTTGTAGGGTCGGGGAATGATGTTTATCTGATCGGGAGCATTGCGTTTGCACGAAAAAAGCAAGCCCAGCAACACAAGGAGCATGATTGACTTTTTCATCTCTGTGATTTAATTCGGTAAATAATCGTTTTATGTGATTACCATTCCATTAAGTGATCAACGTTTTCGAGCTTGTTATTGTTGTAGGAATGGATGGCATATTGAAAACCGGGACGGAGCGAAAAAGCGCCGGTTTGTCCGGATTTGTTAACAGCGATATAAGCAATCTGCATCTGCGGGTGTACACGGACTTTCTGCGTGAGCCTTTCGATAGCAGCTTTGCAGGCTTGCTTCGGACTCATCCCGTTCCGCATATTTTCCACAACCAGAAAACTGCCCAGGGTTTTCAAAATGGCTTCACCTTCGCCGGTGGAGGTAGCAGCACCGATTTCGTTATCAACAAAGAGCCCTGCACCGATGATGGGAGAATCGCCAACCCGGCCGGGATGTTTGAAGGCCATACCGCTGGTGGTGCAGGCCCCGGCAATATTGCCCTGCCCGTCAATGCCGATCATGCCGATGGTGTCGTGGTTTTCCCAATTGGCCTGGGGAGCATAGCGCGCCCCGGAGGCCTTCCAGGCTTCCCATTCTTTCTGCATATTGTCGGTGAGCAAATTCTCACGTTTAAAGCCCTGATCTTCGGCAAACTTAAGGGCACCTGCACCTGACAGGATCACGTGTGGCGTTTTTTCCATGACGCGCCTGGCGACCGAAATCGGGTGCATGATTTCCTGTAGATAAGTGACAGATCCGGCATTGCCATCTGGTCCCATGATGCAGGCATCGAGGGTGACATGGCCCTCGGCATCAGGAAATCCGCCATAGCCTACGCTACTCACTTCGGGGTCTGCCTCAGGGATTTTTACGCCAGCCTCCACAGCATCAAGTATACTGCCTCCGGCTTCGAGTGTCTTCCATGCCTCAGCATTGGCCGCCAAACCATGATTCCAGGTTGAGATGAACAGCGGGCCGCCTTCAGCAGACAATGTGTGGGCATCGAAAAGTTCAGCAGCCTGGCCCAAGTTGACACCTATCCCGGCGGCAATGCTTCCCACTATGGTTTTGCGTAAAAATGACCTTCTGTTTCCCATCGAAATGTGTTTTAAGTAGCTGATTTATTTGACCGATAAAGGTAGTGGGAAAATCAAAAGCCGTGTCATTTTTTTCAACGGATTTATAGCAGAAATTCAACCTTCCCGTTGGTTTTACCTCATTGCGGTTTTTGAAAACCGATGTAAACAAGCCAGTGTGTTATCAATCTGTAATTTACAATTTGTCAGCGAAACATTGGCCGGGTGTATTGTGAAAAATAAACGCAGGAATGGATTAATTTTTAATTTTGTTTGCTGTCAAGGCTTGTTTCAACTTAATTATTAACACTAATACCTGCTTTATGAGTGATCAGAAAAATAACAATCTCGTTGTGGGATTGTCGGTGTTTGGCGCCATTTTCTTCATCTTTGGATTCGCCACTACCTTCATCGTAACATTAAGTGCGCCGGTGAAAGAAATCTTTGGCTTATCTGAATTTGGCGCCCAGTTGTTATCGTCGGCATTTTTCATTGCCTATCCCATCATGTCGATTCCTACCGGCAGGCTGATTGATAAGATTGGCTATAAATGGACTGTAATTGCCGGGCTTATCCTCATGGCCCTCGGAAGTTTCATTTATATCCCGGCAGCCAAAATGCCTTCGTTTCCGATCTTTTTAATGGGGACCTTCGTATTGGCCACAGGTGTGGTGTTTTTACAGGTGGCTGCCAACCCATATGTTACAGCAATTGGCTCACCATCAACAGCTTCAAGCCGCCTTAACCTGACACAGGCCTTAAATTCCATCGCCACTATGATTGCTCCCTGGTTGATTTCGATCGCCATTTTCAAGGGGCTGAAATTTCCTGCAGATGCTGCCATGGCTGCCGACCGCGTGCCGATGCCTTTCATCATTATGGGGCTGATCGTATTGCTGGTGGCTATAGCCATTGTCACAATCAAGCTGCCTGTGTTGAAATATGAAAAGAGTGAAAAGAAGAGCATTTGGAAATATCCGCACGTGGTACTGGGCGCTTTGGCCATCTTCATGTATGTGGGTGCCGAAGTTGGCAATGCCGGATTGATCGTCAATTACCTCAAGACCAACCTGAGTATGACGGCTGAGATGGCTTCAACCTATGCCGCGATCTATTGGGGCGGTGCCATGATCGGAAGGTTTTTTGGTTCGTTTATGTTTTCGGAAATGGCAACCTCGAAAAAGATTACTTACGCACTGCCTGTGCTCCTGCTGGCACTTGTTTCCGGATCATTTGTTACCGACTGGAACTGGAATATGGGCATGATCTTTACGGGTATTGCTCTTGTAAACTTCATCATTATGCAGATTGGCCAGGGAAAAGCAGCCAAAACACTGGCAACATTCGCACTTGTTGCTGCCATCCTTGATATCGCCACCAGCTTTAGCACCGGATCAGTAGCACTATGGACCATTATTTCGATCGGATTATTTAACTCGATCATGTTCCCGAATATATTCTCCCTTGCTGTGAAAGACCTCGACAATGCTGAGCTGAGCGGTGCTTCAGGACTCATCAACGCCCTCATCTTTGGTGGCGCGGTTATTCCCCCACTCATGGGAGGCATTGCTGATGCAGCTGGTTACACCTATGCATTCCTTGTTCCGGCCGTTTGCTATCTTTTCATTTTCTATTATGCAGTGAGTGGAAGCAAGATCAGAAGAGCTTGATAAATTACCTGATTACTAACATATAACTTGTATTATAACGCATGAAAAAAGTCGCAATCGGAATTGACATCGGGGGAACTAACACGGCCATTGGTGTCGTAAACCGTGAAGGAGATGTGCTGGTCAGTGATAGTATTGCCACCCCAACCCATGGTGATGTGGGATTGTATATCAAAGCACTTGCCGGTGCCATCAAAGAGTTGATTAAGTCGGTTAAGTTGCTGAACGAAAAGACCGAAGTTGTTGGAATCGGCATTGGTGCGCCCAATGCTAACTATTACACCGGAACCATTGAACATGCCCCGAACTTATCTTTCAAAGGTGTGGTGAACTTTCTCGACATGCTGAAGCTTGAATTTGCCGATATCAAGGTGATGGCCATCACCAACGATGCCAACGCAGCTGCCATAGGTGAGATGATTTATGGCGGCGCCAAAGGGATGAAAAACTTTGTGGTTTTCACCCTGGGTACCGGTGTTGGCAGCGGAGTGGTTGTCAATGGTGATCTTGTTTACGGGCATGATGGCTTTGCCGGTGAATGCGGCCATATGACACTGGTGACTAATGGCCGTCATTGCGGATGCGGTGGCTTTGGCCACCTCGAAGCCTATTGCTCAGCCCCGGGAATGAAGCGCACGGCATTCGAGCTGTTGGCCAAATACCACCATACCGATAGCCTGTTGGCCAATACCTCTTACAATGAGTTGAATTCGAAAATGATTTACGAAGCCGCATTAAAAGGCGATAAGATTGCACAGGAGGTTTTTGCACTCACCGGACAATGGCTCGGACAAGGCCTTGCCAATACGGTACATCACCTTAGCCCTGAGGCTATTTTCCTGTTTGGTGGTCCACTGGCTGCCGGCGACTATATCCTGAAACCGACAAAAGAAAGCATGGAAGCTCACCTGCTTCCGGTATTCCGTAACAAAATCAGGATTTTACCTTCGCAACTTAAACTTGGTGATGCTGCCATCGTTGGTGCCAGCGCCCTGGTGTATATCGAAATCGAGAAAATGAAATAAACCGGAAACTTTCGGTGAAATCATGAAAAAGAACGAATGTCATTCGTTCTTTTTTTTTGTCCTGGCTATTGTCTTTTAATTCTTAGCGGGATGATTAAGCCAAGCTGGATGCCTGATTCCAGCAAGTGTAAAGGATAGGTCTCTGTGCTGAAGGAGAACAAGGTGTGCACCTTCAGGTACGGACTGACGAAGATGGCCAGCCCACATCGGCTTGTGTATCTGGCTCCAATTCCCAGGGATGCACCAATTCCTGATTGTATGTCGACGGGGCTATCAAGGTTTGGGTCAATGTCGAGTAAAAGTCCGCCATGCAAGAAAAAATAGCGCAAAAAGCCAATTTCTAGGCTAAACGGGATGTCGATATGTGAAAAGTTAATGCCATAGGGTTCATCACCAATGCCTGGTGGTACGTTCGGCACGATGGTCAAGTAGTGCTTTGCGTAATCGAAACCGGCAGAAAGCCTGATGAAGTCATTCAGGGGATAATCGTAGCTGATGCCTAACACATAAAACCTGCCGCTGTTGTAACTTGCGGCACCAACAAGCTGCCTGAAATGAACCATCGGATTTTCGCCAAAAGAAGCATACGTTAGCCCGATGCGACCCTTGTTCAATCTGAAAACACTTTGTTCGGGTAGTGTTTCCTGTGAGAAAGTGTAGGAAGCTAAAAGCGTAAGAATCAGGGTCAGTGAATGTCGAATATGTTTTGACATAGGGTTAACCGTTGATAATTGAATCGATCAGGACAGTGCCTGTTACCACATCATTTGCACCTTCACCGGTAAATGATCAGAGGAAAACCTGCCATCGATGTTGGCTTCAGGAATCTGATAATCAGTTATTGTGATCTTATGGTTAACAAAAATAAAATCAATCAGGCTGTTGTTTTCTTCCTGTTCATCAAAGCCTGTGAATGTAATTTGTTGTTTCAGTTCATCGGTTGCAGCAGCTGTTCGGGCGTCAGTCAGCCAGTTGGAAACAGTTGTATAATTTTCATCTGTCGGTTCGAAATTAAAATCACCCATTAACACAAATGGTTCATCGCCAATCATTTTTGTTGTCAGCTCCTTGATAAGTGCCAAACTGTTTCTTCGGGCTTCGGTGCCCATATGGTCGAGGTGGGTATTTAAAACCCACAGGAATTTACCCGTTTGCCGGCTTTCGAGCTTTGCCCAGCTCATGATCCGTTCACAGGCGGCATCCCATCCCTTCGACCCGGCCACTTCAGGCGTTTGCGACAGCCAGTAATATCCGGCATCAATCAGTTTAAACCTGCTCGTATCATAAAAAACCGGACCATATTCACCCTTTGTTTTGCCATCAGTGCGCCCAACGCCAATGTATCCATAACCACTGAGTGTTGCAGCAATATCCAGCAGCTGGTTGTGCAACACTTCCTGCATCCCGAGGAGTTCAGGATGCTCCTGAAGCAGCAACTCAGTGAATTGCTGCCGACGGTTACTCCAGGCATTGGGCCCGTCGCTGGCAACATCAAGCCGGGTGTTCCAGGTCATGATGGTTGTGGTTTGTTGGGCATTGCCGGGAATGCCTGCACAGCACATGGCAAACATCAGGAACACATATGGGTATTTATGCATGGCGGTATGCGTTAAGTATTGAAAAAATTTCATTTACAGGATGTTAAGCATAACAACAATGCTTTTCCGGTATTCATCATAAGCTGTTAAAGGCTCAAAATTACGGCATTTATCGGTAAACCCCATTCAATACATCACTGCCGGTGCAATACAATGAGTGTGCGATACCTTTCGGCGAAGGCTTTGGCATCCCAGGCAAAAACAAGTTTTGCCTCTGTCAGAATCCTTTGCTCAAGCCCGGCTTTCAATGCCTTGATGCTTCTGATCAGGTTGACCTGAGCGGCATTGCGATCACCGGCCTCAACAGCAGCAAGCACAAGCACCAGGTCGTGGTGTTTACCGAGCAGCCGACCCAATGCGGATAACTCAGCCACCTGATAGCTGATCATTGCCGGATGCAGTTCCTGCAGGGTTTCGAGGGCATATCCGAGATATTTTACCTTTTTCCGAAACTGGTGAAATCCAATATCTGTTGGCGCTAGCGCCAGCTTACCGGCGATTCCTGCCGCCTGAAGGTACATCTTTCGCATGCCCTTAAAAATGATTTCTTGGTCAAGGCCATCAAGCTTCAACTGAATTACCCAAACATCGTGTTGCTTAATCGTGTGAAACATGTCACGGAATAATTCCTTGTCAATGGCCGCATGCATCATTTCATCGCGTTGCTTTCGGATAACAGCCACGTATTTTCTGATCAGTTTATTTGTGACCGGCGACTTCCTGTTACTGATCAAGCCGCTAAGCGTTTCAATACAGGCTGTTTTGTCGCGCAAACTGCCCAGCGACATGGTCAGTTGCCTGTAAAAAGCTTGTTGCTGAACAAAGGCCGTTTCACCGATTCCCGATCTGATCAGCCTGTGGATAGCCCTGATGCGTTTGATGCACAACCTGCTTTGATGCACTGCTTCGTCAGCGTTGCGCTTCGCTTGCAGAAACGCAAGCATGCGTTGGTGGTACGCAAGCAGAAGCCTGCGGATTTCCAGTTCAAGCAGAATTTTTGGATTAATGCTCAATTTTTTCATCTTACTCAGAATAAACGCATTACAAATTTTCCCCGGATGTGCTTTTCTTCCTTGCATTCATCTCGTAAAGTGATTTAGCATCAAAGATAAGCTGTTCGGGTGCCAAATTGCCAGAAGGAGTAAAGCTTACTTTCAAAGGCAGCTTAGGCAGAAGATCGAAAAAATTATTGCTGAACACGCCATCCTTGTCATTACAGATCAGGTATACGTCTTTAGCCACGCATTGGCTGCTGATGCTTAGCTCCACTTGGTGACTTGCTGCTTCAGTTTGTATCTGAATGCCTGGCTCGGGCAGTTGGATGTTTTTAGGCGATGTAAACCAGAATATCCGTTCGCTGACAGGTCTTTCGTCCGAAGTTGCCTCCACCAGCAGGCAGCATTTCTGAGGGTCAAAACCGCTGATGATGGTGTCGGTCCGAAATACACTGACAATCCGTGAACCAATGGGTTCTGCCTTTGCCTTGCTTTCCCATTGACGCAGGATATTTCCATCGAAATCGATCAAAGTACACCGAATATCTGCATGAAATGCAGTACTGCTGTCTGATACCATCCAGATGCGCCAGTTGTCGCAGGCTTGATCTGCCGAAAGCAGCACTGGTGCGTAAAGTGTTTTTAAGCGGAATTGAAGGGCTTTCAATCGTCCATAATAATCGATCGATGACCATGAAGTGACGGGCCACGAATCGTTCAGTTGCCAGTACAAAGTACCCATGCACCTGGGCATTCCCCGTCGGTGTGCTTCGATGGCCCTGCCGATCCCATTGGATTGCAGAAGCTGACTCACATATACATAATCTAAAAGGCTATCTGGTGATGGATAATCTTGCTCCATGTATTGCTGGATCAGCAATGTGCCCCTGGGATGTTTCTGGTGAGCTTCAAGTTCGGAAGACCCCGGCTTCCTGCCCGACTCACTGATGTATTTTTCAATGGATGACATCTCAGGCATGGCCTGAAAGCCGTATTCGCTCATGAAACGCCCGACCTTTTGGTCATAAACCGAAAAGGGTTGTTCGCCCCACCAGACTCCCCAGTAATGGGCATCGCCCTTTGTCAGGCTTTCGCTGCGTCCCCAGCCGATGGATGGCGAACTGGGCCAATAGGGTCTATGGCCATCGTATTGCCTGACTAAATCTGGTAAAAGTTTGTGAAACAGCGTAGTGTATCCATCCCAGATGGCTGCTGAATCCTGGGCCGTCCAGCCCAGTGATTGCTGCCAGCCCCAGTTGTGGAAGGCTTCGTCGATTTCATTGTTGCCGCACCACAAGGCCAGTGAACAATGCCTGCTGATGCGCCTGATCTGTTCCGTTGCTTCTGCCTTCACATTTTCCAAAAAGGCTGTATCAGACGGATACATGGTCCCGGCAAACATGAAATCCTGCCACACAAGCAGACCGAGACTATCGCACAGGGTAAAAAAATCCTCATTCGGGTAAACGCCTCCGCCCCAGACACGCAACATATTCATATGTGCCTGATGTGCAGATATAAGCATCTGGCGCTGGCTTTCGGGGCTCAGGCGGTGTATAAAGTGATCACCCGGAATGACATTGGCTCCTTTCATATAGGTGGCCTTTCCGTTCACCCGGAAAAAGAATGAGGTTCCAATGCTGTCTTTTTCCTGTATTAACTCAATATTGCGCAGGCCGGTGCGGATGGTTTGTTTTACAAGGCTTTGTCCCGCACAACTGATTTCGAGTTCAAAATCGGTCATCTGTTGTTTTCCCATGCCGTTTGGCCACCATAGATCAGGCTGGCCTAGCTGAAAAGGAAGATGCAGGCTTTGTAAACCTGTGTCGGTTGTGATTGTTTGGTTGATCAACGGATTTCCTTTGGAGTGCAACAAGATGTTGACTGCTTGTTTGCTGTCGCTGCGCAGTTCAAGGCTCAGTTGCAGGTCTGCGGTTTTGGCCGTAACGGCCAACTGCTGAATATGGTAATCTTCCAGCCTGACATTCCGCCATGCCTGAAGCTTGACAGGCTTCCAGATGCCCATCGTGATATACGCAGGTCCCCAGTCCCAGCCAAATTGGAAGGGCGCCTTGCGGCTGAACGCCCTTTCTTCAGGGATTTTCCAGGCTTGTTTACTGGCTTTTTGCGCATTGACAGGCCCGGGAGGATAACACCTAAGCCTGATGGTATTGGTATCTGGCTTTATTAGCTTGCCCACATCTGCCTTCCAGCTGCGAAACATATTGTCGGCCTGGATGATAAGCGAATCATTCAGCCATACCGATGCATAGGTGTCCAAACCTTCAAAAACCAGCTGAATATGATCAAAACCGGCAATGTCCTGATCAGGAACAAAGTCAATTGCATATTCCCATTCCTGCTGACCGATCCATTGCAGGCTGTCTTCGACCATACCAATAAAGGGATCTGGTATACGCCCTGCACGCATCAAATCAGTATGGACTGACCCAGGAACTTCGGCCTGAATATGTTCCAGCGTCAATGGATTCACCAATTCCCAGCCTTCATTAATGAGCTGTGTTTGCTGTTGAAGCCTTCTGGTGCAGGAAGCAAAGGCCAGGATAATTAGCGCAAGGCACAATGTAGGCCAATTCAGCTGTGGCTTGGTTACATTGATTAGCTTGAGAAAACCAGGCATGATGGGTTTGCTTAAAATTGCATGGCTAAGTTAGCAGTTTAGGCTGAACAGGCAGAAAAAAAAACGATTGGGCGTCACAGGGTTTCGAAGCAGTGCTGATGAGTGTAAGCCGCTTTTATGTACTTTTGTGCCATTATCAACCATGATTCTGAAGCATGTCAGTTAAGGTCGAACAAATTACCAAACTCTACGGAAAGCAAAAGGCGCTCGACGAAGTTTCATTCGAAATCAGTCAGGGTGAAGTAGTTGGATTACTGGGGCCTAACGGAGCCGGTAAGTCGACACTGATGAAAATCCTGACCTGTTTTATTCCTCCCAGCTCGGGTGTGGCCAGCATCAACGGATATGATGTTCAGGACAATCCGATCGCGGTGCAACGGCTTGTTGGTTATTTGCCCGAACACAATCCACTTTACCTCGATATGTATGTACGTGAATACCTGGCATTTGTTGCTGGTATTTATGGCCTTGGCAGCAAAGCGGCCAAACGGATCGACGAAATGATTGATATTACCGGACTGGATGCGGAGAAGCACAAAAAAATAGGTGCCTTGTCGAAAGGCTACCGACAGCGTGTTGGCATCGCCCAATCGATGATTCACGATCCTGAAGTGCTCATCCTCGACGAACCCACATCCGGCCTTGACCCCAATCAACTTGTCGATATCAGGCATTTGATCAAGGAAATTGGGCGGGAGAAAACAGTCATCCTTTCAACGCACATCATGCAGGAAGTGGAAGCCATATGCGACAGGGCAATCATCATTCATAAAGGCAGGATTGTTGCCGACGACCAAACGACGAATCTTACAAAAGGAACGAAAAGCACCAATGCCATCGTGGTCGAATTTGAGCAATTGGTCACAACCGAATTTATACATCAATTGCCCGGATTAAAGCATGCAAGCAAGCTAGAAAAGCGCAACTGGTTGCTTGAACCCTCCTCCGGAGGTGATTTCAGTCAGGTTTTGATGAAGTGGGCAATAGAAAACCAATTGAAAATCAAGTCAATGCGTCAGGTTGAGCGAAGTATGGAAGAAATTTTCCAGCAACTGACGAGAAATCAATAATTTTTTTGGTTTAAGTAATTTTGTTACCTTTGCTGCGCTTTTGGGTACACAACCCGGAGTTTTGTGGAAAAATTTGATTGATTGCAACCACGGTAAAAAATGCTAAAACAATGTTTTGCCCACCAATCAATCTTTTCCAACTTTTACTTGTTTAACATTAATAATTAATTGTATGGGATATTTATTTACATCTGAATCGGTATCAGAGGGTCACCCGGATAAAGTCGCCGATCAGATTTCTGATGCCATTCTGGATGAAATGCTTCGCTATGATCCGGAGTCAAAAGTTGCTTGTGAAACACTCGTTACAACAGGTTTGGCTGTATTGGCCGGCGAGGTTAAAACCAACGGATATGTTGATGTTCAAACGATTACACGCCGTGTAATTGACAAAATCGGCTATAACAAAGCTGAGTACCAGTTCGACAGCAAATCCTGTGGTGTGATCTCAGCCATACATGAACAATCACCCGATATCAACCAGGGCGTGGTAAGGCAAAAAGAAGAAGATCAGGGAGCCGGCGACCAGGGAATGATGTTTGGCTTTGCCTGCAACGAAATGGACAGCCTGATGCCGCTGACAAGTGAGCTTGCGCACATCCTGCTGCAGGAACTGGCAGCCATCCGCCGCGAAGGAAAGAAAATGACCTACCTGAGGCCAGATGCCAAATCACAGGTTACGATTGAATATGCCAACAACTGGAAGCCAATCCGGATTGAAACCATCGTGGTGTCGACCCAGCACGATGATTTTGATACGGAGGAAAAGATGCTCGAAAAAATCCGTTTCGATGTTGAACACATCCTCATTCCACGGGTGAAAAAAGGCCTGCCAAAACGGATACAGAAACTGTTTACCAAAGAACTACGGCTTTTTGTTAACCCAACGGGTAAGTTTGTCATCGGAGGGCCTCATGGCGACACCGGCCTCACCGGACGTAAGATCATCGTGGATACCTATGGCGGACGTGGCGCCCATGGTGGTGGTGCGTTTTCGGGCAAAGATTCCTCAAAGGTTGACCGCTCGGCTGCATATGCAGCCCGTCATATTGCCAAAAATATGGTTGCTGCCGGTGTGGCCGACGAAGTGCTTGTTCAGGTAGCCTATGCCATTGGCGTTGCTGAACCGGTTGGATTTTATGTCAATACCCGCAACACAGCGCATGTGAAAAACAGCGAAGGGAAAAAGCTCACTGATGAACAGATTTCTGAAAAGATCCATGGCATTTATGACCTTAGGCCTTATGCCATCGTGAAACGCCTGGGCTTAAAAAATCCCATCTTTGAAGAAACAGCGGCTTATGGCCATTTCGGGCGAGACCCCTTTACCCGCGATGTGGAAGTGTATTATACCGGTAAAGATACCTTTGATGTAGTGGAAAATGGGCAGACAAAGCACTTTAAAAATGTTGAGTTCTTTGCCTGGGAAAAGACCGATTATGTCGATATCATCCGCAAGGAATTTGGACTATAATACCGGCCTTAAGCTTCGGCTATAAAAAGAGAGAGGCTGATTGCAACGCAATCAGCCTCTCTCTTTTTGGCTTTGTCTGACAGAAGTGATTATTTCTGAACAACCAGTTTTTGTGTTTTGGCAGCCTGGTTATTGAGTACAAGGGTGTAAAAATAAACGCCATCTGTGAGTTCGTTCAGCGACAACTGAACTTTACCTGAACGGTCGGTGATGACTTGTTCGAGCACAACCTTGCCCAGCATATTAAAGACCTTCACACTGGCTGTTTTCACGTCAACCGGAAAGTTATAATCGAATGAAACGCGCTGATTGGCAGGGTTTGGATAGGCATTGCTGAATGATGAACGCGACATCAGGTCTTCGACAGAAGCACCGAAAGCACTGAAATAGACCGTTAAGGTAATTTTTTCACTTTCGTTGGCTGAGTTATAAAACACATAGTCAATAACCGACGTTCCGTATACGCCTGATGGAGCATAATGTGCTGAAAAACTGTCGGGTGCAGTGCTTTCTCCTGCTCCAAGGATCGCATATTGCGATTCGCTTACTGAAGGTGCATAGCAAATGCCGTTCCAGCAAAGCTGATTCCAGGTACCGGCGGCAACTTGTTTTTCAACGCGCCTGACTTTCATCGAAACAAGGTCAGTCTTGTTGTTTTTTACAATGACATATGCGACAACCTCGGCATCGGCCGGATCTCCCATCAGGTACATGGCACCGTTGTCAGGAATTTCAACACCATTCCACGACATTGAAAATGGTGATTGCCCAAAGGTCATTATGCTTGTTAAGAGGAGCAAACTTATCGATAGTAGAACTTTTTTCATGGTTACTGGATTTATAGCGTATTAACTTTCAACTGCAAAATTCGTGCAAATAATGACAAAAAGCAAAAAAAAAAAAAACTAAATTGGCAATGAAATACCGATTTCTGAACAATAGACAGAAATCCTCCCCGGATAGTTGAATAGCCTGGACACGCAGATACCAAAGGGCATTTATGTAGTGTCAGTTATGGTTGGAGAGCAGACCATCAACAAGAAACTCATCGTGCAATAAATGCGCATGCGTATATACAAAAACAGGAATGATCACTGATCATTCCTGTTTTTTTTATTTCTCTTCTGACTAAATACCGACAAAAGCAAGATCGAGCTTTTCAAGCGTTGCCGTTTCAGGAATAGCAGTCTTCAGGTCCCAGCCTCTTTTGGTATAATAATCGTCCATCATGGTAACAAATTCATCACGATCGAGCACAACACCTTGTTGTGGTCCAGAGGTATAGGCGTCTTTAAAAAACCGTTCAGGAAGCATATCATCCTCCCGGATAAATCCTTCGCGACAGTTTAACATGCGCTCGAGGTTGAAAACACGTTCACCGATCAGGTTAAACTCCTCTTCACTCAATTCAATCCCATTAAGCACCTGGATAAAATGCCGGTAGTGCAGATCGCCTTTATACCATGAGGAAGCAAAGCTGCATGCACCAAGGGTGTCTCTCAGTGCCGACTGGTGCTGGCCATTGATTTCGCCACCAGTCATATGGCAGGCGCCACGGTTTGCAGTGGTGTATGAAATGCCAAAGCTCTTGGCATAACCCTGCACATTCCATGCAGCCAGTTCATGGCCCTTAACATGAATTGCAAAATCAGCCGATCCCTGACCTATATCATCGGCTAGAAACTTCACTCCGCGGGCTGCTTTTGCGCCAACGCCTTCATAGCGGCCAATCTTATGCACCATTTGCAGGGCGGCATCCACATCGCCCCACACCAGCGCTATGCCATCAAGGTAAGATGCATCGATGAGCTTTTTTTCGTAACATTCCATCAGGAAACCAATCACATTGCCCAGGGTGATGATGTCGATACCGTAATCATCCGCTGCTTCGATCAGGGTGTGCAATCCGTTTAAGTTATCGATCAGCAAATTTGCGCCGAGCATCGTACCTGTTTCATACTCAATTCCTTCGTGAACAACTCCTCCGTAAGCACCTTTGGCAAAACCACTTTTTTTACAGGCCAGCTGGCAAGAGAAACATGCGAAATCGCGTTTCCATACCTGTTTGCGAGCGGCATGTGCGTTGATGTTTTCAATCCCGGCAAAAGTGCCTTCACTGTAATTCTTTACTGCCTGACTTCCCCGGTCAGATGAAAACTGCAGGGCATTGGCAGTGCCGCCATAACGCCAGTTGGTCTTCGACTCACTATCGGCCCCAAAGGCCAGCCGCGATTTGTCAAGCAGCGACAGATAAGCCGCGTGATCGAAAACATCGGGCATCCCGCTCCCGCGAACAACAATGGCCTTGAGTTTTTTTGTTCCCATCACATACCCTGTGCCGCCACGTCCGGCAGCCCTGGCAGCGGTGTTGATCACGCTGCCGAAGCGTACACCTTTTTCGGCTCCTGAGCCAATGTAGGCCGACTCAAACCTCCTGTCGCCGACCTCATCAATGATGGCCTTATCGAAAGCATTGGTGCCCATTCCCCAGAATTTTGTGGCATCACGCAATTCAACCTGCTCATCTTCAACGAAGAGGTAAACTGGCTGTTTCGACTGCCCAACGAACACAATGCCATCATAACCAGCATACTTGATTTCAGGGCCAATGAACCCACCCATATTGCTGTAACTTACAGTGGAAGCATTCGGGTATTTTTTATGCTTTGGAGCGGTAATGGGCGATTTTGTAACCATGCAGCTGCGCGACATCGATGGAAAAGGAAATCCGCAGAAAAAGCCGGGCATAAACATCAGTGGGTTTGATGGATCGTTGGCGTCAATGCCGGGATGCGGGAGGTAATCAAAAAGCAGCCTCATCCCCAAGCCCCTGCCTCCGAGGTATTGGCGATAATATTTGTCGTCCGGCATTTTTTTTGTGATCACACCAGTGCTGAGGTTGACTTCGAGTATTTTTCCGTTTACGCCGTACATAATTAGTTGGATTTCTGTTCGTAATACTTTTCATATAGTTTTTGTGCCAGCAGATCCGGGCTTAGGTTTCGCAACGGCATACTATCGGTAATTTCGAGGTATGAAAGTGCTTCGTAAGGGCAATGAAGGATGCATTGGGGATCACCTCCGCACAGGGTACACATGGATGTTGGACTGCCTTCCTCATCCGGAAAAATTACGCCGCCCCTTTGTTCCTTGCAGGCATTGGCGCACGACTGGCATCCAATGCACCTGTCCCTGTCGTTCCAAATCGTTTGTAATGTTTCATCACGGTAGAGTGCTTTCCTGCCGGTTTCAGGATGTGGTTTAACCGGACAAGCTTCCACACAGGGCGCATCGGCACAAAGGTAGCAGGTTACAGGCACATCGGCGGGCGGATTATAATGCCAGACCCGGATGTTTGACAGCTCAGGATTGCCTAACCCTTTAAGCTGAAGTCCGGCAATGTTGACCGGATGATTATTGGCCGAACAAATGGTTTCGCAAGTGCGGCAACCCGCACATTTATCAAAGTCGATAACAATCGCCTTGATGGACTTGTTGTTGTAGAGGCCTGTGCTTATGAAGCCCAGGTTGGCTGCAATAGCGGCGCCTCCCGTGCCTAACATCAGTCCGTGGAGAAATTGTTTTCTGTTAATGGCCATGGTTTAGTGCATTGTCGTTGATCCAAAAGTACAAATTATTGGATCGGATATGAGGCATTTCATTAACAGGAATCATTCTAAATAGGGTATGGTTTCACCTGAAATACAACATGTAAAAAAGCGTAAACAAAAAGAACCAGCTGATTCAGCTGGTTCTTTTCATTGGCTTACACGGGTATTAGTTTATTGTAAAGTGAAAGGGCAGTCGGGCCTGAACACCTTTCATCTGTTCCATCTGCTGCAGATACTCAACATAGCTGTAATAGCTGCCAAGTTCTTTTTTCAGCACGCTAACCCTCGATTGTCCTGTCATTTCATCAATCAACTGTTGGAAAGGATCTTTCTGCTCGGGCAGTGTGGTGATTTTGTAATTATCGCCAAGACCGGCTTTTTCAGCTGCGTAGGCAATGGCATCTTCAAGACCGCCCAACTTATCAACAAGCCCGATACCAATGGCGTCGGCACCTGTCCAAACGCGTCCCTGGCCAATGCTGTCGACATACGACTGACGCAGGTTACGTGTGCGGGCAACAAGCGAGGTGAAGTCATCATAAATGGCAACAACTTCCTGTTGGATTTTCATATGCTGAAATTCGCTCATGGGTTCCATCACATCGATGAAATCGGCGTTCTTGTTGGTCATTGCCTTGTCGAAGGTGATACCCAGCTTATTGTTGAACAATCCTTTCATATTCGGAATTACGCCAAACACACCAATCGAACCTGTAATTGTGGTCGGATCAGCAAAAATGTAGTCTGCGTTGGTCGAAATCCAGTATCCTCCTGAAGCAGCCACATTGCCCATCGAAACGATAAAGGGCTTGGCTGTTTTGGCCAGCTCCACTTCGCGGCGGATAATTTCAGAAGCCAGTGCACTTCCTCCCGGTGAATTCACCCGCATGACAATTGCTTTTACTTTTTCATCTTCACGTGCTTTCCTGATGGCCTTTGAAAGTCCTTCAGAACCAATGGAGGATTCTGATCCATCACCTCCGCCGATGCTGCCTATGGCATAGATGATAGCAATTTTATCCTTAACCCTGGATTTGGTGTCTTTTTCGACCTTCACATTGGTGTATTTTGTGAGGCTAACAGATTCGATCTTGTCTTTTTCGCCCAAACCGGTTTTCTCGCGTAGCAAGGCCAGAATTTCATCCTTGTATTTAAGGCCATCAACAAACTTATATTCAAGGGCTTTGTTTGCATTGGACAACTCCAGTTCATCTGCGATGCGGTTTAATTCATCGATGCTGATATTGCGGCTTTCGCTAATGCCTTCGATCAGTTTACCCCAGGTTGAGTTAAGAAGTTTTTCCATTTGTTCGCGGTTGGCTTCACTCATTTTGTCCAGCATAAGGGGCTCAACAGCACTCTTGAATTTGTTATTTGGACCCCTGATGATCTGGGGCTCAATTTCGAGTTTGTCGAGCATGTTTTTCAAAAAGACGATTTGCGCATTGAGTCCTTTAAACATCAACATTCCTTTTGGATTGAGGTAAATCTCGTTTGAAAGGCTGGCCAGATAATAAGAAGACTGGCTGTAAGCCTCTGAATAGCTGATGATAAACTTGCCGGAAGCCTTAAATGCGTTCAGTTTAGTTCTGATTTCCACAAGGTTTGCGCCTCCTGCCGAAATTTCAGACAGGTCGAGGTATATGCCATCAATATTCGGGTCGGTTGCCGCTTTCTCGATATTTTTCAGAATATCATCCATGCCCAATGGCTGGTTTGCTTTGAAGGCTGAAAAGTCAAATCCTTCCAGGGGATTGTTTGGCGCCCTGTCGAGAATGGGTTTGTCAAAATTAATGACAAGCACCGTGTGTGGTTTGATGCTGACATCTTCTTTTTCGGCCATGCTGACCAGGGAAGAAATCATGCCAATCACCAAAAACAGGATCAGCAACAAGGTGAGAAGTGTACCTGCAAAAGAGGCGAACATGAATTTAAAAAACTGTTTCATGGGGTTTGTTGTTAATGGTATAGTGATAAAATTGTATGTTATTCTTTAATCATAAATCATGCTAATTATTGTAACTAAAACAATATCATATTAATAGAAAATAAATTTGATTTACTTAACTTTAAAATTGTGGCCGGTTTTATCCACACAATGTCCAAAATCGTTCAGTATTTTCTGCATTGATTTTCATTGTTTCACAATATTAACACAATTTTGTGTAAAAAAACCGCCAGAGGTAGGTAATTTCGGTTCAATACCAGTTGATCTTTGCTTTTTTACACACCAATACAAAAAAACAGGTGGGGTCATCAATGAAACGCGGATTGCTGCTGTGTGTTTTTATTTTAAGCCATGTATTTGTGATACAAATCGGTGCGGGCAAAATTTCCGAAACAGGTAATATCATTGATAATCAGTCGCTTCATTCTCGTTTTGTCAGCCTGAGCTTTAAGGCCTATGATGTTAGCAGCATTTCTGCATCGCTGATTGAGGTGCATTTTAGCCGTCCCGATCAGGATGTGTTCACTTCTTCGGCAGCTATTCTTGCCGAAGGAAAGCTTACAAAAGGCCGGCTGATCAGTTTCTTATGGGACCACCATCCGGGACTCGATGTATCCTATGTTGAACGCCTGGTGGATCTGTATATCCGCCTTTCAAATCGGGCAGGGGTGAACCATGATATTGCCTTTGTTCAAATGTGCCATGAAACAGGTTTTCTGAAGTTCAGAGGCGATGTTAAGCCTGATCAGAATAATTTCTGTGGTCTGGGAGCTGTCGGTAACCACAACCCCGGACAAAGTTTCCCCAGTGTGGAGGCAGGTGTGTTAGCCCACATCTCTCACCTCAAGGCTTATGCCTCTACTGAACCAATCGATGCCGGTGTTGAAAGCCGCGCGAGGTTCATTGTCAGGGGTTCGGCTACTACCTTTCATGACCTGACCGGAAAATGGGCAACCGACCCGCATTATGGTGATAAAATTGCTTATTTGCTCAACCTTGCCTGTTCAGGTTCATTTGTTGCGAAGCAAAAATCAACAAACAGATTTTCGGGCTAGGACTGCGATACTGTACAATTTACCATGACAAATCAAGCCTGGCTCTTACTTGGATCAAATATGGGCGACAAGGCTCAAATGCTTCGAAATGCCCGCTCGGGTCTGGTCTCGATCGGGTGCAAGATCACTGCATCTTCAGCAGTTTACCGTTCAGCACCATGGGGTTTTGATGCCAGCGAATGGTTCTTCAATCAGGCACTTCTGGTCGAGACTGAAAGCGATGCGCTTACATTGCTGCATAGCATACTGCTTATCGAGCAAGGGCTCGGACGCTTAAGAGATGGTGCGGGCTATGCCTCCCGCAGCATTGATATCGACATGCTGTATTATAATGATTCCGTGATTGAAAGTCCAGCGCTTACCTTGCCTCATCCACGGATGCAGCTGCGTAAGTTTGTGCTGATGCCATTGGCTGAGATATCCCCCGACAAGGTGCACCCGGTTTTAGGCCTGACGAGCTGGCAAATGCTGATGCAATTGGCAGATACAACAGAAGTATTTAAAACAGACCTTGATTTATAGGTGGTAAAAACGAATCCTCCTATCTTTGCACAATGCAGTATAATTTCATCGCAATTGAAGGAACCATCGGCGCCGGCAAGACATCCTTGGCGCAAATGATTGCAAAACAGTACAATGCAAAGCTGATTCTGGAGCAATTTGAAGACAATGCCTTTTTGCCTAAATTTTATGAAGACCAGGAGAAATATGCATTTCCGCTCGAAATGTCGTTCATGGCCTCACGGTTTCAGCAATTAAAGGACCAGCTAAGCACCCAGGACCTGTTCAGGTCGTTTACGATCTCTGATTATTATATCATCAAATCGTTGATTTTTGCCCGCAAGACACTGCCGAACGATGAACTTGCTTTGTTTACACGCTTTTTCAATTTCATTAATGTCACCTTACCCAGGCCCGACCTGCTTGTTTATCTGTATTTGGATATTGAGCGGCTGCAGGATAACATACGAAAGCGGGGGAGAACCTACGAACAGCAGATTAAAGATGAGTACCTGAGTAAGATTCAGGAGGGATATTTTGACTTCATGAAACAACAGTTGGATATGCGCATCCTGATTCTTGATACAAATCAGATCGATTTTGTACATCATCCGGGCGATTACAGCAAGGTGATGTCAGTCATCGAGCAGGAATACCCGATCGGTATTCACCGCATCACTTTCTGACGGTCCAGGCATTATCATTTTATGGCAAGACACAGGCCATTATACCTTGGGTAAAAAAAAGTCCGGTCTCGCAAGCGAAACCGGACTTTTTTCCTTAATCAAACAGATTACTTAACGATATTCTGGAAATCAGGTTCGTTGAAGTATTTCATAAATTCGCGATCCCACCTGGCCTGATTCTTAAAGTTTTCATCTTTCTGAATTGCCTTCATCAGGTTTTCGTAGATCATGGCTTTGTCGTCAGTACGGGCACCGATAACTGCTTTCAGGTAATGTGCATCAGCTTCGAGGATAGCGCAATCGAGGGTCGATTTTGCTCCGCTGTAATCCTTGTTCAGCAATTGAGCCAGACCGAGGTTGTAGTCACATTTCTTTCCACGCATGAGGTTCACTGCCTGGCTGTAATTTCCTTTATAGATATTCACAATACCCATATTGTAGTTTACATCGCCACCAAGCTGCTGAGCCCTTGCAAAATGTTTTTCTGCTTTAGCGTAATCCTTGTTGTATGCAGCAACAACACCAAGGTTATTGCATACTTCATATGAATTTTCATTCAGGGCGTGGGCTTTTTCGAGCAACGATTTGGCTTCAGCATAATTGCCGAGTTTCATTTCAACGGTACCGGCATTGGCAAACGCACGCCATGAGTCAGGATACAGGCGCATTGCCGAAGCATAAATCATTTTCTGTGTCTTGAGGTCATTTGTCAGGGTTGCTGCATAAAGCAATTCCTTGATGCAGAGGTCCTCAGGTTTGGTAGTCGATAAGGTGGCAATTTCCTCGTCGGTTCTCTTTGGTTCAAAGGTATTCACAGTGAGGATAGAACGACGGAGCGGAGGCAGAATAAGCTGTTCTATTTCAGGATAGATGAGGATCATATTTCTGATTTCCTGTTCGCGTTGTGCAACGTCAGCCGAACGAACAACGTTAAGGATGGCGTTTTTGTCTTTGATGCTTGATGCTTCAACAGCATTCATGAAACCGTTCCAGTCTGGACCGTTTCCTGAAAGTACAAAGTTGATTTCTTCGGCTTTCTTGTAAGCAACCTTTGAATCTTTTCCTTTGGCAAGTCCTGCAAAAACCTTGGTCATCATCTTTTGAGCTGTCTTTGAGCGGTTTCCGGAAAGACCCTGGTTGAATGTTTCTTCACCTTCAGGAGAAGCCCAGCCAGCGATGGTAACATCCTTAATCACCCAGCCTTTTTCAACATCGGTGGTGATGTTTTTGAGCTTGGTTTTATTTTCTTCGTTCTTGTTCAGAGGCAGATTCACGTTTAGATCTGACATATTCACCTGGAAGTAGAGGTTTGCCGTCTGGGTGAAGATGGTTACTTTTTCATACTGATGTTCAGCAACTGCTGTTCCTGTATGGGTGTCTTTGATGCGTTTTGAAGTATAGATCACACCATCAGCGAGTTTGCGCTGGTCGCCGGTATAGAATTTATCAGATGCTTTAATGGCAGCTGCATCAGGATACATGGTTCCTTTATAGGCATAAATCACAGGCTCAACAACAAGTTCCGAAACATTCATGTTAGGATTGTAAGGAACCTTGTCGGTGTAGGTGAATGATCCGCCATTGGCCCAGCTGATGAGGGTGCCGTCGCCGGTAACTGATTCGCCTTTGAAGGTAATCGGTTTCAAGGCGGTCGACCCACCTTCATACACGATAACCGGGGTGAAATTCATGACAGCTTTCTTGTCGAAGTATTTTGGAGGGAATGTTCCTTTGATGGTTACTTCAACAGAGTCGCCTTTTTCTTCGAGTACTTCGGGAATCACCTGTAAGGTAACTAGGCCAAAGTCCTTGCCCATATTTTTAATGTTCGAGTTTACAAATTTGTAACGCGCACCAACATTAAAGATGGCATACATATCGCCTTTAACGGGTTTGTTACCTTTGAAAATTCCGTTTGCCTGGCCGTCAAGAACGTCACTATCAACAAAGCTAAATGTGTAGTCACCATAGATGTCCCATTTGTCGTTTACCCTGAAATTAAGGTCCGCACCAATAGGTATTGTAAGGGCTACTTTTCTTTTAGCAATGCCGTTGCCATTGTTCGAACCTGTAACATCCTTGTAACCGTATTGAGCAATTAAGGCTTTGGTTGTATAATCAATAGTCCTGACTTTCCATTGAATCTGACCAACACCAATATGTGGGGCAAAGGTGAACAATGCATCTGGATTATACCCGAAAACAAGGTTCCATACATTGAAAGTCATGTTTAAAGTGCCTTCAAAATAGTCATTATAGTCAATCTCGGCATTGAGGCCATCTTTGCGTCCGCCAAGATATCCACGGCCCAGTTTGCCATTCAGGCCAATTATGCTGCCAAACTGATATCCGCCACCAATACGCCCATTGATTTTTGTGTAAGAAAAGTCGGGAGAAAAGCCATATTGGGCAAGGTCGCCATGATGCCAGGCAGCACCAATGTCGCCAGTAAGATACCAATAAGGTGAGAATGAGGCCGTGGCTTTTGGTTCCTCTTTCTTCTGCTCATCGGCGGACTGACCGTAGAAAGTCAGTGGGAAGATTGCCAGAAAGGCAACCAACAACAATCCGGAGAGTGAATAGTGATTTTTCATAATAATGTTAGATTGGTTAAGGATACAGTTTAATTAAGGTTAAATTTTGTTTCTATTTAAGAAATGGAATAGCATCAAATACTATTCCAAAAAGTTTTTGATTATAGTTGTTGCAAAAATAAGCAAAAAAGATCGTTTTCCAACATCCTGTGCAAGATTATTTGAACATTACAATGTTATTAAACGGCTGTAATTATATGAGGTTACATGGTCTTTACTTCTGATTAACAGTATGCCAAATCGCGATCCCCGCACAAACGGCAATATTGAGTGAATGCTTGGTACCTGACTGTGGTATCTCAACGGCTACATCACACATTTTAAGTATTTCATTATCAATACCATCAACTTCATTTCCAAAGATCAATGCCAATGGGAAATTTGGTTTAAAATCCTCAAGGCTAACGGACTGATTGGTTTGCTCAATGGCTGCAATGTGGTAATTATTTTTTTTCAGCTGTAGCATAGCCTCCGATGTTTTTTCGAAATATCGCCATGCAACAGTGTCGGTAGCACCCAGTGCTGTTTTATGAATTTCACGGTGAGGTGGTTTTGGCGTAATCCCGCACAAGTATATAGCCTCAACAAGGAAAGCATCCGCCGAGCGGAAAACAGCACCCACATTGCTGAACGAACGGATATTGTCCAAAACGACAATCAACGGTTTTTTTTCGGCCTGTTTAAATGCCTCAACACTTAACCGGCCCAGCTCATCCATCGTAAGTTTTCGCATAGGCTAATTTTGTGCTAAATTACGATAATGAACATCATCACCGTGTTCCATCTCTGATGCATATTGTATATTTTTGTTGCACAAATTCCCTGACAACGCGATGAAAAAAGAAGAACAGCTTGTAGAAACACCGTTGATGAAGCAGTATAACCAGATTAAAATCCGGTATCCGGATGCGTTACTCCTGTTTCGGATAGGCGATTTCTACGAAACCTTTGGCGAAGACGCGATTAAAACATCAGAGGTACTTGGTATCGTGCTCACCCGAAGGGCAAATGGAGCCGCTTCGTATGTTGAATTGGCCGGATTCCCGCATCATTCGCTGGATACCTATTTGCCAAAGCTTGTCAGGGCAGGCTACAAAGTAGCCATTTGTGACCAGCTTGAAGATCCTAAACTGACAAAGAAAATTGTAAAACGTGGTGTGACTGAACTGGTTACTCCGGGGGTTTCGTATAACGACAATGTGCTTGAGCAGAAACAAAATAATTTTCTGGCTGCCGTTCATCTGGCCGAAGGCCTGATGGGCATTGCTTTTCTTGATATTTCAACCGGCGAGTTTTTTACTGCACAAGGCAGCCAGGAGTACATTGATAAACTCCTGCAGGGCTTTGGCCCCACAGAGGTAGTTGTGCAGCGTAACCGACGCAAACAGTTTACCGAAATGTTTGGTGATCGCTATTATATTTCTGTTTTCGACGACTGGGTGTTTAGTATTGAATTTGCCAATGATATTTTATTGCGCCATTTCAAAACTGCTTCACTCAAGGGTTTCGGTGTTGAGGAACTGCCCCGGGCAGTCGTTGCCGCGGGCGCTGCATTGCATTACCTGAGCGAAACGCATCACGACAATATTGAACATATTACCGCACTTTCGCGCATCGATGAAGGTAATTATGTATGGCTCGATAAGTTTACAATCCGAAACCTCGAACTGCTGGGTTCGCCTTATGCCGATGCAAAAACGTTGCTCGATGTGATCGATAAGACCGTTTCGCCCATGGGCAGCAGGCTGATGCGCCGCTGGGTAACCCTGCCACTGAAACACCGCGTGGCGATTGAAGAAAGACACGATGTAGTCGATAAGCTTGTTGGCGACCCTGAAATGATCAGGAAATTGCAGGACAGCATCAGGCAGGCAGGTGACCTCGAACGCCTGATCTCAAAAGTTGCCCTGGGAAAAATCAACCCGAGGGAGTTGCAACAGGTAGCCAGGTCGCTGGTGCAGGTGGAAGAAACCAAATCATTGTGCGCCGGAAGCAAGCACAGCGGTTTAATCAGGCTGGCTGAGCAGCTGAATCCCTGCCTGATCATCCGTGAAAAAATTAAAAAGCAGCTTACCGACGATCCGCCGGCGGTGGTGGCAAAAGGGAATATCATCGGCCAGGGCGTGTCAGCCGAACTGGATGAGTTGCGTAACCTGGCAAAATCGGGTAAGAATTTCCTGATGGATATTCAAAAACGAGAAGTGGAAATCACCGGCATCAGCAGCCTTAAGGTGGGCTATACGAATGTGTTTGGTTACTACCTTGAAGTGACCAATGCGCATAAGAACAAGGTGCCGGCCGAATGGATCAGGAAACAGACGCTAACCGGTTCCGAACGTTACATCACCGAAGAACTAAAGGAATATGAGCAGAAGATTCTTGGTGCTGAAGAAAAAATCATGGATCTGGAACAGCGGCTTTACGATGACCTCGTTGTTGCAACACTCGATTACGTGCAACCGATTCAGTCAAACGCCAGCCTGCTGGCCCGGATTGATTGCCTGACTTCCTTTGCAGCCGTGGCCATCCGCAACAGATACGTGCGGCCGCTGATTAATGATGGCTATGCGATTGACATCAGGGACGGGCGGCATCCCGTCATTGAGCAACAGCTCCCACATGGCGAAACCTATATTGCCAATGATGTTTACCTCGATAATGAACGTCAGCAGATTATTATCATTACCGGGCCCAATATGTCGGGCAAGTCAGCCCTGCTGCGCCAGACAGCTTTGATTGTGCTGATGGCGCAAATGGGAAGTTTTGTGCCGGCCTCATCGGCTGTCATTGGCTATGTGGATAAGGTTTTTACCCGTGTTGGCGCCAGCGACAACATTTCTTCAGGAGAATCAACCTTTATGGTCGAAATGAATGAAACCGCCAGTATCCTCAACAATATATCAGGCCGGAGCCTGATATTGCTTGATGAAATCGGCAGAGGAACAAGCACTTATGATGGTATCAGCATTGCCTGGGCCATCACTGAATACCTGCACGAGCACCCGGCCTACAGGGCAAAAGTGCTGTTTGCAACCCATTACCATGAACTTAACGAAATGGCGGCTTCTTTTTCACGCATTCGCAATTACCATGTCACTGTCAAGGAGACTGGTAACAAGGTTGTGTTTATGCGAAAGCTTAAAAAAGGGGGCAGTGCGCACAGTTTTGGTATCCATGTGGCAACCATGGCCGGTATGCCGCGTAAGGTGATCGACAGGGCCAACAAGCTGCTGGCCATGCTTGAGCAAACCCACTCGGATGAATCGTTCAAAAAAGCAGGAGGAGGGAAGGCAGAGGCAAAGGACGACATCCAGCTGAGTTTTATTCAGCTTGATGACCCGCTATTGTTGCAGATTAAAGACGATATTCTGAATACAAACATCGACACACTAACACCGGTTGAAGCCTTAATCAAACTGCATGAGATCCGCAAACTGCTTGGAAAGTAAACCGTTGAACCCAACATTACAGAATTAAGTGTAGTGGATGATTTTTTTTTGACAAAAAATTTGCAAGACTTCGGAAAAGTTATTTAAATTTGCACCTCCAATTTGACACGCGGAAATAGCTCAGTTGGTAGAGCACGACCTTGCCAAGGTCGGGGTCGCGAGTTCGAGTCTCGTTTTCCGCTCTCTGAGAATGATCCCGATACCTCATCGGGATTTTTTTTACAGTGCATAAGTTGCTCAGGCAACTTGATATGATGACACGAAAAGTGCTACCTGCCCGAGTGGTGGAATTGGTAGACACGAAGGACTTAAAATCCTTTGGCCATTGCGGTCGTGCCGGTTCGAGTCCGGCCTCGGGTACGTCTTAAAACCGCCTGGTACAGGCGGTTTTTTTATTGCTGTTGCCCACCTGAGCCCACAGGGGCGACGCATTAAAAATTTAGGACTTTTAAAATATACTCTTGCGACCAACCAGCAAGAAGTCGCTTAGCCTTGAGGCCTATTTTGGAATCCTCTTTTTTAATCATATTAAGAGCTAACCTGTTGATTATAGAAAAG
>JAHIUX010000022.1 GCA_018816765.1 Bacteroidota bacterium
CACGCTTCGGGCATGTCCAAAGCGCGGATAGTAAGGGAAATTGAGTCACTGGCCGAAAAATTCAGCATCGGCCATCTGCTTGAACGAAATCCAACTTCTCTGTCGGGGGGTGAAATACAGCGTGTTTCCATTGCCCGCACGCTGGCCAGGAAACCAAAAGTATTGCTTCTCGACGAACCCTTGTCGGCGCTCGATGTGCAACTGCGCGACGATGTAAGGCAGTTGTTGCGTAACCTCACCAGTGAGGACCTCACCATTTTGCATGTGACACATGATCCGGAAGAAGCGCTTCGCCTTGCTGATTGGGTTGGCATCATGCAGGATGGGAATATAGTGCAGTCAGGTGTTCCTTCGGCTGTTTTCAAAAACCCCGCTTCCTCATTTGTAGCCCATATGGCCGGCTTACGCAACTATTTCAAAGCCAACGTATGTGCTGCAGATGAAGAGGGGATGATTGCGGCCAGTGTGGATAAGCTCACGTTCAGACTTTATGGCCAACCATTATCAGGTAAAGGTGTCGTTTTAATCGATGAGAACCAAATCAGCCTTTCGGTTGAAAACACCATGAGCAGTGCACAAAATCAGTTTAAGGGACTTGTGGTCAATACACAGCGCCTGGCTTGTGGCATGGAGATTGAAGTGGATATCGGTTTACCGATCTTCGCCCGCATTTCAAACGAATCCTATCAGCGGCTAGAAATTGCCCCGGGCAAAACCCTCTGGATTTCCTTTAAGGCATCAGCTCTTCGCTTTCTTCAATGAATTACCAGGTTCTGAGGCTTAATCATTTTTGAAAGTTTCAATAAATAAAGCACTACCTTTGAACAGGAACACCTACAATTTGTTTATTCAAAAAAAAGCACCATGATGTATACCATATTAAAACACAGCCATGCCGGTTTGCGGTGGATTGTACTACTGATTTTTATCGCCACCCTGCTTTTGCTTTTCAAACAGGCTTTTGGAAACGATCGCAAGACTGGCAAGCCGAAAACCTTTAGTCTCTTAACAATGATTGGCTTGCACATTCAGCTACTGATCGGGCTTATCCTTTATTTTATCAGTCCCAAAGTGGTATTTGACGCCACATCAATGAAAGATAGCTTGTTGAGGTTTTATTTGGTTGAACACGTCAGCATGATGGTCATTGCCATTGGTCTGGTAACCTATGGCTATGTTGCCTTAGCGAAGAAAACCGAACTCCATTCAGCCGGCAGAAAACAGTTCTATTATTACTTAGCTGCATTTGTATTGATGCTGTTTGCGATCCCCTGGCCATTCAGGGAATTGGGTGGTACATGGTTCTGATATGCTGTTGATAAGAATACTTGCATAATCAAAAGCCTCATATTAATTTTGGATGTAAATTAGCTTCCTTTTCACAAGCAGCGATGTTATGGAACAACACTACCAATTTCTTCGGACTATCCTGATTCTGATCACCGTGGGTATATACATCCTGATCCTGCAAAATGCGGGCCTTGTTCCACAGATCAGGCCAATGGAGGTGCAATCGACAGGTGAAGGTTTACTGATCAGGGGCGAAGTCGACATCCCCAACACTGTGTTTATCAAAGGCGTTGTTGATGCCAACCTCGAAAGCATCAATGGCTATAACAAATTCTATAAAGACCCGCGTACAGGGGAGTTTTACGTAATTCCTGTCACCGATCCTTACGAATAAACCGGAACAATGCGAAGGTTTATTGCTTCAGGTTTCTTTTTAATCTTATTTCCAGCATTGCTGTCGGCTCAACAGTACCCTACAGACAGCATCATTTCACGCATTGCGCTGATGGAAAACAACATTGCAAAGGTTGACGCCCTCAACAGCCTCACCCTGTTGCTGAAAGAAGAAGATCCTGAACGCGCCATTTACTATGGGAAGCAAGCCCTGTCGCTGGCTAATCAGCTCAAATCAATCGAATCATGCGCGGTCACAAACAAAATTGTTGCCGGGCTGTATGAATCACGGCACAATTTTCAACCTTGTATCAATTATTACCTCATTAGCGTAAAGCACTACGATAAACTCGGGAATGACCTGGAGCTGGCCCGGTTATACAATCAACTTGGCTCCATCTATATTCATAATCACTTCGACTTCGATCAGGGACTTGCCTATTTCAACAAGGCACTGGCACATGCTGTGCCAAAAGACTACAAAGAGGAAATTGCCAAAGCCTACCGCAACATTGGTGGATTTTTTTACGACCAGCAGCAATACGAACAGGCAGGAGATTATTTTCAGAAAGCCTTCGATATTTACCAGAAGTCGGAAAACACCAATGAGTTGGCAGGATCGCTGAATGACCTGGGCAAGATTAACCTGATTCGGGGAAACCTCAGCCTGGCTCACAGCTATACCAACCGTGCCATTCAAATCAATGAAAAGGCAGGGAATGCCAGTGATCTGGCAATGAATTATGAGAGCCTCGCACAGATTTATTCGGCAGAAAACGATGCAGCCAGTGCCAAAACCTATTACCTCAAAAGCAAAGAACTCTACATCAGTATCAATAATCCTGAAGGGCTCATCTCAGTTTACCGCCACCTTGGCAATCATTATTTGAGATTTGGTGAATTTGACTCGGCCATTGGCGCTTACAACGAAATGAAGTCCAATGCATTGAATTTTAATGCCCTGGAAGGTGTGCGTGATGCAAATATCGGACTGAGCCAGGCTTATGAAAATGCCGGCAACACTAAAAAGTCACTCGACTATTTCAAACAATATACGCAATACAAAGATTCCATCTTCAACATTTCAAAATCGGAACAGTTGGGCGAGCTTCAGACGCGTTTTGGGCTCGACATCAAGGAAAAGGAACTTGAGTTAAAAGACAACGAAATTGCCCTGCTGCAACGCGAACAAAAACTTATCAAGTTCAGGCAGTTGCTCCTCATTCTGTCGCTCGCGCTCATCCTTATTCTCAGCATCCTGATCTATGGGAGGTTACAGCAGCGAAACAAAAAGAGTCAGTTTCTGCTCACTCAAAAGGAAGCACTAAGCAAAGCCAAGCAGGAAATCATGGAAGCCGAGCTTAAAAACAAAAACAGTGAACTTGTCAATTTCGCCATTCACCTGGTCGAAAAAAACAAGTTCCTCGAAGAAATGAAGTCTGAGCTAAAAAAGATCAGGAGTGTGCAGGACGATGAGCGTGAAAACCGCTTGAAAGAGCTTAGCCTGAACGTACAGAAAAACATCAAGCTGCAGAAAGACCTCGAAGAATTTCAGCGCAATGTGGACCATGCCCATCAGGAATTTTTCACTAAACTCAAGCTGCAGTTTCCCGACCTGACCAAAAACGAAGAACGACTCTGTGCCATGCTGCGCCTCAATTTATCCTCTAAAGAAATCGCTGCTTTAAACAACATTTCTGTCCGTGCCATTGAGATGGGACGCTACCGGCTGCGTAAAAAATTCAAAATCGCCAACGAAATTACCCTGAGTGATTTTCTCAAAGAGATCTGATTTCGCACTTGGTTTCACTTCCTTATAAAAGCGTTTGTAGAATTAACGTTTTTCCTATCATGTTTTATTTGAAGATGTTAATTATGTGGATGTAGAAGTATTTGTATTAGTTTTTCATGCATATTTCATATTTGTAGTATCGAAGTAGAAGATGATTCTTGTCCAATCTTGTATCATTAAAATACTTTTACTCCACAGATCATCGGCAATGAACATGTTTTCGAATAAAAAATGGTTCGACTATGCCAAAAACATTGGGGTGCTGGTGTTGTATTTTCTGCTGGTGATGTTGTTTCTGTTCCTGCTCTTGAGATGAGATTGGCTTAAAACAAACGAACATGATTGATCAACACATATTATTAGAGGAATGCAGGCAAAATAAGCAACTGGCCCAATCAAAGCTGTATGACAAATACGCTCCCCAGATGTTTACTGTTTGCCAGCGTTATGCAAAAAGCCGCTGCGATGCAGAGGATATTTTGCAAGAAGGCTTTATCAAGGTGTTCCGCTACCTGGCCGATTTCAGAAACGAAGGCTCTTTCGAGGGATGGATGCGCCGCATTATGGTAACCACAGCTTTTAACTTCTACAAAAGGAAACGCTTTATCTCGAGTGAATCGGAGCTGGTATCACTTCCTGAAGGCGAGGTTTCGGAACATGAAGTCATTGCCCGTCTGCTGCACGAAGAACTCATGAACATCGTATTGGAACTCCCTCAAGGCTACCGCAATGTGTTCAGTTTAAATTCAGTAGAAGGTTATTCGCACAAGGAAATTGGCAAAATGCTGAATATTTCTGAAAACACTTCCAAATCTCAGTTGACAAGAGCACGGATGTCGCTTCAAAAAAAAGTATGCAGGCTCAACGGAGGCTATCAGGCGACTAACTTGCTACAAACAGCATAATCAATGATTTTATATACCTTTACATACACTAAGTTTAATTAAAAATCATCCCCATGAAACACTTTACCCTTATGGTGCTGTTCGTTGCTGGAATGCTCGCAGTGAATGCACAAAACCATTTGTATGAAACCTTTACAACCGGATCGTGGCCTCCGGCTGGCTGGACCATTGATGCCCAGGCTGGAAACTGGTCGAAATCAACAACTGCCAACGCTGGTGCTGACAGTCCGGAAGCCCGATTTACCTGGCAACCCCAGTTTAATGGCTACAGCAGACTCATTTCACCGGCTATCGACCTAACCGGCGTTACTGCACTCGCCTTGGAATTCAGCCATATGGTTGACCATTACGGCGGGCCATATACCTTAGGAGCAGCAACACGCTCAGGTGGTGGCACATGGAATATCGTCTGGCAGATGACAGGCGCCTCAACCCCTCCATCACTTGTTTCTCAAATGATTACCAATGCAGATATCGGGGCTGCTGATTTTCAGTTTTGCCTTTTCTTCAATGGCGCTTCATACAACATCAACGATTGGTACATCGACAACATCAGGTTGTTTACCCCATTCGACCATGATGTAGCCGTAATGGCCATCAAGGGAGGAACTTATTTTAATGCCAACGATGCCTATGCTGCAAAAGCTGACATCAGGAATGCTGGACTGAACTCAGAAACATTTGATGCTACCGTAACCATCAAAAACTTAAACAATGATGTGCTGTACACGAACACCCAAACCGTTACAGCTCTTGCTTCAGGAGCAACCACCGAAGTCAATTTTGACCCTTATACCCTTACCTCTGTTAATGACGCCTACCTGGTTGAGATTGAAACCCAACTGGCCAACGACGAAAGTAGCGACAATAACATGAAATCAAAGTACATCTATACATATACAACTGCTAAAAACCAGATCGTGATGGAAGTTGGCACAGGTACCTGGTGTCAGTACTGTCCAGGTGCTGCCATGGGTGCTCACGACCTGCTCGAAAACGGTTACAATGTAGCTGTGATTAAATACCATTCCGGTGACTCTTATGAAATTCCCGCTTCTGCCTCACGCGTAAGCTATTACGGCATCACAGGCTTCCCAACGGCTATTTTCGACGGTGTTGACGCCCTTGTAGGTGGCAGTTCAACCGAATCACTGTATGACAGCTATGTGCCAATGGTAGATGCCCGTAACCTCATCCGCACTGCCTTCAACCTGACCTTCGATGTTCCTGTTCAAAATGCATCTGATTATTCAGTGAACGTGATGGTTGACAAACTGGGACCCGCACTTCAATCGAACCTGAAACTCCATTTTGTACTCACTGAAAGCCATATTCCACAGAACTGGTTTAACCAGACTGAAGTGAATAATGTTACCCGGTTGATGTTGCCCAGTGCCAATGGCCTTGACCTTGATATGAGCGAAATTGATCATTTCGAAAACACCTATACGGTGACTACACAGTCAGGCTGGTCGCTCGAAAACCTTGAACTGGTGATTTTCATCCAGGACAATGTTACCAAAGAAATCCTGAATGCATCGAAAATCATGCTCACCGAGTTGATCAGTGGCATCAATGATGGCAGTAAACTGCATGTTGCTGACCTGAGCATTTATCCAAATCCGGTAACAACCGAAGCCCAGATTCGGTATGCAGTGAAAAACAACAGCAAGGTCACCATCGAATTGTATGACATTAACGGTCGCCTTGTCGAAATACTTGCCAGCGAGTACAAAGCCAAGGGTGAATATCAACTGAAATACAGCCCTTCAGCAGACCTCAACGCCGGGGTTTATTTTGTCAGCCTGAAAACCGACGATAACATTGTAACCAAAAAAATGATTGTGAATTAACGTGATTATTTAGTGAAACCATGGAAGCTGTCTCAAAAGGGCAGCTTCTTTTTTTTACCTGTAAGCCGCCTGTTTGCCTGTGATTTTATAGGAATTAAGGGCAACAGCATACAACAGCATCAAAATTACCAACTGTGTTTATGGATAATATCATCACTAAGCAACAATAAGACAAGCTTATAGCACACAGCCTTGTGATATTTTATGTAGATGGATCAAAACCTGAAGATTAATTGGTCTGTTCTTGCTAAATTGCGCCATCAATCACCTGAAAAATGAGTATCCGCACATTATTACTCAGCCTAAGTGGCCTATTGGTTTTGCCGGCCTGGCTATTTTCGCAGAATATTGGCGACCTGTTGATGAAGACGCAACGGTTAGACAGCATCAAACAATTTGCAGTCACAAACAACGCATACACGGCATACGTTATGTACTTCGAACAGCCAGTCGATCACAAAAAGCCGAATGGGTTAAAGTTTCTGCAGCGGGTTGTCCTGCGTCACCGGGGTTTCGACAGGCCTGTGGTGATGGTCACCGAAGGCTATGGCGCTGCTTATGCATTGTGGGACAAATATGATGAAGAGCTGGCCAACGCCCTCAACGCTAACCTGATTGTTGTAGAACACCGGTTTTTTGGCAAAAGTGTACCCGACAACAAACCATGGAATCAGCTTAACCTTTACAATGCCACTGCGGATCTGCATGCTGTTAACATACTGTTTAAACAATTCTATAAAGGCCCCTGGGTGAGTACCGGCATCAGCAAAGGCGGGCAAACAACGCTGTATTACAGGTATTTCTATCCAGATGATGTGCATGCATCAGTGCCTTATGTCGCTCCGTTGAATTTCTCTGATAAGGAGAAACGTTTCTTCCACTTCCAGGATACTGTAAACACTCCGGCTTGCCGTGAACGCTTACTGGCCCTGCAAAGAGACTTGCTGCAACGCAGGGAAATCTTCTTTCCGATGTTTGTCGACTCCACCAAAGCTCTAGACCTGACATTCAACATGGTAGGCAGCATCGAAAAAGCATACGAGTACAATGTGCTTGAATTCGGATTTGCATACTGGCAATGGTATCCGATGGCCTGCGACAGCCTTCCTGAAGCCGGTGGAGATCCAGCAGGGATCTTCAATGCGTTCATCAGTGCTGCAGGATACGATTTTTTTGCTGACCAAAGCATCATGGGTTTTCAGCCGTTTTTTTACCAGGCCCTCACCGAAATGGGCATGTACACCTATGACACTGATGAATTCAAAGGCATGTTGCATGAGGTGAGCAAGCCAGGATTCACGCATACCCTGCCCGATGGTGTAAAGGTGAAATACGATGGCCGACTCAACAAGAAGGTGGATAAATTCCTGAAGACAAAAGCGAATAATATGCTGTTTATTTATGGCGGTTTCGATGCATGGTCTTCCTCGGCTTTTATTCCGGGTCGGGCAACCAATGTGGTGAAGATGGTGAAGCCCGGCGGATCGCACGCCACCCGTATTTCCAGTTTCTCATCAGCGGAGCAGGAAAAGGCCTACCAGCTTGTAAAATCGTGGCTACACATTGATTGAACCAACGAGAAATGTTTAAACACAATTCAACATACAAAACAACCAGCTAAAACCACAATAATATGATATTGAATTTCACCGACTGGATGATCGTTGTCCTGTTTTTCATCATTTTGTTAGGCATCGGCATTTACGCTTCAAAGAGTGCAGGAAAGGGGTACAATGAGTTTTTCCTTTCGGGACGTAATATGCCTTGGTGGCTACTGGGAATCAGCATGGTAGCAACCACTTTTTCATGCGACACCCCAAACCTGGTCACTGACATTGTAAGGCAAAATGGTGTTGCAGGAAACTGGCTGTGGTGGGCTTTCTTACTCACCGGAATGCTTACGGTATTTGTCTATGCCAAGTTATGGAACCGGTCGAAGGTACTCACCGACCTTGAATTTTACGAAATTCGGTACAGCGGCCGTATGGCAGCCTTTCTGCGTGGATTCAGGGCCATCTACCTGGGTGCCTTTTTCAACATCATGGTTATTGCATCCGTTTCTATCGCTTTGATAAAAATCAACGGAGTGATGTTAGGCTGGTCACCAGTGAAAACCCTTATCATTGCCTCTGTCATCGTCGTATTTTACAGTGCCCTGGGCGGACTAAAGAGCATACTATACACCGACTTTTTCCAGTTCGGACTTGCCATGACCGGTGCTGTTGGTGCTGCAATAATTCTCGTAAACCAAGATCCGGGAGGACTCAGCGGGTTACTGAGCAATCCTGTTGTTATCAGCAAAATGAACATTCTGCCCGATATCAGCAATACCGACATTTTTGTCTCTCTCCTGGTCATTCCGTTGGCGGTTCAGTGGTGGAGCGTCTGGTATCCAGGTGCTGAGCCCGGAGGAGGTGGCTATATAGCACAGCGCGTTTTGTCGGCTAAAAACGAAAAAAATGCCATGGGAGCCACTATGCTGTTCAACTTTTTTCACTACGCCATCAGGCCCTGGCCATGGATCATTGTGGCTTTGTTGTCATTGACAGTGTTTCCTGATGTTCAGTCGCTTCAACAAGCTTTCCCCGACCTGGACCCACAATATGTGCAAAATGACCTGGCTTACCCTGCCATGCTGCGCACCTTGCCTCACGGCTTTCTTGGCCTGATCGTTGCCTCACTGATTGCTGCGTTTATGTCGACAACGGCTTCGCAGCTAAACTGGGGCTCATCATATATTGTGAACGATTTCTACGTACGCTTCATGAACCCAAAAGCGACACAAAAACAACAGGTCGTCGCAGGCCGACTGACTACTGTGGCGCTCATGGTGCTTGCTGTGTTGTTTGCCCTTGTCCTCGAAAATGCCTTGCAGGCCTTTCACATCCTTTTGCAGATTGGCGCCGGCACAGGGATGATTTATATTTTACGCTGGTTCTGGTGGCGCATCAACGCCTTTACCGAGCTGGCCGGCATGGTGGTTTCTTTTGCTGTGGCACTTGCGTTTGTCCTGCTCAAAAAGTTCACCGGTTATGATCCGGGCGAAACGTTTAAAATCCTTGCCGGAGTGGGTATTACCACAATATCCTGGCTGATTGTAACCTACAGCACAAGGCCCACCAGCGATGCGGTATTGCGTAGTTTCTACAAACGCATTAAACCCGGCGGACCAGGATGGAAAAGGGTGGTTGATAAGGCAAAAACCGAAGGAATCGAACTTACTAAAGCCGATGACCTCACATGGGATGTCCCCACAGGCATCCTATGCATGTTGCTGGGAACGGTAAGCATCTACAGCATTTTGTTTGCCATTGGCGAAAGCCTGTATGGCAATTATGGTCTGATGAGTTTGCTTGCCGTGATCAGTATTGGTTCGCTCTGGTGGTTGAGTAAGCTTTGGAAGAAACTCACCTTAAACTAATTGCAATACCAGATGAAGCCCCACAGCCGCGCAAATTTATGGTTACTCCTGGCTTCGCTGATCTGGGGATTTGCCTTTGTTGCACAGCGGCAGGGCATGCAACATACTGGGCCATTGACTTTCAATGCCATCAGGTTTCTGCTCGGTGCTGCCAGCCTGATTCCTGCCATGTATTTTATGCGTCCGAGGGTTTCTATCAGCGATATATTTACTGGTAAACACTTGCTGCTGAGTGGCATCATGGCGGGTACCGCATTGTTCTTTGCTGCTTCTTTTCAGCAGGTTGGCATTATCTACACCACTGCTGGCAATGCCGGATTTGTTACCAGCCTGTATATCCTGTTTGTGCCATTGTTTGGCTTGATGCGAAAGCAATTTTCGGCTGCAAACATCTGGTTTGGAAGCCTGCTCGCCTTGCCTGGCCTTTACCTGCTTTCAGTGGGCGAAGGATTTATGGTTCAGCCGGGCGATTTGATTGTGCTCATCGGTGCATTTTTCTGGGCCGCCCACCTGGTGATCCTTTCGTATGTTTCGCCCCGGCATGACTTCCGCCTGCTTGCCATTATTCAGTTTATGTTCACTGCCCTGGCAAGCCTTGTACTTGCCCTGCTTTTCGAAACTCCAAAAATTGCGGATATCAGCATGGTGGCTTTGCCCGTGCTGTATGCCGGCGTGCTGTCTGTTGGCGTGGGTTTTACGCTGCAGGTGCTTGGGCAGCGTCATGCAAGGGCCGACCATGCAGCCCTCATCCTTAGCCTGGAAGCCGTTTTTGCAGCCATCGGCGGATGGCTGATTTTGCAGGAAGCCATGGGAATCAGACAGCTAGTCGGTTGTTTTCTGATGTTTGCAGGCGTGGTGGTATCGCAACTACCAAAGAAATATATGTTGATGTTTAAAGCAAAATCACCTTGATGATCTGCTTATCTGATTGAGTCGAAGCCCTTTCCGTAAACGCCCATGACATTGTTGAGCGAAAGAAAAGCATCCGGATCAACTTCCTTCACAATCCGGAATAACTGAGGTGACTCCATTCTCCTGACGATAATCAGCAGAATATCGCTTTCACTTTTTGTATACCAACCCGTTCCTTTGATAAAGGTAACACCCCGACCCGTTTCATTACCGATCCGATCAGCAATTTCATGGGCTTTTTTAGAGAAAATAAACAGCTGTACTGATTGTTTGTTGCCGGTCAGAATCAGGTCGATGGTATAGCTGGCAACCGACATCACCACAAAACCATAAACGAGGGTTTCAATGCTCCGAAAGAGGATAAAGGAGCTTGAAATGATGAAAACATCGAGGATTAAGATGATTTTACCCGGACTAATATTCCTGTATTTGTTGATGACCATGGCAACAATATCGGTTCCTCCGGTGCTGCCGCCCTGTGTAAATACAATGCCAACACCACCCCCACTCATGGCACCACCTATGATGGCAGCCATAAACCTGTCTGTCACAAAAGGTTCGCGGATGTAGTACTGTAGCACCGAAAACAGGCCTGAAAGTGCAGCAACCGAAAAAATTGTTTTTACGCTGAAACCTGCACCCAATATCCTTAGTGCAATCACCAGCAAAACTGCATTGATGGCAAACACTGAAACACCTACAGGTATTCCTGTTGACCAGTAGAGCAAGGTTGCAATACCGGTGACGCCTCCGCCGACAATTTCGTTTGGAATCAGGAAAGCAGTCCATCCAAGGGCCATAATGGCTAATCCGATACTGATCACTGTATAGGTTTTGATGGCATCAAAGGCAGTTTTTCCTTTTTTCATGTTCAATGGAATAAGCAACAAAAGTAGGTTTTTTCAAAAAACTGAATTGTAATGGGCTCAGGCAGGGGCGACGCATTAAAAAAAAAGTGATCCAAAAACATCAAAAATTCAGTAAAAATATTTTGTTTAAATAGCTGATATTCAGTTAAATAAACTTGTTTCAATCAATAATATTTATTATATTTGCCTGATAATCAAATAGA
>JAHIUX010000023.1 GCA_018816765.1 Bacteroidota bacterium
CGATGGTGTAGGTTGATTTTTTGATGGAAATTCAAGGATTCAACGCTGCTACCGCGACTCCTGTAGCGTGTTGCTTGTAATTCCCCTTGAATCTTTGAATCCATTGAATCCCATAGGTCCTCGTCTCGGCTCGTCCCTAACTGAGACGGCATTGCTGTGATGTTGTGAGGTTGTGTTGCTGTGAGGCTGTTTTCTGAGTATGCATTTCTGTCAGCCAGGTTCAAGTGTCAATATGTCATTTGTTCATGCATATGGCAGATTGATAACCGACGCTTAAAGGGATATGTTTTTAAACATTTTCTTGAGGCTTTGGGCTTTCACTTCATCATGGAGGCACTCCTGGATTTTTGTTTTAAACTTCCAGCAGGTCATTTGTCGCTTATCGGTGATACGGCTGATTTCATAAGTAGAAATGTGGGGATCAGCGCACACCATCTGTGCAATGCCAAAGGCTTCGGTAAGTGGAATTTTGCATCGGTGAAATACAGTGTGAGCAGTGGCCGATTCTTCAGATTTACAACGCGTACAGCGCCTTGAATAAGGCTTTTTACCCTGACAATAATTGTCGTGCCCGCACTTCCTGCATAAGAAGCCCTCTTTCCACTTTTCCCCGGCCAGAAAGGCCAGACAGGCATTTTCGTCGGGGAAACAGGGGTCATTGGGCAGCAACGCCTGCGGTTGTTCGTTCACAATTATTTCCTTTGATTTCATCGCTGTTTCCTGTTATTAAAATTTTTGGCGCGGTATTTGACAGCAAAAGTAAAAAATTAGTGCGATTTAAGCGATTTAAAAATAATTAATAGTACTTTTGTCCCAAAATTAACATCATCCCATGAAAAAAAACCTGACAGTAGCCCGTATATTACTCATTGCCCTGGCGCTTTTCACCCAAATTGGTTGCAGCAGTGCCGGCGAAACCAAAGCCGAAGAAAAGGATAAAACTCCCAAGGCAAGTGTTTCCGGCTCAAAACTTGAACACCTCACCTATGCTACCTTCCTCGACAAAATCTGGAACTTTGAAGAACACCCGCAGGAATGGGTTTACAAAAGCGAACTTCCCGCAATCATAGATTTTTATGCTGACTGGTGTGCCCCTTGCAAACGCATAGCCCCCATCATGGAAAAGCTGGCAAAAACCTACGAAGGGAGGATCAGAATTTATAAAATCAATGTTGATAACGAACGCAAACTGGCTTCTGTATTTAAGGTGCAAAGTATTCCTGCAGTGCTGTTTACACCACTCAAAGGCCAGCCTATGATGCAGGCTGGTGCACTTACCGAAGAGATGTATGTGAAAATCATTGAGGAACAACTTTTAAAAAAATAACATTCACCATAAACATTAATCCTTACAAACCATGGAACATTTAACCAAAGAAACTTTCCTGACAAAAGTTTTCAATTACGAACAAAATAAAGAGTGGAAATTCGAAGGAGAACTTCCCTGCCTGATCGATTTTTATGCCGACTGGTGTCAGCCATGTAAGATGGTCGCCCCAATACTGGCCGAGCTCGCTGAAGAATACAAGGGTAAAATCAATATTTACAAAATTGATACCGAAGCCGAAACCGAACTTGCAGGCGCTTTTGGCATCAGAAGCATCCCTTCACTCCTGTTTTGCCCTGCCGACGGCCAGCCACAAATGGCCATGGGCGCACTTCCAAAAGAATCTCTGATCAAGGCCATTAACGATGTTTTGCTAAAAAACTAAGCAAACAACAATACATGCAAGCCGTCTCGTTCAACACGAGACGGCTTTTTTTGCTTATTTTGCACACCAATCATACCTCAGGTGAACCAGCAAATTCTCTTATCCACAGCTTATTTCCCACCCTTAAGCTACTTTTCATTGCTTACTGTCCGCAAATATGCTGAAATTGAAGTGCTCGAAACCTTTGCCAAACAAACTTATCGCAACAGGTGCCGGATTTTAACAGCCAATGGTGTCATACAACTGACCGTCCCGGTAATCAAGCCATTCGGTAATCACACCACAACGCAAGATGTCCTGGTATCTGATCAGGAGCGTTGGCAACAGATCCACTGGCGTGCGATCACCTCCGCCTATCGGGCAGCCCCTTACTTTGCACATTACGCCGATTATTTTCACCCCATTTTCACGCAAAGTCACCACAGGCTAATCGATCTGAACAAGGAAATAATCTGGAGAATACTGCGCCTGCTTCGCATCGAAATCTCCTTGATTGAATCATCGGAATTCGAGCATAATCCCAGGAATAAGCTGGACTTCCGGAGGCAGTTTACTCCTAAGATTCTGCCTGATCAATCGCTTTTTACGCCATATTACCAGGTGTTTAACGACAGGTTTTCGTTTCATGCCGATCTCAGCATCCTCGACCTATTATTTAACGAGGGTCCCTCAGCATTGCCTTACCTGCAGAAACTAGCACCCCTTATTCAGGATAAGCAATCCTGACATGATAGATATTCATCAGTTTCTTCTTCAGGATTTTCTTCACAACAAAAATCTCCTTCAGGGTGATGTTGGCATTGATGAACTGGTTTGTTTCCATTTGCTTACCAATGATATTTTCTACCAGGTCGTTAATCTTCTGCTCGGAAGCCACTTTCAGGCTCCTTGATGCAGCTTCAACCGAATCGGCCATCATCACAACGGCTGTTTCCTTCGAAAACGGAATGGGTCCCCGATAGCTAAATTCGCGCTCATCGGGTTGAAATCCTGGATTTTGCCTTTGTTCCATCACGTAAAAATACTCTACCCTGCGGTTGCCATGGTGTGTCCTGATAAAATCAATCACCTGTTCGGGTAAGCGTGCCTTACGTGCCTTTTCGATACCCTTGATGACATGGCCAACGATGATTGAAGCACTTTCGGCATAGGTGATGTCATTGTGCGGATTGTATCCGCTAAGCTGATTTTCAATAAAATACAACGGATTGTCCATTTTTCCGATATCGTGATACAAGGCACCGGTGCGCGCCAGCAAGGTGTCGCCTCCAATTTCATATAAGGCTTCTTCCGAAAGGTTGGCTACCTGCATTGAGTGCTGAAAGGTTCCGGGAGCCTTTGAGGCCAGTTCCCTGAGCAAGGGGCTGTTCGTATTGCTCAACTCGAGCAGGGTCAGGTCAGTGATCATGCCAAACATCCGTTCAAACAGGTATATCAGCGGCAATGCAAGCAGCGTAAGCGAAGAGCTGAACAGGAATGCCCATATCTGGTTGATACTGATCATTTTCAGGCTGCCTTCCTGGATCAGTAAAAAGCCAAAATACACCACCGTGTAGGCCAGGAAGATGAACACCGAAGTGCGGAAGAAAAACAGCCGTTTGTTGTGATTTACCAGGCTGAATATCACTACAAATCCAACGACAAACTGAAAAAAGACAAACTCATAGGCATTGGGAACAACCAGCGCTATGATGACCACACTGAGCAGGTGAACCATCAGCGTAAGCCTAGTGTCGAAAAACGTGATCATGATGATCGGAAGTATCCCGAATGGAATAAAATAGAGCAGGGCCGGCATGGCCGAAATGATCACAAAAGCCGGAATGATGATAAACAGCATGAGTAAAAGAATCAGGTTGATCTTTTTCAGTTCCTCAAAAACATCGGGCCTGATAAACATGATAAAAAGAAAGAGAATGGCAAAAATGGCCCCTGTCAGGATGAAATGGCCTCCCAACAACGAATAGCGGCTCGACTGTATGCCAACCCTTGTTTCATATTCGCGGCGGAGCGAATTCAATACATTGAATTTATTGTTGTCGATTACCTCTCCTTCGGCGATAATGAGCTCGCCTTGCTGAACCATTCCGTAAGTTACTGAAACCGATGCGAGTGCGCGCTCATTGTCCTGGTGGGTCATCTGCTCGCTGTAATCAAGGTTTTGCACAAAATGGTCGCCCAGTGTGTTGATCACCAATTCTTTGTCGATATTCTTTTTATCAGAAACCACCATTGAGGCGTAATCAAAGGCTGATTTGACCTTAAACAGCGAAGCCAATGGCACTGATTGTGCCACCCTGTCTTTTACCACATTGACAAGTGCGGTGGGCTCCCTGTCCTCGACCGCTTTGTGGACACTCATGATTCCAACCTGATGTATAGTATCGAATACAGCAAGCATCACCGCCATGCTCGCCTTTTTTATCCCCGGCTTTTGGTCGCCATATTTCCTTGCCCAGGCCCTGCTAAAATCAGCCCTCAGGGCTTCCCTTCCTCGCGCTGTTTCTTCGCGGTTGAGCAGAAAATACGGATTAACTGACTTCAGTGCCTGGCTGCGTTCTTCGAGCAACTGATCATCCGGTTTGGCAATGGCAAAATCGAAAGGCGCAAACAATGACTCCTGCTGCCAGGGCTTTCCTTTCTGAATTTCGTAGCGGAATTTTCCTTCGCGTGGTATAAAAAAAACAACCAGCATTGTAGCCAGCACAAACACCAGCACCTTAAATGTCACGTAGTATTTGTGACGGAGGGTTTCGACAAATGATCGGGCCATGGGTATAAGATTGTGGCAAAAATAACGTATTCATTTGCTTTTTAATCAACAAAGCGCTATAAACTTCATAACCATCAATTTATCAGCGTTTTGATTTTCAGAGTTGCAGGCCTGCCATTGATGTCCCTGGCAATTTCATTGCAGTTTGTTAACACTTACGGGCTTCCCTTTGACGCACTTCCCATTGCATCAGGCAAATATTCAGCTTCGCGCATTGATTGCCCCATGCATTCAACCCGAATCATTAACTTTGTACAACTTTAGTTCGTGAACTCCTTAAGTTGAATGATCATGAAACATGGAATTTGTCAGCTAAGCTGCATTGCCGTCCGAAATATGCCATCCGACAAGGCCGAGTTGGCTTCACAGCTGTTATTCGGTGAAACATACCGCATTTTGGACAGCACCGAAAAATGGCTGCTGATCCAACAGGATTATGACGGTTACGAGGGTTGGATTGATGCCATCCAGTATTTTCCGCTCGATGAACAACAATATGGGTCTCTGCTGCACAACAAAAGCGCTGTGTGCCAGTCCGTGCTGGCCACAGCCTATGGCTACAACGGCCATCCTGTTTTGCTCAGTTTTGGCAGCACACTGCCAAATTTGTCTGACAGGAAGTTTTCCTTTGCCCAACTGACATACACACTCGGTGAGGATAACCGCAAGCCTGGTGAAAGTCTGCAGGAAATCCTGCAAGTGCAGGCAAACCAATTGCTCGGCATTCCGTATTTATGGGGTGGCCGCACGGCGTTCGGTATGGATTGTTCCGGACTGACCCAATTGTTGATGAAATCAATCGGTATCTCCCTCTACCGCGATGCCCACCAACAGGCATCACAGGGTGAACCAGTTGATTTTATGGAAGAAGCGAAGGCAGGTGACCTTGCTTTCTTCGACAATGAAGAGGGTAAAATTATTCATACAGGCATGATACTGCCAAACAGTCAGCTGGTACACGCATCAGGTCAGGTGCGCATCGATAGCCTCGACCATCATGGCATCTACCGGGCAGACCAGCAAAAATACACCCACAAACTCAGGCTTATCAAGCGCGTGTTGCCATAAGTCCAGGTGTTTTTATATTTAAATCGCTTTAGTATCACTATCTGGCATGGTTTATGATTGTGTGTTTTCAATCATTACTCACTTAAAATCATAATATCATGTTATTATCCACAAACCTAAAACACATTGAAACAGCAGCGGATCTATCA
>JAHIUX010000001.1 GCA_018816765.1 Bacteroidota bacterium
TAAGGAGGCCATTCAGCTATACGGGGTGAAATCAGCCATGGTAGGGAAAATCAGCAAGGCTTCGTTTGGCTTGTTGCGCGAAGCGGACAAGTCAGCCATTTACCGCCTGGGCGAACAGCTTTGGCAATCAGGTATGCTGGAGGAGTCGTTTGTGATTTGTCACTGGTCGTATTACCTAAAAAATCAATACGATGCGACCGATTTTGCTGTATTTGAATACTGGGTGAACTCCTATATTAACAATTGGGCCAGCTGCGACACCTTATGCAACCACTCGGTAGGAAGTTGCATTGAAGCGTTTCCTGAACTCATGGGCAACCTAAAAGCCTGGACATCAAGTGAAAACAGGTGGGTACGCAGGGCTTCTGCGGTATCACTGATTGTTCCTGCCCGCAAAGGACTTTTCCTGACTGATATTTTCGAAATCGCAGAACGGTTACTTACTGACGGCGACGACATGGTACAAAAGGGTTACGGATGGATGCTCAAGGCAGCCAGTCAGGCGCACCAATCCGAAGTGTTTGACTTTGTAATACAGCACAAAACACATATGCCACGCACAGCCCTGCGCTATGCCATCGAGAAAATGCCTGCAACGCTCAAGGCTGAAGCGATGAAAAAATAGATTAACATTGTGTATTTGTCTTAAAACAAGCGATTTTCTGCTGCACTGGCAGCAATGCTTTTTTCAAGCCGGTTTTGCCGGGTCGTTGGTTGTTTGGCACTTAAAATCCAATAAAACAAAGTTTTACGGTACGAAGGCGCCTGCTTTTGTATAAAAGTCCAGGCTTCAGGCACTGCCTTTAGTTGTTCTTCAAAAGGGGCAGGAAGGTTTTCGGGTCTGTTTTCGTAGCTGTACACCTGTGTCTTCGCTTCTTTCCGCTTTTCATAGATGGCCAGCCCTGCTGGCTGCATCAGCCCGTTGGTAATCAGCTGGCTTACTTTCTCCAGGTTCACTGCACTCCAGTTACTTCCGGGCTTTCGGGGCGTAAAGCGGATGGTGTAGCGTTCTTCGTCAATGGATTTTCTGATGCCATCAATCCAGCCATAACACAGTGCTTCATCAACTGATGCTGACCAGCTCATGCTTGGCTTTCCACTGCTTACCTTGTAATACCCCACCAGCAACTCGGTCGCTGTTGCATGGTTCACATGCAACCAATCACGAAAATCTGCTGCCGAAGCAAAAAAAATGGCTTCCATATAACATGCTATTGATCAACATCCAAAAATACGGCTTTCTGAGGAATACCATAGGTACATTAGTCAGGAAATTCAGCTAACCACCCACATTTTGCCTTGAAAATCCAGGCCAAATGGATACGTGTATTCAAGAAATAAATGGCCTTTATCAGTGTTTGACCGATTGATAATCAGCGCAAAAGCGAATCGACTGACAGGGCGATGATCATCACCAACACAAAGTAGTTGATGCGCATAAAGTAGTAGAAAGGGTTAAACTGCCCTGTTTGCTTGCGCAAAATCCGGGTAAAGACCACCACCAGCCAGATAACAGCTGTGAGCACAATCAGGGTTATAACAGAAGAATGAATGATACCAAACAAGGGAATCATCAATGCCGTTACGCCGGTAGCGAAAGTCCATAAAAAGGTGATGTACCTGATTTGTTCTTCGTTATAACGTTGGGTAATTGAAGGATAACCGGCATCGACATATTCTTTGCCATATTTGAGCATGAGCAGCCAGAAATGCGGCACCTGCCAGATGAAAAAGAAAAAGGCCAGAATCAAAGCCTGGGTGTCGAATACCGAGCCGCCGCCTGCAACCCATCCGACAACAGGCGGGATGGCGCCTATGACTGAACCCGGAATAACCGCAAAGGCTGTTTTGCGTTTCATGGGCGTATAAATACCGTTGTACCAGATCAGCGCGAGCAAGCCGAGCTGCAATCCAACAAAGTCGGATCCGAAATAGATCAGGGCCGAGCCGATAATTATCAGCACCATCGATACCGTGAGTGCGCCTCCCTTGCTGATCCTTCCTGAAGGAATGGGCCTTTTCCGGGTGCGTTTCATGAGTTTGTCACGGTCGCTATCCTGGTAATGGTTCAGGGCTGAAGATCCGCAGGCAAGGATGAAAATTCCCAGTGTCGGGAGTGCCAGACCCATGTCGAAACTGCCTTTTGCAAGCAGGTAACCCGCAATAGTGGTCAGGGCTACAGCGAAGGTGATTTTTACCTTGCTGAGCTCAGCGAGCAGACTCAGGTTTTGTTTTATCATTGTTTTTATTGTCTTGCTATGAATGGTTTACAGGGTTTTCATATAGTCGATGATATCAGAAATCTGTTCATCATTGAGCACCTGATCGTAAGGAATCATCAGGCCTTTGGCGTATCCTTTCACCACATCAGCGTTCGGTTGTTTGATGGATTCTCTGATATAGGTGTCATCAATGGTCACTTCGCGTTCAACGCCATTGGTTTCAACAACTTCCTTTTTGCCGTAAATTCCTTTCAGCGATGGGCCAATGAGCTTGGAGCCATCGGTGGTGTGACAGGTGAAACAGGCATTTTGTTTCATGATGGCCAAACCGGGATGAATATCAGTTTTGACAGAAGCCTTGCCTAACCAGGCATCATACTGCTCCTGCGAAACAACCGTCACAGAAGTGAGCATATAGGAATGCAACTGACCGCAATATTCAGCGCACATGATATCATAACGGCCTTCGGTGGTGGCTTCAAACCACATATAATTGTTTTTTCCCGGCACAAGGTCTTCCTTAATCCTGAACGCAGGAATAAAAAAGCTGTGCAACACATCGCGCGACTGAAGGTTGAGCTTCACCGGCTGGTGAATAGGAATCACCAGTGAATCGGTGAGCAGACCGTCAGGATATTCAAATGAAAATTTCCACATCTGACCATAAGCCGTTATTTCCATGGCGTTGTCAGGTACTGTGCGCATAGGCCTGAATCCGAGCCATCCAAAATAAAACATCACCATTACGAGAATGGTCGGAACTGCGGTCCATACCACTTCAATGGTATTATTGCCTTCGATATGGCTCGACTTCGGGTTGCGTTTTTTATTGTAACGAAACACAAAATAAATCATTACTGCCGTGATTCCCAGCAGAAAAAATATGGAGATCCCTGCAATGATGTACAGTGAAAGATCGACTCCCTGAGCGAAGGTTGAAGCTGCTGTTCTCATAAGTCTTATCGGTTAAAGTATTCAATACTGGTCAACATGGTAAACACAATAAAAAGCACACCGACAAGGAGTACGAGCCAGGTATAGATCTTTTTATCATACTTCAGGTGCATGAAATAATAGGCTACAACGATGACCTTAACTGTTGCAATAAGCATGGCTGTTGCTACAGACAGCGTGGCCAGATTGGCGCCGAACACTGAAGCCGAAACGGTGACGAAGGTTAGCAGAAGCAGTGCCAGCAGGGTACTGAACTGTTCTTTGTAACTCACAATATGATGAGGTTCCTGCAATGCTGCATTTTCGTGCTTATCTTTCTTTTCCATGATGATCAATGAATAAGGTAAAACAGGGGGAATAAATAAATCCAGATTAAGTCGACAAGGTGCCAGTACAGGCCTGCGTTTTCGGTCAATGTATAATGCTCTGCATCAACCTGGCCTTTTTTGGTCCGGTAAATAACAACTCCTATGAATATGGCACCAATGACGATATGCAGGGCATGTAAACCCGTCATGAAGAAATAGAGGAAAAAGAAAAGTCCTTCGCCTTTTGGCAGGTTATTGTATACTTCCATTCCCGGAAACAGCCCATGATGGATTTTTGCTGACCATTCGAAGTATTTGATCACCATGAACACCAATGCCGCGCCCAGTGTGATAATATGCAGGCGAATGGATAGTTTGGTGTTCCCTTTTTGAATCGCGGTTATTGACATGGCTATGGTCATGCTGCTGAACAGCAGTACCACGGTATTGATGGTGCCCATGGCGACATTCAACTCGAAAGATGAAAGCAGAAAGGCTTCATGGTTCATCATCCTGTAGATGATATACACGATGAACAGGCCTCCGAATAGCAGAAGCTCAGTGAATAAAAACAGCCACATTCCCATCTTTGAGGCTTCTGTGTCGCGGTTGTGCCCTGAATTGGGCAGTGCAAATCCTGAAGTGTGTTCCATAACTGTTATTCTTGGATGCTTGGTTTGTGTTCAAAGTCGTAAGGTCCATCCTGGGGTAACTGTGGCATGCGGTCGAAATTTTGCAAGGGTGGCGGTGATTTTGTCTGCCACTCGAGGGTGATGCCACCCCAGGGATTACGTCCAACGGCCTTTTTACTTTTGAAATAGCCTGCAATCAGGTTTCCCAGCATCAGCAATATGCCAGTGGCCATAATCCAAGAGCCAATGGTGCTGATCATATTGGGAAGATGAAAAACAGGCAAGTAGTCATAATACCTTCTTGGCATTCCCATGAGTCCGGAGATCAGCATCGGGAAATAAAGTGTGTTGAATCCGATGAAAAGGATGGTAAACGCCACATTGGCTACCTTGATGTTATACATTTTTCCCCAGATTTTGGGATACCAGTAGTGCAGCGCACCGAAAAAGGCAAAGCCTGTTCCTCCGAACATCACATAATGAAAATGTCCAACCACGAAATAGGTGTCGTGCAGGTGAATGTCGGTGGCCAAAGCACCCAGTACCAAACCTGTAAAACCACCAATCATGAACTGGAAAATAAAGGCCAGTGCATACAACAATGGTGGCTGTACATTGATCGACCCTTTGTAAAGCGTGGCCACCCAGTTAAATACCTTTATTGCAGTTGGGATGGCAACAAGAAAGGTCAGGATGGAAAAGATGAATCGTCCGGTGCTGCTCATGCCAGCGGTAAACATATGGTGTCCCCAGATAAAGTAACCCACGAAGGCAATGGCAAGGCTCGAAAATGCAATGGCTTTATAGCCGAAAATGGTGCGCTGGCTAAAGGTCGGCAGCAATTCTGAAATGATGCCAAAGGCGGGTAGCGCCATGATGTATACGGCGGGATGCGAATAAATCCAGAAAAGGTGTTGGTACAAAATTGGGTCTCCTCCAATCGATGGATCAAACAGCCCTACTCCGAAAAAGCGTTCAGCAACAATCATCATCAGCGTGATGCCAATGATTGGTGTTGCGAGCAGCTGAATCCATGAGGTTGCATATAGCGACCACGCAAACAAAGGCATCTTCAGAAAACTCATTCCGGGAGCACGCAGCCTATGAATGGTGACAATAAAATTCAGCCCGGTAAGAATCGATGAAAAACCAAGTACAAATGCTGCCAGTACCGACATGGTTACATTGGTTCCTGTTTTCACACTGTAGGGCGCATAAAACGTCCAGCCTGTATCAGCGGGTCCGTCACCGAAAATAAGGGTTGACAAAGCCATGCAGGCTCCAATTACATATATCCACCATGAAAGCAGGTTGAGGCGTGGAAACGAAACATCGTCGGTGCCCAGCATGATCGGCAGAAAGAAGTTGCCGAAGACTGCCGGAATGCTTGGGATGATAAACAAAAAAATCATGATCACGCCATGGAGGGTGAAGATCTGGTTGTACGTTTTGGCTTCCAGAAAATCTTTACCCGGGTTGAGCAGCTCGAGGCGCATCAGCAGCCCCAGTGTCATGCCTACCAGAAAGAAGGTGATGAGCGAATACAGGTATAGCAGTGCTATGCGCTTATGGTCTACACTGAAAATCCAGGAGAAAATCCCTTTTTTTACCTGCAGGTAATTTAAGTCTGTTGTTAATGTTGACATTGGTTTACTATGCGTTGTTGGATTGTTTCTTGCGTTTATTGGATATGATTAATGTGGCCAAAAACAGCAGTGCTGCTACCAATATGAGCGCGCCGGAAACCTTGGTCACATTGAACACATATTTCTGACCCTCAGCATCATAACTAAAACAAAATTCAAGCACCTTGCTGATGGTCGGACCTGATTTTCCCTGGCCTGCCTCAATGATGGCCATTTTCAGGTCGAATGGCAGAAAATAGGTTCCATGAAGGTAGCGGGTGATTTTTCCATCGGGACTAACAACCAACAGGGTTGCCGGATGGATGTAGTTTTCGCCTTCCTGCTTGACCTGATAGCCAATGTTGTCGAGGAAACGGTGTATGGTAAGGCTGTCACCGGTAAAAAAGCGCCAGCTGTTTTCCGTGTCGCCTTTGCCAATTAGCTTGGCGTAGGACTTTTTTTTGTTTTGGGCCAACACTGGCTTTTCAAGGTGACTAAAGCTGATGGTAAAGACCTCATAATCCTTGCCAAGTTCAAGGTCCGACTTTTTCATCACATCGGCCAGGCCATTCATCAGGGGAGTACAAATGCCAGGGCATTCATAATACACCATCGAAATAATGGTTGGTTTGTGAATGGCTTCCTTCAGGTTTACTTCATTGAATTTTTCATCGGTAAACACATAGTCATCACCGATGTATTTGTCGAGTTGCTCATAAACGCCCAGCTTTTCCTGGGCACTCAGCTGAGGCCTGCATTGGACGAGTATGACACATAACAAGGACAAAACCAGGATAGTCTTTTTTGTTAAATGACTCATTGTCTGTAATATGGCTTTAAAAAGTGTGTAATAATTTGGTTCTGCTAATTTAGACTAAATCTAAATTAGAAAACAAGAAATTTTATCAAAAAGTTTAATTTCAATGAGATAGGAGGTGAAAATTGGGTGTTTTTACTTGTTGAGCAATATTCAATGTATTTGATAATGAATGATATAACAAAAGTTGAATTGTTGAAAATAATATTGGTAAACAAGCTGGTTTTAATCACCAACTGTTGCTTGTCGGATACTATTTTGACAATTGCTACAACCACCATTACCGGTTGGGCAAAAAAAAACCTCCCCGGAAGAATCCAGAGAGGTTGACACTGTGTTGCAAAAGTTTATTGGATGATCACACCCACAGCTTCGATGGAATATTTCCAGCTGTCCAGCGTAATGGCATCGATTTCTTCCTGGCTTTTACCTTCGTCGGCAGCCATGTGTTTCAATACATCAACCGTCAGTTTTTCGCGTGTGGCGATACCTTCGACCCATGCTTTTTTTCCGGAGGCGTCTTTGGGCACACTGAAAGATTCATCCTTCATGTTTACCATGATGTCTTCACCATTTTCCTGCTTTAAGGTAAGCCAGCAACCTGAATGCTGACAAACATCAGCAACAGTTCCGTATACCTTCACGGCTACCGGATTTTCGGAATCAAAGGCTGAAGAAAGGGAATTGATGTCAGTCGAGCCATCAGCCTGAATGACCGCCCCAAAATTGCCAGTAGGGGGCAAAGCGGCATGCTCGGTTTGCATTGCCTCACCGGTATTTTCCTTGTTTTCATTGATCGGCTGCTGACAGGCAGAGGCCAAAAACAACCAGGATATGCCAAGGGTAATGCAAAAAACCTTGTAAAATTTCATGTGATTAGCGCGGATTGATTACAACATCCTTTACTTCTTCAAGGCTCACTGTTCCGCCGTTGTTGCCGAAAGAATTCAATACGTAATTGATGACAGCAACAGCCTCTTCTTTGGTGTTCACCTGGGGAGGCATGGGTGCATTGTAGGTCTTACCATTCACCACGATTTCGTGTGAAGACCCGTTCAGCGCCTGCGAAACGGCGCGTACCTTATCGGCCAATAGATAGTCTGACTGAGCCAAGGGAGGAAATGCTCCGGGAATTCCTTCGCCATTTGCCTGGTGGCAAACAATGCATTTCTCCTTGTAAATTTTTTCACCTGCGGCATATGGACTTTCAGCAACCTGTACAGCTGCTTCAGTTTTTACCGCTTCAACAGGAACCTGGGTTTTGGTTTCAGCACCACCGCCGCATCCAAACATTGCTGTCAGTAAGGCTATTCCAGCTACTGAACCAGCTACAAAAGTCAATTTTTTCATGGTTATAAAACTTGTGGGATTAAATTTTTTGCAAAATTACTGAATTTCTCACCGATAAAAGAATGATTCTAAATAATTCGTCAAATTTTAGTAATGACGCGTATTACAGAACATTATGTTTGATTGTTTTCTGTTTACTTTTCGGGGATTACTGCGCTGATGGTTTTGTAAAAAGGAACAATTATTGAAAGACGAAACATGCCGCTGCTCTACATATCTTTCGTGTTCCCGGGACTACAACAAGATCCTTTCACCTTGATTTCTTTTTCGGGGCTTAGCATTTTCGATTTTGGACTGATGTATGGAATGCCAAGCGACAAGCCCCTGAGAATGAATATGATTCCCAGCGCAACGATGAAGATGGGAACCACCTTTGCCAGCTTATTCTTGAGGTTTTGTCCAATAACATTGCCCACAATGGATATGCTTAACATGATGGGGATGGTGCCAATGCCGAATACCATCATAAACAGGGCTCCTTTCAAGGCATCACCGGTATTCAGTGCACCTGCTATTGCTACATAAACAAGTCCACAGGGAAGCAATCCGTTCAGCAGGCCTATAACGAGCAGGTTGCGTTTTGAATGATGGCCAAAGAGCTTCCTCAGATGGCCAACCAGGGCGCCTGAATATCCTGAATACAGGTTTTGCGGACTAAACCTGCCCCTGAACAGGATAGGAAAGAACACCGAAATCACCATTATCGCGCCCAATACAATGGAAGCCCACTGCTGGAAACCGGCCATATGGATTCCTTTTCCAAGCAGGCCAAATGCAATGCCCATTACCCCGTAGGTAATTGTGCGGCCAAGGTTATAAATCAACCCACCAAAAGCCCTGTCGGCGTAGTCCTTGTTACCCAGTGGCAGTGCAATGGCAATGGGGCCACACATACCAATGCAATGTAAGCTGCCGATGAGGCCAATGCTGAGGGCTGTGTAAAAATCAAGCATGACTATGGAATTGTAATTGATTTTTCAAGATAATATGGTGTACCAAGGTAGGTCCAATCAATTTTGACCAGATAACGGCCATGTAAATCTGCTGAAGGGTATCTGAAAACATGCGCGCTGTCGACTCTTAAACTGGCGAATCTGTCCTTGAGGTCAGTCACGCGGTTGTAAAACTGAACCTCGCCACGAATGCTGTCAGGCATCATGTTTCCGGGAAACTTTACTTCAACAAAGCCATCATTCATTCCCAGACTGACCAGTTCTTCCATGCCGGCAGCATTGTTCTTTTTGTCGATCTGTTGCTGGTAAGCCTGGCCTTTGGGGTAGTAATCCTTTTCGACCAGGTCGACGCTTTCCCTGAACATCAGCACAACAAAAACAATGACCATGATCATAAAGGCTGCCATGGCAAGCGCTAGTTTGGTTCCCCAGTTCCACTTCATATTGGTGTAGTTAAGCTTCACTGCTCACCAATTGTGGCCAGTGATGCAGTTTGATGATTAATTGTCAAGGTTGTTTGGTCCTACAAAGTTAAGCTTGTAGGTTGTAATTAGCTTATCGTTGCTGTAAATGCCAAATTTGATGGGTGTATTGCTTGTTTTCAGCAGTCCTTTTTCAAGAATAACCATAAAGTTGGCTTCGCCGACCGTTTCTTTTTTAAGGAATAATTTATCGGTCAGGTAATTGATTTCCCCTTCGGGAGAAACAAGCTTCAATTCAATGGGCATATCTGTACGTGTTTTATTTACCAGCTGCATCTTATACATATTCGCCAGTTTCGTGGGGCCATATTCCTGAAACAAGGTTCCGGGCACCCGGATAATGGTGGCTTCAACGTCGCTGCGGAAAGTAAATAATGCACCGACAACAATAAGCAACACGGTTAATATGGCTGAATAGGCGATTGAGCGGGCATTAAAAATGGATTTCTTTCCTGTGGAAATTCCCTTTTCAGAATCGTAGCGGATCAGCCCGCGGGGCTGCCCTACCTTATCCATGATGGTGTTGCAGGCATCGATGCATGCTGTACAGTTAATGCACTCGAGCTGGGTGCCGTTCCTGATGTCGATCCCAGTAGGGCAAACGGTGACACAACTCTGGCATTCGATGCAGTCGCCTTTTCCTGATTCGGTCCTGTTTTCGAGGGGGTTGTGCTTGCCTTTGGGTTCGCCTCTTTTATAGTCGTAGGCCACGACAATAGATTTAGAATCGAGCAACACGCCCTGAAGCCTTCCATACGGACATGCAATGATGCACACCTGTTCGCGGAAGAAAGCGAAGATGAAATAGAAAACCCCGGAAAACAGCAAGATGGCAATGAAGCTTCCAAGGTGTGCCATCGGTCCGTCGGTGATCAGTTTTTCAAGTTGTTCGATGCCGATGATATAGGCCAGGAAAGTGTTTGAGATCGCGAAGGCGATTCCATAGAAAATCACGTGTTTGGTGGATTTTTTCCAGATTTTCTCAAAATCCCATTCCTGCCGTGCCAGTTTCTTTTGTTTGCTGTAATCCCCTTCGATGAGGTATTCGATCTGCCTGAATACAAATTCCATGAAGATGGTTTGCGGGCACACCCAACCGCAGAATATGCGGCCAAAAATAACTGTAAACAGGATTATAAACACGATGAGGGTGATTAGCGAAAGCACCACCAGGTGAAAGTCCTGCGGCCAGAATACCTGTCCGAAAATGATGAACTTCCGTTCGATGATGTTGAACAGCATAAAGGGTTCACCTTTGAAAGTTAGCCAGGGTCCGATAAACAACAACCCAAGTAAAAAGGTGGCTACCATCCAGCGGTAATTGGTGAGTTTGCCTGAAGGATTCTTAGGAAACATCCAGATGCGCTTCCCCTCCGCATTCATGGTCGTAACCCTGTCGCGGAAAAATACTTTTTCTTCTTTCTCTGCTTTTGACAAATTATCGTTCATTACGTTTGTTTAATTGGTTTGTCAATACAACTCAGGAAAACGATGCCCCTGAAGCATTCAAGCTTCAGGGGCTTATTTTTAACCATTTCTGGTTCATGTAGTTATACGATAAAAAGCATGTTATTTACCTAAAACGCAAGTAAATTTGCCTATTCGTACAAATCTCCCTGTGGTGCTTTTGGGTTAGCCGGAGTTGATCCGACAATTTCCTCAAGTACATAACTGATGACCTGAAGGCGTTGTTTTTGTGAAAGTTGATCCTTATAGGGAATCATTCCCTTCTCAATCACCCCATTGGTAACGGTATTAAACAGGTTTTCGACCTTATTTCCGTGAATCCAGTAGTTGTCGGTCATGTTTGGCCCTACCAGTCCTCCACCATCCTGCAGGTGACACACGGAACAGATTTTTGTCCATGTTTCTTTCCCTGCGGCCAGTGATTCGCTGTCGGTGAGTATTTTGACTTCAAACACCTCTGTTGTTGGAGCAGGTTTGGCGGCATTTACGCCAGCCATTTCAGTGTCAAATTCCTTCTTTTGAATCAGGTCATCGGCTCGGAAAACCCACAGTCGCACCATATAAAAGATGGCGAAAACGATGGCCAGAATAAATAACCATTTCCACCACGAAGGCAGGTCGTTGTCCAACTCCCTGATGCCGTCATACTCATGATTGCTCAGCAATCGCTGGTTTGTCAGGGTGTCGATTTCGTATTCTTCATGCTTGTTGTCGGGCATATTGTTTGCTGTTGTCATGGTATTCTCATTTATGTTATTGCTCAGCCTGCTTGATTTCTTGTGCCTCTGCGTCCTGTTCATCGAGCGGAAGCCGGCTCATCGAGTCCACTTCATTGTTTTTAAGCCGGGCTACCTTTATAATCAATACAATAAACAGTATCATAAAGATAATGAGCCCGATAATGGGGTACCATTCAATAAAGCTGACTCCTTCAAGTGCATTTGTGACGATTTTCATCCAGTCTGAGTGATTTTATTGATTAATTATATCAGTTACCTTCAACTTTTTTGATGTCGGTTCCCAGGCGCTGAATGTAGGCGATCAACGCAATTACCTCCTTGGTATCCTCAACCTGAATGCCGCCATCGCGCAAACCCTGAGCAATTTTGTTGGCCTGCTTCATGAGGTCGTCATTGGCTTTTTCGGCATAGCCTTCAGGATAGGGGACACCCAGTGTCTGCATCACCCTGATCTTCTTGGCTGTCGTACTGATGTCGAGATCGTCTGTTATCAACCAGGGGAAGGGTGGCATAATGGACTGGGCCACCATTTTTTGCGGACTGACAAAGTGATTATAATGCCATGAATCTGGTTTGTAGATCGGTCCACCTTTCACGCCTTCACGGGCCAAATCAGGTCCTGTTCGTTTCGATCCAAACTGGAAGGGGTGATCATAAATGGATTCCCCTGCTTTTGAATACTCTCCGTAACGTTCTACTTCCGACCTGAAAGGCCTGATCATCTGGCTGTGGCACACATAACATCCTTCGCGAAGGTAAATATCCCGTCCCTGCAACTCGAGCGGAGTGTAGGGCTGTACACTGCTGATGGTAGGCACATTTGATTTGACCATAAACATGGGTACAAATTCTACGATACCACCGATAAGAATGGCAACAAGTGAGAGAATGGTGAATAAAACAGGTTTGCCTTCAATTACACGGTGACCCTTGTCAACACCATGATTTTGTGCAATCAGTGCAGGTGCTTCGTCGTCTTCAGTGGGTACAAAAGTTCCCATCTTGGCTGTTTTAATCAGGTTGATGATCATCAGTATCACACCGGTGATGTACAAACTGCCTCCCAGCACGCGGATATAATACATCGGGAGAATCTGAACCACGGTCTCAATGAAATTGGGATAAGTGAGGTATCCTTCTTCGTTGAACTGTTTCCACATCAGGCTTTGAGTAAATCCTGCAAAGTATAACGGAATGGCAAAGAACAACATACCTGTCGTAGCCAGCCAGAAGTGGGCATTGGCCATCTTAACACTGAAGAGTTTGGTGTTGTACAAGCGGGGCAGCAGCCAGTAAAGCATACCAAAGGTGATCATCCCATTCCATCCAAGGGCGCCAATGTGCACGTGTGCAATGGTCCAATCAGTAAAATGGCTGAGGGCATTAACGCTTTTCAGCGACAACATTGGTCCTTCGAAAGTCGACATACCATATGCGGTAATCCCGACAACAAACATTTTCAAAACCGGACTTTCGCGCACCTTATCCCAGGCACCTCTCAGTGTGAGCAATCCATTAATCATACCACCCCACGACGGAGCAATAAGCATGATGGAGAAAACAACGCCAAGCGCCTGTGCCCAGTCGGGAAGCGATGAGTAAAGCAAGTGGTGTGGCCCTGCCCAGATATACAGAAAGATCAGTGCCCAGAAGTGAATGATCGAGAGCTTGTAGGAATATACCGGCCTGTTGGCAGCTTTCGGTACAAAATAGTACATCAGCCCAAGGTATGGCGTTGTAAGGAAAAATGCAACCGCATTATGTCCGTACCACCATTGCACAAGCGCATCCTGAATACCTGCATAAACAGGGTAGCTCTTCAGAAAAGAAACCGGAATGGCGATGGAGTTTACAATGTGAAGCACCGCTACTGTGACAAAGGTAGCCAGGTAAAACCAGATGGCAACATAAATGTGTTTAGTTCTTCTTTTTACGGTAGTCATGATCATGTTGATGCCAAACACAACCCAAATCAGGGCAATGGCAATGTCAATCGGCCATTCGAGTTCTGCATACTCTTTGCCTACGGTGATGCCAAAAGGAAGGGTAAGGGCAGCCGAAACAATGATCAGTTGCCATCCCCAAAAGTGAATTTTGCCGAGCAACTCACTGAACATGGGCGTTTTGAGCAGGCGGGGCATGGAATAATAAATTCCGGTAAACATGCCGTTGCCCACAAAGGCGAAAATAACCGCGTTGGTGTGCAAGGGGCGCAGCCTGCCAAACGAAAGCCAGGGGATGTTGTTGCTCATGAGGGGAAAAATCAACTCAAGGGCAATCGTCAATCCCACCAGCATGCCTACAATGCCCCACAGGATGGTGGCATTCATAAACAAGCGCGCAATCCTGTTGTCATAGGTAAATTTCTGTAACTCCATAATCTAATTTTTGGTTATTGTTGTTGTTGATTCAGTTTCTTTCGTGGCATTTTCTTCCGTGGGCAGCTTGTTGTCGAACAGCATCCTGACCGAAGGTGAATAGTCATCATCATACTGGCCACTGGTCACGGCCCAAATAAAAGCGACCAGAAAACCACCTGCAACGATGATTCCAAGAATGATTAAAAATATGATGGCTGCCATTTAGGTAATAAGGTTCTTCATTACGAAGTTTGATACAAAGTTAATCAATGAAGGCATTATTTATTTCAAAACACTTAATTTAGAATAAATCTAAATAATAAAATTCAGCTTAGCTAAATAACAGAAGAACAAATATATGCAGTATAATTATATATCTTTTTCCGATCGTTGCCTGTGAATATTTTACCGTTTCAAGGCGTTTACAGCGCATATTTTGAAAGCAATTTGACCGAGATACTTGCGAATGCAACCACCGAGATGGAGCTTAATGGCATGAGGATAGCCGCAATTAGTGGCGATAGCTGTCCGGTGATGGCAAAGCCAAGTCCGGCAATATTATATGAAAGGGAGATTGCGAAACTGATCCAGATGATGGTGAAACTTTTATGGGTAAACACGATGAATTTACCAAGGTCCCTGAATCGGACCGATTCCATGATGGCATCACAGGCTGGGGAGAAACTAAACACATCGTCAGCAACAGAAATTCCCACCTTGCTCGAAGCAAGCGCCCCGGCATCGTTAAGCCCATCGCCAATCATAAGCACTTTTTTACCTTCGGCTTTTAGCTTTTCGATATAGGCCTTTTTATCCGTTGGTGTTTGGTTAAACAGCAATTTGGATCCTTCGCCAAAAACCTGCGACAATTTTGCGGCTTCGGCATCATTGTCGCCGGAAATCAGGTGGAGGGATGCGATTTTTTTAAGCTGTTGAATATTGTCAGCCAGCCCTTCCCTGTAAACGTTTTCGATGGTAAAATATCCGGCCTGGCGGTTCGAAAAGCTGATATACACCCGGCTGTCGTTTCTGGTTTCTTCAGCTGCCTCACCAGTTACAAAACGCTTTGAACCGATGTTTACCCTGGTGTTCAGAACTACGCCGGTGATGCCCATGCCATGGATTTCTTCAAATGAATCTGGTTCATACGCAGGTGAATCCAACAGCCGTTCGTTGAGGATCACACTTAATGGATGGCCCGAATGGCGCACAAGCGATCGCACCAGCGAATTTTCTGCCTCCGTTAGCGGGTTCCCGTGAAAACGCACCTCCACTTCCCGGTTCATCGTGATGGTTCCTGTTTTGTCGAACACAATGGTGTTGATGTTGTGCAACTGTTCAATCACATCAGTCGACTTGAGGTAAAAGCCTTTGTGCCCGAAAACACGCATGGTACTGCCAAATGTGAATGGCACAGTTAGCGCCAGTGCGCAGGGGCAGGCGATGATTAATACAGAAGTGAACACAAACACAGCCTTGCCCACATCGATAGTTGCCCAATAGGCAAATGCAGCCGAGGCGATTACAAGGATCGAAATGGTGAAATAGTGGCTCACGTTGTTCACATGGTTCTTTAGACGAGAAGCATCCTGCTTGGTACTCTGCTGGTTCCAGAGCTGCGTAAGGTAACTTTGCTCAACGGCATGCTCAATCACCAGTTCGATAGAGCTTCCTGCCTGCCGCCCTCCTGCGTAAATAAAATCACCTGTTGCTTTGGCAACCGGCATTGATTCACCGGTAACAAACGAATAGTCTATATTCCCCTGACCACGCACAATACGCGCATCAGCAGGTATAAGTTCCTGGTTTCGGACAAGGATATGGTCACCTGTTTTCAGGTCCTTGATCGGAACGATATTTTCTGATCCATTTCCGATGCGGGTGATGGCAACAGGAAAATAGGATTTGTAATCGCGGTCGAACGACAAAGCCTGATAGGTTTTTCCCTGATACCATTTCCCAATAAGCAGGAAAAAGATAAGTCCGGCCAGGGAATCCATATAACCAATGCCATTTCCGCTAAACACCACCCAGCTGCTTTGCAGAAACAGGGCAATGATACCAAGAGATATGGGTAAATCGATGCTGATGATTTTATGCTTCAGGCCCTTCCATGCTGAAAGGTAATAATCGTTTGCACTGAAGAAAACAACAGGCAATATCAGCAGGAAGCTAAGCCATCCAAACACATACCTGAATTCCTGCTCGAGGAGATCTCCGCCGGGAAGGTATTCCGGAAAGCTGTACATCATGATATTCAGGAAACTGAAGGCTGCAATCCCGATTTTCAATAACAGGCTGCGGTTTGTTTTAGCGGGTGACTTTTTATCGAGCTGATCAAGGGTTATTTCCGGCACATAATGTATGGCAGCCAATAATTCGGCTAGTTGACGGAGGCTGATCTGGTCGGTGCGAAAGGTAATATGGACCTCTTTCTTTGGGAAGTTCACCGAAGAAAAAGTGACCGCTTTGTGCAGGGTGTCGAGGTGCTCGAGGAGCCAGATACACGAAGCACAATGGATTGTAGGAATGAAAAAAGTGACACGTGCGCTGGTCCCATCGCGAAAATCAAGCAGGCTTTCGTTGATTTCATCATGATCGAGAAAGGCAAATTTGCTGAGTGATTGCACCTGTCCGAGCTTAATACCCGACATCGGCTGAATGGCATAATACTGGCCAAGGTCCTTTTCGCTCAGCAGGGCATATACGGTCTTGCACCCATGACAGCAAAATGGCTTATCGTCATGTATAACAGGACTGCTTCCGCAATCGGCTCCACAGTGCACACATGCCGTTTTTTCCATGTGGATTATTTCTGCCTGGCAGGCATAAAGCGGATTCGCCACATGCCGCGAAGATCGCCCGGCTTGAAACCGGTAGCCATGTCAGCCGGGTATAACGAATTGATCAGCGCAAGGTCTTCAGCTTTGATGTCACTGTCGGGATTTCCGTGGCAGCTCAGGCATTGGTTTGTCAGGATGATGGGCGCATAATATTCGAGGTAGTTGTCTTTTGTAAGTACCACCTGGTCCATGATCGATTCTTTTTGGGCATTCAAACGGTCATAGGTATCAAAGATTTCTTTCTCGAAAGGTCCCATGGCGTTGGCCGGATTTCTGGTTTTTGCCGCCAGGCGTTTGATCGACACATGGTAGGTTTTCGAAAGTGAATCGGTTAGTGGATAAGCCTGCAGGTTACAGTATTTCATGGCTTGTTGCACGCCTCCTTCGACCATCGCGCTGCTTAGTTTTCCGGTCAAAGTCAGAAAACTGGCCTTCAGCACCGTACGGCCGGTCGATTTGTGTGTGGCAGCTACATCCTGTGTAAGGGTTCCGCTCCACTTCCATGTTGAATCGTCGCTTTCATTAATCCTGTTCTTTCCCAGAAAACTGCACGATGTAAGCATCACCGTCATCACAATAACTGCAATTAATTGAAAGGTGTTTTTCATGTTTGAAGGGTTTGTTAAACTTCGAAAATTGATTTGTTCGCTTGTCCCTGACTAACGGTAAAATCTGCTGCCTGATTGCCTGCGAGGGCAATAATTTCATCGGTTGTGGCATTCCTTACCGCAACGACTTCGCCCGAAAACACCAGGTTTTTCCCTGCCATGGTATGATTGAAATCCATTGTGACCCGATCGCTCATTTTGCGAATGATCTTGCCAAGGTGCCGGTTACCATCACTGTCAGCCATTGGAAACACATGTCCTACCTGCACGATTTCATCATCAATAAGCCCATTTTCATCGGCAAATGTAGTGAGTGGCAGGTCGAAGATCGCACGGGGATCAATTTCGCCATAGGCTTCCCGGCAGGGCACTTCGAATGAAAATGCCTCGCCCGGGGCTTTGCCCATGAGTTGGCGTTCGAAGGCGTTGAGCAGCAGTCCGTGTCCGAACAGAAATTCTTCAGCCTGCTCAGGACGAAGCTGTTGAAGTGTTTTTCCGTCAGCCTGATCCGTCACCTGATACCAGATGAGTCCGATCGTATTTTTTTCGATAAGCATTGGCGTTTCTTTTTATTGCTGACAAGCCTCCTGGGGCGCGAGCCGACAGGAGGCCTGTAAAATGGTGTATCCTTAAAATGCTTGGTAATAGGTTACTTGGCCAGCTGTCTCAGATAATGGATGATTGCCCACCTGTTTTGTGATTGAACCTGACTGCCATGAGGCCCCATGAGGCCCGAAAGCGTTCCCATCGTAATGATGTGGTAGATTTCTCCGTCAGGTTTGTTTTGAGTAATGGGATCCATGAGGTTAGCAGGCTTGGCCAGGAACAGCTTGCTTGTATACAGGTGTCCATCGCCTTTGCCTTGGGCGCCATGACAATGAATGCAATAGATTTCGTACTGTCGTTTGCCTTCGGTAATTACGGCGGTACTGGCCTCGAGTGGATTCATCAGGGTTTTGCCCGCAGCTACCTGATCTTCAAACGATTTGGCTTTAAAAGGATAGGGTGTGAAGCCGCGTGGTATGGTGCCTTCAGCAGGAGTAATCATTGTTCGTCCATCTGCGAAAACAGCACTGGGTGAATAGGTTTCGGCTGCCTGAGAATATGCCATGTCGGGAAAATAAGTGTAACCGGGATGATTTTTGTCCCTGTTGCATGACATCAGGAAAGCAATCATCAGCATGGGAAAGGCTATTTTAATTAAGTTTCGCATAAGGCTTAATAGTTTGTGTGATACTCAAGACTCTCTTTATACAGCGGATGGTTTTTCGGAACCAGCGGATGTTTCGATAAGGAGCGGAAAACAACCAGGAGGAACAATCCGGCATACCCAATGGTTAATCCGATTTCGAGCAACCCGATGCCGGCTTCTTCGCCTACTGCTCCCGGCATCACTATCTGGTAGAGGTCAATCCAATGTCCGATAAATACCACGATGGCAACAGGCAACAACACGAGGAACATGCGTTTTGAATTGCGTGTCATCAACAGCAGCAGCGGCACAACGAGATTCAGGACAAGGTTCAGGTAAAATATGGTCCCAAATTGATTGATGCGGGTATAGAAATAAACCGTTTCTTCAGGGATATTTGCATACCAGATGAGCATATACTGTGAGAACCACAGATAAGCCCAGAAAATGCTGAAACCAAACAGGTATTTGCCCAGGTCGTGCACATGCTCATCATTCACATGGGTCATCAGGCCCATGCGTTTGAGAATAAACAGAATGATGATCAATACGGCTACACCGCTAACGAGCATTCCCGAAAAAATATACCAGCCATAGAGGGTGCTGAACCAGTGGGCGTCGATCGACATCAACCAGTCCCAAGAAGAAGTAACACTGGTAACGGCATAAAACACGATAAACAGGGCCGAAAGCATCCGCAGGCGGTTGAAATAAAAAATTTCACCGTTCAAATCGAGCTTGGCCGAGGTTTTCCTGATAAGGTGGGCCAACACTATCCAGCCTGCGAAGTAAACAGCAAACCTGATCGAAAAGAATGGAATATTCAGATAAGCTGCTTTCTTTAAAAGGATGGCATCCATATGGTCGGCATGGGTCCATTCATACAGGGCATGCATTCCACCGAGGATAAAAAGCAAGGCCATCAGCACGCCAGCAACAGGAATAAAGGCACTCATGGCCTCTCCGATACGCTGCACACTAACCTGCCAGCCTGATTCGGCTATGGCATGCACTGCAACAAAAAACAATCCGATGAGCGCGATGCCCAGGAAATATACATTGTTCATCAGCAGGTTTGCAGCGATGCGTTCGCCACCAAGTCCGCCAAAATATCCGTACGCCAGCGAAATGAGCCCGATTATCACCATTCCAATGGCGACATTAATCAGTTTTTTTGGAAGCGTAAATGATTGATTCTCCATAGCTGATTTATTTCTATGCTTTAAATTGAATTCCTAATGCACCGGCCTCGGCAAGTGCTTTTTCCACCTGTTTTACTTCCTCGTCTTCCTGAATATCCACGACGAGTAAAAAGCGGTCGTCAGTCGAACGTTCGTCATGGATAATAGTTTTAGCACCGGGACCGATATTGCTCCGGATAAAGAAAGCGATAACCATGCTGAAAGCCGCAAAAAGTACGGTCATTTCGAAGGTCACCGGAATAAAGGAAGGAACAGCGAAAAATGGTTTTCCGCCAAAATTCAGTGGATAGGCTTTGGTGAATACCCATGCCTGAAACAAGAATCCTGTAAGTCCGCCAATTGCTCCTCCGATAAAGGCCACACGGGTCAGTCTCGATCGCCTGAAACCTAGCGCTTTATCCAGTCCGTGAACAGGAAAAGGCGTCATCACATCGGCAACATCAATCCCTTTTGATTTCAGTTGTTTGATCCCTTTCAACAGGTCCTCTTCGTCATTGTAGTATGCGGTGATGTATTTATTCATGGTCGGCATGTTTTTGATGTTCACCTGATGATTTTAACACACTCTTGATTTCGGCAATTGCAATAACCGGAAACACCCTGATAAACAGCAGGAAGAGGGTGAAAAACAGGCCTAATGTTCCAACATATAATCCAACTTCAACAATGGTTGGTTTGTACATGGTCCAGCTTGAGGGCAGGTAATCGCGGTGGAGCGAAGTGACCACAATCACGAAACGCTCGAACCACATCCCGATATTCACAAAGATGGAGATGATAAAGGTAGCCACTAGATTCGTCCTGATTTTCTTGAACCAGAAGAGCTGTGGGGTAATCACGTTGCAGGTCATCATGATCCAGTAAGCCCAGGCGTAAGGTCCGAAAGCCCTGTTAAAAAAGGCGTAGGTTTCGTATTCAACTCCTGAGTACCAGGCCATAAAGAACTCGGTAAGGTAAGCGATCCCCACAATGGAGCCTGTAAGAATGATGATTTTATTCATCGACTCAACGTGGTTCACGGTGATATAATCTTCAAGGTGCAAGGCTTTTCGCGTAACGATCAGCAAGGTAAGCACCATGGCAAACCCCGAAAAGATAGCTCCCGAAACAAAATATGGCGGGAAAATGGTGGTGTGCCAGCCCGGAATGACCGAAGTCGCAAAGTCGAAACTTACAATGGTATGCACCGACAAAACCAATGGTGCGGCCAGTCCGGCGAGGATAAGGCTGATGGTCTCGTGCCTCGACCAGTGTTTGGCCGAACCGGTCCAGCCAAAACTCAGGAAGCCATAGATGGCTTTTCTGATTTTGTCCTTTGCCTTGTCGCGTACGGTTCCAATATCAGGGATGAGGCCCACATACCAGAAAACCAGCGAAACGGCGAAATAGGTCGAAATCGCAAATACGTCCCACAGCAGGGGCGAGTTAAAATTGACCCATAAAGCCCTGGTGTTGGGATATGGAAATATGAAAAAGCCCAGTAAGAGTCGGCCCATGTGAATCAATGGGAAAAAACCGGCACAGGCAATCGCGATGAGTGTCATGGCTTCGGCCGAGCGGTTGATGCTGGTTCTCCATTTTTGACGGAAGAGCAGCAAAATGGCTGAGATAAATGTACCGGCATGACCGATACCAACCCACCAAACAAAGTTGGTGATATCCCAGGCCCAGCCTATTGTTTTGTTTGTTCCCCAGGTTCCAATGCCGTAAAACACGGTCATGAACGAAGCCCAGGCCCCAAACAGTGCAGCAGCACCAGCAATGGTCATTCCCATATACCAGTATTTCGAAGGAGTTCCAGCCATTGGTGCCAGAATATCTTTGGTCACCTGGCTGTAATCTTTGTTCCCCTTGATCAGTGGTTCTCGAATTGGAGATACGTACATTCTCTGTTGAATTTGGTTATGCGTTTGTGTTTTTTACTTTCGTCAGATAGCCGACTGATGGCATCACGTGCAGTTCTTCGAGCACATGGTAATTGCGTTCATCTGCAAACATTTTCGAAACCTTGCTGTTGCTGTCATTCAGGTTGCCAAAAATGATGGCATCGGCAGGGCATGATTGGGCGCAGGCCGGCTGTACTTCACCATCGGCAAGCATCCTGTTTTCCATTTTGGCATCCAGTTTCTTTTCCTGGATGCGCTGAATACAGAAGGAACATTTTTCGATGACCCCCTTGGCCCTTGTCACAACATCCGGATTCAGCACCAGTTTTCTGAGGTCCGTTTCCATGTTTGCGGTATCGTGCAGGTTGCCGGTGAAGGCATCGGAATTGGTGTAGTCGAAGAAGTTGAAACGGCGAACCTTGTACGGACAGTTGTTGTTGCAATACCTTGTACCGATGCAGCGGTTGTAGGCCATTTGGTTGATGCCTTCGTTTGAGTGGGTGGTGGCGGCAACAGGGCAAACGTTTTCGCATGGTGCATTGTCGCAATGCTGGCACATGATCGGTTGACGCACAAGTTCAGGGTTTTCAGGATCACCTGTATAATAACGGTCAATTCTGATCCAATGCATCTCCCTGGCCTTGAGCACCTGTTCTTTGCCCACGACAGGAACATTGTTTTCGGCAGAGCAAGCCACGATACAGGCATTGCAGCCGGTGCAGGAGTTCAGGTCGATGGCCATGCCCCAATGCAATCCGTCGTAATCCTTTTTGGGATACAGCGTCTTCATATGGGCCAGAATTTCTTCCCGCACTTCATTGCCCGACTTTGGATCTTCGAGGTAAGCCCCGAGATTGGTTTCGCGGATAATTTCGCGGCCTTCCATCGAGTGATGAGTTTGTGTACGCGCGATTTTGTATTCGCCCGAAACTTTTTCTATTGTCACTCCAGAAAGTTCGAAACTTCTGTTTCCGTTTGACAAGGTCACCAACGGGTAAGCGTTCACTCCCACACCCTCTGAAGCAAGACCAGCTTTCTCGCGGCCATAGCCCAGAGCGATCGAAACGGTGTTTGCTTCCTGTCCGGGTTGAATCAACACTGGAAACGGTCCTAACTTATTGATCGTGATCAGGCTCTCGTCAGCAAGGCCATATTGATCAGCAAGTTTTTGAGATACACATGCGTAATTATCCCAACAGGCTTTGGTGATGGGATCGGGTAACTCCTGCAGCCAGGGGTTGTTGGCGTATTTTCCTGTTCCAACGCTGATGTTAAAATACAAATCCAGGTCGACTGCTTCTGCCTCATTACCCTTGATGTTTTGCACGATTGCACCCAGTTCGGGGGCTTTATAGGCAACTACCTCCAACTCTTTTTCGCCAGAGTTGTAAACGCCATCATGCAGCTTTTCGTTCCAAAATGCCGTGAATGTGCCAGCGAATCCAGCTTTTGGGAACAGGTTCTTTTCCCAATATTCCTGAATGAATTTTCTGAAATCCATTTTGCTTCCGCACCAGGCCAGCAGGCTTTCCTGTGCAGCACGGGTGCTGAAAATCGGACGAATGGCCGGCTGTGCGAGCGAATAATGGCCAGTCTTCACTTCTGCATCATTCCAGGCTTCAAGGTAATGGTGATCCGGGCAGATATAATCGGCATACACCGAAGTCTCTTCATTAAGTACCGGCATGGCAATCTTCAGTCCAACTTTCTGCAGGCCGCTGATGAATTTCTCCCTGTCGGGATAGTCATAAACCGGATTTACATCGTAAAGGATGATACCATCCACGGCGCCGGCGTTCATTTCATCCACCAAACTTGCCATATTGCTGTCGATTCCTTGCCTTACCTTCAGGTGCACGCCGGTGTCGATGGTGTTTCCATAATTGCCCAGCAAGGCATTGATGGCAACAACCAGCAACTGGGTTTCTGTGTCGTTGCTGCCGCAAACCACCAGCGATTCTCCTTTTGCTTCAAGCAGTTCGGCGGCAAGCGGTGCCATGTCGAGGCTTGCGTTTGTGGTGTTTTGTGTGCCAGTGGTAAGTTGAACCAGTTCGTTATACAAGGTGGCAATAGTGGCCTTTTGTTCCGAAGGTTTCAACATCAGGCGTTTATCGGCATTTGACCCGGTAAGCGACATGCCGCCTTCATATTGTAGGTGTCGCGACATGGTTTTTTTACCTTCGTGCAGCTTGCGGTTTGCAGTATACTGCTTGGTAAATTCAACCGGGGAAAGCCAGCTGCCCAGAAAGTCGGCATCGAAGCTTACAATCAATTTGGCGCGCTCAAAATGGTAGGCAGGAATAAATGCTTTTCCAAAGGCTGTTTCGTTGGCCTGCAACATCCCTGAGGCTGAAATAACATCGTACTGAACGTGTTCGGTATTGGTGTAATGGGATGCGAAAAGCGAAATCGCTGCCTTTGTTGACGGGCTGATAATGGAGGAGGAGAGGATAACAATTTTACCTCCTTTTTGGTTGATGGCCTCCAACAACGGAACCAACTGCTGGTCCATCTGTTCCCAGCTTGTTTCTTCACCCTTGATGGCAGGTTTTGTGTGGCGCGAATTGTCGTAAAGGTTCAGCACTGAGGCTTGTGTTCTGGCGCTTGTTCCTCCGCGGCTCACAGTGGATAAGGTGTTGCCTTCAATTTTGATGGGCCTTCCGTCGCGTACCTTCACCAGGATGCTGCAATAATCGACACCATCGTAAAAGGTGGAAGCATAATAACTTGCTTTTCCAGGAACCATCTCCTCGGGTTGAATGAGGTATGGAATGGCCTTTCGAACGGGTTGCTCGCAACTGGAAGCCACTGCTGCCGATGCCACGGTGAATCCAAATATTTTCAGAAAATCCCTTCGTGTAGGTCCGTTGCCTGACTTTGCTTCGGTCTGTAATGCAAGGATGCTTTTTTTATCCCCCAATATTTCTTGGCCTGATTCCTGATCAATTACTAAACTCAGTTCTTCGAGGCTTTTGTAATATTTCTTTTCCATTCAGAATTGTATAAGCGATTATAAGTTTAATAATGACATTTCATGCAATTGTCGCCACCTACCATGTCTTCGGTCACTTTCTTAATTGCACCGCTTTTCATTTGTTCGTGCAATTTCTCGTAGGTGTTGTAGAAGCTGTTTGATGCGAACTGCACTTCGGTTTTGCGGTGACAGTCGAGGCACCATCCCATGCTGAGGTCTTTCACCTGCATCACCACATCCATGGTTTTGAGGTCGCCATGGCATTCGATGCAGTCGATTTTTCCGGCGTTAACATGCTGGGCATGACTAAAAAATACATGGTCGGGCAAATTATGTACCTTGATCCATTCGATGGGTTTTCCTGTTTGCCACGAATCGAGCACCTTGGCGATTTCAGTTGTACCGGTGAGCTTTCCTGATTTCACAACGTTATGGCAGTTCATACAGACATGTGTGCCCGGGATGCCGGCCGATTTGCTCTGTTCGGCGGTGCTGTGGCAATATTTGCAGTCGATCTGGTTCTGACTGGCATGTACCTTATGTGAAAACCACACCGGCTGATCGGGCTGATAGTATTGCTGACGACCTAACATAGAGGCTTCCTTGTAGGCGATTTCACCCATGATAAACAGCGAAACAATAATCAGGACCGAATGCACGAACCTGGCTTTGATAATTTTGGTGCCAAACAAATCGACCAAAACAATGATCAGGATGAGCAGGGTGATGATAAATGTTGTCCTGAAATTCCGGTTTGCATCCCTTTCGAGGTCCGACAACCTGGCTTCGCGTTCCGCCTGGGTTTTGGCCATCTGATCCAGCATCGCCTGTTTTGCATTAGCGGCAGTGTCGGCAGCAACAGCATACTCTGCAGCCACTTTCCCGCCATTTTCGATGTACTTCAGGATGTCGAGGATTTGCGCTTCGGTGAAGTTGTGCGAAGGCATCGGAATCCGGTTGTTTTCTTCGAATAGCTTGACCGCGATCGGGTCGCCGGCCTGAATCATGGCCTGTGAGTTGTTGATGAACTTAACCAGCCATTCTGTTGTCCGGCGTTGGGTAATTCCCGCAAGCGACGGCCCGATCAGCTTTGGCTCATTGATGTTGTGGCAGGCCTTGCACTCCTGAAATAGTTTTTCAGCTTCAGGTGTCTGGGCTTTTACACGCATCGATGGGAGCAAGGCCCCCATGAGCACAAACAGCATGACTACCCGGTTAATGTTACCTAACAAGGATAAAAATCTAATCATCATTTTTGATGCTAATTATGATTGAGTTGAGATTTTGAATTCGGTATAAATGCAATCTCCTCATTAATAGGATATTGTACTTGTGTTATTTTGCAATTGATTGACTTTTCAAATATAGAAAGATTTTCAAATCAAAAAACTCATACAAGTATTATATTACTTGAATATTTTTTTATGCAGGCTCAAATTTCTTTGAAAAAACAACACGACCTGCATGAAACAGCCCATGAATACAATTGAAAACCTTGCCTTGCAAGCAATCACCCAAATATACAATGAAATTTAATGAAAGCTGAAATGTTTTAAAAAAAAAGCTGTGAACAACTACAAGCAATAAAAAAAGTGCACCCACTTCATAATGGGTGCACTTCTGGTATAAGTTCATGCTGTTGGTAGCGATCAAATGCCTTGATTTGTGCAGCTGGCTTTACCAGCTTCCACCGGCACCGCCGCCGCCAAAGCTGCCGCCTCCAAAGCCGCCAAAGCCGCCGCCACCGCCGCCAAATCCACCTGAGCCTCCGGTGAAGTTGCCCCAACTGCCTGAATTGCTCCTGCCAGCCTGACTTGCCAGCCACAAGGCTGTCCAGAAGGGGAGGCTTCCTCTGCTGCCAAGGTGGTTGTTGTTTTGAGAATTACGCATCAGAAACACAATAATGATGATAATGATGATCGGAATGAACCACACTCCTCCGGGAGAGGGGTTGTGGCTGTTGAGATAATCTTCTCCCGTGAACTCACCCGAAGCCAGCGACATCATGGTATTGATGGCTGCATCGATGCCGTGGTAATAATCGTTCTGGCTGAACGAAGGAATCATTTCATTTTCCACGATGCGCTTGGCAAGGGCATCGGGTATTGGTCCTTCGAGGCCATAACCGGTGGCAATAAATGCCTGGCCACGGCTGTTTTTCATCTTGGGTTTGATCAGGATTACGGCTCCATTGTTTTTACCAGCCCGGCCAACACCCCAGGTTTCTCCAATTTTGTACGCATAATTCTGGGGTTCGTAGTCCTGAAGGTCGGGAACCAACACCACCACAATCTGGGTGGACGTTGTGTCGTTGTAGTCCCTTAACTTCCTTTCGAGGGCATCGGCCTGTGACTTGCTCAGGGTTTGGGTAAAATCATTCACCAGGCGTGGCGGATCAGGACGCTCAGGAATGTTCTGTGCCTGAGCAAAGATCACTGCAAACATTGATGCAATGGCAAAGAGATATTTTAAAAACTTCATAATCAGAGCGCTAAATTATTTTTCCTTGTCAAACTCCTTCGGCAGAATGCACCTTCACCGATGTGGTGGAGGCAGCTGTTTTCAGCTTCACCACTGCATCAACCAAATGAAATCTCATCGGAAAGTTCATTCACATCATTTGCCTTATAAGGGAAATGATGTTTTAGTTTCATGCCCGAGCGTTCGATTCCCTTGGTCAATCCTGTAACGAAATCACCTTGTTTGAAATGTTCCCGCAGCATTTCCTTCACATCTTCCCAGAAATTTTTCTCAACCACTGCATTGATGCCGCTGTCGCCGATGATCGCGAATTTCCGGTCGTTGATGGCCAGGTAGAACAGTACGCCATTCCTGTCAGCGGTTTTTTTAATGCCCAGCTTTTCGAACAGAAAGGCTGCACGGTCAAGCACATCATGTTTACAATGGCTTTCGATATGCACCCTGATCTCGCCTGAAGTTTCGTTCTCGGCGTGCGCAATGGCCTTGATGATTTGGTCTTTCTGCGTTTGGGTAAAAAAATCCTGTGCGTCTGGCATAATGACTGAAACTTAACTGGTTACTTACTGAAATCCACTTCGGGTGCTTTGTCGGCACCTTTTACAGCCTCGAAATAGGCTTTTGCTTCAAATCCGAACATACCTGCAAAGAGGTTTGTCGGGAATTTTTTCAGATAAGTATTGTATTCCTTGGTGGTATCATTGAACTTCTGCCTTTCGGTGGCAATGCGATTTTCAGTGCCTTCGAGCTGCGCCTGGAGTTCAAGAAAATTCTGGTTTGATTTCAGCTCAGGGTATTTTTCAACCACCACCATCAGCCTGCCCAATGCTCCGCTGAGGCCGTCCTGTGCCTGCTGAAACGCCTGCATATTGTCGGCGGTTAATTTGGAGGCATCTATGTTTACACTGGTTGCTTTTGCCCTTGCCTCGACAACGCCGATGAGTACTTCCTGCTCCTGGGCAGCAAAGCCTTTCACCGTGTTCACCAGGTTTGGGATAAGGTCGCCACGGCGCTGGTAAACGTTTTCTACCTGTGCCCACTGTGCTGTAACCTGTTCGCCTTTGGTTACCATATTGTTATAGGTCGATTTGAACATGCTGTAGCCAATGAACAACACTGCGCCGATAACTACGAGAATAATAATGCTCTTTTTCATGTGATGTGTATTATTTTGCTAAAGTAATCAATTATTTGTGTTTTGCCTATGCGATGGTCAGTACGAATACGGTGCTACCTGTTCATCGGTGCTGCCATCGCATTGGCCGATTTTTGTTTAGAGCCTGGTTAAATTACGCTGAATGAAGTCATTCAAGGCTTTGCCCTTCAGCAGGTTTTTCGACAAGCGGGCAAGGTCGTAAAGCTGGCTGATAGTTGAATCCCGTTCTGCATCGTCAGCATCGGCCAACTTTGAAATGGATGGATGATTGGCGTTTACCACCAGGGTATATGAGTCTGGCAGGTCGCCCAAACCCATCATGGGTCCGCCACCCAGCACACTCATGTCTTTCATGCGGCGCATAAACTCGTTTTGGGTAATCATCACCGGGCTGTCGCTTTCACTCAGGTTTTCGAACGCGAGCTCAAATTGTTTTTTGTCGATATTGCGTTCAAAGGCTTCTTTGATGCTTTCTTTCTGGGTGTCGTCAAGCTTCGAAGGCAGCACGGTGTCGTCTTTTTCGATGAGTTTTTCGATGGTGTTTGAATCCACCCTGGCAAAACCGGCATCCTTCAGTTTCTGCTCCATGGTGTTCACAAAATGGCTGTCGAGCACGCCATCCATCAGCAGCACGTCGTATCCGCGTGAAGTGGCTTGTTCAATATAGCCAAACTGCTCTTCTTTGTTTGAAGAGTAAAGGTAAATCAGCTTCTTGTGTTTATCTTTCTGCTGGCCTTCGATGTGCTTTTCATACTCTTCGAGGGTAAAGAATTTTCCTTCGGTGTTCTTTAGCAGCACGAATTTTTCGGCCCTTTCATAGAATTTGGGATCAGAGATCATTCCATACTGGATGAAAATCTTAATGTCGTCCCATTTCTTTTCGAAATTTTCACGGTCCTTTTTGAACAGGTCTTCGAGCTTATCGGCCACTTTTTTCGAAATATGGCTTGATATCTTTTTAACATTCTGGTCACTTTGCAGGAACGATCGGCTCACATTCAGCGGAATATCAGGCGAATCGATCACACCATGCAGCATGGTCAGAAAGTCGGGCACGATGCCTTCAACCGAGTCGGTGACGAACACCTGGTTGCAATACAACTGGATTTTATTGCGCTGAAGCTCGTAATTGTGTTTTACCTTCGGGAAATAGAGGATTCCGGTGAGGTTAAAGGGGTAGTCGACATTGAGGTGAATCTGGAACAGTGGCTCATCGAAATTCATCGGATAAAGCTCCCTGTAAAACGATTTATAGTCTTCGTCTGTGCTGTCGGATGGCGCTTTTTTCCATAGGGGAGAGGTGTTGTTAATCATCCACGGCTTCTCAATGGTTTTGGTTTTTGGGTTGCCGTCTTTGTCTGTTTCGCCTTCGATGGGTTCCTGTTCTTTTTTTGTGCCAAACTGAATGGGTACAGGCAGGAATTTGCAGTATTTTGTCAGCAGTTCACGCAGCTTGTATTCTTCGAGGAAATCAAGGTTTTCCTTGTCGATGTGCAGTACAACTTCGGTTCCGCGGTCTTTTTTGTCAATTTCGGTCATGGTGTATTCCGGACTACCGTCGCATTCCCACTGCACGGCTTTCGTGCTTCCGCCTTTTTTATAGGTCTTGGTGCGCAGTGTAACCTTTTCCGAAACCATAAACGAAGAATAAAAGCCTAAACCAAAATGTCCGATGATGGCATTTGCTTCTGCTTCGGTCTTGGTTTTGAATTTTTTCACAAATTCTTCAGCGCTCGAGAAAGCAATCTGGTTGATGTACTTTTCAACCTCATCCTGCGTCATGCCGATGCCGCGGTCGCGAATCGTGATGGTTTTCTTCTTCTTGTCGACTTCAACCTGGATGGTGATATCCCCAAGCTCATCCTTGAACTGGCCTGACGTAGCAAGGGTTTTGATCTTTTGTGTGGCATCAACCGCATTGCTGACCAACTCTCGGAGAAATATTTCATGATCGGAGTAGAGAAACTTTTTAATGATGGGAAAAATGTTCTCGGTTTTTACTTCGATGGATCCTTTTTGCATAATGAAAAATTTTTTAGGTTTTGGGCATTAGCAAATCAAAGGCTGTGCCATCCGGATTTAGCTGACATTTTGACCACCTTTTCCAGCGTATTGACAGTTGAAGACGGAGATGTTACCTGGATATTCAGTATCAGGTGATCAGTAATGATGCCCATTTCCAGGAATTAATCTGTGTATTTTTATGCACAGTGGCTATAACAATAGACAGTGATCACTAATGGACTAGATGCTAAACATTTCATTTGCAGCAAAAAGGCATTCATTATTAAATTAGAACACAAATCAAAAAGGGGATTTTTGCTCTGCTTTGGTTTGATGTGTACTTTTGCTGTTCAGGAAAACACCATGGAAAATGCACTCTTTGAGTTGATGGAGGCCATGCAGCAGGCGATAGCCGGCAATTTCTTTATCAAGCTTACACTCAGCAAGCCAGTAAGCAAACAGGCCGAACTGAAGAATGTGTACGTAAAATTGATCCGCCTGAAGGATAACGACAGCCTGTCGTTCACCTACAAGTACGCTACGCGTGATCTGGTAAAAAATTTTCCGCCTGCTGAGGCTGCACAGGAAGTCATCGGTTTGCTGGCTGCGCATTTTTTTGCAGCCAGCCTGCTTACTGTCGATGCTGACTTCACTTTGCTTTCGAACAGGAAAGGCTCTGCCAAACTGATAAAAAAAACAATCGAAAAGCGCAGCCTGCCTGCGCGTGACCACGATCACCGAAAAGCACGCCTGATCGATCCGGCAAAGCCATGGTGGTTTAAACTCGGCCTCACCGACAGGCAAGGCAGTGTGCTTCCGTCGATGCAGTTTAAGTTTAAGCAAATCAACAAATACGTTGAAATCCTGGATGGCCTGATAAGACAGATCGAATTCACTGACACAGTGCATGTTACTGATATGGGCTCAGGCAAAGCCTACCTGACCTTTGCCTTGTATGAATACCTCGCTGAAAACCGGCAATTGGATGTCGTCATCACCGGGGTGGAGCAACGGTCTGAGCTGGTTGAGAAAACGAACCTGATTGCACGGGAGGCAAAGCTGAGCAGGTTGCAATTTATTGAAGGCACTATTGACAGCTATCGCGGCCCACAGCCCGATGTGCTGATAGCCTTGCACGCCTGCGACACAGCCACTGACGATGCCATTGCCAGCGGAATCAAAGCCGGCGCCCGGCTGATTGTGTGTGCCCCCTGTTGCCACAAGCAGGTGAGGCAAACAATGAAACCTCCTTTTGATGCCTTGCCGATGCTGAAATTCGGTATCCTGCTGGAGCGGCAGGCCGAAATCCTGACGGATACCATCAGGGCGTTGATCATGGAAAGACATGGCTACAATAGTCACATCATGGAGTTCATTGAGGCTGAACACACCCCGAAAAACCTCCTTCTGATTGGCTTGAAATCCAGCAAAAGCATTGATGTTGCTGAGGTTGAACAAAAGGTTGCAGGCCTGAAACAGCAATTTGGCCTTGAAACGCATTACCTTGAAACACGTTTTACACAGGCTTCAACACAAGGCATATGATCATTACCGGAACGCTGATCAATGTAGCTGCTGTTACCATAGGCAGCGTAGCCGGACTGCTTTTTCATGCCAGGCTCCCGAAACGATTTGTCACCGTCACCTTTCAGGGTATCGGCCTGTTTACCATTGTGCTTGGTGTGCAAATGGCGCTAAAAGCAGAACAATGGATTGTGATTATCCTGAGCCTGATCATTGGCGGTTTATTGGGTGAATTGCTGCGGCTAGATGTGTTTTTCGAATCAGTGGCCAATAGGATCGGCAGGCGGTTTAAGCTGGGAGGCAACAGGTTCAATGAAGGGCTGCTTACTGCCTTTTTGCTGTTTTGCATGGGTTCGATGACGATACTCGGAGCCATAGAAGAAGGCGTGCAGGGAAGCAGGGAGCTGTATTATATTAAATCGCTCATGGATGGCATCTCGTCCGTTGCGCTTGCTTCAGGACTTGGCGCAGGCGTGCTGTTTTCCATCGTGCCATTGTTTATTTATCAGGCCGGACTTACCTGGCTAGCATCCATTTTCGGTGCATTTATGCCCGCGCTCATGATGAGCAGCCTTACCGCAACGGGTGGCGTGTTACTGGTCGGCCTTGGGCTAAACATCCTTGAGGTTACAAAGATAAGCATCCTGAACCTGCTGCCATCCTTGTTGGTTTCACTGCTGTCCGCCTGGCTGTTTTTGCTCATCTGAGCCTTGCGGAACCTGACCGCCAACATTCCTTAGACTGATTCCAAAATACGTGTTGCCTGGTGCCGGCTTTAACTGAAATTGGCAAGGATTGCATTTATGGATAGTTGCTCTCTGAAATGGACTTTAAGCAGAAAGTTTAAGTCGCATTTTGAAGGCCAATTTTAAATCTGCTACTGCTTAATAAGTTTTTTTGCAAAAAAAAAGAAAGCCTTGCTGCGTTGGATGTAAATGATTACTTTAGCCTTATCGTTTTTATTGATTAAAACAAATATGCAAGCCCCCCCCCCCTTCAATTTTCAAGCACGTCCAGACTTACCCGGGAACTTGTTACATTATATCGATTAAAGCATGCCAGATTTGGCCCCACCTGTCATAACAAGGGTTACATAAATTTAAAATACACAAGTTATGTTACAACACGACATATTTTCAAATTGGGTAAAAATAAGTTCGACAGAGCAGGCCACCCCCATCAGGCTGGTCGGTGGAAGGTGGCTTATGCGGAAATCGAGCCGGTAATGTTTTTTTATTTTAGTACTTAATTTTGAACAACATGAAAAGCAAAATTGTATTTATTTTAGGATTCCTTGTTACATTAGGCCATAATATACATGGCCAGGGAAGCGACACATTGATTATTTACAAACCATATATAGAACAGAATTTCGCTGCAATACCTACTCTAGACACAACATCTTCCAATGGTATAACGTTATATGCGACAAACGAAACAGCCCTAAGCCCGGTTTGGCTTGACGACCAGGACAAAGGTATTCTTCCTTATGATGTATTGGCTCATGATGGTAATGTGTATGTTTTTGGTCACAGGAAACTACTCATTTATTCAGAATCTACAAATAGTTTAACAACAACCATTGATTTGGAAGAATTCAGTCAACACACTTCTCATTTACCTACCAATAGGTCATTTGAAGGCGAAGCAAGATTAGCAATAGATGAAGCCAATGATTTACTTTATATTGCAGATGAGAGCATTCAAGTTCTTGCATTGGATTTATCAACTAACACTTTGCTCTCACAGCCAGTTATCAGCAAACCAAGTTGGTTTAATGAAGAATATGTGTACCAATATCAAATATTGAAGTTTGATAATAGAAAAGGGCTGCTGTATTGGGTGATCAATGGAGTTAGGATTGATCAATTTGCCGGCAGTCTCTTAGTTTATGATGCTTCAACGCAAAGCATTGTGAAAAATTACTACGAAGTGAATACACTTATTAAGGACATTGCTATTAATGCGATTCATGATGTGTTCTATCTGTATGCAGAAAGAAAAGTTAAAGTGTTCAGCTCAAATACATTTAATTTACTTTCTAGTATCATGAATAATACTGGTCAATATGGAACCGAAGGTAGTAAGCTGCTTTATGTGTATGATCCTGCTAACAGTATTCATAAACTTTATGCGTTTTCTGCTGATTTCTCAAGTCAAAGTCCCAAAATATTGATCATTAACGGTAATAATTATAGTGCTTACACCTATGTAAACAGTCCATTAGATATTGTATCTGCATGTGCCTACAATGCTGGTAATTCCACTGTAATCATAGGTGGGGGCTTGGATCAAAGTACTCCCCCTGATGTATACATTTTCAACGCAGCAACCAACATTATTGTTAGTTCATACAATACCAGGGTAGTGGAAGGTATTACCGGCCTGAATGAATATACACTTTGGAATAGCCCACTCAGTATTACAATATTGGATCAGAATAAAATATTGATTGGTAAGATTTCTGAAGTAGTATTGTTAGACCCGTCAACCTCTGCAATTACTCAGATTAAAGAGGGTCCAAATCAATTCTTTTACAGACAGGCACATTCGACTGTAACAGGAAATTCATATGTAATCTCTTCTTATATTAAAGGTGACTTATTAATAGTAAATTCATCCGGTGTTTTACAGGACACCGATTTAATTGGATATTCCCCATATAATGCTTTCTATAACGAACAAATGCATGAAACCTATTTCTATAATAGAGCGTTTTTAATGAATGATGCACAGTTATTTGTAATGGAAAACGTAAGCCAGGAAGTAACATCCTATTCTTTGGGCGATTATCTTATGGATCTTGTTTACAGCCATTCCGACAATAAGATCTATTTTGTGACTGCAGATCAGGGAAATGAAGTTCAGATTTTTGATTGCAGTACAAAAACAATCGAATCAACCAGCATTACTCTGAATTATTCCAATATCCGAAGACTGTTTGTCGGAAAGGAAGGTTACCTGCTATGTGCAGTTGAAAATGGGCCTACTGTTGATGCCGGGATAGCATTATATAATTTCAGCAATGCAACAGTCAATTATCAAACTTTGGGAAACAATATTAAAGTAAGATTAAAAGCTAATTTTGTTTATGATCATATTAATGATGCGATATATGTTGCGAGTTATGAAGCACCGCTACTTCCGGGCTCATCAAATATTAAATCTGATGTGGTCAGGATTGATTTTGCCGATCCAGGTGTATATAGCTTTGGAATAACCAATAACCCTGACAAAATGGTTTTTAGTCCAACACACAAGAAAGTGTATATCCGGCATGAAGGTTTCGATTATGTTACAGTAATTGATGTCACTACTAATTCAGTTGATCAACTAAGCATTGGATACCAGGTCAATGATTTGGTTTACGCGAGCGTCACCAATTCTGTATATTTTAGTTCATCAGAAAGTAGAATTGACTATTTAAGCTGTGCAGAGGATATAATTCAAAGTTCGAAACCAATAACAATGCCACAAACAGTAACCTCATTGGTTTACAACACATACAACCATAAACTTTATGCATTAGTGCCTTACAATAAGGATAATTCCAATCAAATGGAATTGTGGTCCATTTCTATTATTGACAATTATTTCAGGCAAGATAAAGTAAGTTTTGACAATTATGAACGCCTACGGGATTATCCTTATACTTTCATGAATCAATTGGCAGTTGACTTTACGGATAATCGTATTTATTTTGCAAGTGGACATAGCAAAATTGACGGTATTCAATGCGAAGTTGAAGTAATGCCAATTCTTCCTTCAAATCCTGTAGCCCCTTACTTTGATTGGGTCTCTTTCCCCCGCTTAGACAGAACCGGCGATAACTATGTCAGCATGAGCAATCTGATGGAAACCATGCAGCCTTTACTACCTGACGGGTTTAATATTGAAGGAAGAGCGGATATTAGCCTTAATGTAATTTCAGCTAATTATGATTTAAATAGTAATTTATGGAATTATAATGATTTAACTCAGGTTCGCAGCACCCGAGGCTACATCATTGAGGTGCCATTCGACAATAACTATCTGGGACAGGACGACTGGTATCAGCTGCCTATGACAGGTACACGGATTGATCCGGCAACGCCAGTTGATGTGTATTATTACGGTGACAGGTTCAATTTTGTGGGCTATTTTCTACCCGAACAACAGGACCCACTGCATGCGTTACAATATGTATTGCCAAACCTAAGGGCAATAAAAGCAAAGTATTGGTCAGCCGCTAAGTTAGGCGATTGTAGTAGTTCCCAGTGGATTTCATCAAAACGATATCCCATTAAATATGGAGATATGATACAGTTGATGGCCTGCGATGCCGCATTTGATTTTACCTGGAACAGCATCAGCCCGCCTGAACAGAGCCGGCAATACCGCGATCCTGTATACTTCAGTTTTACCGAAGAACCTGACTACACTCCGGTTTTTATTCAACTTGATGCCAAAGACAATCCTACAGAGATAGGGCTTTTTATCGATGGAAGTTGTTACGGCGCAGTGGTGGTTGAACCTTCAGACTCATTGGCACTCATCAGGGGATTCCTCCAGGGCGCACCTGAGGGAGAACTGGAATTTGAATTGTATTATGGCGAAATGAAATCGGGACGAACCAATCGTGGAAGGATCAGAAATTATCAGGTGTATAACCCTGACAAAGAGCGGAATGAAAGCAGAAAAATCAAACACAGCGAGAATCGTTCCTATTATCTCGTAAACCTGAAAAGTGAATCCTTAGCTGTTGATCAGTCCGTTAAACCAACAATGGTACTTCATCCCAGTCCGGTTAATTCTGCATCTGTAATACAATTACAATTGCCCGAAGAATACACACTCGACCTCAGGGTGTTTGATGCAGGCGGACGCATGGTAAAAGTCGTTTATCACGGTACTTATTCAAAGGGAAACTACGAAAAGCAGATTGACCCCGCTGATGCAATGTTGCCGGGCGTTTACTTTGTTTCCGGCTTCATTGGGAACACAACGATTAACCACAAGTTTGTTGTTTTAAGATAGTATTACCATGAATAATGAGAAACAACTGATATGTTGGCAACTCATTGCCTTTACGATGCTGCTTTGGCTGCCTTATGCAGCCAAAGCAGACATCCTGAGGGTGAAGCAGGACGGAACAGGCGACTATGTGCTGATAGCCGACGCCCTGTCTGCTGCCAACACTGGGGATACAGTCCTGATTTACCCTGGAGAATACTTTGAGAACCTGTTTGTCTCTGACAAGCAATTGGTGATAGCAGGAGCATCTCTTGTTGACGGGGGTCCTGTGATGACCCGACAAACCATTATCAACGGAGGAGGAAACAGCACTTGCCTGAGATTGTTACGCATGGCAGCCGGAACCGAAATCAGCCGCCTCACCTTCAAAAACGGACATTCTGCCTATTTGGGTGGCATTGAATATGATTTTGGCGCAGGCATCACCTTGGGTCAATCAACAGTAGTCATAAGCGATTGTGTGATTACCGAAAATTATGCTTACCGCAGCGGTGGAGGTGGTATTTGCGTTGTAGCCCTTTGCCACCTTACCTTATCGGGCTGCAGCATTTACAACAATAAGGCCACAGCTTCGGGAGGCGGAATATTGGCAGGAGGCAACAGTACGGTAGTTTTTGATTCCATCAACCGCAACAGCATTTATATGAATTATGCTTCATTGGGAGCCGACATGAACCTGAGTAAAACCTTTGCAGTTGTGGATGATACGATCAAGCTTGATACCATTACGGTGGCAGGATTCAACCACCACTATATCCGCAGGAGCGGTACATCAGGTGAAATAGACTATTCTTTTCAAGTACTTCCTAATGCGCATGTACTTGATTTGAAGGATGGCCCGTTATACGTATCCCCGTCGGGCAGTGACGAAAATGACGGCCTTAGCCCCGAAAACCCAATGAAGTCTATTCGCTGGGCATTGTATAACCTGAGATGCGATACAGACCATACTGGCCGGATAATCCTTGACGAAGGGCTGTATTCGACCTCTGCGACAGGTGAGATTTATCCACTGTTTATCAAGAACAACACCTCCATCGAAGGAAGTACTACCGGACAGTCAGTTATTGATTGTGAATTGGAAGAGAGTATAATTAACTCAGGTGATACCACTACCCGATTAATTGCCTTTTCCAATTTGGACATTAAGAACTTTTATCATGAGCAATCTGGTTTGGGAGGAAGGTCTTTTGTGTATTTCACTACTTCTGATAGAGTAACGTTCGTAAACCTATCCTTTCATGGTGTAACAAACATCAGTTCTGCGCCCGGAATGATTTTTAACGCGGTGGATTCACTGTTTGTTCGAAAAACCAGGTTTTATGATATCAGGTTGGCGAGAGGTACAATAGTAAATAACTGGCTGTTAACTAATCAGCAATGCTTTGGTTTATTCGAATCAGTGGTTTTCAATAATAACTACTCCATTTGCTGTCCTTATGAACCGGACTTAAGGTTTTTACGGGCAATTCAAGCTGGTGGTCTTGGAATGACATTGCATTTCATTAATAGCGAAATCTCAGATAATATTGACAGTTCCAATACAACACTATATGTTACCGGAGGAATGTCAATTTCCGACAGGGCAAAGGCGTGGGTGGTAAACAGTACCATTGGGGGCAACATCAGCACTTCGCCACTGGGTGCTGCCATTGGATTGGTTGACGGTGCCGAGGTTAGATTTATCAACTCGATTATATATGGGAACACTCCAAACCAGATGTTTAGCATTAGGGGCGAGAATAACCTGCCAAACACCCTACACTTCAGCCACTCGGTACTTCAGGGAGGCGCTGAGGCAATCCTAACCGATGGCCCCGGCCACAGCATCTTTTTCGATGAAACCAATATAACAACCGATCCGCAATGGGTGGGCTATGGCACTTACCCTTACGCCCTCAGCGGTTTTTCGCCCTGCATCGATGCAGGAACCCTGGACCTGCCCGAAGGTATTGTGCTGCCTGACAAGGACCTTGCGGGCCAGCCACGCATGTATGGTGGAATGGTAGATATGGGCGCATATGAGTTTAACCCGGTTGGCCTCGAACCTATTAGACCTGAAGAACCTCAGGAAAAGAAAATGCTTATTGTTAGCCCGAATCCTGTTAAGGACGGGTTGCTGATAACCTATCAGATACAAGATGCCGGTTATCTGAGCATTGAGGCATACAACCAATTGGGCCGAATGGTAAAAAAACTGGTTGACAGAAATGAAACAGCAGGCAAAGGCAGTTTCTATTGGAATCTTTTGGATGATACCGGCAATCGCATTAGCAAGGGGACCTATTTTATTAAACTGAAACTGAACAACACTGAAACATCTGAAAAAATGGTTGTGATGTGAGTAAGTGCCGGTCAGACATTGTGTCAATTTTGTGGTGGACATGAATTAAACCTTTATTACAACATATGCACAACACATTCAAAGTAGTTGTCATTTTGCTATCGGAATCAGGGATCATAAAGAGTCAGGCATCATTTTTATGCTATCATATTTTGATATTTGCTAAGGATAGTTTTTATTGATTCTTATCAATTATCCCTTTATGTCACCTTGTAATTCTTTGCTAAACTTTGAGCAATATTCCTTCCACGGTACTCACACAAGGCGCTAAGTTTCTCTTGAAAAAGGATGGAAAAGAGTTATAAAAAGAACAGCTTATCAAAAAAGAAAGCAGCCAAAATACTCAGGGGCGACGCATTAAAAAAAGTGATCCAAAAACATCAAAAATTCAGTAAAAAATAATTTGTTTAAATAGCTGATATTCTGTTAAATAAACTTGTTTCAATCAATAATATTTATTATATTTGCCTGATAATCAAATAGATAAATATATTGAAAAAGTTCGACTTAAGGTCTTATCTTTCCACAATGAAAGATCACCGCA
>JAHIUX010000024.1 GCA_018816765.1 Bacteroidota bacterium
CGCAATCACGTTATTATATCAGCAGCTTGTACGCCGATGCCAATCAATTATTACGTGCCATCCGCTCACACTGGGCAATTGAAAACAATGCTCATTGGAGCTTGGATATGGCCTTTAATGAGGATTCAAGTCGCAAAAGAGCCAGAAATGCAGCAATGAACTTTTCTATAATCAACAGGTTAGCTCTTAATATGATTAAAAAAGAGGATTCCAAAATAGGCCTCAAGGCTAAGCGACTTCTTGCTGGTTGGTCGCAAGAGTATATTTTAAAAATCCTAAATTTTTAATGCGTTGCCCCTGGGTCTCAAGAATATATTTTAAAAGTCCTCAATTTTTAATGCGTCGCCTCTGGGATAACGCTAGGCGGTATATACTGGTTAAGCAGAAAAAACGTACCTTTGCGCCGAAAATTTATTCATTGATTTTCAAGCGTTTAATAATAATCAAATCGGATGATAATGAAAGTCGGGAACAACAAGGTAGTAACCCTTACCTATGAACTGAGGCAGAAAAGCGCCTCAGGTGAATTGATACAAAAAGTTGAAGAAGATAAACCATTTGTTTACCTGTTCGGGGTAGGCGGGTTATTGCCAAAGTTTGAGGAGAGTCTTCAGGGACTTCAGGTGGGCGACACATTCAGTTTCGGACTTACAGCCGATGAGGCTTATGGCGAAATGACCGATGAAGCCATCATCGACCTTGACAAATCAATTTTCATGGTCGACGGCGTGATTGACCAGGATTTGCTTACCGTTGGCAATAGCATTACCATGCAGGATCAGCACGGCAATCCACTCGATGGCGTTGTTGTTGAAGTAGGAGATCATACCGTAAAGATGGACTTTAATCACCCGTTAGCTGGCGAGAGTCTGCATTTTTCAGGTGCCATCCTCGGTGTCCGTGAAGCTTCAGCCGAAGAGGCTGCTCACCGTCACGTGCATGGACCACATGGTCACCACCATTAGAAAAGCTTAGAAACCGTCTTTTTTTTCAACGCCGACCAGGTGTTGTTGAAGTTTGAATTAGCGCAACTATCTCATACTCAGCAACTGCTATGTGCTGTTGCGATGATTCCCGCTCCAGATGAGAAAAACAGCTGGCTTTTTGTGCATATCGGGCACAAGTGATTTCCAGGCAGACAAGGGAGCCGCGTGAATATATTCATCGGGTAGGCTGATGTTTACCGCTACGCACAATGAGGTCCCTGGCCTGCAATGGCTTTTTATGGCCTCGAGCATTTGCAGGTTCCGGTAAGGTGTTTCAATAAAAATCTGTGTTTGCCCTGTTTCAGCCGACTGAAGTTCAAGGGCTTTGAGGGCTATTGCCCTTTCGCCACCATTGATGGGAAGGTAGCCGTGAAACATGAATTTTTGTCCGTTGAATCCGGATGCCATCAGGGCCATGAGTATGGCATTTGGACCTGAAAGTGGCACCACCCTGATGCCAAGTTCATGGGCCATTTCAACAATAAGCGATCCGGGGTCAGCAACACATGGTGTACCTGCCTCCGACATCAAGCCAACTGAATGGCCTGAAAGTACTGGTTCGAGGTAACGCCTCAATTCGTTCTGATTGCTGTGCTTGTTGAGCTCGAAGAATACAAGCGAATCAATGGGTTTCTCCATCCCTATCCGCGACAAAAACCTGCGCGAAGTGCGCAATTGTTCTACTACAAAATAGTCCAGCGTACGCACCGTATTGATGAGTCCTGCCGGAAGCACAAGGGCTGGTGGCGTATCGCCCAGCAGGGTGGGGATGAGGTATAAAATGCCTTTTGTCTGCTGCATTACCAGGGGAATTTTGATAAGTCAATATTTCCACCCGATACAATGATTCCTACCATTTTGCCTGTTACATCAACATTGCCGTTCAGGATAGCAGCCAGCGGAACCGCTGAACTGGGCTCAATGATGATTTTCATTCTTTCCCAAACCAATTGCATGGCCTTGATAATGTCCTTATCGGAAACGGTCACGATGTCCTGCACATACTTGCTGATGATAGGAAAAGTGAGGCTGCCGAGCGAGGTGAGCAGGCCATCGGCGATGGTATCGGGCTGCACACTGGGGATGATCCGTCCGGCCCTGAACGACCGCATGGCATCGTCGGCACCTGATGGCTCGCAGGCGATGAGCGCGGTGTTTTCAGAGAAATAGGCCAGACTCAGTGCTGTTCCGCTCAGGAGGCCTCCGCCACCTACCGGACACAGCACAAGGTCCAACGATTCACATTGTTCGATCAGTTCCAGACAAGCCGTTGCCTGACCGGTAATGACGCGATAGTCGTTGTATGGGTGAATAATGGTGGCACCAGTTTGCGACACAACCTGTGCAAGGGTTGACTCGCGTGCCTCAAGGGTTGGTTTGCAAAAGGTGATCTGACCGCCGTAAGCCATTACTGCATCAACTTTCACCTTTAGTGCTGTCTCAGGCATCACGATATACGCAGGAGTCTGCATGAGTTTAGCTGCCCTGGCGAGTGCCTGGGCATGGTTTCCGCTGGAGTGTGTGGCAACGCCCGCTGATAGCGCTGTTTTGCTGAGGCTCAATATGGCCTGCATGGCGCCGCGTGACTTGAAAGCACCCGCTTTTTGGAAATTTTCGCACTTGAAAAACAGCTGTCCTCCTGTTTTTCCGTTCAGGTAAGACGAGCCAAGGACCGGGGTCCGGTGAATATATGGGGCAATGTTACGGCTTGCTTTAAGGATGTCGCTGGCCGTTGGCCATTGCGATGGATTTGCGGGGTCATGCATGGTGTTTCAGTTTGTTTTCCAGTTGTATACATGCTTTTTCGATCAACGAATATACTGAATTATATGCAATAGCGCCAGCATTGTATGGATCAGGAACGGCTGTGTTTTTTTCAGGGTTGCAAAGGTTCATCAAAAAATCAACCTTTTCCATTGCTTCTTTGGATATGGCCATGGCCACCACCTGGTCCATGACGGGTTGATCCATCACGTAGATGATATCGAAACGGGTAAAATCTTCCTGTTGAAACGTCCTGGCTCTTTTGTCTTCAATCCGGATACCGTGTTCCATAGCCACAGCAACAGCAAGTGGGTTGGGGGAGATGCCTTCGTTTTCAGGTGAAAATCCTGCCGAGTCAACAAGTCCGGAGATTCCGGACCGGTGGTACAACTTTTTCAGTATTCCTTCTGCCAATGGTGACCGGCAGGTGTTTCCCTGGCACACAAACAATACATTCATCCCTTTGCACTTTTTGCATCAGTTACCAAAGCATGCCGAATTAATGAATTGCAGGAATCAGTGCTGAATTTTTTTCTCAATGTCGTTCACGTATACCCTGAACTGTTTATCGGTGTCCATCAGGTTACTGACTGTTTTGCAGGCGTGAAGCACAGTGGCGTGGTCCTTGTTTCCGCAATGCAGGCCAATGGTAGCCAGCGATGATTTGGTGTGTTTTTTTGAGAAATACATGGCCAGCTGTCGGGCCTGAACAATTTCGCGTTTCCGTGTTTTTGCATTGATGTGATCAACCGGAATGCCGAAATAATCACAAACCACTTTCTGGATGTAGTCGATCGAAATTTCCCTTGCTGTGTTCTTTACAAACTTATCAATCATCTGACGGGCGAGGTCGATGGTGATTGATTTTTTGTTTAGCGATGACTGCGCAATGAGCGATATCAGGGCGCCTTCCATTTCACGCACATTGGTGGTGATGCAATAGGCCAGGTATTCGATCACCTCTTCGGGAATCTGCAGGCCGTCGTTGTACAGTTTACGTTTCAGGATGGCTACCCGGGTTTCGAAATCAGGCACCTGCAAATCGGCCGAAAGTCCCCACTTAAATCGCGACAATAGCCTTGGTTCCATGCCTTTCAGCTCAACCGGCGGTTTGTCACAGGTGATGATCAGCTGCTTGCTGTTTTGGTGTAAGTGGTTGAAAACATGAAAAAACACATCCTGGGTTTTGTCTTTTCCTGCCAGGAATTGAATATCATCTATAATCAGTACGTCGATCATCTGGTAGAAATGCACAAAGTCATTCTGGTTGTTGTTCCTGACAGATTCAATGTACTGATTGATAAATTGTTCTGTTTGAATGTACAAGACAGTTTTGTCCGGAAAATTATTCTTCACCTGCAGTCCGATGGCATGCACAAGGTGGGTTTTACCAAGGCCGGTGCCACTGAATACCAACAAGGGATTGAAGGCTGTCTTTCCAGGGTTTTCGGCTACAGCATATCCGGCTGAACGGGCAAGGCGGTTGCAATCGCCCTCAACAAAACTATCGAAGGAATAACTCTCGACCAGTTGCGACTCGACTTTGATCTTTTTTAAACCAGGAATGATGAAGGGATTGGGTATGTCTTTTGATGACCCTTTGTTGAGGTCGAGCGGCATGGATACGAGTGGATTTTTGGTGGCTTTGACGTTGCTCGTCGGAAATTTGATCGAATAAGGCGTGTTATTATCATAGGTGCTGTCCATGATAATGCTGTATTCGAGCCTTCCGTCGGAACCAAGTTCTTTTTTAATTGTCTTTTTGAGTAGGGTAATGTAGTGCTCCTCTAACCATTCGTAGAAAAACTGACTGGGGACTTGTATGGTTAACACATTGTTGTCGAGCTTTATCGGGCTTATTGGCTCGAACCAGGTCTTAAAGCTCTGGCTATGCACATTGTCTTTTATAACGGCCAGACAATTATCCCACACTTCCACGTACTTTTTTTTCATGCGTTGTTTGATTCTCAGTCAGTTAATGCTAAAACATATCCCGCGACCAATACATCAATTATTCAAATAATTGATTCTGTTGTAAATAACTTTGTTTGAGGAACGGTTGATTTTTCAACAAATATCAAACTATAAAAGTGAAAAAAAAAGTTTTTTTTTCGTTGACTTTGCATTTTTTTTATCGTAAATGGTGAAATGATATCCGATTTCGGAATGCTTTTTTCAGTTGTTTTGAAACTAGTTAGTTAGCAAATATTTTACCTCAAGACCGTATAGGTTTTTTAGTTTTTCGGTGATTCTGTCGGCCTCTTTTTTTCTGATACTAATTTCAAGTTTACAACTGATACCAAAATCAGGGTTCTTCATTTCAAGGTTCTCCTCTTTGAGCAGGCGCATCACCTCATTCATTAACGGATATTCGAATGAGAGCCGATATACTTCATTCACTGTGAGTTCGACAATTTCAGCTGCCTCAATCGCTTCACGGGCAGCAGTTTTGTATGCATTGATCAAGCCGCTAACGCCAAGTTTGGTTCCCCCAAAATACCGCACCACGATAATGCCTGCGTTGGTGAGGTCAGCAGATAAAATCTGGTTAAGTATGGGTTTTCCGGCGGTGCCCGAAGGTTCTCCATCATCACCCGACCTGAAAGCCGACTTATCAGGCATCAGCATATAGGCAAAGCAGTGGTGCCTTGCATCATGATGCTGCTTTCTGATTTCAAGTTGAACAGCCTTAAATGCCTCTTCCGTCATCACCGGAAAAGCATAGCCATAGAATTTGCTTCCCCTGTCTTTAAACAGGGACTCCCCTTGCGTGGTCAGCGTCCGGTAAGTATCGTCGAACATCATCCGATGGCTATGGATAAAATGGCCAGGATGGCCAGTGCAATTCCCAGCCAGTTTGTGCGGCTCAGGTATTCCTTAAAGAAAAACAATCCAGCCAGGGCCGATAAACTTACCACGCCTGTGTTGCGGATGGGAAACATAAGTGAACTGTCGAAATATTCCATGCTCCGGAAAAGGAAATAGGTTGAGCCGAAGTTGACGAAGCCAAGCAGGAATCCCGCAATAAAATTCTTTGCCTTTAATTTGGTTCTGCCCATGATCAGCTTGAAGCTGAGCGCCGAAAATCCAACAATAAGGGCAACGCCAAAGATGCACGAAAGCAGCAGCATAAGGTCACCATGAACCATGTGAAATTCAGTGTATTTCATGAGCAGGTCGTTGGTGCCTGTGCCCAGAAACAGAAAAACCGGTAGAATCAGCGCTGCATAATCGGTGATCATACTGCCATTTTTCTTAAAGGTGAAATAGAACGCTGCCAGGGCCACTGCAATGCCACTTACCTTGATCCAACTGAACGCATCGCCAAACAGCAGAAATCCTGCGGCTGCCGGGATTACAACTGACATTTTTGCAGAAACGGCAGTGATGGCTACTCCGGCTTTTTGCGATGATAAGGCAAACAAAAAGAACACGCCGATAAACATCAGACCGATCAGGAAAACCAATGGAAACCAGGCTGCTTCGCTGATTTGACTAAGCTGAAATGGCTTATCGTAAACCAGAAACCCGAAAGATGAGGCCACCACATAATTCATGGTAATGGCCTGCAAATTGTCTATTTCCAATTGCTTGAAAAGCCGGAAGATGATGAATATCGCCGTTGCAAGCAATATAGTCGCGAACAGGTAGAGCATGTGGTTTTGTTGTGAGGCGCAAAGTTAGCAAGTATTGGCAAACCCTGATGGCCTGGCATCAATTCTGCTGCAGATGCAGTGGTTCAAGCCAAAAAGTAATAAATTGCAGCCATGAAAGTTCCAACAAACAAACTCAAAGATGCTATAAGCTATTACTTTACGCTTTTAGAGCCACTGTATGGTCCTGAAGAGTCGCGGCAGCTGCTGTTGTTGCTGTCTTCACATTTCTTTGGTTACGACCGGGTGAAACTGGCGCTGGACCCTGATTTCAGGCTCACCGAATCGGAAATGCTCAGCCTGCACTTTGCTGTGAAGGACTTGCTTCGCCACAAACCTTTGCAATATATCACCGGAAAGGCAGATTTTTACGGAAACCAATTTAAGGTCAGTCCGGCAGTGCTGATTCCACGGCAGGAAACGGAGGAGCTTGTGCAACTGGCGGTGACAGTGATTCGTCAGAAACAGCAACCAAGGCTGGAAGTGCTCGATATTGGAACGGGTTCCGGCTGCATCGCCATCAGCCTGAAACTAGCAGTACAAGACCTAAGGGTATCTGGATGTGATATTGAAGAACCAGCACTTGCATTGGCACAAGAGAATGCAAAGGCGCTTGGGGCCGAAGTGGATTTTTTTATCCTGGATATCAGCTGCTCATCAGCACTGGAAACCAATCCGAAATACCACCTGATTGTGAGCAACCCTCCATATGTGACAACTGCTGACAGGCAACATATGCAGCCAAATGTACTCAACTGGGAACCTGCAGTTGCACTGTTTGCACCTGAAGCTGATCCTTTGTTCTTTTACAATGCAATCGGATCGTTTGCACAAAAGCACCTTTATGAGGGAGGTGTGCTGTTGGTCGAAATCAACGAACAGTATGGGGAACAAACCATGGACTGCTTTCGCCAGCTGGGTTTCAGCCACATTAGCCTGCATACCGATGTGCATGGCAAAAGTCGCTTCGTAAAAGCAGCAATTGCTTAGTTTAAACCCTTACTAAGTAGGTGTTAGCCTTTTTTCTGAGACACCTTGTAACTCACAAAATCTCTCTGCGACTTATACAGGTTGAGTGCGAACAGCTGCAGGTTTTTTGTTTCCTGCAAGATGTTCATAAACAACAAGCTGTTTCTTGTGCTGGCCCCATCTTTCTTGATGCGTTTTACCTCGTTTTTCCTGAAAAGGTCAATCATGGCCAGGTTCTTTTGTTGCTCAGTGATGATCTGGTCAATGTTTGTGAAATTGCTTTCGCTGATGTCAGTTGAGATGCGGGTTACAAAGTTACCGAAAGCCTGGCTGAGGTTTTTGATTTCACTGATCTGGGCCTGATTAAAGTTTTTGTGGTTATTGGCCACGTGGTCGTATACAGGCGAAACGATGAAGTTGAGGCTGTGCAGAATCTCGCGCAGATAATCAAGTACCTGCACATAAAAATGCCCGCTTTCGATGGAGTCCTCACGCAGCTTGGCGATTACTGCCGTTACGTTGGCCTTTCTCTCTTTGGCTTTTTTCGACATTTTCATCACTGACTTGCTGGTTTTCTTCAAGGAGGTGATGTCTTCACTGGCCAGGCTGTTCATTGTTTTCTTGTAATCAAGTTGCGTTTGGTTGAGCAATGTTGTTACATTTTCGATGCAGGATTCAAGGATGTTTTCGTCGTTGATGGTGTCCAGTTCGCGTTTGTTTTCCTCGTTGTGTAGTTCCCTCTTAGCGTGAATTTTGTGTGTGCGGATTACAAGCAAAATGGCAACAGCAATCATCACGCCGATAGCGATAAATCCACCGTAATAAAACAGGATGGCGATACCAAACGAAACCACAAAAGCCGATAAGGCAGTGAAGAACCATCCACCAATCACCGACATCACACCGGTGATGCGGTACACAGCGCTTTCGCGGTCCCAGGCTTTGTCGGAGAGTGACGAGCCCATGGCCACCATAAAGGTTACATAAGTTGTCGAAAGGGGTAGTTTCAGGGAGGTACCGAAGGCGATGAGCATACTGGCCACCACAAGGTTAACTGAAGCCCTGATCATATCAAAAGATGGCAGGTCTTTGTCTTTCTTGTTTTGCGGAAGTGGCTCAAACTGCCTTTCCAGCGTTTTTCTGAGGTTTTCGGGGATAATCCTGTCGAAGGTGTTTGAAATATTTACACCTAAACGGACGATGGAGCGGGAAAGCTGTGTTGATCCGAAACGTTCCTCGCCTTCATCCTGCCGGCTAAGATCCAGACTTGTTTTGATGACAGAACGTGCTTTTCGTGAAGTAAACAGGGTGATCACCATGACCATACCAGCCAGAAGCAGAAAATAGGTGGGCGTTTTCACCTTGCCTGCGAGGGAGGCCATGCTGAGCAGGTGTGGGTCGGCACCAGGGTTGGCTAAAAAGGTCTTGAATGATTCATATCCGGCAAGCGGCACACCTATAAAATTCACCAGGTCGTTTCCGGCGAAGGCCATGGCAAGTGCAAAAGTGCCAAACATCACAATGATTTTCAGAATATTGATCCTGAAAAGCATCGTTAGCGCCTGTAAAATTACCGTAAAGCCGATGAAACTCGTCAAGAGGATTAAGGAACTGTTTGAGGTAATCCAGCCCACCGTGTCAGCACTCATAAATGTGGCGCCTTTAACCCCTTTAATCAGCATGAAATACACGATGATGGTGACTGAAAAACCACCGTAGATGGCCCCGAAATACTTCATCCGGCGCTTATAGTTAAATGAGAACAAAACACGGGCGAAATATTGGATGACTGCCCCAAATGTGAATGCGATGAGCACCGAGATGAGGATACCTGATATAATGGCCAGCGCTTTGCTTGAATTGATAAAATCGCTCATTGGCAGCGGGTTGTCGCTGTGCGAAATCTTCATCCATGCAATGGCAACGGCAGCCCCTAGCAACTCGAAAACGATGGAAACTGTGGTTGAAGTTGGCAGCCCCAAGGTGTTAAAGGTATCGAGCAGAATAACATCTGTTATCATTACTGCGAGGAATATCAGCATGATTTCCGAGAAATAGAACTGGCCGGGATGAAAAATCCCGCTCCTCGCGATTTCCATCATGCCACCTGAAAAGGCTGCCCCAACAAAAACGCCTAGCGAAGCAACGATCATGGTAACCTTGAACGGTGCCGCTTTTGACCCAATGGCTGAGTTCAAAAAATTAACAGCGTCATTGGCAACACCCACGACAAGGTCGGAAATGGCCAGAAAAAAAAGAACGATAACTAAAAGTAAATAGATGTTTTCCACTGTCTTAGGATTTTAACATTTAGATCGCAATATTAATCAATTCATTAACAGAATACAAATTACGATATTATCAAATTGTTAAGATCGACAGCAGATGCACTGTGTCGATTATTAAATTTCTTTAATTGCGTTATTGGCCATCAGGCAAGGCCAATAGCCAAAAGGGTTATTTAATAGAACCTGATCCAATATTGTTTAAACAGATTCAATAAATAAGCTGGAGCTTGTCGGCCATGGCTACCTTGTCGTAGAATGCAATAAATTTTTCATACGCTTCGGCCGGAAATCTGCCCTGATTGGTTTCGAGCTTGCGGATAATAGTAACAGATGATCCATCAACAATCAACTGGCTTGAATAGCTGCCAAACGGGCTCTCGAAACTATTATGCTGGCTTTGGGTTTTTATTATCGTGTTTTCGGGCAGCAGATAATGAATGGTGTCCTGGTAGCAATACGCATTCAGTAGTTCGAAATCCTGTTTTCTGTTGCGGGCCTTTTGTTTTTTCGCGTTGTAATTGCTCGTCAGGCTCAAGGGCATCACGTTTACCTGACCTGTGCGCGACACATACGCTGGCAACTTCACTTCGAGCTGTAGCACAAATTCCGGAATCTGCAGGTTGTTTGTTACAGCCTGGCTGACTATATCGAAGTTTGCAAAGTCGAACTCTTTATATAAGCGGCGTTTCAGGTCTGAAGTTGATAATAGCCCCAAATCGTAATAGTCATCGTAAAGCAAGCCAGAAAAGGCCAATCGGATTGTCGAAACCGCGTTACCATCACCATCAATGTGCACTTCTGAAACCTGCCTAATCACATTTTCTGCTTTGCCATACCGGGTAGTGCACACCAGTTTACCTCCTTCTTTGCTGATCAGCAGGGCTTTGCGGTTATTGGTGAACCTTCCGATAAAGCCAAAAGGGATTTGTTGATTGGTACACTCAAGCCACACGGTATCGCCTTTCATGGGCAGGCAAAGGATCACGTGGTTGAACTGATTTGAAGGAAAATCATCGAAGAGGCTGTATTTCCCATAGCCTGAATTGACCAGCGCATAATAGGCAGGAACGCCAACGGCTTCCATGAGCGCATGGGTGTAGTTTGTAAGGGCCTTGCAATCGCCATAGCCAAGCCTGTCAACTGTTTCTGCATCGAAAGGCTGATACCCGCCGATGCCCAGTTGAATGCTCACATAGCGTGTTTTGCTTTGCATAAACGCATACACGAGCCGGGCTTTTTCAATTTCGCTTGTCGTCTTGGCGGTCAGTGTTTTAAGTTGGTTAACGGTGGCATCAGGTAAAGTCTGCCGGCCTTCGGTAAGCGCATAAATCCATTGTCCGAATGCCTCCCAGGAAGTGTTGCTTCCCTTATATGCGTTATAAATAAAATGTTTGGGTGCAACAATAACAGCAGGTATAATCTCATACACAGGCAGCGAAAAAGGTTCAACGGCTATCGCTGACAACCTCGTAAAGGTCCATTTCCGGCTCTTTCTGCCTTTTGCTGTGGTGGTTTCCGGCTGTCCGGCCCGCAGGTTATGAATATTCACCTCAAATGATTCGGGGGCTATCACGTTGAACTGGGCACTTTCGACGCCCTGGTTGTAACTGATATACGGGTAAAATGTATAGGTAAAGAATGTATTGCTGGTGACCACTTCCCATGTGTAGCTGACGGTGATCGGGTAGGAGCTGATGATTGGGCGGTAGGCTTTCATCCTGTTGTCATCGAAAAGCGAAGAACCTGAAGTGTTGCTCATGTCGTCGAGGTCCTTTTCTTTGAGCTTTTTGATGATATTGCCTGATTTGTCGTAGATGGCACCTTCAAACGACCTGAACTTCGTTTCCTTGTCATAGTGGATCCTCAGTACAGCTTCGTCTTCCGCACGGTCGTTCAGCAGGGTGATGGTGAGTTCACGTTTAAAGGTGTATTGGTTGTCACCATTGATCTCCAATGTGTTCTTGAGGTCACGGATAACGCTGTTGGCATTGGCTTTCAGTTCAGCCGGAATATCATCAGCTGCAAATTGCTTTTGCGCGTAAACAAGTGGACCGTCGAAAAAAAGCAGCAGCAAGACAAATAAATACCTGTGCATGCTGTTTATCCTTTTTTAATGATGATGGATTCGGCTTGTTTCTGAACGATCATGCTGTAAAAGGCTTTCAGGTCGGCGTATTCAGCATAGGGGAAAAAGGCTTTGTTGATAAAAACCTCTATCGAGAGCTGTATCTGTTGCCCGGAGTGAATGGTACGGTAGCGGAAGAAACCTGCATTGTCGGGCAACGCAACGGCTATGTTTTCCGGCATCTGATCAACGACATAGCCTTCGGGCAACACAATCCGGATGATTTGGGTGCTTTTTCTGGGGTAAATAAAATCAACCGGAAACTGCCTGTCTTCGAGCCTGAACGGGTTTGATTCCTGTTTCTCAAAAATCAGCGGATCCAGAGTAATCATTTCCTTGGCCTGTTCATCGTTGTTTATGATTGTTGCAAGGTAGTAGTATTCAAATGGCTTCGACCAGTTGGTGTCGTTCTTCACTGTGAATTTTGTGATGCTCATGCCATTCTTGCCCGATTCAAGTTTATCGAGGTATTCTTCCTGTGACACAAACGACTTAATGTGGTTGAACAGATCGGCTGCAGCATGATTTGTCAGCTGTCGGGTAATGCTGGCATCCATATTGCCGTTGGGTTTGAGCATGATCTGGGTAAGTTCTTTGGTCTCGCTCACCGGAGGCTCATCGAGTTGCACCCAACCTGCATTGGTTTCGCTGATGATACGGCCTTCACCATTGATGCACTTCTCAGGTAGCAGAAAATACGGATAGTCAGTTTGTGTGGCATCGAGCAGGAAGGTTTCCTCTCCAACCTTTGCCCTTGCAATGACATAGTTAAACTTCGAAATCATGATTTGCGTTGGAAATACAAGGCCATTTTTTCGGGTACTGAGGATTACCGGGTCAGCCTGGATGCCACACTCACGCAGCAGCAGCACAAGGGCCATGTTCACTTCGGCCGAATTGCCTTTGCCTTCAGCAATGGCCTTCTTCAGTGAACTGGTAACATAAATGGAGTTTCTGTTATTCCATGTGATTGTTTTCCTGATCAGCTCATAAGCAGCCAACATCCTTTCTTTGGGGTCGGAGTATTGCGTGTTCAGTAGTTCAGACTGGTCTTTTACCACATTACCGCGTTTCAGCTCGTCGCCGAAGTCGGACGCGTCAAGCAGTTCCTTATTTACCTTGTCCCAGTCGCTCGAAAAATCCTTCACCTTGCCCGAAGGCCAGTTCACGGCAGCCAGCTCAAATTCAATCTGGGAGTAGTAGTTAATTGCATCATTCATGAAAGGTTCGCTCCTGAAAGCCACAACATTATCTATGCGGTATTGGCTATAATCTTCCCGATAGTTGATGGTCTTATTGTCGATCCGGCCACCTCCGCTGGCTTGGCCAATGGTGTAAGTGCGGGTATTTGAGTTTTTGTCTGTCTGCAGCTTCAAAAAGCCCTTGGCAAGTTGTTTATAGATAAAATACTCTGGAATATAGGTGCGGTATTCACTGAACATGGCCGGAATATCGTACTGAAACTGCCAGCCCTGAAGGTCAAAGATAAAGTTTGAGACAACGGTGTATTCCACTTCAAACACGCAACCTTCGCGCAGCCCGGGAACGGAGAAATTTTCGCTGTGCAGGCGCGGGTGAATTTCTTCAGCGAAGATGTCTTTTTTAGATAACGAATTCTCAATTACCTTGCCGTTTTCGAGGTAATAACTGCTGGCTTTTACCCTGATAAGCTTATCGCCGGATTCCTTATTGCCAAATAGCTTAATTTTAAAATCACCGTATTTGTAGGCTTCGCGTTTGAAAACCTTGATGCGCAGATGCCGTGTGAAGTTCGACTGGAAGCCTTCCCTGTCGGACCATTCAAAGGTAGTTGTACCAAAATCGCCCAGAATGACCGCGTCAGCTTCTGGATCGTTGGCATAGGATTCCATCTTCAGGTCGTCGGTAGAAATTTTGCCAAAGCGCATGGGGTCTTTCTGGCCAAAACTTGTCGCATAAAAACATAGGCTGATCAACAGCAGGAGGTAGGTCTTTTTTTTCACTTGTTTTAAATTTGGTGAATAAAATTAGGAATTATCCTTTTTCAGCTGGTATTATTTTCCGCCTGATTCAAATTTAGAATTGATCCAAATAATATTTCCCCTGTTTATTTGGTCATAAATGATAAGTTTGCGCCAAATATGGCTTTTTCTGTTTTGTTAAAAAGAACAGCAAAAAGTAAGGAGAGGTAACCGATTACGAAAACGCACATCATGAGAAAAAAACTTTACAATACACTGATAAACATCATCCTGATCCTTTTTCCGGGACTGATGTTCGCCGCCACTTCCGCCACCGATACAACGGCCTTTGTGCCCTCAGGGAAGCCAATACTACGTGTATTTGCTGACTTTACAACACCGATAGGCGAAAGCAGCAGCAAAACTTCCTTCGAAGTAAGGCGGGCATATCTGGGTTATGATTACGTCCTCGACAAAAACTGGTCGATGAAGATTGTGCTCGACATCGGCAGTCCCAATGATGATTCACCTTACTCATTGTTAAAACGCTATGCCTATTTCAAAAATGCAGCACTGACCTATTGCAAGGGCAATATCGTGATAAACGGCGGAATCATTGATCTTTACAATGTCGACCTGCCCGAATCACTCTGGGGCTACCGCTATGTGTATAAAAGCTTCATGGACGAATTTAAATTTACTCCCCGTGCCGATATTGGCGTAAATGCCCTGTGGAAAATTAAGCCATACCTGAGTGTGGATGCTATGGTAATGAATGGGGAAGGTTACGACCAACTTCAAAACGACAATACCTACAAGACATCATTCGGACTTACTGTCCGTCCGCTTAAATGGCTGGTAAGCAGAGCATATACGGAGTATTCTTACAAAAAAACCAACGAAACCCTTGTGTCCCTGCTGCTGGGCATCGACCTGAACAAGAAGTATGCAGCTGGTTTTGAATACAATTACCGTTTTCAGGAGAAATTTGTTGAAGATCATGACCGTTTTGGCTATTCGGTGTATGGCCGCTCGGCTATTGGACATAAGTTTGGTGTTTTTGCACGATATGACTGGGTTTCCTCAGGCAAAACAGGCAACCTCGACCGCCCGTGGAACCTGGCCAAAGATGGGTCTGCCATGTTGTTTGGCGCTGAATATGCCCCCATCAGCAAGGTCCGGCTTTCACTTAATTATCAGGACTGGTATCCGGCTGCTGCCAATGTGGATAACCGCCGTTCAATTTTCCTTAACCTCGAATTCAGGCTATAACAAAGAAGATGAAACAAATACTCATAATCATATCATTCCTGTTGATGGTGATGCTGACAAACAGCTGCCGCAAAACAGACTATAAGCTTGAAGGCCAGTATCAGGTAATTTCGGATTTTGGCTTTGGCACCGGAACAACTGTTTGGAAAGCCAATACACAATACCTCATCGATGGACTTGTTTTCGTAAACGATGGACAGAAATTAACCATTGAACCGGGGACTGTGATCAGGTTCAAGGCTGGCCAGGCCGACGAAGCCTCTGCGTTGATTGTTGCAAGAGGAGGGAAAATTATTGCCGAAGGTACAGCCCAAAATCCCATTATTTTTACTGCTGAGTCGGACGACCTGAAAGGCTCCGTGCCACTTTATGCCCAGGGATTATGGGGTGGTATCATCATTTTGGGTAATGCCAGATTAAACAGCACGGGCGGTGAGGCCCATATTGAAGGCATTTCTCTCAACGAACCAAGGGCTGTTTATGGCGGGCAGGTTGATAACGATAATTCGGGTAGCCTGAAGTATGTTTCGGTCCGGCACGGCGGAACAAATATTGGCGATGGAAATGAAATCAACGGCATTACCCTGGGTGGTGTCGGCAGCGAAACAAAGATCGAGTTTGTAGAGGTAGTGTCGAATAAAGACGATGGTTTTGAGTTTTTTGGCGGAACAGTGAATGCCCGCTACCTGGTGTCAGCTTTCTGTGGCGATGATGCCTTCGATTATGACCTGGGCTATCATGGTAAGGGACAATTCTGGTGTGGATTGCAGTCCGCGGCAGGCGGCGACAAGCTTATTGAAGCAGACGGAAACAGTGTGGAGAAAATCATCAGCATCCCCAATTCGAAACCAGTACTCTTTAACCTGACCCTTGTTGGCAACAGAGATGGCAGTGGCGACCAACTGGTAAGTTTTAACACCAATGCTGCAGGAAGTCTGCAAAATAGCATCATGGTTGAACAGGATAATGGCATTGTGATCGAATTCTCATCATTCAGGTCAAACAGCTACACCCAACTCCTCGACGGAAAGTTGAAACTCACCAACAATATCTTTAACAGTGTCAATGACAACACCCCTGATGGCGTGTTCAGGGTTCATGGAATCAATGGCGAAAATACCACAGAACAGGATAATTTTATGGAAGCCTATTTTAATACGGCTGCCAATAGCATTACTGACCCTGGTTTCGTCATTTCTCAGTCGGAATTTAACCTGAATCCTCAGGCTGAAGAAGTGTTTGCAAACCTACAACCTTACGACGATACCTGGTTTTTGGACGTCCCTTACAAAGGCGCTTTCTTCAATGTTAATTGGGCTGATTGGACCCTTGTGGGCCAGACCGGTATCCTGGCGGTAAAGTAAGAAATAGCCAAACCCGCCTGAACAATAAAAAAAGGCCATCACTGGCCCCTCTAATGACAAAGAGATGGAGGCAGTATTTTGCAATATTGCCTCCATTTCATTTCTGGCTGTTAGAACTTCGCTTTCATCCCGAGGTTATACATGATAAAGCTGTACATATCAGCGCTTTCCTCAATCATTTTTGAAGTTGGCTTTCCGGCGCCATGTCCTGCTTTGGTTTCAATGCGCACCAACACCGGGTTGTGGCCCTTGTGTTTGGATTGGAGTTCGGCCATGAATTTAAAGGTGTGAGCAGGAACAACACGGTCGTCGTGATCGGCTGTTATGGCAAGGGTGGCCGGATACTGTACGCCTTCCTTGATGTTATGCAGCGGTGAATACCCGAAGAGGTAATTGAACATCTCTTCACTGTCGTCGCTGCGGCCATAATCGTCGGCCCATGCCCAACCAATGGTAAAGTTCTGATA
>JAHIUX010000025.1 GCA_018816765.1 Bacteroidota bacterium
AATGGGTAAGCGGTGAAGGTAAAAAACCTGGTATTTATGTTAAAGAAGTTAAATATCATTTCAATGGATGGAAAGGTGACATATCGTCTGGTTTTACTGCAGATGGGGAATCTGAAGTGATTAATCGGTTCATTCCTTTTTCCGGGAGGGAGAATGGGGAGACACCCTCAGGAGGAGGAGCTAACTTCGATAATTCAAGTCTTGCATTAGATATTGGTGGTGGAATTTATGGTGGGTTAAGAACCGCCGTTACGTCCGGAGACCAATGGCTTGGTAATAATGGCAAATATTATAATAAATCTTGGGGTGGAAATCAGTATACTGGTAGTCGTTCAGGAGCAATTGCCGCTTCAAATACTTACAAATGGGCAGGTAGGGCTACTGTTGGAGCTATAGTTATAATAGGAGGCATTCAAGTTTATAATGGTTACCAAATGGACAGAGGTCAGTTTGGATATAATGCAAACTTAGCTGGTGCAAGTGCAACAGGAAGTATTGTAGGTGGATGGGCAGGGGCAAAAGCTGGTGCTTCAATAGGATTTGGAATTGGTGTATGGATTGGTGGTGCAGGAGCAATACCATGTACTATTATTGGCGGTTTTGTAGGAGGGCTTATAGGTAGTTTCTCGGGTAGTTATATTGGAGAAAGTTCAGTTAACTATTATTACGGTAGATAAAATGAAAAAAATAGAAAATTATTTAAATATACTGCACTTCTGCTTTTATAGATTTGATTACAAGTTGCACTTATGGTCAAATAAAATAAATCCATTCCATCTAATACACAAGCTGCCTTTTCAGCAAAGAAGGTATAAAGAACTGGGTGTTGATCCTATAAAAGAGATAAACAAGGTATTTGGCGATAAAGCTTATGGATTTAGTATGATGACAGCCGGGGGGGCTTTGATAGGAATCTTGTTTTTCTTTTTTCTTACAGTTATTAATATCCTGTTAAAGCTATTATCATGGAATATTACTCTATCCGCTGTACATTTTATACTTTGTGCGGTCTTGTCTGTGGCTCTATCTTACTTTTTTGTTTTTAAAAAAGATAAGTATCTAAAATACTTTGAACAGTTTGAAGGATGGGGGAAAGTAGATAAAAGTAAATATGCCTGGCTTACATTTGCTTTTGTTCTACTGGTATTCTGTCTTTTTATCTTGAGTCTTAAAATGTGACATAATAAAGAAGCCCGGCAAGTCCGGGATTCTTTACTTATAAAGCAGCAACGTTTTTCTGAAAGAAGTCTTTAAATTTCTTTCTGGTAAGAAAAGTATCCACCATTTTAAAAACCATATTTATTTCTTCTGGTTCAATTCCTGAATCATTTTAACCTGCTCCATCTGGGTTTTACCTTCCACGGTTTTTTCATGCGGTATAGCACCATCAAAGTTTACAATCTGGTCGTTGGTCATCCCGAACTACTTTGCGATTTTATTGAGTGCATCTATTGAAATCTCACGTTGTCAAACAAACTTTATGGCGGGATTAACCCAAAAAATCAGTCAGTTCGGCTTTTCAAGCCTCCTGCTGATTAACCTGGGTTTAACCCACTGCCAGGCCCAAACCAGCAGGCTGCACACACCCATGACCACCACAAACCACAGTGCCAGCATTATCCATGAATGGCTTTGGTAAATGGCCGTTGCCACATTGCCAATGATCAGCCACTGAAACACATAAAAGGCCGTCACATGCCGGCCCACCCAGGCCAGTTTCGCTGTCAGGGGGTTGTTGATGTGGTGCTTTTCGGCCTGGTAAACCAGCAGCAATATAAAAAGCAAAAAGGCCAGTGTCCAGAGCATGAAAACTCCATTGTGATGGTAATAAACCAATAAAATGGTACTTCGGCTGAAACCATAGGCAAAGGTAGCAGCAAGTAAAACAAACAATAGTCCTGTTACAGCCCATAGCCAATGCTGTGCAGGCGGCTCAGCCTTTGCAGCCTGCAACAGCAGGTAAAACACATAACCCGCCACCGGATATGCGGCCCATGGAAAAACAGGGAAATACGCCCAGTGAAAATATCCCCAGAAATACGCCTGCAGATAGGTGATCCAGGCCGAATTGCCGGCATATACCGGCAGGTAGGGGTTCGCAAAACCAAATGCCAGCAGCGGTATCATCCACAGCATCCACCGGTCGCCGAAAACCACCCCAAGCAGGGCAAGCAGAATCACGCTGATTCCGGCCAGAAACAAAATATCAACACCGAAAATATACGGCAACGGATCGAGGAGATAAACTCCCTGCCAGATTTTCAGCAGCAGGTGTGCATTCAGGCCCAGGTTTAACATAAAGCCCCAGACAATGAGTTTCAGGCCTTGCAGTAACTTGTGCTTTACGCCTTTCGACGAGCGGGCTACAAAATATCCCATCACGGCCATGAACAGGGGCGCAGCCGGCGGACCTCCCAGAAAAAGCGAAATTTTCCCCGCCAGGCTCGTCCTCACGACCTCAGTGGCAAACAACTCCATCAGGTGAACCTGAACCATCAGGACCACGGCAACCCCTTTCAGCAGATCGGGGGTCATCAGTCGGTTTTCAACCAAATTTCTACGCATTGTCAGTGGTTTACAATTTTTTATCGTTGTGTGTTGATTGGCATTGGGCAATCTGATGCACAAACATAAGCCGTTTGTGAAAATTCCGTTTCAAATCTTACAATCTTATACACAATAGACCGAATTTTGTAAGCTCCGAACTGCGCAATATGAATAACATTGCCGGAAATTTAAAGGCACTCAAAATCCGTACACCATGAAAAAAACCTTCCTTGCAGCAATGCTCTTGTTGATGGCCCGCTTTGCTTTCGGGCAGATCACCCTCGAAAACACTTACAGCCACTCGGGAACCTACACACAGATGGCCGTTTCGGGATCAAAGTTCTACATCATGGACCTGACCCTCAACCAATGCCGTATTTACAACACCGACCATAGCCAGTGGAAAACCATCAACCTGGCTGTTCCGGCCAACAATTACCTCTACGATGTGAAATATGTGTCGGAAAACCTTTTCACCACTGACAATGCAATTTGTCTGCTCTATACATATTATATCTATGATACAATAAACTTTTATTACACCTATACCACCAGGGTGATCAAAGAAAACGGTACGGTGCTGCTGACAGTGCCAGGCTGCCTTTATGCCTATGTGAACAACATCCCTGCAGGAACAAAACTGGTCACTTACAGCTACGACTACAGCCAGTATCCGGTGCCTATTCAGACAGCTGTTTATGCCCTGCCCGGCGTGCTGAACGCCACCGTTCCTGCCCAGGCAGAAGCCGAAGGACTTGCCTTTGCTTACCCCAATCCTGGAAGCGACCTCATCAATATTCCGGTAAACCCTTCGGGAAAAGCGCCGTTTTCGGAAGTCATCATCACTGACATGAATGGCCGGGTAATCCGCTCCATACAGGTTTCCGACGACCGTCAATGGCTCAGCCTGCCCACCTCGGGCTTTGCCAGTGGCACCTATTTCTACAGCGTGCGTTCGGGCAACAGCCAGACTGCAGCCAGTAAAATCGTTGTTCGCTAAACCGGTAAAGGGCGCAATGGATTCGGCATCAGCCCCTGAGGCTGATCTCTTTCAGGGTGTCGAGCTTGAGTATTTCGATGATCTTGCCATCAATGCTGATGATGCCTTCGTTTTCAAAATCCTTCATGATGCGCGTGGCACTTTCTTTGGTCATATTCGACAAATCGCCGATTTCCTGACGGGTGATGGACAGGTTAAAGGCCATTGAACGGTAAACATCCTTGCTGAGATACAAAAGCACATCGGCCAGGCGTCCGGGCATCTGTTTGTGGGTCAGGCTGAGCAGGCGTTCAAAATTCCGTGAGTTGTTTAAACTGCAATGAATCAGCAGCGATTCAGTAAAGGCCGGGTTCGACTTAATCAGTTTTTTTACATTGTCGATGGCAATAAAGCAGGCTGAAGTTTCGGATATGGCAGTAACGGAATAATGGTATCGCAAATCGGTAAAAATACCTGGCCCACCAAAGAGCTTCCATGGTTTTACTATTTCAAGAATCAGGTTTTTGCGGTCGAGCCCCTCAAGAAACAATTTGGCCATCCCGGAAGTCAGGCTGACAAAATGATTGGCCGAAGTGCCTTGTTTTATGATGGTTTCACCCGGGTGAAAAGTAACTTCAAATCGATCCTTATTCAGCAACACCAATTCTTCCTTGCTCAACAGGCTGAACATCGGAGACCGTTCATTACAGTTATCACAGGTCTTGCAAATTTCAGATTTCTTATATTCCATTTAACGCTTTCATGAATCTATGTGAATACTAACATTCGTTGACCAAAAGTAAACCATTCATTGATATAAACCAATAAAAAAGATGATATTTAGCAACATATGGTTGCATCATCAATGTTTTCAGCAGCTCACGGGAGTGCTTACCCCCTGCCTTTAGGCGGTTAAGGCTCTGTTGCAGCGGCTTCAGGAGTAAACACCCTGTCTGCTTCGCCGATAAAAAACAGCATCATTGGCGCAACTAATCACCGTGGACAATTATTCAATGAGCAATAAAATGGTCCAAACCAGCGGTGTTTTCATTGTAAAGGCATGCATATCAAAGCATGACAATAAGTCATCGGAACCAACGGTCAATTTTTATACTTTAGCAGCCCCAAGCACCTCCATATGAAGCAGCTGTTATTGTTTGCCGCCTTGTTGCTGGTCCGGTTTTCGGTCGCCCAGCAAGGGATGTATTTTACACTCCGGTCGGGTCCGAGCCTTCCGCTGTGGCATTATGCTTCCAATGACCTGAGCAAAGGATGCTTCACCAACACAGGTATTTCGCTGGCACCTGAACTTAGCTACCGGCTAAACAAACGCTTTGGCCTCCTGATTCAGGGAGGCGCCCAGTACCACCCTGTTGATGTGGGCATGCTGGGCGAGAAAAAAGTGAGTGCCGATCCCTTCCTCGAAGACCTCTATATCCGCAGTGAGGCCTATAAGATTTTGCACCTTGCCGCAGGCGGCTTTTATACACCCTATGATGAAAAGCGGTTTTTTGCCAGCGTGAAAGCCTATGCCGGATATTTTTACGCCAGGACGCCCTATCAGCTCTATAAACCAAAATATTTCCTCGTCGGACCCGAATTTTTTGAAATCACCTCATCGGTCGATTATTGTTTTGCCTACGGAGGTGGTATCCAGGGAGCTTACCGCATCAGCCCCTGCGTGACCCTGACACTTGACGGGGACTTCATGTTTGGCGATGCCGGATTCCAGTTTGTTTCGGCCCTGGGCCCAAGGGTTGATCAACGCATGCTGAGTTTTGTGAATATCCTGGCCGGAATCCAACTGCGTGTTTTTTAAGCGTTTTACACCTTCAATAACGCCCAAAGGGCAATAAAATACAATGCTTTAAGTTATTAGATCATTCAACAACACAAATCCGAACAACGCTCAACAATAGTCATATGCGATTTTTATCTGTTTCCTTTATCATTGTCAGTTTATGCATACAAGCCGGCACGGCCGCTGCACAAGGCGTTAAAATAGGCGATTGGCGCACACACCTTCCTTATCAGCGCGTGATCGATGTAGAGGTCGTTGGCCCTAAGACTTATGCAGCCACACCCTACGACCTGTTTGTGTATGATGCCACCGACAACAGCATTGAGCTCCTGAACAAAGTCAACGGGCTGAGTGATATCGGTGTGAGCACGATCCGCTACAGCAATACCTATAAAACCCTGCTGGTGGCTTACAAAAACACCAATATCGACCTCATCACCGAATCGGGCATTACCAATATACACGATATCAAAGACAAGGATTTGATTGGCAACAAAACCATCAACAAGGTGATGCTCGACGACAAGTATGCCTACCTGTCCTGTGGGTTTGGCATCGTTGTCCTCAACCTCGAACGCAACGAAATTCACGACACCTACCTGATCGGCCCTAACGGGAGTTTCATCGATGTGCTGGACATTGCCATGTTCAACAACCGCATTTACGCAGCCACCGCCTCAGGAATTTATTCGGCTTCAAAGGACAGTCCAAACCTGGCCGACTACAACCAATGGACAAAAGACACACAGATTGCATACCCCAATGCAGCCTATAACCACCTTGAGCCCTTTGCCGGCAAGCTGTACGTAAATTATACCCGCAACTCCTTCAATGCCGACACCCTGTTTGTTTATGATGGGACCGCATGGAACTATTTCAACAAGGAAAACAATTCACTTCGGGCAGAGTTGCGTGCCAGTGACGACCGTTTTTTGGTGGTGAACAACTACAATGTGCAGGTGTATGACCAGGACATGGTGCTTAACCATACCATCTACAGTCCCGGGGGCAAGGGCATTGAACCGCAGGCCGCTGTGCTCGACGCGCAGAAACAGGTGTGGATAGGCGACAAGCGTTCAGGACTCATCAAGTCGTTCAACAATGGTTTTTCGGGCGAATTCATCCTACCCAACGGACCAGCCACAACCAGCGTGTATGAGCTGAAAGCCAGGGGTGAACAGGTATGGGTTGCTTCGGGCGGGCGCGCCAGCAACTGGGCCAAGCTGTATATGGTTGATGGCATCTTCTCGTACGACGGTGCACAGTGGAAAACCCACAACAGGCTAAACACACCTGCCTTCGACACCATTTCCGACTTTGTGTGTGTGGCCATCGACCCGCAGGCCAATGGCAAGGCTTATGTCGGCAGCTGGCAGGAAGGTGTCATCGAGTTTACCGACAACAGCCTCAGCAATGTGTACTCCGAGAACAACAGCAGCCTGCAACACTGGGTTGCCGACCCGAACCTGGTCAACATCAGCGGGCTCGATTTTGACAGCTACAACAACCTTTGGGTGGCCAACACCGGTGCCAACAACATCCTGTCGATGCGGAATCCGGCCGGCGCATGGAAATCCTTTAACCTGGGATCGTCAGGCTCGGGCATTGACGTGGCCAATATGATCGTGGATAAAAACAACTACAAATGGATCATCCGCCGTCAGGAAGGCTTCCTGATGGTGTTCAACGACAACAACACCATCGACAATCCTGCTGACGACCGCACCAGGGTGCTTTCATCCTCGCCCGGCAACGGTGGCATCCCCGGCAACCAGGTGTTTTCGATGGCCGTGGACCAGGATGGCGCTGTGTGGGTGGGAACCGATGCAGGTCCGGCTGTGTTCTATAGCCCTGAACGCATTTTTCAGCAAGGCGTGAACTACGACGCACAACAAATTCTCGTTCCGCGGAACGACGGCACAGGACAGGCCGACATCTTACTGGGCAACGAAAAAATACTGGCCATCGCTGTTGATGGTTCAAACAAAAAATGGTTTGGCACCGAAAACGGCGTTTTCCTGATGTCGAAAGACGGGCTCGAACAGATCCACAACTTCAACACCGACAACAGTCCGCTGCTGTCGAACCTGGTGAACAGCATCGCCATTACCGATAACGGGGAGGTTTTCTTTGGCACCGGAAACGGCATCATCTCTTTCAAAGGTGTTGCCACGCCCGGCGGCGAGACAAACCAGGACGTGTATGCCTACCCCAATCCGGTGAGGGAAAATTTTGTAGGCCCTGTAGCCATCAAGGGACTGGTGCGTGACGCCATCGTGAAGATTACCGATGTTAGCGGAAACCTTGTTTTCGAAACAAGGGCCGAAGGCGGTCAGGCCATCTGGGACGGAAACACCCTCAACGGAAACAAGGTTAAACCAGGCATTTACCTTGTGTTTGTGAGCAATAGCGATGGTGCCGAAACCCTTGTGACTAAAATCATGATGATGCGCTAAACCAATGACAGACAAGAGCAGGGGCATCGTTTTACACCAGGTAAAATACAGCGATTCGAGCCTGATTGTAAAAATTTATACCGAGACCCACGGCCTGCAGTCGTTTTTGGTAAAAGGGGTGTATGGACGGCACTCGCGCTTCAGACCAGCCCTGTTTCAACTCCTTACCCTTGTGGAACTGGTGGCCGATTTCAGGCCAAACAAAGACCTTCATTTTCTGAAAGAACTCGGCGTGGATGTGCCGTTTACAAGCATTCCGTTCAGTGTGCAGAAAAATACCATCGTGTATTTCCTGAGCGAGTTGCTGCTCAAAACCATCAAAGAACACGAAGCCAATCCTGCCTTGTTTGGGTTTATCCACCAATCCATCGAATGGTTCGATCTGGTGAAGGAAAACTATGTCGATTTTCACCTTTTCTTCGCGCTGGAACTGACACGGCACCTTGGCTTTTATCCGAAGCTTGAAGCCGGCGACAAAGGCGAAGTGTTCGATTTGCTGGAAGGGGTGTTCAGAAAAAGCCCTCCGGCTCATTTTCACTATATCGCCTCACCCCTGTCAGAGTCATTTGCCGCGCTGTGCCGGGCCAAAACCGATGATCTTGATAAGCTGGGCTTTGACAATGCATGCCGCAGAAAACTGCTACAGGAAATCATCCATTTCTATCGCCTGCATATTCCCGGATTCAATGAAATGAAATCGCCCGATATTTTGCGCGAAATGCTCTCAAGCTGAAATCCGGCGCAGGATTCCGGCAAGGTCACCGGATATGCTGTTTAAAATGTGGCGTTAAACACCTGAGCAAAACATTGCTTCAGCTTAGCCTTAACTTCATTGATGTCGGCCGCCTGGCCCAGTTCTTTTTCGAGGGAAGTCACTCCCCTGTCGGTAAAGCCGCAGGGGTTGATCATATGGTAAAAATCCAGCACGGTATTCACATTAAACGCAAAGCCGTGCATGGTCACACCCCGGCTGGCGCGCACACCTATGGCACAGATTTTCCGCGAACGCTGCCTGTCGGCGGCATCAAGCCACACACCGGTAGCGCCCTCAAGCCTTGTAGCGTCAATATGGAAGTGTTGCAGGGTGCGGATAATGGTTTCTTCAAGGGCAAACACATAGTCCTTTACTCCCAGCTTAACCCGGTCGAGGTTGATGATCGGATAGCCTACGATTTGTCCGGGACCATGGTAGGTAATGTCGCCCCCCCTGTTGATGCGGTAAAATGAGGCGCCACGCGAGCGGAGATAATCTTCGTTCACCAGCAGGTTTTCGGGGCTGCCGCTCTTGCCCATGGTGAACACATGCGGGTGCTCAACAAACAGCAAATACCCTGCACTGGCAGCTTCGTGCGCTACTTCGAGGCGCGCACTCACAACCTCACTGAATAAGGTCTCCTGGTAATCCCAGGCCGCTTTGTAATCCATGAGGCCTAAGTCTACAAATTTCAAGGGGGTCATTGCTTGTGTGTTATTTGGTGATGTGCTTTTCGGCGAGGTAGGAACTCCTCACAAGGGGTCCGCTTTCAACATGGCGAAATCCCCGCTTCAGGCCTTCTTCGCGGTAAAAATCAAAGGTTTCGGGAGTGATAAAGGCTTTTACCGGCAAATGATTCCTTGTGGGCTGCAGGTATTGGCCAATGGTCATGACCGTGACGCCGGCCTTGCGCAGGTCGTCCATGGTTTCAAGCACTTCTGCTTCTGTCTCGCCCAAGCCAAGCATGATGCCCGATTTTGTGATAATCCCTGATGCAGCTATATGGGCAAGCACCTTCAGGCTCAGCTCATATTTGGCCCTGCTGCGCACCCATGGCGTTATGCGGCTTACTGTTTCCAGGTTGTGCGAGATTACTTCCGGCGCAGCTTCAATCAGCTGATTGATCAGCTCAGGCCGTCCATCAAAATCCGGAATTAAGGTCTCAAGGGTCGTTTGCGGGCTGAGCCGTTTAATCGCTTTTATCGTCAATGCCCAGATTTCGGCGCCACCGTCTTTCAAATCGTCACGGTCAACGGAGGTGAGCACACAATGCTTCAGGTTCATGAGTTTCACCGACTCAGCCACCCTTTCGGGTTCCTGCCAGTCGGCCGGTGACGGCCGGCCTGTTTTCACATTGCAGAACCCACACGACCTGGTGCATACATCACCCAGTATCATCAGTGTGGCCGTTCCCCTCCCCCAGCATTCGTGCATATTCGGACAATGTCCGCTGGTGCAGATGGTATGCAGCTTGTGTGTTTCAACAATTTCCCTCACCGACAGGTATGACTTGCCAGCCGGCACCTTGGTTTTCAGCCATTCTGGCTTCCTTAATATCGTATTGCTTCGGTTATTTTCCATGGCTCACTGTTCCCCGCTTTCGTTCAACATTCGCTTCGGCAAAATTAATGATTCTTCCTTCACCAGGGTGGGGACAGCTGTCTTTGCGGGCCGATTCAACAAATCGTACCATGCAATTCCCTTAGCCCTGGCCTGCTGCTTTCTGACAGCCCTGGTATGAAAAACGAATAATACCTACTTTTGTTTTACAATGTAAGGCTAATGTGTTCAACAAATCCCTGATGAAAAACCTGTTTCGCTGTTTGTTTATCGGTTCATTGCTCCTGATTATCAGTGGGCAGGCCATTGGACAGCAGGCAAATCAGGTCATCCGGTTTGGCGATCAGCATCATCAGGCCGGCCTTCGTATGGCTTCTGCTGACCTGAACGGGACTGTGCTCAGTTTTTCGTTGCCTGAGTTTTACCTGAACCCTGTGCGTGTTGCTGCTGATACCATGCTTGCCGTATCGATGCCCGGCGCATTTCTGCCCAATGAGGAAGGCAGTCCCGATCTGCCATCAATCAGCCGCATGATCGCCTTGCCACAGGGGGCAAAAGCAATTGTCTCCATCACTGGCTGCGACACAGTGCGGTACACCCATTTTCGCATCGCGCCGGCTGCACGGATACCAAAAGACAACGAAGCCGACGCCCCCGAGCCAGTGAAAAACACAGGCATCTACAACAACAATGCCTTCTTTCCTTCGCAATCTGTTCGGCTGAGCAAACCGATGAAAATGAGGGGAGTGGATGTGGTGATGATTGGCATTACGCCCTTTCAGTATAATCCGGTGACCCAGGAGTTGCTGGTGTTCACGCAGCTCGAGATTTCGGTACGTTTTGATGGTGGATCCAAACAACTTGGTGAACAACGCCTGAGAAGCCGGTGGTGGGATCCCCTGTTGAACGATATGGTTTTCAACAACAACATCATTCCCGGCCAGGTATATCCGCAAAACCCCATTCACAACACCGGCCAGTGCGAATACCTGATCATTGCTCCCGATGATGCTGATTTCCTGCGCTGGGCCGACTCCATCAGGATGTTCAGGATACAACAGGGGATATCATCCAATGTGGTCAGCACCACCGAAATCGGAGGAAATACCGTAACAGCCATCGAATCATACATAAACAACGCTTACAACAGCTGGGACACCCCTCCCGTGGCCGTCCTGCTGCTGGGCGATTATGGCACATCGGGAAATACGGTTGTTTCGCCCGTTTATAACAACTATTGCGCCTCCGACAATATCTTTGCCGATGTGGATGGTGATCAGCTCCCAGACCTCGTTATTGCGCGTATAACGGCAAGAAACGCATCCGAGCTGCAGGTCATGGTGACAAAATTTCTGCATTACGAACGCAAGCCACCGGTAAATCCCGGGTTTTATCAGCATCCGGTCACTGCCATGGGCTGGCAGACTTCGCGCTGGTTTCAGCTTTGCTCAGAAATCATCAACGGTTATTTCACGCAGGTGCAGGGAAAATCGCCTGTCCGCGAAAACGCCATCTACGCAGGTATGCCACAGCTCGACCCCTGGTCAGAAGCGCAAAACACTCAGGCTGTGCTCAGCTACTTTGGCGGACAGGGCTTACAGTATATTCCCGACAGTCCTTCGTTTTTAACCGACTGGAACGGAAACGCCTCACGCATCAATGCCGACATCAATGCCGGGGCTTTTATTGTTCAGCACCGCGACCACGGCATGGAAACAGGCTGGGGCGAACCGGCTTACAGCATTGCCGACCTCGATGGCCTGAACAATACCGACCTGCCATTTGTGTTTTCGACGAACTGCCTCACCGGGAAATTTAACCTGCCCGTTGAGTGCTTTGCCGAGAAGTTTCACCGCAGTCCGTTTGGCGCACTGGGCTTAATTGCCGCCAGCGAAGTTTCCTATTCCTTCGTCAACGACACCTATGTTTGGGGATTGTACGATTACCTGTGGCCCGACTTCATGCCTGAGGCCGCGTCAAATCCATTGCCCAGGGGACTGATGCCGGCCTTTGCCAATGTGGCAGGAAAATATTTCCTCCAGCAATCGGGCTGGCCCTACAACAGCGAATACAAAAATCTGACCTGCCAGTTATTCCATCACCATGGCGATGCCTTTATGGTTTTGTATTCGGAAGTGCCGCAGCAGCTGAGTGTTCATCATGATGAGGTGATTCAGGCCGAAGCCGGCATTTTTCAGCTTCAGGCTGATCAGGGCGCGCTGGTGTGCCTGAGTGTGAATGAACAGATTCTGGCACTGACGGAAGCTACCGGTGACCTGCAACAAATTCCCCTGCCTGCCGTCGCGCCCGGCTCAAACGTTAACCTGACTATCACCCGGCGGAACAGCCTGCGTTACGAAAGGATGCTCGAAGTTGTTCCAAGCAGTGGCCCGTATTGTGTTGCCGCTTCCGTAAACGTCAGCGACCAGCCCGGCAACGGCAATGGATTAAGCGAAAACGGCGAATTGGTGTACCTGAACCTGGCGGTAAAAAACCTGGGATTTGCCGACTGCGACAGCCTGGATGTCCGGTTGGGCACAACGGACGACTTCATCCGCATCATCGAAGGTGAAGCCACCTATGGCAGCATTGAGGCAGGAGAAACCAAAACCCTCGAGCATGGATTCATGCTCTACTTCAACGATGATTTTCCCGATGGATACCAGGCCAGGGTGCAGGTTACAGCCAGTTCGGACAACAAAACCTGGAACAGCGATTTTTTTGTTTCTGCCCGTGCATCCCTGCTCAGCACCGGCGCCTTAACTGTTGATGATCAGCTTACTGGAAACGGCAGTGGCATCCTCGATCCGGGCGAAACAGCCTTTATTCATATTCCTTTGTCCAACCAGGGTGGAACGACTGCCAACAATATCCGTGCGCGGCTGAGTACCTACAGCAAATACATCAGCCTGCTAACCGAAACCGCATCCATTACTGAAATTCAAGCCGGGCAGCAGGCAATCCTGCAGTTTAAGGCGTATATCGCTACCGATGCACCCGCCGACCTGACAGCCGAAATACACCTTTCCGTGCAACAGACCGGATCTCCGTTCACCGAGACATTTTATCCGAAGATCGGACGTTACCGCGAAGATTTTGAATCGGGCGGTTTCAGCACCTTTAACTGGCAGTTTTATGGTTCTGCCTTTTGGACAATCGACGCAGTCAACCCCTATGATGGACTGTTTCATGCACGTTCGGGGAATATTCCTGACGAAAAAAGCTGCGTACTCAGGCTTGCATACAAAACCCTGATGAACGACAGCGTTGTATTCTACCGCAGGGTATCGTCGGAGGATGATGCCGACAGGCTGCGGTTTGTGATCGACAACCAGCAGGTTGGTTCCTGGTCGGGAACAAGCCAGGGTTATAGCCGCGAAGCGTTTTATGTTCCGCAGGGCGCGCATGTTTTCCAGTGGGTGTACGAAAAAAATGCCAGCGGAACAGATGGCGGAGACTGTGCCTGGCTCGACAACATCAGCCTCCCATCGCCAATGCGAACCACATTGTTTGCAGGAGGTCAGGCCCGGTGTTGTGCCGGGGCCGACTTTCATTGCGATGCGAGGGCTACCAACATCAGCAGCCTGCAATGGGAAACCAGTGGCGATGGTGTTTTCACTGATGCCAGCGCCCTCGATGCCACCTATCATCCCGGAAGCGCCGACCTCATTGCCGGTCAGGTGCAACTATTTTTGCGGCTGACGGACAACAACAACACAAACATCACCGACACGCTTAGGCTGACATTTACCCAGCCGCCTGCACAAGCCCTCAAACCCTCAGGGCCCGTTTCTGTCGATCGCCTGTTTTATAAAACCACTGAATATGTCACTTCGCCCATCGAAAATGCCGGTTCTTACGAATGGACAATGATGCCAGAATCGGCAGGCGCTGTCATCAGCAAAGGCACTTCGTCCTTGGTGGTCTGGGCCGAAGGGTTTACCGGAACTGCCCACATCGGACTAAGCGCCCTGAATGAATGCGGAACAGGCCTGGCTTCAGAAACGCTTGCCGTTGAGGTGTTCAACACCCTTATTGTGAACAACATACCTGCTGATATCCCTGTGCGGATCTGGCCCAACCCGGGCAATGGCCTGATCCATGTGGACATGGCTGGCCATGGAGAGGGTAAGTTACTGCTTGAACTTTTCAACCAGACCGGCAACCTGGTTAAACAGGCTGAATATCCGCTTTCTGCCGGAAGTCGCACACTGACAATTGATATCACCTCGCAGCCAGCCGGTCTGTATGTGCTGGTGTGCCGGAGCAACAACACCCAATCCGTGATCAGGTATTTGCTGCTGCATTGATTCCAGTCCTAAGTGCCGGCGACTTAAAAAATGGCTATTGTCCCGGTTAAATTGCCAAAACAGGCATTAAATCAAAATAATTACTTTTACACCGAGAAAAACGGCATGCTGATGACAAGAACATTCATACTCCTTTTTGCACTGATATTTCAGGCTGTGGTTAAGCCCGTTGCTGCCCAGCTTAAAGAAGGCGACCCGGTTGGGAACCAACTGATCCTGCAGCTCGATGACCTGAAACACCTCGCTGATATTGAAAAAAGTTATGCATATGCCAACCTTGCTTCGCACCGCGTGCTTTCCGTCAGGCTGAAACTCGTGCTTGTGTCCTTCGACCCGCAAAAGACAGAAGCCAGCGTCCTGCTGGGTCAAATCAGGCACGACAAACACATTGTGAATGCACAACTCAACCATATTGTTTCGTTGCGCGAAACCGAAAACACCCCTGATGATCCGCTGTTTTACAACCAGTGGAACATGAACAATACCGGGCAAAACGGAGGCACACCCGGTGCCGACATTGATGCCCTCAGGGCCTGGGATATCACCACCGGAGGCGTAACAGCACTGGGCGACACCATCGTCGTTGCGGTAATTGATGGTGGATGCGATCAGACCCATCCTGACATTGATTTGTTTGTCAACCGGCAGGAAATCCCCAACAACGGCATTGACGATGATGGAAACAACTATATCGATGATTATTATGGCTGGAATGCCTACGACAACACTGGCAGCCAGCCCACCAGCGTGCACGCCACCCATGTGTCGGGAATTGTTGGCGCAAGGGGAAACAATGCTGACGGGGTTAGCGGTGTAAACTGGCGGGTGAAAGTATTGTCTGTTGCCGGTTCATCAAGCAATGAATCAACTGTTGTGGCAGCCTATTCGTATGTGTATGAAATGCGCTCGCTCTACGATGAAACAAGTGGCGCCAAAGGCGCTTTTATCGTTGCCACCAATGGTTCGTTTGGTGTCAACCAGGGCCAGCCCGAAAACTACCCCATCTGGGAAGCCATGCTCGACAGCCTTGGCGCAATTGGTGTGCTGAATGCAGGCGCGACGGCCAACCTCGACGTGGATGTGGATTCTGTCGGCGATATTCCGACGGCCTTTGAAACGCCTTACCTGATTGCCGTTACCAACACCACCAAGACTGATGACCGCTATTTTTCAGCCGCTTACGGACTGCAATCCATCGACCTTGGTGCTCCTGGAACCCTGATCTTTTCTTCGATACTGAACAGCGGATACGGGTATAAAACAGGCACCAGCATGGCCACCCCACACGTGGCCGGGGCCGTTGCGCTGCTCTATTCTGCCGCAGATTCGGCTTTTATGGTCAATTACCGCAACAATCCGGCAGCGGTAGCCCTGCAGATGAAACAATTTATCCTCGATGGCACCGATCCCATTGCCGGACTCGAAGGAAAATCAGTAACCGGCGGACGCTTAAACCTCTACAATTCGCTCATGAAGCTGCTCAACAATCCCCAACTCAATGTGGATCCCCTGCTGATTGACACAGCCATCCTGCTGGGCAACAATGGAAGTGCCGGGCTTACGGTTTCAAACACAGGTGGCGACACATTGATGTATGCCCTCAACATCCCTGCCCAGCCGGCCTGGATAAGCCTTGGTGAATACTCGGGTCAGCTTGCGGCCGGCGCGTCGGAAACAATCACGCTTAATTTTAACAGTGCCGGACTCGATACCGGGAATTACGTCTGTGAAGTGGTGGTGACTGCCGAAGGATTCGAACCGGTGATGGTGCCCGTAAACCTGCTGATATATTCTGATGTTGGAATTGAAGAAGGGGCCGGATCATCAGGCTATGTGGCCGTGTTTCCCAATCCGTTTTCATCGGTGATCAATTGGGAATACACAGGGATGAAAGGTGGAAACATCCGCCTCGAAATTACAGATATCACCGGAAAAACCGTGTTTGGTCAGCAACAAAACGACCAGGGCCCTTCGGGACGCTTTCAGTGGCATGGTAAAGCTAATGACGGACAACAGCTTCCTGCAGGGATTTATTTGTATACACTGAAGTCGGCTGAGTCGTTTAAGCGTGGAAAAATCATGCTGAAGTAAGGGCTATCGTGCCAGCCAGAGATCGGGATCAAGGATCATACGTCCTTTCCAGAGCTCAAAATGAACTTCTGTTTTCGATTCATTTTTGTCCGTATGGATGCGGCCCACCAGTTCTTTTGTCTTCACCTTATCGCCTCTTTTCACATACACCTCTTCCAGGTTCGAGTAAACACTGAAATAATCCCCATGCCGCACAATCACTGCATAATTTGTGTTGGTGATGCGGTTTGTGCTCACAACAACACCATCGAACACCACCCTGGCATCGCTTCCGCGTGCAGTGGCGATATCGATTCCATTGTTGTTGATTGTCACCTTTTTAAGCACCGGATGAGGCTGCTCGCCAAAGCGGGCTGAGATGATTCCCCTTTCGGTAGGCCAGGGCAATTTTCCCCTGTTGAGGGCAAAAGAGTTCGACAGCTCGAGTTCCTCTGGTGTAAGCTCAAGCAGTCGGTCCTCCTTATTCACCTTCTCACCTTTGCGTTCGCTGGCAAGCCTGATTTCTTCAGCAATAATCTGCTCAATGGCCCGCTGCAACTGCTGTGCTTCTTTTTCTTTCTGCCGGAGCGACTGTTTCAGCTGGTTTTCCTTTTGCGATAACTGACTGACGACCTTGTCTTTTTTGCTCCTTTCGGTGTTCAGGTTAATCTGGGCCTTTCGTTCGTCTTCGAAAAGGAGTTGTTTTTGGTTTTTTTCCTGTTCAAGCTGGGAAAGCTTATCCTTGATCTTCGCCTGGGTTTCCTCAATTTTGGTGATCTGATTTTGCCTGAAAACAGCATATTGCTGAAAATACTTGAGACGTTCATAGGCCTGGTTAAAGTCTTCGGCCGCAAACAAAAAAACAAGCTTGTTGTAGCTGTTTCTGTTTTTGTAGGCGAAATAAATCATCCGGGCATACTCTTCTTTCATCTGTTTCAGGTTTGTTTCGAGGCGTCTCAGTTCGGTTTCTGAGCGGCGGCTTTGCTCTTCGAGTTGCAGCATTTGTTTCTGTATCGTTGCTATCAGCGATTCCTGCTTGCCAATGCGGGCGTTGAGGATTTGCAGTTCACCCAGGGTGCTGTTTTTGCTTTCGCGGGTTTCGCCAATGAGCTTGGAGGTGAAGGATATTTCTTCTTCAAGGCGTTGTTTGTTGCTTTCGAGTTCAGCTTTGCGGTCCTGGGCAAAGCCCGATAGCCTCAGGCAGAGCAAGAGCAGAATCAAAAGACTTGGTTTGTAGCATTTCCGTTTCATCCGTGAGGATAAAATTACTCAATTCTGTCGTATCGGTCAGGAATTTTAAATGGAAATCCCTGTGCTACCCCCAGCTCAATGTTCGAAAGTTCAATTTCAATCCTAAAGTGTTGTTCGGCCTGTATATCGAAGACTATTTTCCCGGGCAGGACCTGCTCGTTGACACGCACAAAATTGGCGTAATCAACCTGAAGCCGTTTGTTCTCTTCGCCAAACTCCTTGAGGTTAACACGGCTGATTTTAAAGTTTTCAGGGCTTAGCCAAATGCTCTGTACAAGGATGTTGGGGGTTTCTTCTTTTCTCAGGTATTTTTTCATCTTGGCCCTGCCTGTCGTCGAAAGGCGGTATTCCATGCCATCGATGAGCGCCCTGAAGGTGTTGCTTTCGTAGGATGAAAAATCATTTCCCAGGATCAGCGACTGCACCATGTCGAAATCGATGGAGGTGGTCAGGTACCTGGCAATGAATTGGTAATTGCCATCAAAGTATTTCTTATCCACCCGGTTGATAAACTGAATGGAATCGTTGGTGATTTTCAAGCGCGCAATTTCAATGCCCAGGGCCGGCGAAAGCGACACCCAGATGGTGCTGTCCATTTTGACCCTGAGCTGACCGCGCAGATCGGTTTTTGATTTGTTGTTGATAATCCGGATGGCACATCGTGCCGACAAATAGTCAAAACGGGCTTGCCCGGAATCCATTTTCTGGATCAGGTAGGCTTCTCCTTGCTCCCGGAGGGGCTGACGGATAATGCTGCGCTTGGTGGAACATGACGACAGCAGCGAGGCCGCCAATAGCAACATTACGGCTGCAGAACTTAACGTAAGCCTGCCAAAAATCCTATTCATATAAAATTCCTGTTTCAATCTTTTTTTGAATTAAGGGGGATGTTTCACCGGCCTTCGCGGCTTTTTTCCAATTTTCGAGGGCCTCGGCCTGACGGTTAAGCTTAAACAAAATGTCGCCGAAATGTTCGCGCAATGTGCCGTTTTCCTTCGACGAAAGCTTCAGGGCCTTTTCAATCTGAACCAGGGCTTCGTCGTAGCGCGCCAGCTTATAAAGCACCCATGCATAGGTGTCGATGTTTGATGGATTCTCAGGATCAAGTGAAACGGCTTTTGCAGCCATTTGTACTGCTTTATCGAGCTGTTCGCCCCTGAGCGAAAGGTAGTAAGCGAAGTTATTCAGCACAAGGCTGTTTTCCGGATTGATGATCAACGCCTTTTCGAAGGCAAAATCTGAGGCCTTGTTGTTGCCGAGTTTATTTTGCGCATCGCCAATAAAATTAAAAAACTCGCTCATGAGCAGGTCGTTGCCAACGACAAACTTGCGGCCGGTTTCGAATGATTTCAGGGCCATTTCGTAGTCCTTTTTCATCGAAAGGCCCATGCCGCGCACAAGATATGGTAATGGCTGCTCGGGAAACAGGTTGAGTGCCCTGTTGCCATGGACCACCATGGCCCCAGTATCGTTCAGCTGCGAATCGGTCAACAGCAGGTTCTCCCACACCTTGTAATTGCTGCTGTCGATTTCGATTGACCTGAGGAATAAATCCCTCGATTCGGCAATTTTATCCTGTTGAAAGTATATTTCTGCAAGCAACTGTATTCCTTTTGGATTATCGGGGTGCAGGCCGATAAAGCCGTTGATCAGGCCGATGGATTGTTCGCTGACGGGCCCCTTGCCCTCTTTTGTGGTGAGCCAGTACAATAGGGCCTGAAACTTAATGCCTGGGTCCAGGTCTTCGCTTAGCACCGCTGCGTGCAGCTCATTGAAGGCATCCTCAAACCTGCCTTCCTGCAGGTAAAATTCGACCAGTGAAACATGCACATATCCATTATCAGGATCAATTTTTTTGATCCGGTTGTAGGCTTCAAGGGCTTTATCTTTGTTTCCCTGTTTAATGTATGTTTCAGCCAGCATCGCCTGATAACGTGGTTCGTAAGGATTTGCTATGGCCAGGCGTTCAATTTCGGCTGTTGCTTTCTCGGGCTGGTTCAGCTGCAGGTATACGGCCTGTTTCTGCATGCTCAGCATTTCGTTTATGCCAATTTGTTTTTCGAGGCGGTTGTAAATACTGATGGCCTCTTCATATTTTCCCTGAAGCAGCAGTCCGGTCGACAGCTCGCTGATGTATTCGGCGTTTGTCGGGTATTTTTCAACGAGCTTTTCGAACACATCAGTGTATTCATCTGTTTTGCCCATGGTGCGGTACACCCGGGCCAACCTGATCTGATACCACTGGTTTTCAGGAGCAAGTTCAACGGCTTGCCGCATCATGTTGAACGACTGGTCGGGTTTGCCTTCACGCGCATACAATTCGGCAAGCTCGTACATCGAGGCGTGGTCGTTTTCATCGGCTTCAAGGGCTTGTTCAAACAGCGCTTTTGCTTTCACGTCGTTTCCTTTCAGGCGTTCGGCGACGGCTTCGGCAAACAAAGCAGCATTGTTTCGTTTGTCGCCAATGCTGGCTTCTTTTTTATGCCCCTGTCCTTCGCCTGAGGCTATTTCCCTGCCCGGGCTGCAGCTTATGGCAAGCATACAGCACAAGCTCATTGAAATGATGGTGAAACGTGACTGGATGCGCATTTTCGTTTATTTTGTAGGCAGCTGGCTAACCTGGTTATAATCGCCCAGACTAAGTTCATCAAAACGACCACTTACCTGGGTATAATTGCCGATCATGCTGTTTTCGATGAGTTTGTTTTCAATCACGGCATGCTTCTGCACAATGCTGTTGCGTATAACCGTATGTGAAATTCGGCTGCCTTCGCCTATGGAAGCATACGGACCAATAATGGATTTTACAATCACCGCGCCTTTGCCAATGAAGCAGGGGTCGATAATGATAACATCGTCAAGGTCTGCTTCCTCCGGGAGGTTCATTTCGTCAGCCTTTAGCTCCAAAACCCTTCTGTTGGTGTCGAGTGTGGCTTCTTTATTGCCACAATCGAGCCATTCATCAACGCGGTCGGTATGGAATGACACACCTTTTTTCATCATGTTCTGCAAGGCGTCTGTGATGCCATATTCGCCTCCGGTTGTAATCTTTTGGTCGAGCAGATACTGCAGTTCTTTGTGTAGGTTTTCGCCATCTTTAAAGTAATAGATGCCAATGATGGCAAGGTCCGAAACAAACTCTTTCGGTTTTTCGTGAAATCCCTGAATGCTGCCATCTTCACGGAGCTTGACCACCCCAAATTGCCGGGGGTTTTCAACCTTACTCACCCAGATGATGCCTTCTTTGTCATCGTCGAGCGAAAAGTCAGCTTTAAACAGGGTGTCGGCATAGGCCACAATGACCTTTCCATTCAGCAAAGGCCCGGCACAAAGGATGGCATGTGCTGTTCCGAGGGCTTCGTGCTGGTAGTGGATGCTGCCTTTTGCGCCAACAGAGGCTGCTATTTCGAGGAGTCCTGCTTCGGCCTCGGGTCCAAAATCACCGATGACGAATCCAATTTCGTCAATCTTATCCTGAATTACTTCGGCAATATCTTCAACAAGGCGCTGTACGATGGGTTTTCCCGCAACGGGAAGCAGCGGTTTGGGTGTTGTCAGGGTGTGTGGCCGCATCCGTTTTCCCATGCCGGCCATTGGAATGATGATGTTCATAATTCAGTGTTTGATGTGTTATTTGCCGGTATGACCAAATCCACCGGCACCACGCTTTGTTTCTTCAAGCTGACTGACGGCTTGCCAACGGACCGTTTCGTGTCTGGCCACAATCATCTGGGCAATGCGGTCACCATCGTTGATCACGAAAGTTTTGTCAGAAAGGTTTACAAGGATAACCTTGATTTCGCCCCTATAGTCGGCATCGATGGTTCCGGGGGCATTCAGGACAGTGACGCCCGATTTTGCTGCCAGTCCGCTCCTGGGTCGCACCTGGGCTTCATATCCCAGCGGCAGTTCGATGAATAATCCGGTCGGTATCAAGGCCCTTTCGAGTGGTTTCATTTCGACCGGAACAGTAAGGTTAGCCCTCAGGTCCATTCCTGCCGAAGCGTCTGTTTCATACGAAGGTAGGGCATGATGGCCCTGATTTACAATTTTAATTTCCATAAGCATTTGCGTTCAGCGAGGGGCAAAATTACGCATTATTCTGTTGTCAGTAAACCGCTGTGGCAAGGCAGATATCGTTGTGCTAAGCCTGGGCTGAAGGCCGGTATTTGCGCTCATCAATGACTGCAAAGGCCAGAAACCCAATAAACATCACGGTGTTCAGGGCAATTTTGAATACAATTCCCCAAGGCGAAATCAGGAGGGAGACAATATAAATTGACCCCGCCAAAACGGTATACAAGGCAATATGTTTCAGCTTATACGGAATCGGATACACCTTCTGACCCCACATATAAGAAACGATCATCATGGCAAGGTAGCAGATAAAGTGGGCCCAAGATGCGCCGTAATAACCTGAAATGGGAATGAGCACCACGTTGAGCATTATCGTAATCACCGCTCCGCCAATGGAAATCAAGGCTCCGTAACGTGTCCGGTCGGTAAGCTTGTACCAGATGGACAAATTATAGAAAACACCGTAAAACAGGTTGGCCATCAGGATGATGGGTACAATGCCAAGGCCTTCGCGGTACTTTTCGCCAATAAAATACTGAAAAACATCAATATACAGCACAACCATCAGGAAAATCATCAGTCCGAATACCACAAAATAATTCATTACCCTTGCAAAGAGTTCGGCTGAATTTTTCTTTTCCGCTTCGGCAAAAAAGAAGGGTTCCGAGGCATAGCGAAACATCTGAATAAACAGTGTCATCAGGATGCCAAGTTTGTAATTCGCCCCGTAAATTCCCAGCTTGGCCATGGCCGTAGAAGCATCGGGCAGGAGATATTTTAACAAGATCTTATCGCTAACATCGTTGATCATGCCTGCAAGTCCCACGATCAACACAGGCAAGGCATAAGCCACCATGGGCCGCAGCAGGCTCCGGCTCACTTCCCATTTGAACTTCGCATACAGCGGCCATAACATCAGTAAGCTGAGCAGGCTTGAAAACACATTCGACAAAAAGACCCACACAACCAGGCTTGACGATGGGCCAAAGACGGCGACCGACAATTTGGTTGAAAACTCGGGTAAAATGATGATAAACAATAGGTTTAAGCCAATATTCAAGGCAACATTGGCCAGTTTTATGGTGGCAAACAACCTGGCCTTGTTAAGTTTGCGGAGCATGGCAAACGGGATCGCCGTTAATGCATCAAGGGCAACAATTACGCCGATAAACAGGATGTATTCCGGATTTCCGGCATACTGAATGAGGCGGGCAATTGGTGCATACAGGGCAAAAAGCAGCACCAGAAAAGCCACAACCACAACAATTACCGAACTCAGGGCATTATTGAACACCTTATACTGCTCATGCTTTTGGGCGTAGCGAAAAAAGGAGGTTTCCATGCCAAAGGTGAGCAGCACCATCAGGAAAGCCACATAGGCATACAATTCGGTGATCTGGCCATAAGCATCCTGATCGAAAATACGGGTATAAAAGGGAACTAGAAAATAGTTCAGCAGCCGTGGGATAATCGTTCCCATGCCATAAACTGCTGTTTGCCCCGCCAGGCTTTTGATTGGATTAACTGCCATCTTAAGAATCCTATTCCTGCATGAATTAGCTTATTTAACGGTTAACTGTGCTTGTTGGTATGCTTTTCGCCAGAAAGGTTCCTCCCCGGAAAAAACAGCGTAAAAGTAGTTCCTTTTCCCGGCTCAGTGACAAAGCTGATTTGACCGCCAATAACCTGTATGATGTTGTGCACGATGGATAATCCGATTCCTGTACCACTTGATTTGGTGGTAAAATAGGGTGTAAAAATACGTTGAGACTCTTCGGCGCTCATGCCTTTCCCATTATCGGCTACTGTCACTTTGTAATGATCAGCAGCATTGGAAATTGTGAGGGTGATCATGCCTGACTTCTTGTATTCAATGGCCTGTATTGCATTCTTTATCAAATTATTAAATACCCTGATCAGGTTCTTCCGGTCCACATACACCAAGGCCGCTTCGCTAGTGTGGTCCTCGAAAACGATGCTTATGGCATGATCCTGGTCAAAGAGATTGATCACCTGCTGGATGATTTCCTGCAGTGAAACAAATTCGGGCTTGCTTTCGGGCATGGCCGCAAAATCGGAAAAAGCAGTTGCAATGGCTGAAAGCGCATCTATTTGTTCAATCACAGTTTGGGTTGTTTTTTTGATTTTCAATTCAAGATCAGGATCATTTTCATCCCAGGCTTTTTGCAGGTATTGAATACTTAACCGCATGGGTGTCAATGGATTTTTGATCTCATGGGCGACCTGTCGGGCCATTTCACGCCAGGCGCTTTCGCGTTCTGAACGGGCCAGCAAGCCGGCGCTGATTTCAAGCTCGTCAATCAGTTGGTTGTATTGTTTCACCAACTGCCCGATTTCATCCGGTTTTTGGTAGGCGATTTTTTCGTTTGTTTTGTTTAGCCCGATATTGCGCATCTTTTGCTGAATCATGATCAGTGGCTGGGTCATGCGCCGCGAAAGCAACAGGGCCATCCACACCGAAAAGCCCGTCAGCATAAAAACGATGTTAAGAAAAGTCAGCAGAAAAGAAGAGATTTCCTCACGAAGTTCCGACTCTTTGGCAAAGTAAGGCAGGTTTAAAAAGGCCACCGGATCGCCGTTTGTGTTGCGAAAAGGGATGTAGGACGACAGGTATTCACCTGCACCAATTTGTTCATTATGGATAAAATACAAGGCTTCATGGTGCTTGAGTTTTTCATAGGCTTCCTGATTCATCATCTTTGATATCAGTCCCTTATCAAATATCTCCTGCCTTGAACTCGCCAATAAACGGCCGTTTAGGTCGTAAAGATTGATGTCGGAAAAGAACACGTCTGAGAATTTTTCGAGCAGCTGGCTGATGTATGCCTGGAAACCTTCGTCACGGAAATCGGATCCGTTCAGCTTATGTTCGAGCTCAATCAGGATTGACTGGGTTTTTTCCCTGAGGAAATCCTTGTTTTTTTGCTGGTAGAATGCCTGTGTATAATTGAACGATATGATGGAAATCACCAAATAAGACATTACAAGCGAAAGGATAACCAATGCCTGGAGCCGGGTGCGGAAATTGTGTTTGGCCCTTGACTGAAAATCCTTGTAGTATACCAGCAGTAGCACCAGGGCCAGGATAAACCCAATGAAGAGAAAAAAGTATGAAAATGGGGCAATGATGTCAATTGTGCTCTTCGTCTTGCGGCTCACGGTAATTGAAAGTTTCTCATTTACCGGGAAATACAGGTGGCGATATTGATCTTTATCGCTGTATGTCAGCCTTTTGGGTGATGTGCTGTCAAGATGATATGGGTAAAGGTAACTGCCAAATTTGTATACCAAACGATTGTCCATATAGCGCGCAAACGAGTAGGAAGAAATGCTTTTTGACTGGTCGATCATATCATCGATGAGCAGTTCCGGATATCCAATTCCTTCAGGCAAATAACGGTTGTAAAGTTCAAGGTAAAGCACGTCCTTTTCCGCTTGGTTATTTTGATCATTGTTTGCAACATCCACTTTTGCGAGGTAGTAGGTTTGTTGAACATAGTCAGAAATCAGGAAAAGATTTCTGGTGCTGGTGCTTTTGCCTGAGCGCGACAACAGGTCTTCGAAATAGGTGTTGCAGTCGATCAGGTAGTCATCGGGCTTAATGTGGAGGACCTCTTTGGGCTTGCACACGATCAAGTTTGCGTTGTATTTGTTATAGTAGCCGTTGAGGTAGTGTTTTTCGACGTAATCAAGCAGCGTTTTCTCATTATCCTCAAAATCATCAGTCAGGCTGGCAACCATTTTTTGCAAAGTTTCATCATGCTCAATCTGCTGCAATGTTTCTGCCAGCAAAAATTCCAGCAGCGGATCAGATTCATCGGCAATTTTGTAAGCGATCAGCAATTGGTTTTTATCGGCGACTTCGCGGTTCTTTTTATAAAAGACAAAGGCTAAAAGGAATGACAGAAAAATAATAAAGAAGAAAAAGGCAGAGGTCGCAGCGATCTGTCTGCCCCTGAACACTTCGCCAATCACCAGCAGGAACAAAACTGCAGGGAACCAAAAATGGTGTATTCCGGGCTGAGTACTTCCAAATGAAATAACTAGATAATATACTCCCGAAATCAGCAGAATCAGCGTGATACCCCAGCGCTTTCCAGGAAATAAGTGAAAGAGTTTCTGAAGCAATATCCTGGATATCAATATGTAGGAGCTTGAAATTGCTGCAATTACAAAAAACGAAATATAGCTGAGCAGGTTGAAGTTATACAGCTCTTTAAATGATAAGGGGATGCTCGAGTTAGTGATGATCAGCTCAATCTGGTAAATATAGACGAAGGCAGCAACGATGAGCAGAATGGCAGCAAGCGAAAAGTAACCGACAGAAGTTTTTTCAGGTACAGTATCCTTTGTAAAGCGATATTCCTTGAAAAATATAAAGGCCAAAAACAGCAGGCTGATCGCATTCAGGAAAAGGTCGCCAAAGCCAGGCTGGTAAGGACCGGCGCTAAAATAGGAGGCCGAAAAGAATTCGCCATGGTAAATGTCTCCAGGCCATTGCGCGTATATCTGGGTAACACGGCAAAGCCCCACCACGGCAACAAGACCGATAAATCCGAGATGCTTACCGATGCGAGGCTTCACGAAAAGAAACCCAAGGTAGAAGAGCGAATAAAAGCTGAGTAATATGGCAATCAGCAGCAGCACAAGTATCCCGTAAAGCACACCGCCTATTTGTGGGTCTTCATTTATCGCGAGGCTAAACAAAGGCTTAATGTCGTCATCGGCGAAAACCACTGGATATGTGGGTTGATCCCCAGCCACAGCCCGTTTTACGCCGGAAGGGAAGACCGGCGAAAAACCATTACGCAGGTAGTTATTCTGAAACGGAAAAGAGGCATAAATCAGCGTGAAGACCGCAAATGTCCTGTCGTTTTCACGTTGTAACTGAGCAAGATAAAGGCCGTTACTTAGCGAAATAACTGTGTCTTTTTTTATGATTTTCAATACGTTAACACCGGGATCGACGGAGTTATCAGACCAAAAAACAAGCGAATCATTCAGGTAAATAAATGCCTTTGCATGTGATTTCGCCAATGACCTTGACAAATCAGCACCCAGTTCCTGATTGTAATAATTCTCCCTTTGGGGTAATTGAGTCAGAAACTGCAAGTTCTTATGCCCTTCTTTTTGGAGCGAATAGAAGGCATGTTGAAAACGCTTAAATACGTTATCCGGCTGGTAAAATTCATTGTGAGCAAGCATGATCAGGAATAAGGCCAAGATGAGGACGAGCCATACCAAAGTCACAACACCCAGCCTTGTTCGGGAGAGTGACAGATTTTTCAATACTGACTTCGACCTTATGCTCACCATTTAGAAGCGCAATATTTTGAGAACAGGGAAGCTAAAATTAGGTTTTTTTAAACACATAGACCAAACTTGAATATTCTTTAGAACCAAAGGCATTCACATTTGATTTCAATCCTTGCCACAAGCCCGCAAAGAATGAAAACTTTTTTCGTTGATAGCGTGAACTCAGCATCGAAATATAAAACGCATCCCAGAAAAGCCCATGTTCCTTAACAAGATGAAATCCCTGCGTTGAGGCCAATTGACAGATCGCATTGCGGTTAAAATGATACAGGTGACGTGGCAAATCCCATCCGGCCCAAAACTCACGGTAATAAACGCAATCTGCTGATGCAGTATTGGGCAGAGCAATAACGGCGACCCCATCATCTTTCAGCACCCGATGCAGTTCTTTCAGCTGCATCCGGCCATCTTCCACATGCTCGAGCACATGCCACATGCTAACGACATCAAAGCTTTTGTCAGGCAAAGAAACAAGTTGGTCCGGACGCAGTACTGCTTTTCCGAGGAGTCTGGAGGCATAGTCCCTGGCCTCATCATTGGGCTCAAGTCCGCTCACTTCCATGCCATTTTCCTTGCAATACGCCAGAAATTCACCGGAGCCACAACCAATATCCAGCACTTTCCCACTGCCTCTCCAGGACTTAATTATTTTAAACTTGCGGCGGATATTGAAGTAGCGCACTGTTTTGTACAAACTACTCAGCATGCTTTTCTTCTTTCCCGGATGCGAGAAATAATCGTCTGACTGATAGTATCGGCCGATGATTTGCTCTGCCGGAAAAGGATTGGTGAGGATGAGCCCGCACTGATCACACCTATCTAACGAAAAAGACTCTTTGGATAAAAAATAGTCCTTTGTCTGAAGAAAACTGCCTAGGTGCGATCCACCGCAGGCAGGACATTGATTATGAGTAATAAAACCTTGCTGTTTCACGTGAAACGAGGGTGTTAACGCCCTAAGAAAACGGCCAATACAGAGATGTCAGAAGGCGAAACGCCGCTTATTCTTGAGGCCTGTCCAAGGGTTGAGGGTTTAAGTTTTGAGAGTTTTTCACGGGCTTCGTACGAAAGTGACTTTAGCTGGTGATAATCAAAATCGGATTTGAGTTTCACATCCTCAATCCGTTTCAATTTGTCGGCGAGTTCACTTTCCTTGTTGATATAGCCCTCGTATTTAACCTGAATTTCTACTGACTCCAGCACTTCTTCTGCCTGGGCCTCCGGAAGCCAGTCTGCAATCTCATTGCTGTTGATGGCTTCCAGCATTTCAGAAAGACCCACCTGGGGACGCAGCAACAGACTTCCCAGCTTAAGCTTCTGGTTTATTGGGGCCGTACCAGCCTTTTCCAGATAACCATTGACTGCGTCAGGATCCACACTGGTCTTTTTCAGAAAATCGATGATCCTGTCCACAGTGTTCTTTTTTTCCTGCAGTTTTTGCAGGCGCTCATCAGAAGCCAGTCCGATTTGGTGTGCCTTCCCGGTTAACCTGAAGTCGGCATTATCCTGCCGGAGCAATATCCTGTATTCAGCCCTGCTTGTAAACATGCGGTATGGCTCATCAACTCCTTTGGTGATCAGGTCATCGATCAGCACCCCAATATATGCTTCTGACCTGCTTAACGTAAAGGGTTCTTTCTCCTGTACTTTCAACGCCGCGTTTATTCCGGCCATGAGGCCCTGGGCCGCAGCTTCTTCATAGCCGGTTGTACCGTTGATCTGGCCTGCAAAGTAGAGACCGGACACAAGGCGTGTTTCCAGGGTGTTCAACAGCTGCTCCGGAGGGAAATAATCGTATTCGATGGCATAGCCCGGCCTGAAAATCTTCGCGTTTTCGAAGCCCCTGATGCGCCTGAGTGCCTTGAACTGGACGTAATCAGGCAGTGAGGAGCTGAAGCCGTTTACATAATATTCAACGGTGTTCCAGCCTTCTGGTTCCACAAAGAGCTGGTGGGCATCTTTGTCGGAGAAGCGATTAATTTTATCCTCAATACTTGGGCAATAGCGCGGGCCAACCCCTTCGATACGGCCGGTAAACATCGGTGACAGATGAAAACCTTCCCTGAGCACGTTGTGCACATCGAGGGAGGTATAGGTCATCCAGCAACTGCGTTGAACCGGAAGGCTGGCTTTTTGAAGAAACGAAAATGAGCGCACATCGGCATCGCCTTTTTGCTCTTCCATTTTCGAAAAATCGATGGTGCGGCCGTCAACCCTTACCGGTGTCCCGGTTTTCATGCGGCTTGCCGCAAAACCCAGTTCGACCAACTGTTCGGTCAAACCTTTGCTTGACTTGTCGCCCATGCGACCACCGCCAAATTTCTTTTCACCAATATGGATGATGCCGTTCAGAAATGTCCCGTTGGTCAATATCACCGACCTGGCGCCGATTTCCATGCCCATTCCTGTTTTGACTCCCCTCACCTGCTTATCCCTGACAACGACTTTAGTCACCGTATCCTGCCAAAAATCAACATTGGGTGTTTGCTCAAGCATCCTGCGCCATTCAAGCGCAAAGGCCATCCTGTCGCTCTGGGCCCTTGGGCTCCACATGGCAGGCCCCTTGCTTTTGTTCAGCATGCGAAACTGTATCATGGTTTTATCGGTGACCAGTCCCGAATACCCACCCATGGCATCAATCTCCCGCACAATTTGTCCTTTTGCAATTCCGCCCATGGCAGGATTGCACGACATCTGGGCAATGGTTTGCAAATTCATTGTGATCAGCAGCACCTTTGCCCCCATATTGGCTGCAGCGGCAGCGGCCTCCGAACCCGAGTGCCCTGCCCCAACCACAATTACATCATACGTTTCAAATATCATTTATTCATTGTTTCACGTGAAACAGTCCGATAATGCTCAGACTGCTAAGCCTTCCCGGTTCTCATGGCCAGGCACAGGTCTTCGTTTCGACGCATTTCTGCCTTTTCTTCGGCAGTTTTATCGCCAAAACCCAACAAATGCAATACGCCATGAATAAGCACCCGTGCCAGTTCATCCTCAAATTCAATGCCAGCATTCACCGCGTTTGCTTTTACCCTGTCGAGACTTACAAATATTTCACCCGAGATAAACCCGGGGGTTTCCTGGGTGTCAAAGGTGATGATGTCGGTGTAGTAATCGTGCGACAAAAAGCGCTTGTTGATGTCGAGCAGGTAATCATCCGAACAAAACACAAAGCTTAGCTGCCCCACGGCCTGTCCATACAAACCGATAACCGAACCGATCCAATCCCGCGACAAATTTTCCCCAACAAGGCCAAATCCGGTTTCGAGAACACTAAACGTAATCATTGCTTCCCCTGACCGTGCTAAGGTCCTTTTTATAATATGCCTGGAGTTGTTGTACCCTCCTTTTAGTCATGGTGCTGAAAAACCCATTCGTATTAAACAACATCGCTAAGGTATTGCCCCGCTCCAACACCTTGAGTTGGTCAGTTAGGGATTCCAATACAAAACAAAGCTCATTAAAATGCAGCTGCTCAGATTCGGGAATATCAGCGTAACCTTCTGACTGTGTGTTATTTAATCTTGTTATGAACAAGGTGCCTTCGGGATTGAGGTCGATGTTGATGCGCAACTCATCAGCCAGTTTATGCCTGATCAGGTAGTAATCGAACACTTCGCGCAGAGCAGTAAGCATATTGGCGTAATAGGTGTTTTCGACCTGCTGGGCAGCGCAAAGCTGTTCAACAAATTCTTCTACAAGGTTGAAGTTGCGTGGGTTTACAACGATACTATCTGCTCTCATACTCCTGTTTGACTTCGTTTGTTCGCAATAAATAGGCATTAATTCTTTTCCGGTAATACGGTGTAGCGACCAGCGGAGCCAACTTAATGGCATCCTGCTGCCTTTTCAATAATGCCTTATACTCAAAATCGCCCTCAGGGTTACTCAACCTGACATCTTTTGGCCGCGAAGACTCGCGTTTTTCCTGCAATTCACGCTCCCTTTCAGCGTTCTCGGCCTTCAACAAACGGCTTACCAGGTCCTCATTCCGCTTCACCAATTCCCTGTTAAGCTGCTTATTCACAAGGGCTTCTTCTATCTTTTCCATTTCCTCAGCCAGGTCGCGCAAGCCATCACCATTAAGTCCTTCTTTTTTAAATTGCTCCATCATCGATTGCATTTCGTTGCGCAGGGCTTCCTGCTGGGCAGCCATCCGTGCCAATTCCTCACTCATCTGACTGCTTCCCCCCTGCTCGCCCTGTCCCTGCATCTTTTCAAGACCTTCCTTGAGCTGTTTTCCCAGCGCATCCTGCATCTCTTTGAGGCTCTCCAGTCCTTCGCTTCCATTTTCTCCCTCCTTGCTGTTTCCTTCGCCCTGCATCGGATTTGGCATGCCCATGCTTTCCTGCATCTTTTTCAGGGCCTCGGCGAGCATGAGCCCGAGGTTGTTTAACGACATCATGCTGTATTGCTGTTCGGCGGCCACATTGCTGCTTCTTCGCTCCTTCATGCCTTCCAGGGCATTGTTTATTCTGAGGTTAATCTGGTCAATTTCATTAAACACAAAACTTTCTATCTCGGCCTGTCTTTTTCCAAGGGCAATAAGCGAATCCTGGATAATGACAAAACTCTCCCTGAGCTGGCTTTGCGACCTGATCAGTGTGCTATAGGCCGGATCATCGCGCCTGATTACCGACAGCCTGTTCATAATATCTTCCTGTGAAAGACTCGCACGCAGCACATTTTCAAGAATGATGCGCAGCGTGTGTGCGTCTTCTGCTTTCCGCTTCTCACCCGATTGTTCCATCATTGCCTTCAGGTCCAAGCTGAGTTTCTTCATGTTTCCTGCAGCATTCTTCTTTTGCTCGTTCGACTTTTTTGTTGCGTTTTTTTCCAATGATTTGGCCGCATCCTGCATTTCCTTGCTGATCTGATCTTCCTGTGCTGTGGTTTCTCCAAGTGAAAATGGGCGATCCAGCTGTTCATTGCGGCTTTTTACAGAGTCCAGGGCTTTCCTGAATTCCTGAAACTCCGTGGCTGTCATTTCCAGTTTCGGCTGTTGCTCCTCTACCGGAAGCTTATTCTCTGCTGCTGCTTCGGCCTGATTTTCAAGATCAGTGGCCATTTTATCCAGCGCATCTGTGAGTTCCGACATGTCTTTCTCGACCTGTAGTTTTTTCAAGAGTGCAAGGTTTCTGTCGAGCATCCGTTCCATCGACTCATTGTTCATCTTGATGTTTTTCATCATTTCACGCAGCTGATCTTTGTTAACATCGTCGAGCATCTTCTGCAACTGATCCATCAATGCCCTGATTTCATCGTTCATCACTTCGTCGAAAAGTTTGTTCAACTGGTCCTGCTTTTCAAGGATACGCTTGTCTGCAGCCTGATTTTCGCGGCCTATTTGCTCAAGCTGTTCATTTTTCTCCCTGAGTTGGTTCAGGTTATCCTGTATCTGTTGCTGTTTTTCGATGATCGCTTTGAGCTGGTTTTTATCGTTCCAGTCGAGTTCGGCTTTTTGGGTCATCTTCTTCAGAAACGCATCAATTTCTTCCTTTACTGCCTTTGAATCCTTAAGCAAATCCTGCACAGACTTCTCTCGCTCCACTTCTTTTTGCTTCGTAATGGAATCCATGGCAGCCTGACTCAGCACCTCATAGGTAAACACGCCTGATTTCCTGCTTTTGGCGCCTTGTACGCCATCATTGTCCCACACTTCAAAATAATAGCTTATCCGGTCGCCCGACTGCGCATTGACGCTATCGACAGAAAAGAAATAGAAAAACGTTTGTTGGATGATGTTTCGGTCAATGACGATCGGGACGACGAACACATCAGAGGCTTCACTGAGCGCGGCATTCTCAATCTGGTAGTTAAATGTCAGCTGTGTGAATCCGTAATCATCCTGGATCATTCCTGAAAAAAATCTGTCCCTGCCTCCCCTTTCTTCAGCAGCTATATTTGCCTGAATCTGAGGATATTCGTCACTAATTGCTTCTACCTGGAAATCCATGGCTTGCGACGTTTTCACATATTTATTCCATGGACTGACACTAAAATCGCGTGTCTGCATAATATCCATCTTCTCGATGGCAAGACCATTGCTCACCACAAGCAGTTTTTCCGTTTCACCCTCCCCGACCAACATACTGTCTGCATTAACAGCATAAAAACTCCAGGCAATCCGACTGCCTTGGGGCACGGCAAAGCGCGCGATGTCGCGGATGGTTTCGCTGGGTTTTCGGGTATAGGCAGGAAAATCGATGCTGGCAGTATATGCACTGAGCGAGGGTTTGGGCCATACAATCAGGCGATAGCCTTTACTGGTAACGCCCCCACCAGCAAGTTTAAATTCAATATCGTGCTGCAGGTGTTTAAAATCATACTGAAATTCATTCGGAGCAAGCCGCGTCATCGGATAGCTAAACTCATCAGTGAGTATGCTGACGCCGGCCGGAAGACTTTCACCGATCACCCTGACAATGAGTTGATAATCATCCTGTTGAAGAGCACTCAATTTGGTATTAACGATAACAAATTCGAACGGTGCCGGCCTGCTGAAGGATTCGTTATACCGTACAAGCCGGCCCGATGGCTCCCGAATGAATGATGGAAAGAGCCACAACAAACCCATCAGCAGCAAAACAGGTATCAGCCCAATGCGCAGAAACTTCAGGTTCTTTTTGAGGTCGATGGCGCTTTTGAAGGATATTGGGTTAAATGCCTTGATTTTCTTTTCAATGCTTGCCTTGAGCAGTTCGCTGCCGGCAAATTGCTTCGTTTGCCCCAGGGCATGCAACTGTAAGGTATTGAGTAGTTTGTCGCTCACTTCAGGAAAATGCGTTCCGATAATGGCGGCCGCCTGTTCATAAGTCATTGATTTACGGAAGCCAATCAGCTTGTATCCAGGGATTGTGATAAACCGCCAGAAAATGAAACAAAAAAAGGCAATGTAGCCGTAGAACAATATCAACCTGACCGTTGTTTTCAAATAGGCCAGGTACTCAAGTCCGTTGAGCAGCAAGAAGAGCAGGCTTAGCAGGAAAATGCTGTATATCAATCCCCTGATCAGCTGATTGACATAGTATTTCCTGATAAACGCTTCGATATTCCCGACAAAACTTCTGTATCCTTCGTTCATTATCAGCGAATAAGCCCTTTTGTTAAACAAACGGTCATCAATTATTATTATTTTAGCGCACAAATATACGGCAAGCATCTATACCCGGATTTTAACCCTCAACTGAATCGCCATGAAAAACCCTTTTCGCCTGACAATCCTGCTCTGGATTTCGCTCTTCACCTTAAGCCAGGCTTCCCTGGCACAGGATAATGACCGCTATTGCAGGCAGTATCCTGAATTTGCCGACATTGCATCATCATTCGCTTATCGAAACGATTGGCAGAGTGATTTGGTTCACAATTATGATGTAAAATTCTACTGGCTCGACCTGAATGTTACCAGCGCCAGTGTCGATGTCAGCGGGAAAGTAACCATCCATGCAGATGTTGTTGCCGATAACTTCACTGTATTTGCCTTTGAACTTGTCCCGGACCTGACCATTACCAGCGTTACCTTCAACGGGCAGGTGTTTACCTCATGGGACCGCGATGGCGACAATGTGTTGCTCACCGTTCCTGAGCTGAACACTGGCGACACCTTTATTGCTGAGATCGTTTATGGGGGCACCCCTCCTTCCGGTGGTTTCTTTGCCGGAATTACCAACGATTACACTGCCAACTGGGACAAGCACATGACCTGGACGCTTTCGGAGCCTTTCAATGCCAAACAATGGTGGCCGTGCAAGCAGGTGCTAACCGATAAGGCCGATTCGGTCTGGGTTTTTCTCACCACTGCCGCCACCAATATGGCCGGCTCACAAGGTCTGTTAACCAATACAGTTGATGTGGGAAATGGCATGGTTCGCTACGAATGGAAATCAAAAATCCCCATCGATTATTACCTGATTTCGTTTTCGGTGTCGGACTACCAGGAATACAACATCTGGGCAAAACCAGCTGCCCTGAACGGAGACTCCATCCTTGTACAGAATTACCTGTTCAACAGCCCGGGTTATCTGCAACAATACCAGAACGATATCAATCAGACCGTACCCATGATCGAGCTCTACAGCGAGTTATTCACCCTGTATCCCTTCCCCGATGAAAAATACGGACATTGTATTACCACACTTGGCGGGGGTATGGAGCACCAAACCATGACTACCATGGGTGGGTGGTCGTTCAACCTGGTAGCCCACGAATTGGGGCATATGTGGTTTGGCGACAATGTTACCTGCGCCACCTGGAGCGATATCTGGGTGAATGAAGGCTTTGCCACCTATACCAATTACCTCGCACAGGAAAAGCTGCGCGGATGGGCTGCCGGTCAAAGTTTTATGGTGAACACACAAACAAACGTGATGTCAGCACCAAATGGAAGTGTGTATGTTCCAGAATCAGAAGCCACGCCGGATAATGTATGGCGAATTTTCAACGGCCGCTTATCCTACGACAAAGGAGCCGCCATCATTCATTTGCTCCGCCATGAAATCAACGATGATACCGTATTTTTTGATGTATTGCAGACCTATCAAGACACCTACGGGGATTCAACAGCTACAGGCGACGATTTCAGGGCCATTGCTGAGTCAGTTACCGGCATGGATCTAGGCTATTTCTTTGACCAGTGGTATTATGGCGAAGGCTACCCCATCTACAACATCGTTTGGTATATGAATGGCGGGGATCTGGTGATCATTAATTCGCAATCAACCTCCACTTCCATCACCCCATTATTTAAAACCACACTCGATTTCCTGCTTACATACACCGACAGTACGAAAGACACCATCCGCGTTTTTCAGGATGCCAACCTCAACACCTTTACAATTCCGGTTGCTAAGGTTGTGGAAAGCATCGCTGTGGACCCGGCCAACTGGACTTTTGAAAAAGTTAACAGCATTGTTGTTGGTGTTCAGGACATTGAAAATCCAAATTACTTCTCGGTCAGCCCCAACCCTGCCACAAATAATGCCCGCGTAGCCTTGCTGAACAAAGACAACACTACCCACCTGGTGCAGCTCATTGCCCCATCGGGAAAAGTCGTTTTGGAACAAATGACAAGCGGTGCTGTCAGCGACCTCAGCCTGAGCGGAATACCATCCGGACTGTATTTTGTAAGGCTTAGTAATGGCGCTCAACAATTCATGCAAAAGTTGGTGAAACTCTAGCTACTTCATAAACCATTTCTGAGATAAGACCTTAAGCGCCTGAAACAAGCATGCTTCAGGCGCTTTTCATTTACGGTGATCCACAAACAAAGCCAGCGCCTCAACCCTTGGGGATTTGCCTATCTTTGCACAAAATTCCGAGACCCAATGCCTGAAACACGCGTTCGTTTTGCCCCAAGTCCAACAGGGCCATTGCACATCGGTGGTGTACGCACCGCCTTGTATAACTATTTGTTTGCCAAAAAACACGGCGGAAAAATGATTCTCCGCATCGAAGATACCGACCAAACCCGCTTTGTGCCCGGTGCCGAAGCCTACATCATCGAATCGCTCGCATGGTGCGGCATTCATTTCGATGAAGGCATCAGCGAGGGCGGACCGCATGCGCCATACCGCCAGAGTGACCGGAGGCTGCTGTATGCACAATACAGTGAACAACTGATTAAATCGGGCAATGCTTATTACGCTTTTGATACACCCGATGAGCTTGAACAATTGCGGAAAGAAGCTGAAGCCGGCAAGCAAACCTTCATTTATAACTCCTTAAGCCGAAAATCGCTGCGCAACAGCCTCACGATTCCGGCCGCTGAAGTGGAGTCGCTGATCGCCGGCGAAACGCCTTATGTGGTGAGGTTTCTGGTGCCCGAAAACAGCGAAGTGGTGATGGATGATATTATCCGGGGAAGGGTGGTGGTGAAAACGGAAACCCTCGACGACAAGGTGTTGTACAAATCAGACGGCTTGCCAACCTATCACCTGGCCAATATTGTTGATGATCACCTGATGGAAATCAGCCATGTGATCAGGGGTGAGGAATGGCTGCCTTCGCTGCCTTTGCATGTGTTGCTTTACAAGGCCTTTGGATGGGAAGCCCCTCAGTTTGCCCATCTGCCGCTATTGTTGAAGCCGGATGGAAATGGCAAGCTCAGCAAACGCGATGGCGACCGGCTGGGCTTTCCGGTATTTCCGATGCAATGGCAGGATCCTAAAACAGGAGAAATCTCTTCGGGATACCGCGAATCAGGCTATTATCCGGATGCTTTTGTAAATATGCTGGCCTTGCTTGGCTGGAACCCGGGAACAGAACAGGAAATTTTCAGCATGGAAGAACTCATTCAGGCCTTCAGCCTTGAAAGGGTAGGCAAGGCAGGATCGAAATTTGATCCGGAAAAAACCAAGTGGTTCAATCACCAATACCTGATAAATAAAGCAAATGAACAACTTGCCGCTGAATTCATCACGTTTGTCTCCCTGCGGAATATCTCCACAGACCCTGCTTATGTGCTGAAAATCATTCCGTTGGTCAAGGAAAGGGTGAGCTTTGTCAAAGACCTCTGGGAAGAAACCTTTTTCTTTTTCGAAGCGCCCCAATCCTACGATGTGCAGGTAGTTCAAAAACGCTGGAAACAGGAAACACCGGCGCAAATGACCGCACTGGCTTTGGTGCTCGAATCGATTGAGCCTTTTGATACCGCACACATTGACGAGGCCATAAAACAATGGATCGAAGCATCAGGATTTGGCATGGGCGCCATCATGAATGCGCTGCGGCTCTTGCTCGTTGGCACCTCGAAAGGACCACACCTGGGCGATATCATGGCCATCATAGGAAAGCAGGAAAGCCTGAAACGCATTCAAACGGGCCTGCATGCAATAAAATAACAAAAGCGCCTGTAATGGCTCCATAGCGGGCAATGCAGGCCGATTAACACTGCGCATATATGTCGACCATCTCAATCGAAGGAATGGAATTTTACGCCTACCATGGCTGTTTTGCCGAAGAAAAGGTCATCGGCACCCGCTTCGTTGTGGACCTGTATCTTGAAACAGATACCGCTGAAGCAGAACAGACTGATAACCTGGAACATACCGTAAACTACCTTGCCGTCTATCAACTTGTGCGCAAGGAGATGGAGCATAAATCGAATTTGCTTGAACACGTTGGCCGGCGCATCATCGACAAAACAATGCAGCGCTTTCCGATGGTGCAAAAAGTGACTGTCAAGGTAAAAAAGATGAATCCCCCGCTGGGAGGCAAAATGGATTTTGTGTCCTTAACAATTACCTCCTGAGATGAAACTCATCGAACCTGAAAAATGTCCGCGCTGCGGCAATGATTTTCACTGCAGCAAATCGGCCCGGTGCTGGTGCTACGCAGTGAGCATCGAGGTGTCGCTGCTCGAGCAAATACAGGAAAAGTGGGCAGGCTGTCTGTGTCCCGACTGCCTCAAGGCATTGGCAAAAAAAAGCAGAGATGAAGGTTTTGTTGATTTGGTGAAATAAATTATCTTTGCACTCCCAAAATGGTCTCGTGGCCGAGTGGTTAGGCAGCGGTCTGCAAAACCGTGTACAGCGGTTCGAATCCGCTCGAGACCTCGCAATAACTGCATAGATGTGCAGGAAAAGGAATCAGGGCAACAATGTCCTGATTTTTTTTTGCCTTTTTTGTTGAAAAGCCACCATAAAAAAGCCCCTTAAATCCGGGGCTGATTGCTGAGCCTTCCACGGGACTCGAACCCGCGACCTGCTCATTACGAGTGAGCTGCTCTACCAACTGAGCTAAGAAGGCTTGAAATTGGCTGCAAAAGTAACATTTTCCGGGTATATGCAGCCAACCCATTCCTGTTACATTTCAGCATGATTGCTTTTCTTTTTGGCTGCTTTTTCTAAATTTGCGTCATGACACAGCCCGCAAACACCTACAAGGTACTATTTGTCTGCCTTGGTAACATCTGCCGCTCGCCTGCTGCAGAAGCAATTTTTACGGATTATGCCCATAAACATCAGCTGAAAGTAACCGTTGATTCGGCCGGAACATCAAACTGGCACGAAGGCGAAAAGGCCGACCAACGCATGCGTACCCACGCCCGATCAAGGGGTTACGACATCACCAGCTTGTCACGGCCATTTTTACCCGCTTCTGATTTCGACCGCTTCGACCTGATTGTTCCGATGGATGATCAGAATTATTACGACCTCCGTGCCCTGGCACGTACCCAGGACGAAGTTGACAAAATCATGAAAGTCAGCGAATTGATTAAATCTACTTCCTATACCTATATTCCTGATCCTTACTATGGCGGAGCCTCTGGTTTCGACCTGGTGATCGATTTGCTGGAAGATGTGGCGGAAAACTTATGCGAACATATCGCAGCCATCAAACACACGCTGGGCAAATAGGGCTGAAAAGGTGTATTTCTCCAGGTTTGACGTAAAGAAACCGTCAATTGCTGCTAATTTGCTGCTTTCTCAGCCTTGAAATGATTTTATTTCCCCGGCATTTAAAACCTGCACTCCCAAAGCTGATCAGTTCCTGAATTTGCTGAATGAGCTCCGCTGAAAGTTCAGGTTCTTCGAGGCAAATGCGGTAGAGTATCTGCATGGCGTTGCATCTCACGGCAATGGCATATCTTTCCGAAACCAACCATTGCATACAGGCTTCAAACAATTCGCCCTGATATTGGGGAGGAACAGGTGCCCCATCAATGACACGGAGCAGGCTGCGCCTTACGCTGTCTTCTTTTGCCGAAAGCACAAGGCAGATGAGTTTTTCCTGATGGGGGACAAGCAGGGTGGCATCCAGGTCGAAGGCATTGCTCAGCAGCCAGGCCGCACGGCGGGCATCGCCTGGCTCGCCGCTTTCGATCACATCGCTGACAAGGGCGATAAGTTCAGGACGGGCCAACAGGTGGCTGGCTAAGAGGCTAAAATGCTGCTTTGAAAGTGGTTTTCGGAGCAAGCCGATCAGCTCTTCCCGCTCATCCTGAATCTGCTGCATGATTTCATCATTTAGCGCCATTCAACAATGCTGCTCAAGGGCTTGCGGACCTTTGGCACAACCATCAATCCCTTTTCACTGGGATAGCCCAACGGAGTTATGGCAAAAACCATTTCTTCGGGCTTCAGTCCGAGTGCCTTATGCAGAATTTCTGGTTCAAAGGCTGCAATCCAGCAGGTTCCGAGTCCTTCGGCGGTGGCTGCCAGAATGATGTGGTCCATGGCAATGGTGAGGTCCGTTTCAAGGGCATTGTAACCATCATACTTTCGTTCCCAGGCGTCTTCGCGCCGGCCTTTTACCACGATCACAACAGGCGCCTGCCAGAACCAGTCGCGCGCATAGGCTTTGTGCACCTCCTTCAACACCTCAGCTGAGGTAATCACCACAAAGGTCCAGGGCTGGTTGTTTTTTGCCGAAGGGGCCATCCGGCCGGCTTCGAGTATCCTTAACAATTTGTCTTTTTCTACCGCTTTGGCAGGTTCGTATCCCCGAATGCTTGAGCGAAGTCGTACCAGGTCGTTGAAGTTCATGATATTTCGGATATTGCGCGTTTAAGCTGTTTTGTGCAGGCCAAAAATAGTAAGTTTGTACAAAATTAACCAAATGTCGGACGTATTCCACATCGAACTGAAAGTAAGGGACTATGAGTGTGATATGCAGGGCGTTGTGAACAATGCCAACTACCAGCATTACCTCGAACATGCCCGTCACGAATACCTTCCCTTGCTTGGCCTCGACTTCGCCCGCCTAACAGCAGAAGGCGTCATCCTGGTGGTGAAACGCATTGAACTCGATTACCACTTTCCGCTCCGCAGCGGCGATTCGTTCACCGTCAGCTGCAGGCCTGAGCGGATTTCGCCCCTGCGTTTTGGTTTTCACCAGCAGATTCACCGCCTTGCCGACAATAAACTGATTGTGGATGCCAGGGTGGTTGCAACCGCCATCAACCGGCAGGGAAGGCCTTTTCTTCCCCCTGAAATCGACAAGGCTTTTGCCTGAAAAAAAGGCTTCAGCTGTGCATATTGATTCCCTTTCCTGCTGATCGGGCCGCGCTACTTCGCCCGCCTGTTAGTCTAGGGTAATGAACCGATGCCTTTCCGGTTGATTCCCTTATTGATTCCCTTTCGATGCCTGACTTACTTTGTGGCTGGATTATTGCCGTTTGATGCCTTTGGCAAAAACAAACAATATACACTTAAAAACAGCCTATTATGAAAAAAATGCTTTACTTTCTTGCCTTGCTCATCAGCCCTGCGGCCTTTGCACAATCGCTGAACTGGGCTTATAGTTTCACCAACACCGTGGTACTCGAACAAGTGGATGATATCAGTGGTGACGGGAACAATCACTTTGCCATTATCGGTTCCGGAAACACCGGCATTAGCATGGACCCCATCAATGGTGATCCTGCATTTAATTCGCCCGGTGGTTTTCTGGCCGTGTATAATGCCCAGCCAGCAATTCAATGGATAAAACCCACCATCGGGTTCGCTTCCGGACTAAAAATGACTACGAACGGAGACGTCTATGTCTGTGGAAAATTCAGTGGAACCGTCGATTTTGACCCGTCTGCAGGGGAGTATTTTCTCAGCTCATCGGGAGGCGATGCCTACCTGCAGAAATTTGATGGTTCCGGAAATTTTCAGTGGGCAATAAATGCCAGTACGGATGGCTACACTTCCGAAATCGGTGTGCTTCCCAACGGGGATATCCTGGTGGCCGGCCGCAGCGATATTGATGCCGTGGTGACCCTGAGCGACCAGAGTACGGTAAACCTGCCAAAAGGCCTTTACCTGCTTGTGTTCAGTCCGTCGGGCAGCTTTATCAACGCATTCAGTATTTCTGTTCCGGCACCGGCAGCTTATATGTATGTGTATGACCTGACAGTTGACAACAACAGCAATTGCTATCTGAGCGGAACCCTCGACGGGGTGGCTGATTTCGACCTGGGAACAGGAGAAGTGAACACAGCGCAGACAAATGGCTACGATGCATACGTGGTGAAATACAACAGCAGTTTTGGCCTGGAGTGGTTTAAGCTGTTCGGTGATACCAACACACCGGTGGGCTGGGATAAAGCCCGTTCGGTAAGTGTGGACGCATCAGGAAATGTGTATGCTGTCGGGGAGTTTACCTGGACAACGGATTTTGACCCGGTAAATCCCGGAAACTTTGCGCTTCAATCAGATGACAATTCTCAGGTGCCCAGTGGATTTATCCTTCAGTGGACCCCATCGGGGAACCTCAACTGGGTTAAAAAAATCGGAAACAACAACACTACCGGCGACAGCGATTATGCCAGCGTGAGCATTCTGGACACCTACCTTGACGGCAATTCACTCTTTGTTGCGATGGAAGGATTTGGCTATGTTGACGTTGACCCTTCGGAAAATGAAGTTATTCTCCACGATGGGTCGGCCGCTTACACAGGCATCATCTTTGGAAAATACAGCCTATCGGGTGATTATCAGGCAGCCTTTCAGATCAGTGGCCCCAATTCGTCGGTGATCACCAAAGGTTTTGAAAAGCTTCAACAGGCCAGTTTCGCAACCACAGGCACCTTCCAGAAAATTGTCGATTTTGACCCTTCGGATGAAACGCACCTGCTCGAAACCGACATCAACGGGATGTTTTACGATTTCGACAAAGACATTTTCATTGCCCGCTACACCTTTGGCGATCCGAGCGCCATCAACGAACCAACCAACAACCAACAAGTCATGATCTATCCAAACCCTTTCCAGCAATACCTGTCGGTAAACAACCAGTCGCAGCAGCACATTCAGGTGATGAATCTGTATGATTTGCAGGGCAGACTAGTGCTTACCTCAGAATATGCAAACAGCCTCCAAATTCCGGATGTTCAGGTCGGTGTGTACACACTAGAAATCATTTTCGACGACCTTTCTATTGTCCGTAAAAAGGTGATTAAACAACATACCGGCTTCTAAACATCAACAATAAAAGCAAACATGCTTGTTCAATTCCCGGGCTACCCTGATCAACTTGCCCGGGTTTTTGCTTTTAAGGTCAGCAGCGGTATATTTCAAACACTTGTTTATATTTGTTCACCGATAACCCGGCCACCCAGGCAAAATGTCCGTGGCTCCGATTTTAACCGATGATCAACATAAACAGCAAGGTACTGTTCGTTTGGTTGCTGCTGATTTCAGTTTCAGCAAAAGCCGGCGACCTGGATTCAAAGGCCCTTTGGCTGCCAAAATCCAATGTGTTTCCTTCATTGCTCTTCGACACACAGGAAGCCCGCACCGGTGGCTCATTGTATGGTTTTCGCGCCAATGACCGGTGGCAAAACAGGGGGTTCGGCAATTTTTCGGTGGGTTTCAGGCGCAACATCATCAGGTGGCACGATCAAACAGCAAAACAGCGCGAACTGGGTTTCGAGCTGGCCGTTAACACCCAGTTCATCTTCGAAAAACCCTTTGAGGTGTTCCAGGTAAACCTGTTCAGCGTCGATTTCAAGGTCGGGCTGCATTATCAATGGCAGCTTAACAACAATATCAGGCTGAGGGCCAGAATATACCATGTGTCGTCGCACCTGGGTGATGATTTCATTTACCGTTACTTTATCACCCATTTTCTCGATAACCCGCGCATCTTCGAGGTGATTGACCTGTCGGCCGCCTACCAGCTGAACCATTGGCTTTTCTATGCCAACCTGGGCCTGATTCCGCATTCTGCTTACGAACGAAAGCCACTCATCGTTCAGGCCGGCACGCAATGGGAATCGGCTGTTAAGGGCAAAAACTGGCTGAAATGGCTTGCCGGTTTTGATGTTCGCGCAGAGCAGGAATCGGCTTTCCATCCCGGACTGCACCTTGGCGCCGGACTGCGGCTTGGAATGCCCGACGCCATGCCTTTCACCGTCATGATCGACTATTACGCCGGTTATATTCCTCACAGCCTGTTCGATCGGGCCAACATCCAGTGGGTTGGGGCATCGTTGTTGTTTCATCCTTTCTGACCGGCATCAGGTTTAGTTTGTGCAGTACTGATCCACCAGTGGACGCGTTTCATACCGCCAGCTGGATTTCTTCCGATATTTGCATAAAATTATGTTCCCATGATACAGAAAACCATCGCCCTTGTGGCACATGATAACCGGAAAAAAGACCTTTTCGACTGGGTTGCCCACAACCGCGAAATGCTGAAGGAACACAAGGTGTTTGCTACCGGAACTACCGGCAAAATGGTTGCCGAAGTGCTGAATGATGTCACGAGGCTCAAATCAGGGCCGTTGGGCGGCGATCAGCAACTGGGCGCACTCATCGCTGAAGGAAAAATCGATTACCTTATCTTTTTCTGGGACCCGATGACCAGCCAGCCACACGATGTGGATGTGAAAGCCCTGCTGCGGATGTCGGTGCTGTACAACGTTCCTACGGCCTGCAACAGATCGACGGCCGACTTCCTGATCACCTCGAGCCTTTACGGAGACAAGGTATACAAAGCCATTCTTAAAGATTATTCGATTTACCTGAACCGGAATACAGAACAGCCTGCCTGAGTGTAGCCAGACTGAACCCGGGTGGTGAAGCGCGCACGATGAGCTACAGCTGCTATTTCAGGACAAAAAACAACCCCTAACAAGTTGATTGCTCACTTATTAGGGGTCTTTTGTAGCCCCACCAGGACTCGAACCTGAATTTAAAGTTTAGGAAACTTCCGTTCTATCCCTTGAACTATGGGGCCATTCGGCTGCAAAATTAGGATATTTTTTTTCCTCAGGCAATAGTGCAAACGTATTCGCTCCCGTCAAGCAATATTGCGGCTTTGTTTTACGGTTTATTTTACTTCACTTCCCGGATGAAAATTTTCGGTGGGTTGCACAAAGCATAACTTTCCTTCGCTGTTTTCAGCCATCAGTATCATTCCATTCGACTCAATACCCCTTAGCGCACGTGGGGCAAGGTTTACCAGCATACACACCTTTTGTCCGATGATGGCTTCAGGGCTGTAATATTCGGCAATGCCGCTCACAACGGTTCTTTTGTCAATTCCGGTGTCGATGGTAAGTTTGAGCAATTTCTTTGTTTTGGGAACAATTTCAGCCGCCAGAATGACGCCGGTGCGAATGTCCATGCGGGCAAAATCCTCATAGGCAATGAGCTCCTTCTGGGGTTTCGCCTGGGGTGTAACAGCCTGCTGGTTTGCCTTTTTCGTCTCCATCAGCTTCTGCACCTGCAGTTCGATCACCTCGTCTTCAATCTTCTCGAAGAGAAAAGCGGGCTGTCCAAGCTGGTGCCCTTCGCTGAGTAGCATGGTCTTTCCGGCTGTTTGCCAGTTAAGCCCGCCCAGGCCGATCATTTCCGACAATTTTTTGGCCGTGAAAGGCAGGAAAGGTTCGGCAAGCAGGCTGAGTTTAGCCACAACCTGTAAAGAAACAGCCAGGATTGTTTTCACCCTTTCAGGGTCAGTTTTGAATAGCTTCCAGGGTTCGTTTTCTGTCAGGTATTTATTCCCTAAACGGGCAAGGTTCATAAACTCGCCAAGGGCTTCACGGAAGCGGTAAGCTTCAATTGAGGCACCAATGCTGGCCGGAAAAGCATCCATCAGGGCAAGCACTTCATTGTCCTTTTCGGTGAGGTTTGCGGGTCCGGGAACGATGCCGTCAAAATACTTTTGCGTAAGCACCAGAGTACGGTTTACGAAATTTCCGAAAACGGCCAGTAACTCATTGTTGTTTCGTGCCTGAAAATCACGCCAGGTGAAATCGTTGTCTTTGGTTTCGGGAGCATTGGCCGTGAGCACATAGCGCAGCACATCCTCTTTTCCGGGAAACTCATCGAGGTATTCGTGCAACCAGACAGCCCAGTTGCGCGAGGTGGAGATTTTGTCGCTTTCGAGGTTCAGAAACTCGTTGGCCGGCACATTTTCGGGCAGGATAAAGCTTCCTTCGCTCTTCAGCATGGCGGGGAAGATGATGCAGTGGAACACGATATTGTCTTTTCCAATGAAATGCACCAGCTTCGAATCCTTGCTTTTCCAGTAAGGCTGCCAGTCGATGCCTGTTTTCTCCGACCACTCCCGGGTGGCCGAAATATAGCCGATAGGCGCATCAAACCACACGTAGAGTACCTTGCCTTCGGCATCTTCGAGCGGAACTTTGACGCCCCATTCGAGGTCGCGGGTGACCGCACGCGGCTGCAAACCCTGGTCAATCCACGATTTGCACTGTCCGTACACATTGGTTTTCCAGTCGTCTTTATGGCCTTCAACAATCCATTCGCGCAGCCAGCCTTCGGCCTGATCAAGCGGGAGATACCAGTGTTTTGTCTCCCTGAGCACCGGTACATTGCCACTGAGGGCTGAGCGCGGATTGATGAGGTCGAGTGGGCTCAGTGAAGTGCCACAGTTTTCACACTGGTCGCCATAAGCCCTTTCGAAACTGCAATGGGGGCACACACCGGTGATGTAGCGGTCGGCCAGAAATTGCTGGGCTTCCTCGTCAAAATATTGCTGCGATGTTTTTTCGATAAACTCCCCTTTGTCATACAGGGTTTTAAAAAATGCCGAAGCGGTTTCGTGGTGAATGCTGGCCGAGGTCCGAGAGTACACATCGAAGGAGATGCCAAAGCGTTCGAAAGAATCCTTAATCATGTTGTGGTACTTATCCACGACTTCCTGCGGGCTGATGCCTTGCTGACGTGCCTTGATGGTGATAGGCACACCATGTTCGTCGGATCCGCCGATGAAAATCACGTCTTCGCCCTTCAGACGAAGGTAACGCACATAAATGTCGGCCGGAACATACACGCCGGCGAGGTGTCCGATATGAACCGGACCATTGGCATAAGGAAGGGCTGAGGTTACAGTGTAACGTTTGAATTGCTTATTTTTGGTCTCCATAAGAATATTGCATTGCCGATTGAAGCGGCAAAGTTAACCAATACTTTGACAATGAGAATGCCCCCCGTTTTGCAAAAGGGTGATATCATCGCACTGGCAGCGCCAGCCCGCTATCTCGATGAACAGGATGTTGAACACGCCCTTGCACTGGTGCGCAATGAAGGCTTCAACATCAGAACCGACAGGGATATCTACCTGAAAAACAACACCTTTGCCGGTACCGACCAGGAACGCTGTGCACATCTGCAAAAACTGCTCGACGACGATGTGGTAAAGGCCATTCTTTTTGTGCGTGGCGGCTATGGCAGCGTACGGATTATCGATTTGCTCGATTTCACCCGCTTTTCACAGCGCCCGAAATGGCTCATCGGTTACAGCGACATCACCGTTTTTCACGCTCACCTGCAACGACAGTTCGCCATGCAAAGCCTGCATGCCAGCATGCCCATCAACTTTCCGACAAATACGCCTGCGGCGCTCAGCAGCCTGTTCGCCTGCCTGCAGGGTCATCCGGAAAGTTATGCTGTGACTGCGCATCCGGCAAACAGGCGGGGAACAGCTTCAGGCATCCTGACAGGCGGCAACCTTTCGGTGTTGTATAGCCTGCTGGGCTCTTGTTCCTTCCCCGATACAAAGGATGCCATATTGTTTTTGGAAGATATTGATGAGTACCTGTATCACATTGACAGGATGATTATTGCGCTGAAACGGGCAGGTGTTTTTGAGCATATCGCAGGGCTGGTCATTGGTGGAATGACCGGCATGAAGGACAATACCATTAGGTTCGGACACAGCGCGGAAGAGATCATCACCGAACAGCTGCAAGACTTCTCATTTCCGGTCTGCTGCGGGTTTCCGGCGGGGCATATTTCCGACAACAGGGCGCTGATCATGGGAAGACGGTACACCCTCGAGGTGGGTGATTCAGGCGCCAGCCTGCGCCCCGCCGAAGAAATTACGTAATTGCAGGCAGATGGCCAAAACACAGATCAAACATATATAGCCATGGCTGATCACAATGAACTGGGTAAAATAGGGGAGGAGATGGCCCGCAAGCATTTACGCGGCCTGGGCTACCGTATCCTCGATGTGAACTGGCATTATGGCCGTGAGGAAATCGACATCGTGGCCATGGACGGACCAATGCTGGTGGTGGTGGAAGTAAAAACAAGGGCAAGCAGCGAATTCGGCGAGCCGGAATTTGCCGTAAACAAAAAAAAACAGCGATCCATTGTGCGTGTAGCAGATGCTTATATCCAGGAAAAAAACCTGGATCTTGAAACACGCTTCGACATCATTTCGGTACTCATCACATCCGCCGACAAAAAACTGCATCACATCACTGATGCCTTTTATCCGACAATGTAGCGATGGCCTTTTCAATATCATCAGGCACAATGATGGCCGGATTGAGTGCCTTCAGCTGCATCATGAAGCCCGTTTTATCCCTTGGTGAAACATACTGGTGTTTGCGTTTACCGTAGCATATATCGAGCCTGTTGAGCGAAGCTGCCGGAGCGCTCATCACATTGTTGCTGGGCCTGATGGCTGTAATTGACCCAATGCTGATGGTTTGTGAAAAAAAGAAACCACTTCGCATCAGGAGTTCATCGCCGGTAATGGTGTAATCGGTATTCAGACACAGGTGAACGATGAAAAGCATCACTGCCAGGTTGATGAACAGGGCCGGCCAGATACCTGCCAACACATACAGTACTGATGTTCCCCCGAGAAGTATGCCCGGAATGAGCATGATGGTAGTTCCGATGGCCGATGGATAGGTTTTCATAAATGACAGGCAAACTTAACACAAATGCCCGTTTACTGCACATCCCTGAACACCAGCAAAGGAATTTCGCTCTGGAACAGTATCTTTCGTGTCAGTCCCGGTTTCAGCAGCTGTGAAATCAGGCTGCGTTTGTGCGACACCAGTGAAATCACGTCGATCTGTTTTTCCTGCACAAAACTTTCGATGCCTTCGAGCAGGTCGCCACTTTCAATCAGGCCGCATTCAATGTTAAATGTGCTGTATTCCCTGTCGAAATGTTCGCGCATTTTCTTCATCCTGGCTTCATCGAGCACAACACTGTCGGCAATATGCACATGCACACAATAGATTTTCACCTTAAAGGGTCTGACAAAGGCAATCAGCTTGTGGAGATTAATGAAGTCACTGTCGTCGAAGTTAGTGATATACATAATCCGGCTGGGTTGCTCAAAGGCTTCAGCATCATAGTGCAGCGGAATGGTGAGCACCGGCACCCTGCATTTTTCAATGACTTTTGCGGTGGTGCTGCCCATCATGACATGGCCTTCATGGGCCTTACCCCTCGTGCCCATCACCAGCAGGCCGGGCTTGTACTCATCGGCCATTTGCAGGATTTCGTCGATGGCAATGCCCCTTATGAGTTTGTAATCGATGTGGGTTCCCCTGATCTTTTCCTTTCTCACCCGTTGTTTAAGCTCATTACAGAGGCTTTCGATGCGTTGCCTGGCCTCGTCTTCCTGTTCTTTCAACAGGCCTTCAAAATTGACCTGATACGCATAAACTTCGTTAAACACGATGGGTTCTCCGGCCTGGCTGAACCAAACATGCACCAGCCTGATGTCGGCCTTGAGCACCCTGGCAAGTTCCAGCGCATACCGTGCCGCCTTGATGCTCATGGGCGAAAAGTCGATGGGTACCATGATGCGCCTGATGCTGCGCAGTGTTTTCATAAACACCTCCTTGCCCTCGCCCGATGCCTGTTCCACTTCCTCCACAATGTTGAAAGCCGCAGCAGCATCTTTTTCGCTGATCCTTACCTCGACACCGTTCGGATCGCCAATATTGGCAAGAAAACATGGAATACCGGCCATTTCGAGCCGGCTTTTCAGCAAAATGGACCTGGCGTAAGTTTGGCTGGCAATTGTTACGAAGTTGTATGCTTCCATAAACCCTGATTTGTTCCGCTAAGTTAGTCATAACCACACACGTTTGCTGTTTTTCAGGCCAAATATTTTAGATCCGCACTGTTTTTTGGGTGATTGCTGTCCTGAAAATTGGTCCATATGCCTGCTTTAATCACAGCTTTTGAGGCTAAAACACCGGCGGCTTCGTTTCATGTGCATTTTCCAACTATCTTTGCACCCCCAAATTCATTGACAATGAATCAAAAAGACAAATCGGGCAAAAGGCCCCGCATCGTGAAAGTGACGGTAAAGAAAGCTTCGGAGAAAAGACCTCCGAAAACAGAAGGATATTCACGTCCCGGAACGGACAGGCCCTATGCTGACCGCGATGGAAGACCCGCTGAGAAAAGACGGGATGATAAGCCATCCTATGGCGACAGAAACGACCAGAAAAAAAGCTACAATAAGGCGGGTGCTGAGAAAGCGTCGGGTGCAAGATCAGGTGATTATAAGCCGGCAAAAGGTGCTTACCGCGACAAGACCGAATATAGCGACAAGGCCGCAACAGGCAAAACTTACCGCAAAGCCGGTGCTGATTCGGGAGCAACACGTGCGGAGGACATGGGATCGGGTGGGGGAGGATCTCGTGTGAAATCGTCCTACGGCGACCGTCCTGCCCACAAAAAGACCTATACCAAAGCTGAATCATACAAACCCAAAGGATCAGGAAAAGCCGAACAGGGTTCCGATGCGGGAGCTTACCACGAAAAGCCCGCCTATGGTGACAAGCCGGCTCCACGAAAGACTTACGGAAAAGCAGTTGGTGGCAAAGCAACACGGACAGGATCAGCAGATCACGGTCCGGAAAAAAGAAGTTACAGCGACAAGCCGGCCAAAGGAGGTTACCGCTCAAAGGAGCGTGATGAACATGACCGGCCTAAGGCTGGCGGAAGCCGCAAAACATACCCTGCACGCAACGAAAGACCCGGAAGACCTTCATCAGCTGAAAAACGTGGTTCGGGAGAGAGAAAGGGCGGTGCCGACGGACTGATCAGGCTGAACAAATACCTGGCTGATGCCGGTGTGTGCTCAAGGCGCGAAGCCGATGACCTCATCAAGGCAGGTGTGGTTACGGTAAACGGTAAAATTGTCAATGAAGTCGGCACCAAGGTAAGGCCCGAAGACAAGGTGATTTATGGCGGACAAACCCTGAGCCGCGAAAAATTACGTTATGTGTTGCTGAATAAACCAAAGGGCTATATCACAACCTCTGACGATCCTTTCGACAGGAAAACAGTCATGGAACTCGTAAAAGACGCCTGCTCCGAAAGGATTTATCCCGTTGGCCGGCTCGACAGAAACACCCTCGGCCTGCTGTTGTTTACCAATGATGGCGAACTGGCCAAAAAACTGATGCATCCGCGCTTCGGCGTTAAAAAACTCTATCACGTTGAGCTCGACAAGCCCCTTACAAAAGCCGATTTACTTAAAATAGCCGAGGGCGTTGAACTGGAAGACGGTCTGGCTGAAGTGGATAAAATTGCCTGGGTCGAAAAGGTAGAATCAAAAAACGAGGTCGGCATTGAGTTGCACTCGGGGAAAAACAGGATTGTCAGGCGTATTTTTGAGCATATGGGCTATAAGGTGGTCAAGCTCGACCGCGTGATCTTTGGCGGGCTCACCAAACTCAACCTGAACCGTGGCCGTCACCGTCACCTCACACCAAAAGAAATTGCCATGCTGAAAATGATCAAATAAGCTGGTTAATTACCCCAATAAAAAAAAGCTGGAAACCGTATGATTTCCAGCTTTTTGCTTTATATACCCACAGGCCTACTTTGCAGCTGCCTCAACCCTGATGGGTTCAGGCATGGCCTTGTGAATTTCAAGTTCGTCGATCAGGTTTGAGGCGCCTGCATACTTATCAATGATGAACAACACATAGCGGATGTCGACATTGATGGTGCGTTGCAGCTCAGGCTCGAATGCGATATCGCCACTCATGGCTTCCCAGTTGCCGTCGAAAGCAATACCGATCAGTTCGCCTTTTCCGTTGATTACCGGACTGCCCGAATTGCCGCCGGTGATATCATTGGTTGACAGGAAGCAAACCCTGAGGGTGCCATTCTCGGCATAGGGTCCGAAATCCTTGGTTTCGATCAGCTTCATCAACTTTTCAGGTACAATGAATTCGTCGTTTTTAGGATCCTCTTTTTCCACAATACCATTCATGGTGGTGAAGTAGTTGTAGCGTATGGCATCGGCAGCCTGGTAATCCTGCACGGTTCCGTACGACATGCGCATGGTTGAATTGGCATCAGGATAGAACACCTTGTCGGGCTGCATTTCCATCAATCCGGCAACAAACAACCTTTTTGCCGTACTGAGTGAGGCAGATGCGGCCTGGTATCCTCCGGCAACTTCCATGATCTTTGAGGTGAGGGCCTGCGACAACATAAATGCCGGGTCTTTTTCAAGGGTCTTGCGTTTGGGCGCGTTTAAGAAAGCATTAAGCTTTGCTTCGCTGGCAAAAATTGAATTGTCGAACACATATTCTGCATAGGCGCCAAAGTCACCGCCAAAGCGGTTAAAGTTCTGGAATACCATTTCAGGCTGCATCAGCACAGGCACATTGTTGTAATATTCGGCCATCATGAGCGCCATTACCTTTTTGTCGGCAGGGGCGTAATAATCCTTGAAGTGTTCCTTAATGGATTCGCGCAAGCCTTCGATGGCTGCTTCAACCTGCTTGTTTTTTTCTGCTTCCTGTTTGGCAGCCATATCCTTGTCTTTCGGCCTGTCTTTTTTATCCACAGGTTCGAGCAGGGAGTAGAGTCCGCTGAATTCCTGGGCCAGGCCAGTGATTTCGGCTCCGCTCATACCGGCAATGCTGGTATACAACAAAGGCGAAATGGTTTCGCCCATGGCCTTGTATCCTTTTTCCATTTCAGCCAACACATTGCCATACTTATCTTTACGTGCCTGATCCATGTTTACCCAGTTGGTAAAGGCAACTTCAAGTTCCTGTTTCTTACCGAACACATCCAGCTTTTTCAGTCCGCGGGTCTGTCCGATGAGGTATTTCCAGGTATTGGCCGTAACGGCATATTTTGATGCGTACTGAATCTTGACATTCTGGTCAGCATCCATGAATTCTTTCCATGTTTCCAGTTTTTTTCCGAACAATCCGATGATGGCCGGAAACTGCTTTTCGAGGTTGAAGGTCACGCCATAGGAGGTCAGGTAGCGGTCGGTCGATCCGGGATATCCCCAAACCATGGCAAAGTCGTCTTTTTTAACGCCATCGAGGCTGATGGGGAGGAAATGCTTTGGCTTGAGCGGAATGTTTTCGGGAGCGTAGTCGGCAGGTGATCCATCGGGGGCTGTATACACCCTGAAGATGCTGAAATCGCCGGTGTGACGGGGCCACATCCAGTTGTCGGTGTCGCCTCCGAATTTACCTACTGCTGAGGGAGGTGTTCCAACGAGGCGAACATCGCGGAAAACTTCGTACACAAACAGGTAATATTCATTGCCTTCGTAGAAGCTCTTGACAACCACATTGTACCTGCCATCGGCTGAGGCTTCTTTTTTCAGCTTACCGCTGATTTTCCTGATCGTTGCTGAGCGTTCTTCGGCCGACATGCCATCATTCAGCTGAGGCATAATGCTGTCGGTGATGTTCTCCATCCTGACAAGGAAAGAAGCCGTCAATGCCTCGTTGGGCAATTCTTCTTCCTTGCTTTTGGCCCAGAAACCATGGGTCAGGTAGTCTTTTTCGATCGAGCTGTGCTTTTGAATCACATCGTAACCGCAGTGGTGATTGGTAAACATCAATCCCTGATCCGATACAATTTCGCCTGAGCAAAAATACCCATTGGGGGTCGGGCTGTTCGACAAACCAACAATGGCATCTTTCAAACTCGAATTGTTGATGCTGTAAATTTCTTCCGGAGTGAGTTTAAGGCCGGCCTTCTCCATATCCACATAGTTCAGGCGCTTGACCAGCATGGGAAGCCACATGCCTTCGTCGGCAAACAAAGGGCCAACTGATCCCAGCAGGCATAGTGCCAGGAAAATCATCAGTTTTTTCATAAAAGGGGTTTTTCAGTTTGAAACAATATTGAACTTTATAAAGTAAATGTTTGAATGATCATATGTTATGCCAAATAACACAACAGGTTGCCTGACAAATATTTGTGAAGACAACCTGTTCATGTTTCAGCTAAAATTGTTCGCAATAGATCAGCAGGTGTTCATTTTTGAACATTTATAAGCCCAGCATTTTGGGTCCCATTTCGAAGCTCACGTCGACCGGAATGCCTTTGGCGGTAATGCGGTCGAGGTCGGATTGCAGCTGTGGTTTGATTACGCCATCTGTTGCAATCCAGTCTTTTACCACATTGTAATCACCGTTTCCCTGGGCGGTGAGGATCTGTTGTGTGAGCAGCTTGCTGGCTTCCATCATTTTCTCGAGGTTGATGGCATAGGTTCCGTCTTCGCTGCGAGTAAAGGCACCGTGATCAAAGAAGAAGTTAAATGTCAGCATATTGGCTTTTCCATGTGCGCTGGCTGCGCCAAAACGTACAGAGCGGAAGAAACCTGCCATAAAGGTTACGTAGTTGTCCATAAGTTCGGTGTCCTTGAATTCACCCATTTCGTGAAGCCTGGTCACCAGGTAGAGGCCAAGGATATCGGCTTTGGCTTCCTCGAGTGCTGAATATTGCTCGCGTAAGGCCTTCCTGACAGTTGATTTGCCATCGATGGTGTTTTTAATCCCCATGCCATGGGCAACTTCATGGAACATGGTGTTGCTAAAAAACGCATCGAACTTGATGTGGGGGCGCTGTTCGGCTGCGATCAGCTCATCGCTGATGGGCATCAAAATATTCTCGAATTTGGCTTTCATGGCGTTTTTCAGCTGCAGCTTGCGGGTGCCTTTTTCGAGCTGAACGCGTTCGTCGTTGGGCAGGTTAATGGCAATGGTTTTGCTTGCGCTGTTGCAGTCGCCGGCATAATACACCACATCGTAGGCATTGAGGTCGGCATCCGATCCGGGAACTTCTTTTTTGTAGATGTCTTCTACGGGCAATTGCTTCTGCAGATCGGGAAGAAACTGGGCATAGCGCGAAAGCCTGTCGCTCCATACGATGTCCTTGATCAGGATATACGATTCCTGTGCAGCTTTATAGCCAAACAATGCGTCGGTATAGTTTTCGATCGGACCAACAACAAAGTCGACCTTGTTGTTCTTCACGGCCATCCAGGCCATGTCGCTGGCCAGGTAATCGTCGCTCAGTAAGGCTTCGGCACGCAGGCGCAGATAATCGGCAAACTCCGCATCGCCGGCCAGTTTTGAGGCCTGTTGCAGCAAATCGGCTGCCTTGTTGATGCGGTCAGCATAATACTCATGATACCAAACACATTTCAGCTTGCCATCGGTGTCGCGCACGATGACGGTATACTGGCTGGTTTTGTTCGGATCGTCGAACTGCTCAAATTCTTCCTTGCTCATGTCGGCCGGGTAAAACTGAGCACCTGCCGGCTTTGGCTGTGTACCTTCAATAAAGGGTTTCTGGTTGTCAAGCTCGTCCCATGGACCGTAGTTCAGCTTGGCAAATTCCTTTGCCTTCGGGTCGGCAATGCCTGCCAGAAATGCATCTTTTTCTCCCACATTCTGCAACCAGAATATTTCGTCCATCAGGTCGGCTGTCTGAAACAGCAGGCGCAGCATTTGTTTCTCGTTGTCATTCAGGTGCGAAATGTCCGAAGTCAGGGGTACATGCACATACTTGTTGAGCAATTCATCCATTGGGTCTTGCTGTTTTGTTTCTTTTGGTGCTGGTTGCTGGCAAGCCGTAAAGGCAGCAATGAGCAGCAACACAAAGCTTAATTTTTTGATCATCATTGTGTTAAGATTAACGGGGTTCAAGCCTACGAAATTACATCATTTTTAGGAGTTGAGCCAGCCTAAGCATCAGATTCTGCCGTTTTGCCCCTCGAAGGCCCACTTGCCGGGCATTTTTGCCCTGAATTTTATACGATTAATCCGAAATATTGTAACGCCCACATATGTAAAGGAATATATATTTGACTCACTATTTATTACCCAACTTAATACAAATTGTTATGGAAAATTACCTGAGAAATCTGGCCTTAAGTACAGCAGCCCTGCTGACCATGCTTGTATTTGTTCAATGTCAGAAAACCGCTTCGCCCGCTGAGTCGGCTGCATCAGCAACAGAAAAAACCGACCGCCTGAATTCGGCTGAACAGGCTGCAGCTGCCGATGCCTCACTTATCCTTACTGACAGCCTGCCGGCCTGTGTGCACGACAAAATATACAGCATGCCTGTGGAGCCATTAAGTGACACCGAGCGCAATGTACTGGAATTCGTGCGTGAAGAAGAGCTGTTGGCCCACGATGTGTATGTATTCCTGGGCGCACACTACAACCTTCCGATCTTTAAACACATTGCGAAGAGCGAACGCTTTCACGCCAATGTGATGCTTGCCTTGCTGCAGAAATACGCATTGGCTGATCCGGCAGAAAACCACCAGGAAGGTGTTTTTGCCAACTCCGATATTCAGCTGCTGTATAACCAGTTTACTGAACAGGGATTGCTTTCACTGGAAGATGCATTGACTGTGGGCGAAACCATAGAGGACTTTGATATTGCCGACCTGGTGGCTCACCTTGATGGCGATGTTGACAATGCTGACCTGGGCTTTTCGCTTGAACAGCTGACCAAAGGGTCGCGGAATCACCTGAGGGCCTTTTATGCACACCTCAGCTTCCGCAACCTGACCTATACACCGCAATATATTTCGCAGGAAATGTATGACCAGATTGTTGCATCTCCCTGGGAGACCGGCAATGGCTTTTGCGACTGTGCAATGTAACTCACCACAAACACCTTCACAAATTGCCCTATGGGTGTCAACCTTTACGGCTATGCTTCAGGAGCCGCCGGCATGCCGGCGGCTCTTTTGCTACAGCATCGCCCGGCTTACCATCAGTTGATCAGGATTGTATGGCAAAAGGAGAAAATCCATGATAAATAATTCAACAATTACCTACTGGATTAACGCCCTGGTTATGCTTATATTTGTGTCAACCATCCCCGGTTAAATTACGTCACTAAAAACTCCTTTCTATGGCAAAAATTATTGTGCTTGGCGCGGGAATATCCGGTCACACGGCAGCCGCCTTTCTTCGCAAAAAACTAAGTAAAAAACATGAAGTCGTCGTTGTTACACCAAATGCCTATTATCAATGGATTCCTTCAAACATCTGGGTTGGTGTGGGTAAAATGACCGTTGATCAGGTAAGGTTCAAACTGGCGCCCCTGTACAAGCGCTGGGGCATTGATTACCGGCAGGCCAGGGCAGTTAGTATTCATCCTGAGGGTGGCAGCAGCAGCAAACCCTTTGTGCGCATCGAATATACTGCCGATGAACACAAAGGCGAAGTGGCGGATATTGCCTACGACTTTCTGGTGAATGCCACCGGTCCGAAATTGAATTTTGAAGCCACAGAAGGCCTTGGTCCAGGGAAAAACACCGCTTCGGTGTGTTCTTACGATCACGCCTCGGGCGCATGGAAACAGCTGCAGGAAGCCATCGAAAAGATGAAAAACGGCATGAGGCAGCGGTTTGTTATTGGCACGGGTCACCCAATGGCCACCTGTCAGGGAGCCGCCTTTGAATACATCCTTAACGTAGCCTTTGAAATCAGAAAACGCAGGCTCGAACACCTGGCCGACATCACCTGGCTAAGCAATGAGTATGAACTGGGTGATTTTGGCATGGGAGGCGCCCACATCAAGCGTGGAGGCTATATCACCTCCACCAGGGTGTTTGCCGAAAGCTTCCTGCGCGAAAACAATATCCGCTGGATCAAACGTGCAGGGGTGAAGAAGGTTGAACCCAACCTCATCCATTACGAAACCCTTGATGGCACCGAAAACACCATTCCGTTCGATTTTGCCATGCTCATCCCTTCCTTTGCCGGCGTAGGCATCAAGTCGTATGATGCCGCCGGTAACGACATCACCGCTAAGCTTTTTGCCGCCAACGGACTGATGAAAGTAGATGCCGACTACACACCAAAGCCCTATGAGCAATGGAGCGTGCGCGACTGGCCTGAAACCTACCGCAATCCGGAATACCCAAACATATTTGCCACCGGCATCGCCTTCGCCCCTCCCCATAGCATTTCGAAACCCATGCAAAGCAAATCGGGGCTCAACATATTTCCAACTCCTCCCCGCACGGGTATGCCATCGGGCGTTATGGGTAAGGTCACGGCACTTAATATCATCGCCTTGGTAAAACACGGGGAGCACCCCCTGAAACACAGGGCCAGCATGGGTCGCATGGGCGCAGCCTGCATTGTTTCGGCCGGCTATGGCATGACCAAAGGCGCCGCTGCCACCATGACCGTCCACCCTATTGTTCCTGACTTTGAAAAATATCCCGAATACGGGCGTAGCCTTGGCTATACCATGGGCGAAGCCGGACTGGCTGGTCACTGGCTCAAATGGTTTATGCACTATATGTTTTTACACAAAGCCAAAGGCTATCCGTTCTGGTGGCTGCTTCCTGAATAATCTGCTGATTTACAATGTATAATAACAGAATGTCGTCATGAAAAATACTGCTTTTGCACCCTATTCCGAAGAATCCTATCCGCCGGTTCCAACAAAATCGACCCGCTTTTGGCGCGGGTTTGTGCCCTGGCAGATTGTCCGGTTTTTTGTGCTTAACATCAAGATTATCCGCATAGTGGTTGGTGGTCACTCCTGATTGGAAGGATCAGTGGCTCTCGTCCTGATCGCGGAACATATCGGCTGCAATGCCATCAGCAAACAGCTTGCCTTTGTCGGTCAGAAACAACCTGTGCTGGTCGCAGAAGAGGTGTCCGCTGCTAATGTGCTTTTTTGACTGCGCGAGGCAATAATCGCGGTAGACAACCCCAAACACATTCAGGATGTGCTCAGTGTCGCAGCCCCAGGAGGTGCGCAGCGAAGTCATCACATATTCATTGTACTGTTGCTCCACGCTCAGCTGCTCGTGTTCGTAGAGTTGCTGCTGACTTTCGGTATGCGCGATATAAGCTGTCAGGTTCGACACATTCCATTGCCGTGAATGTCCGTTGAACGAATGTGCCGAAGGGCCCAGACCGACATAATGGCCACCCAGCCAGTAGATGCTGTTGTGTCTTGAGTAATAACCCGGGCGGGCGAAGTTGGAGATTTCGTAATGGATAAAACCGTGCTGCTGAAGCGTGTTCATCAGCATTTCGAAATGCCTGGCACTTTGCTGTTCATCCACAGCCGCTGCACGGCCCTTGCTGATGAGGAGATGCAGGGCGGTTTTGTGTTCCACGGTAAGCGCATAGGCCGAAAGGTGGTTGATGCCCGTGTTGAGAAACCTGCCAATGTTTGCCAGCCATTTCTCATCGGTGAGTGTAGGTATGCCATAAATCAGGTCCATGGTCAGGTTCGAAAAACCTGCCGCCTGTGCCCTGCTCAGGGCTGAGATCGCCTCAGCGGCATTGTGTGCCCGGTTAAGGTAAGTCAGGTCATCGTCGAAAAAGCTTTGTACGCCAATGCTCAGCCGGTTCACCTCAGTACCTGTCAGTTCGCTCAGGTATCCGGTTGAAAGGTCGTCGGGATTGGCTTCGAGGGTGATTTCAACAGCCGGATCGACCTGAAAATGCTGTTTAAGTGCTGCAATCAGTCCTGAAACCTCTGCAGCACTCAGCAGGGAAGGGGTTCCTCCGCCGAAATATACCGTGTTTACCGTTTCACCGTTCAGGTATCCGGCCCTCGATGCCATTTCATGCTTCAGTGCATCGAGAAATGTAGCTTTGTTTCTGACTGATGCCAGTGAGAAAAAATTGCAGTAATGGCACTTTTGCTTGCAGAAAGGGATGTGAATATAGATGCCGGCCATGAAATTATTTTAAAACACTGAACTTTCTGTTGTGAGTTTTGTTTAATGTTTCGACTGATTAAAGATTAAAACATTAAACATTGTTGCGAGTATGTTTTCAATCGCAGTCCAAAAATAGATGTTAAACACCATAAACTCATGTTAAAAATGAAAAAAACCCTGTTAACTATTGTCTCACTTCTTGTCGTTGCCCTGAGCTTCGGACAGAACACAAACTGGAAAATCGACCAATCGCATGCCAATGTTACCTTCGAAATCGACCATATGGTCATCACAACGGTAACCGGCAGTTTCAAGGAATTTAGCGGAGTCATCATGGCCGACAAGCCTGATTTTTCTGATGCCAGCGTAAAATTCACCATCCAGGCAGCTTCAATCAACACCGATACCGAAAAACGCGATGACCACCTGCGCAGTGCCGACTTTTTTGATGTGGCCAAATACCCAACCATCGAGTTTGTTGGCAAGTCAATGACAAAGGTAAGTGGTAACAAATATAAGCTCAAGGGTGATCTGAGCATGCATGGCGTTACCAAAAGCGTTGAGCTGGATGTCAAATACAATGGCACGATCAAGGACCCATGGGGAAACACCCGCGCTGGTTTCAAGGTTAGCGGCAGCCTCAACAGAACCGACTATGGCCTGACCTACAATACGGTGATGGAAGCCGGTGGCCTGGTAGTTGGTGAAAATGTAGATATTCAGGTGAATCTTGAGCTGATTAAACAATAATTTGCCCATAACACCAATCTGAAAACCCGGGGATTTTCTCCGGGTTTTTTTATGACTTCAA
>JAHIUX010000026.1 GCA_018816765.1 Bacteroidota bacterium
ACTTTTTCATATCGCAGGGAGGAATGGCCAGACCAAGGGTAAGGTTCAGGCAATGCAAACCTGCACCGCGAACCGCCATAACACGCTGGCATAGCTGATTAAGTGCTGTTAATAACCAACTCCTGCTGCCATCACTGATTCCGGATCAAAGGCATGGCAAGGTGTAACCGCATACACCATATCGCAATGGGGGCAATGTGTTTCGAAACGGTCCATTTCAAATGGCTTTCCACAATTTTCGCAGGTAATGGTCAAAGGCATTGGCATAAACTGTTGGTCGAAGCCCATTTGCCTCACTTTGTCGGCAACCATTTTGCCATTGCTGAAACTTCCTGAACAACCTTCGTGTGACATAAACTTTACTGTATTATACTTTAATATGTTGATTTATTTCAATATACAATTTATAGATCCAGATTTTTAACTCAGCTATCCTGGTCCCGGTGCAGCATTTCCCCTGCCCTGAGTCTTGCCCGCAGCAACTGCAGCTTTCGGTCAGCATCTTCCAGTGTGGAAAGCATTTCCTTTTCTTCGGCTGAAGTTTTAACAACACGGTGAATGCCTCCGTTTTTAATGATGATGCGCTGGTCAGCCATAAGCGCCAGGATGGGGTCATGTGTAGCCATCAACACCACTTTTTCCTCGCCCACAAGCAGTTGCAGCGCTTTCTTGCGGTCTATTCCCGCATTTTCAATTTCATCAATCAACACAACCGGGCTGCTGCTGAGCATGGCGGTGTCGGCAATCATGAGGGCGCGCGACTGTCCACCGCTAAGTGATGTTATCGGTGTGTCGGCATCAAACTTCTCTCCGGCAAGTGCATTTGCCGCTTCGATGATGCGGTTGATGATTTCTTTCTCATTGGCGACCATGCGGCTCCGGGCGTGCAATTCAAGAAACTCCATCACAGTAAGGTCCATCACGAAATTCATGTTTTGTGAAAGCTGGGCCACGAGTTTTTTGCCCGATGCAAAGCGCCAGTCTGTTGAGGGTTTTTCACCATTGACAAGTATTGTCCGACCTGTAGGTGTGTCGCCCTGAGCCACCCATTCGATATCGGCCAGCAGGCGGCTTTTTCCCGAACCTGTGGGCCCAACGATGCTGGTTATCTTGCTCTTTTCAAACACCAGCGACGAAAAAGTCTCAGGCTGCCCGCTTTTGTCCTTACCAGGAAGGATTGTCAGGCTATCAACTGCATTGCTGTCTTTGCCCAGGAATTCCTGCATCTGGTTGATGAAGTCCTGCAGCTGTTGGATGAAATTTTCGCCATTGAAGGCGTTGTCTTCTGCAACTTCCTCATTCATCTCGCGGATAATCTTACTCAGCGGAAAGCCGGCACTTTTTTCGAGGTCGATGGTCAGGCCGGCAAAAAAGGCCGATAAATACGGATATTGCTTCAGCAAGACCTCCGGCGATGATTTTAACAATATTTCTTTACTTGCCATGTTGGTTTTCTTCAAGGTTAATTTTCCTCACATTCCCCATCTGATAGGATTCTCCGATGCGTGTTTCGCCCAGGCAGTATGAGCACAATGCTGATGGCATCGAGAAACGCAGCTTTCGGCCCTTGAGCGAATCAACGTGGTTATCGCCTTCGAGCAGTAGCGTGCTCAGTTCAAATGCTCCCTGCCCCGTTAACCCGTTGATGTGCATGATGACAGCAGCGGGGTTAACTGAGTGCACCCTAGCGGCAAACACCTCACGTTCAGCCTGGGAAACAATGTCGCCTTTGGTGATCACCACGATGTCAGCCATGCGCAACATGGGTCCTATTTTCTTGGGTGTGTTAATTCCACTCAGGTTATCAATGACACAAACGGCCTTGATTTCTTTGATATAGGGAGAACAGCGGTTACACAGACCGGCGCTTTCGGAAACGAGCAGATCGAAATGTTCTTTCAATCCCCAGTCGAGTACCGCTTCGATGTTCGAAACAAAATAATGGTCAGGACAAAGCGAGCCTGAAAGGCCTTTTTTTACCGGAATACCTGCCTTTTCGTAGGCAATGTCATCATCGGTATGGAGGCAATCGAATTTAACAGCCCCTATCTTAACACCCCGACGCATCAGGGTTTCAGCAGTTTTCAGGATGACCGCTGTTTTTCCCGACGAGGGAGGACCAGAAACTGTGATTAGGTTCATGGTTATGCTTTTACGGTTTGATATTGTCCGTTGAAGGCTTCGTGACAGGCAGCAAACTGTTGGTTCAGGTTGTTGCTGTCGATATATTCCCAGCCAAGCCAAAGGAATTTCGCATCGGGTTTAAGCCTGTTGTCGATGTCAGGATGCAGGCTGGGAAACAAGCCCTGATGGGCCAGTGTGCTGGCAGCTTCTCTGCCCGAAACGAGGTCGACAAGATCCTGCAAATCTTTTCCCCTGCCCTTTTTACCGATCATGAAAATCGGACTGATGATGGCGCCATCCTCAGGCCAGACTGCCTTCATCACACTGCCTTCCTTGACCATTTTGGTGAAAAAGTTGGGCATGATGGTAATGGCAGGTTTGTTGTCTTTCTGGCGCTCTGACTTCACCATCTGTGCAGGGTGCATACTTTGCATCATGTTACGGCCCAGCGCCATGACAGCTTCGCGGCCATAGGTTTTGTCGATGGTGAGCAGGATTGCATTGAACAAATCAAAGTCGGAAACAGGCAGGCTCACACTTTTTTCATAGATCGGATCGAGCAGGTCGTGCCATGATTGAGGCACTGGCCGTTCGCCAAGCACCTCGGTGTTTACCAGAAACACAGCAGGCACAACAGCAATGATGCCGTAGCGTCCACGTGGGTCTTTCAGGCTGTTGTTTACATCGCTGAACAGCGGATTGATGCCTTTCCAGCTGATGGGGTCGGCGAATTCACCTGAGCGGATGAAGCGGCCAAAATACGCCTCCTCAAAGAACATGTCAAAGCCGGCCGACATATACATATCGTCGAGTTCGTCGGCGCTTGAGGCAGCAGCAACTTCATCTTTCATCCAGTCGAGTCCCATCGAAGCAGCTTTAAGCTCAGCATGGATCATCACCCCTTGCGCTTCTTTTGAAGCAATAAAGGCATCCAGACTTTCCTGTAAGGGCAGCCTCACCGGACAAGGCAGAAGGCCTTTCATCCGAATACCACCCTTATCGTGGCTGTTTGCAGCCATATTGTGCTCTTTGCCTTCGATGGCCTGCTCAAGCAGCATAATAAAAGCGTCCAAATCAAGCTGACGCATCATCAGGGCGATCTCGAGTTGCAGTGCCTTGCCAAAGGTTTCGCGTTTCTGCGGATCGGCAAGCTGAGTGAAGCCATTGGCTATAAAAACCGGAAGTGTGGCCGGGTACTGCTCCGTAATATGGTAGAGTGAATCTGATGCAACAAAGTATTTCATGGAATAAAATTTGAAGCAAAGTTACATTTATTTCGGTATTCCTGTACCTAATATATTGAATAAATGCAATTCTAAATAAAACGAAATGAAACAGAATAGTTTAGGCTTAATATTTAGAAAACAGCTGCATTGGAAAGCCATTTCAGTTGCCTGAGAGCATGGAAGCAATCTGAAACGAAGCCCGTTTTCCTGCCTGATAACCAATATCGAAAATTGCCTCCGCCTTTTCGAACTCGAATGTCCCGAAACTCTTGGCTTCAGGCGGGTCGATCAACAAGTGGCAGGCTTCGGCCTCATCGCGCAAGGTATTTTGCACAGCAATATAGAGGCATCGTTCGCCCACCATTTTCATCGATGTAAATGCCTTATCGAGTTCTTCGATGTGATTTGAATTGATACCGACAATCAGCCTGCCTTCTTTTTTGAGGCATTGGGCCGGTAGGTTCATGGTGAGTCCGCCATCCACATAATACTGTGCATTGATGAGCACGGGTTCGAAAATGATGGGAATCGATGAAGAGGCCACCACCCATTCCACCAGCGGGCCTTTGCTGTTCAACTCGTTGCATGCCTTGTTCAGGTTGGTGACAGAAACTGTCAGTGGAATCGCCAACTGTTCGAAGCTATCGACACTGATGTGTTGATGCAGTTGTGTGCGCAATACATTGAGCGAACCAATGCCACCCTTCAGGCCAAGCCAGGAAGGCAGGCTGTGTAATTCAGGTTTTCTGATAACAGAAAGCATCTGATCGGGCTGTACACCGGCAGCGTACAGGGCACCAACAATAGCGCCCATGCTTGTGCCTGCAATTGCCGCAGGTTTCAGCGCCGATTCTTCAAGCGCTTTGATAACACCTGCGTGGACAATGCCACGGGCTCCTCCTCCGCTGAGCGAGAGTGCAAATTCATGAAACTGGCTCATCCCTGCAAATCTGGTGAAATACAAAGATAAGCCACGAATGCCCCTATGCCCTGATCATTGTCAAAATCATTTTGAAGGATTGGGTTGCTTTCAGTCCATGGGGAATGTTTGCCGGCATGATGATACTTTCACCAGCGGTTACCGTGTGCGGGTTGCCCCCAATAATGATAACGGCCTCTCCTTCAATCACCTGAATCAGTGCATCGAAGGGTGCAGTGTGCTCCGAAAGGCCTTCGCCTTTGTCGAATGCAAAAAGGCTCACATTGCCTTTTTCGTTTTTCATCACCTGCTTGCTGACAACCCCACCGGAAGAATAATCAACCTCATTATCAAAACGGAATACGACGGAATGTTCGAATAAACTCATGATTTATGGTATTAATGGTTATTTTTCAATGAATTACTAATAAAATTACCTGTGTGTATGGTTGGCAATTGTGAATGTTTATTTTGGTATATTGGTATTTGTATGCCGATTAAACCAGTAAAAAAAAAGACCCGCAGGCCTTTATTAAGCTTATAAATAGTCGGCAAGGGTATGGCCCTGCAGGTGTGTTCTGAAGTCGACTGTCATCTTGCGTGTTACATTATCCATGATGCACAAACCAAAGGGGCATATGCCCTTATCAAGGGGACAGGTTGTCACCTCAATTCTCCCTTCGATTGACTCATAAATTTCGAGCAAAGTGATATCTGTGGGTTTTCTTTTCAAGGTAAAGCCACCTGATGGCCCCCGGTGCGACTCGAGGTAGTTGTCCTTAACAAGGCGTTGAAATATCTTCGCGACATGGTGCTTCGAGCTACCGGTAAGCTCTGCAATCTGCACAACGTTAGCCATTTTCTCCGATTTGGCAACGATGATCATGCCGTGAAGGGCAATGGAGGCAGCCTCTGTTAGTGATACGATTTTTGACATAAGCGTAGTTCAAGTAATTAATTACCAAAATTACGCATAAATCGGATATACAAGCGAAAAGGCGGTTTTTTTTATTCTTCGCCTGTGGATTCATGATTAAACGTAATTTTACACAGAAATAAACACATTATTTTCTTTCGTTAGCCACATGTTATCAACCATCCTGCAGCAAACACTGATCATCACCACCTTCGTCATGGGGATGATGATGATTATTGAATATATCAATATCCAAACCAACGGATTGTGGTCGCGGAACCTTGAAAAATCGCCCCTGGCCCAGATACTTATCGGAACCATACTCGGGCTGGTTCCCGGGTGCCTTGGGTCCTATACGGTTGTTTCGCTTTACCTCCACAGGGTGGTGATGTTTCCGGCGCTTGTTGCTACCATGATTGCCACTTCGGGCGACGAAGCCTTCCTGATGTTTTCGATGATGCCGGGCATGGCCATCAAACTGCATATTGTTTTGTTTTTCATCGCGATGGCAACCGGAATTGTGCTTCAATACACCTTAAAAAATAAGTACATCGGTTTAGGGAAACACAAGGATTTACCCATTCATAAGCACAATGATGAATGCAACCACTACGCTCCCAAAACCATTATTGAAAACCTGAAAAACATCAGTTTTACACGTGCATTGCTCATTACCGGCGTGCTTTCACTCATCTTTATCGTTGCTACAGGGATTGTCGATGGCAGCCACCAACTGCATACCCTAATGGGCAATGCCGATAAAATTGTTGAAGCTGACCTTCACGGACACAGCGAACACGAAGGCGAAGCCGACTGGATCCGCATCAGCCTGTTGCTCATGCTCACCGGTATTTTGTATATCATCCTGACGGTGAAAGATCACTTCCTGCAGGATCACCTCTGGCAGCACATCATCAAAAAGCACTTCCACAAGGTATTCCTATGGACCATCTCCATCCTGCTGCTGATTCATTTCGTTAACAGTTTTGTCAACCTGGAGGCCTGGATTTCGGAAAACCTGTTGCTGGTGTTGATTCTTGCCATCCTTATCGGCATCATCCCCGAATCGGGGCCGCACTATGTTTTTGTGCTGCTTTTCATGCAGGGCATATTGCCATTCAGTGTGTTGCTCGCCAGCTCAATCGTACAGGACGGGCATGGCACATTGCCCTTGCTGGCCGAGTCCAGGAAGAGTTTCATTGCCCTTAAGCTGGTCAATATCGTTGTGGGACTGATTTTTGGCCTGCTGGGCATATTGACAGGCTGGTAAAATTTCGTATCTTTAGCAGATAAATCGGCCTGCCTGCAAATGGCAATGTCACCAAATGCAACCCTATGAAAATCATCCTGACAACTGACTTTAGCTCCGAAAATGAGATGCTCTTCCCGTATGCACTCGACCTGCTTCGAAGTACTGGCGGTCAAATCATAGTTTTCCATGCATATATGGATCAGGTGATAATTGGGGAAAGTGTGTTTCCGGGTGGGCTCGATTCCGACACCTTTTTCAACCGCGAGTTGCTGATCGAGATGGAAAAACACGCCACTACGCTGATGGATGAAACCGTGAGCAAGCTGAATGCCATCATTGCCAGTGAAAAACTAAAAAATGTCACTGTTTCTGTCATCCTTAAAGGTGGAGATCCAGAAATTGAACTGGTGCAGCTCACTGAAAGTGAAAAGCCCGACCTGGTGTTGATGGGAATGCGTGGTAAAGGCCGTAAAGGTTTCCTCGAAGGCAGCATGTCGAAAAGCATCATGACGAAGGTCACTGTGCCAGTGCTGGCCATTCCGGAAGGCTACCACTGGTCGACAAGCAGCCAGGTGCTGTATGCCACCAATTTCAGCGATCACGAAACCGAAGTGATCAAGCTGCTGTTTGCCATGTTGAAGCCCTATATTCCGGTGATTCACGTTGTTCATCTGCAGATGAAAGACAACGACAACGCAGCTAACGAACAGATGGACGCGCTCAGAAAGCAGTTCGCGAAAGAAGAAGCACGGCAGCAGATCAGGTTTCACTGCATCAGAACCAGTGTAGCCCGCGAAGCCCTTCAGGTTTTTTGTGATCAACACCACGTCAGCATGGCTTCTTTCATTGCCAATAAAAGAAGCCTGCTCGACTACATCTTTAAAGACAAGGTGGGTAAGGACGATTTCTTCAGCCTGAACATACCCCTGCTGACCTTTTCGTTTTTCAACGATTAGCGTTTGTCATGATTTCTTCCGGGCATTAGCACCAACAAGGCATTGAAGGCTCAGCGCATCTTTGACCGGTAGCAGTCGTCGAGGAAAGCGCTTACATTTTGAAGGCTGTTTTTATTGACCACGGTGTCGCGCAAGCTTTGCGGATCGTAATTCCGGCTGTTTTCCATCATTTCAAGAAGGGCCTTCAAAAGTCCCGCTTCATCTGCAGCATCGACAAGCAGGCCGTTTTCTTCGTTGATGATTTCAGGTATCCCTCCCACCCTGGTAGCCACCACCGGAATGCCGCAGGCAAAGGCTTCGGGGATCACCACCGGCATGTTTTCGTAATTGCTGAACATTACCATGAAGTCAGCTTCGGCTATCACGTCGACCAGGGCCTGTCTTTCGAGTAATCCTGTAAAAACGAGCTGATCGCCTGTGAGACCCAGTTCACGGGCATAGGCTTTCATGGCCTGAAAATCGATGCCGTCGCCAACCAGGGTGCACTGAAAGTCTTTTCTTTCGTTAGAAAGTTTCGCCAGCACCCGCAACAAACCCGAAATATTTTTTGACCTATCCTCAAAGCAACTCACATGCACCAATCGGTGAATGCTGCCAGGTGACTTTTTTTGTGGTTTAAACAAGGTAATATCAACCACATTGGGCAAAACGCGGTAATCACGATGCTCAAGCCGGTGGCTTTTCATGGCATCGGCAAGGTTTTGGCTCACCGTAGTGATGCAGGATGCGTTGCGGACAGCAAGGCGTGTAAGCCATTTCCTGAAAGTCCCCTGAAAGCTGTTTGTCAGGGGCAGGTAGCGCGACCAGTGCTCGGTTACCATAAAGGGAATCCTGTGTCTGAATTTCAGCCACAAGGCAATGACAGACAAGCGGGTAAGGATGTGCACATGGGTGAAACCGAACGTCCCGCCTCTTTTGTTTGCTGCTTTCACCCCCCCCCACAGCGCCCTGAAGTAGCGGATATTATTTAGCACTGCGGTCATCGCGCCCAGGCTGCAGCTTGATTTTCTGTAAAGGCAATAATAGGTATCAACACCTTCGACCTGTTCGAAATTGACCATTACCGGCTGGTGTTTTTCGGTTGGCAGCGCATAAACAACTGAAACATGGTGTCGCAGGGCCACCGCTTCGGCATGGCGCTTGATGAACAGGCCAAACATGGGATCAGCCGAAGACGGATACCAGCGTGGAAGAAATAGGATATGGCTTTGTTGGTTTTTCATTAGCCAGTGTTATTGAAGCTGATTTATGGCATTAACGGCATTTAACAGCCTTTCATTGCCCTCACCGGAAATGATGGCATAGGGACAGCCCAGTTGTTCGAGTGTGTCTTTGTACAAGTCGAACAGGATTTTCCGCTCGTCGGGATGCTCTCTCAGCGGATCGGGCTCCCAAGGCAGGTCGATGTCGCAGAGCAGGTAGAGGTCGAAATGTTGGTTTTGCAGCAACTGACGGATTGATTCGGGTTCGGTTCCAAAGACAAATTTAGCCCATATGTCACACACCAGCGCCTCCGTATCAGCAAAAATGTAATTAGTCGCTTTTAAGGCAGCAGCCTCAATGAGCATGTGTTGTGCTACCGCGATATGCTCAATATCCTGGATGTTGTATGGCAGCATAATCCCGTTGAGGTATTCACGGGCATATTCGGCAACCCAAACAGCCTTGTAGTCTGCGGCCAGGTGTTCCGCAAGCCACGATTTTCCTGTCGATTCAGGTCCTGTGATGGCGATCCGCTTAAGCATTCAGGGCAGTTTTGCGCCAGGCAAGATAGCCCATCACGGCAATGATCAGGAAAACAGTAAACTGCATGCTGGTGAATACCAATCCCTTGTAAAAATACAAGGGCACCGAAACCAGGTCGCCAATGATCCAGTAAATCCAGTTTTCGACTTTTTTCAATGCCATCAGCCACATGCCGGTAATAAAAACAGCGGTAGTGAATGAATCCCAATAAGGCACATTGCTGTCGGTGTAGTTTATAAGTAAAAAGCTGAGCACCACAAAGAAGAACAGCGAAGCCACCACCGCAATGATGTGCTGTCCCCTGCTGCAAAAGGCCACTGAGGGCAATTGCTTGTCTTTCTTCGGGTGGGTCCAGTGATACCAGCCGTACACACTCATCACAAAATACACCACATTGATGCCCATGTCGGCATAGAGCTTGGCATAAAAGCAGATATACACATAAATCAGCACATTGACGATGCCGGTAGGATACACCAGAATATTGACCTTTTTCGAGTACCACACACTGAGCAATCCAAAGAGCACGGCAACAATCTCAATGAGGGTTGTTTCGCGCAGGTTGCTGAGCAGCTGCTGGTAAAACTCAGCGATTGACATAATCGTGCTTGAGTTCGGCATTGATCACCTTGAGCACAAACACCGAATGTGGCAAGGCAAAGGAAGCCTTGATCTCGGCTGTGACGGCGCCCATGACGAGGTCGTATTCGCCGAAGACCTGGGTACTCATGCCATTGGATTTCACCTCAATGCCCTGATACAGGTGCAGCCTTCTGATAAAATCCTTGATGGGTGCAAGGTAGCTTTCGCTAAGCGGATAGTAACTTATATCGACGGAGGTATTCATATTGTGTTAAATTTGCCAGCACGCAAAATTAACAATATTTGGGCTGGGACCTCCTTGAGAGCAGGCCCGGCACGTATAATAAAAAGAAGGAAACCTGATGAAGGAAGGCAAAATTTCGGACAAGGCATTTATTTGGGCAGGCAGCCTGATTACAGGAACAGGGGTGATATTGGGTGCAATGGGCGCTCACTGGCTCAGGAACAACATCAGCATTGTTGACCTGCAGAGTTTTGAAACCGGCGTGCGCTATCAGCTGATCCATGGATTGGCCATACTGATATTGGGTGTGCTTCCAAAATCTTTTCAGGGCACCATGGTCAAATTCATCTTTCATGCCTTCTGGATTGGGGTGATGCTGTTTTCGGGCAGCATTTACCTGTTGGCAACCAGGGAAGTCACCATGCTGCAACTGGGCTGGCTGGGACCTGTAACGCCAGTTGGCGGAGTGTTTCTGATTACCGGATGGGCCTTGCTGTTTTTTACGAGTATACGGCAGGTGAAGGAAGGCTGAGTTCGGCTGATTTGCAGTGAATTGAATGTGGTTTTATTTGTAATCATCCTAAATAAAGGACGATTCCCTGTGCTTTGAGCGAGAAGTGATATTTTTGCCGAAAATACCAGATTAATGAGCATGCATTGGCTTACGAACATCATTTTAAACGGTCATCCTGGCGCGATGATCAGCTCTTTTCCTTTCGTCATCGGGCTTTTCGCGAGTGCAATCCACGTTGTATCAGGACCTGATCACCTTGCAGCAGTAACTCCCCTGGCCATCGACACCAGGTTGCGGTCGTGGCTTGTCGGACTTGGCTGGGGCATTGGTCACACCACGGGCATGTTGCTCATCGGCTTGCTTTTCGTGCTATTCCGCAACCTCATCCCTATCGAAGCCATCTCTGCTTACAGTGAGTCTATCGTCGGCCTGGTACTTATCGCCATCGGCATGTGGGCGTTCTGGCGCATCTTTGGCAAGCCATTGCACAGCCACCATGCACACCCGCATACCCATAACGATGAAAACACGCCATACACCCATGTGCACGATCACGACCATCCTGCCATGAACCAACATAAACACACCCACAGCAAGGTCATCGACCAGTCCTTCTTCTCGGCCATGGTCATTGGCATCATTCACGGACTGGCAGGTGTTTCACACCTTGTGGGCGTATTGCCGACACTGGCCTTCCCCACAGCTTTCGACTCGGGGATGTACCTCACCGGCTTTGGGTTGGGAACCGTTATAACCATGGTTGTCTTTTCGTTCCTGATGGGATTTATTGCGTGGCAGTCGAGTGAAAAGTTCAAACCACTGATATTTAAAAGCATTCAGGTCGTTGGTGCTTCGGCATCCGTGGGTGTAGGAATTTTCTGGCTCTCCCAAATCGGATAAGATGCGAAATGCACTGACCATCATATTATTATCACTCTTACTTCAAGTGTCGCTTCAGGCGCAGGTAACAACTTTTCGCCGCAGCTGGATCGTGGGCATGGCGGCAGGACCCCTATTTAACCAGGTGCAGCAAACGACTCCGGGATATAACTATACCGGTGGCAATGGCTATCAGCTTGGCGCAGTTGCCGAATACAGGCTCAGCCCGGGGCTTTCGTTGCGCGGGGAGCTCAACCTCGAACAAAGGAGTTTTGGTACCAGCTACTACTCTCAGGGTGTGCGTGAAATTGACACTTCGTCCTATATATGCTGGGACTGCTATTACGATATGTCGCTGAGCTATGTATCTCAATACCTGAGTGTGCCGGTTTACCTTCAGTTTACACAGAGCAGCGGAAAGCTGGGCGTCAACTTTCGCGTAGGCGCATTTTACTCCCTGCTGATGAGCGCCTCACGCCAGGGGCACGAGGAATTGTACCTTGATGCTGAAGGTACCAAAAATTTCAGCTTCGAATTCATCGATTTTGACGGGCCAGGCCTTTACCGCGACAACTATTCAGGTGCGGTTTACGACGTGATCAATACCTACGACGCCGGCTTCAGCTTCGGCCTGGCCGGATGGTATGCCCTCAACAAAAAGACCTCGCTGCAGCTCGACTTCTTTGTGAAGGTTGGACTGGCCAATGTGTTCGAAAACCCCACCATGCCCGAAGTCACACAACGGAGCTATTCCATCAGGCTGGGCGTGCAACGACAACTGGGAGAATAATATGCGCGCCAACCTTCCGGAAAATACCGTTGAAAGACTTAGCCAGTACCGGCGCATCCTGCTGAACTATCAGTTTCTGGAACATGCCTTTATCTTCTCGCATAACCTTGCCCGCATCCTGAAAACCAACCCGGCCAATGTGCGCCGCGACCTGATGCTCATCGGGGTGGCCGGCGATGTGCACAAAGGCTACGACATCAATGAGCTACTGGCCAGTATCAGCACTGCCATTGACAAGGAAGAACAGGAAAAAATTGCCTTTGTGGGCATAGGCGATATGGGACGGGCCGTTGCCGAATACTTTAACCAGTACAACACCAAGCTCGTCATTGCCGCCACCTTCAGGTTCGGGAAGCCGTCAAACCAACTCATCGAAGGCATCCCCTGCTACAACATCGCCGAGATGCAGCAGGTCATCAGCAGCCTGGGGATCAAAATATGTGTTGTCGCCGTGCCACGCGAGTTTGCCCGCGAAATCAGCAGCATCATCGTCAACTCGGGAGTCAGGGGTATACTAAATTTTTCTTCGGTACCACTCCAGGTCCCTAAACACATCTATGTCGAAGATTACGACATCATCACCAAGCTCGAGAAAATCGCCTATTTCATGGACCTCCCTCCTGCTCCCTGACGCTGGTGGTTGACCTGAGGACAACATTGTGTTAATTTAGCCGGCTGAACCAACAAAACAAGCGCATGCCCCTCAGCCCTTACACT
>JAHIUX010000027.1 GCA_018816765.1 Bacteroidota bacterium
ACGACAACGGCCACCGGATATAGTTTCGCTAAAGGGAAAAGCCTCGATTTTACCTTCCTGCCCACTGGCGACGATGCAACCATTAAGATGCAGTACGTGCGCTCTGCCTCCTCCTCAAGGGGGTGGCTCGATTATATGACTGTCAATATGTGGCGGCAATTGGTTTTTACCGGGCCTCAAATGTCGTTTGCAAATCCCACAGGGCTGGCCGAAGGAAAGGTAGCCAGCTACCAGCTCAGCAATGCAGGTCAGGAAGTCAGCATCTGGGATGTCACCAACCCGGTGTCGCCCGAAAAAATGAGCACAAACTTACAGGGAAACACCCTTAGTTTCACCGCTCCGTTTTCATCGTTACGGCAATACATCGCATTTGACGGAACCTCCTATCAGTCTGTTGAGGTTGTAGGAAAAGTAGATAATCAAAACCTTCATGGCATTAAAAACATTGATTACCTTATTATCACACATCCCGATTTCATGGAACAAGCCATGCAACTGGCACAGTATCACCAGACCCACAGCGGGCTCAGCGTGTTTGTGACCACCCCGGCACTCATTTACAATGAGTTTTCATCGGGCGCACAGGATGTGACTGCAATCCGCGACTTTGCCCGTATGCTTTACCTGAACAGTGATCCGGGTCGTGAGTTGAAGTACCTTTTACTCTTCGGAGACGCTTCATTTGACTACAAGGACCGGATTGGAGGAAATACCAATTTTGTTCCGACCTGGCAATCAGTGCCATCACTGAATATTGTCAGCTCAATAGCAACAGACGACTATTATGGGTATTTGGGTGAAAATGAAGGGGGCGACACTGCTGATTTACTCGATATCGGTATCGGACGTTTACCTGTTTCAAAAACCACACAGGCAAGTGAAATGGTGGCAAAAGTGATTGCCTATGGGCAAAAGAATGACCTTACCAATGGTCCGTGGCGCAACACCATCACCTTTGTTGCTGATGACAGCGATGGAAACCTGCACATGAATGATGCTGAAAACCTTTATCGCCTGATTGATACCACCATACATGTGGTGAATGTTGATAAAATTTACCTTGATGCATACCAGCAAAAGGCTACACCTTCAGGGCAAAAAGCGCCTGAAGTGAATCTCGCCATCAACAAGCGGATTGAAAAAGGCAGCCTGATCATGAATTATTCCGGCCATGGTGGTGAAGTTGGATGGTCGCACGAACGCACGCTCGAAATTGCCGATATCAACAGTTGGAGAAACATCGACAAACTTCCGGTTTTCATCACCGCAACCTGTGAATTCAGCCGCTATGATGACCCAACACGCACTTCTGCCGGAGAACTCGTTATCCTGAATCCAAAAGGAGGTGCCATCGGTATGTTTACAACAGCCAGGGCCACCTATGCCTCAGCAAACCTCATCCTGAACAAGGCCATCTTTCAGAACAATATTTTTAGCCGCACCGAAGGTGAATATCCGCGCTTTGGCGATGTCATCAGGCGGTCGAAGCTGCGTGGTGATGCCAACGACCGGAAGTTCATCCTGCTTGGAGATCCTGCCGTGCGCCTTGCATTGCCAGAACTGAATGTGGAAACGACTGCCATAAACGGCAATCCTGTCGGTAGTGTGCCCGATACCTTAAAAGCCCTTTCGATGGTCAGTATCAGTGGCCGGATCACAGACGACAACGGTGTCCTGATGTCGGATTACCAGGGTGTCCTGTATCCGACAGTATATGATAAGGCCTCTGAAATCACCACCAAAGGAGACGAAACAGGCTATCCACAAGCGTTTATTTTACGAAACAGCGTGATTTACAACGGAAAAGTTGAAATCAAAAATGGATTGTTCGACTTTAGTTTCATGATACCCAAAGACATTGCCTACCTCTACGGCAAAGGCAGGATTAGCTATTATGCAACAAACCTGGAGAATGATGCCCATGGTTACTACGAAGATTTCGTTGTTGGCGGTTTCAGTGATGATGTGGCAGAAGACCTTGAGGGGCCAACAATCAGGCTGTTTATGAACGACAGCACCTTCGTTAATGGCGGCACCACAAATGAAAACCCCGTATTGTTTGCCCTTGTTGAGGATGTTAGCGGTATAAACACCACCGGAAACGGCATTGGTCATGATATTGTCGCCTACCTTAGTGGCGAAACAGAAAACACCGTCATCCTGAACGATTATTACGAAGCCCTGCTGAACAGGCAGGCGAGTGGCATTGTAACTTATCCGTTTAATAAGCTTAATCCGGGTAAACATACGCTGAAACTTAAGGTTTGGGATGTATTCAACAACTCATCCGAAGCGTCAATCGACTTTTTGGTTGTCAACAGCAACTCGATGACCCTCAGTAACCTGAAGAATTTCCCTAATCCCTTTGCTGACCAAACCACCTTTGTTTTCGATCACAACCAATCGGGAAATGAACTGAGGGTTGAACTCAATATTTTCGACCTTGCCGGACGGCAGATCCGCACCATCAAACAGCAACTCACACCAACAACGTATCAGACCAATGTGGTGAGTTGGGATGGGTGCACAGATGCCGGCCAAAAGATTTCGAAAGGATTGTATCTTTACCGCCTGAAAGTGGTTAATGAAGAAGGTGCCAGCAATGAAATCAGCTCAAAACTTATTTTTTATCAATAAACATATAGCACAGGATTGAAGTATCACCTTATATACATGCTGCATACTACTGCCATAATGACTCAGCGCAAGTTGTTTCTGCTGGTGATATGCGCATTGATTAGCAGCAGTGTTTTTTCGCAAGGCATTGATAAAAAGCATTTTGTGATCACATGGAATAATGAAATTGTAAGTGATTGGGGGAGACTGAAAACACTAAGGGGCCTCGAAGGTGCTGTTTATTTGCCCGAAAAGGCTACCCTTCCATTATTTGCCATTGAGCTGAGTTGCTGTGAAGGCATGGATATTAGCGTAAGTAAACTAAATCCGGTCTTAACTGACACCATTGACCCCGCAATTGCGATTGAGCTGGCCGACCTCGATTTGTTGGGTGAGGATTTTGAATATTTTGATGCAGGTGTTTCGGCAAATCGCCAACGGTTCAATATCCTTCCATTGCGTAGCAGAAATGGCATAGTCGAGCGGCTGAAGGCGTTTGAACTCTCCTATACTGTCGAGCACGCAAAAACAATGCAATTCGATGAGCCGATCCCTGTTTATGCTGCTTCTTCGGTACTGGCTTCGGGCAATTGGTACAAAATAGGCATCCTTGACAATGGCATATACAAAATTGACTACAGCGACCTGCTTGCTTTCGGCCTGAATCCGGTGCAAACAGATCCCCGAAAAATCAGGCTTTTTGGTAACGGAAGCGGGATGTTGCCCGAATCGAACAGCAAAAGCAGGATTGATGATCTGATGGAAAATGCCATCTTTGTCAATGGGGAGGATGATGGAACATTTGATCAGGGTGATTACATCTTGTTTTATGGCTCGGGTCCACTCACCTGGACATATAACCTGTTTACCGGCCGCTTTGAAGCCCAGAAAAATTATTACACCGATACAACGTATTATTTTCTGAATGTTGGAGATAAACTGGGTAAACGAACCACAGTCAAAAATCAGGCTGGCGGACCAGTAACTCAGCAAATCAACACCTTCGTAGATATGCAACACCACGAAGTTGATGAGGAAAACCTGTTGCTATCGGGCAAAGAGTGGTTCGGTGAAACTTTTTCGACCGAAGAAAGCGAGCGCGAGTTTATTTTCGATATGCCCGGACTTAAAAGTGATCAGGCCCTGTATTTCAATATGCAGTTTATTGCACGGGCAATCACTGAAGATGTAGCCTACAGTGTGTATGCCAATGATTCGCTGCTTGTTGACAAGGAACCCATCTTAAAGCTGGCCGTTAACCAATCAACTTATGCGCGTGAAAGCAACCAGATACTGACTTTTTTCACTCACTCCTCTCCCATAAAAATCAAAATCAAGTTTTACGCTACTGACATCAGTTCACATGGATGGCTAAATTTTATCCTGGTTAATGCCTGGCGTAACCTGGCCTTTAGTCAGGGACAACTTGAGTTTCGTAACAATACGGCCACAGGGGCCGGAAACATTACTCAGTACAACATTGCCACTTCGCGCAATGAGCTGCAATTGTGGGAAATCACCAACCCATTGTTGCCGGCCGTTCATCAGTTTTCGACGGAAAACAACCAGCTCAATTTCAAGGCTGTTTCCGATTCACTGCGGCAATATATCCTCTTCGACAAGCAGTCGTACAAGCCCGTTGCTTCAGTTTCAAAAATTCCCAACCAAAACCTCCATGGCCTTGAAGCATCTGATATGCTGATCATTTCGCATCCCGATTTTCTTGCAGAAGCGAAGGAACTTTCAAAGGTACACCTGCTCGATGAAGGACTCGAAAGTGTGGTTGTTGATGTGAATCAGGTCTATAACGAATTCGGTGGAGGCAGTCCGGACGTTTCGGCCATCAGGGACTTTGTCAGGATGTCGAACCAGCGCAGCAATGGCAGGATGCGTTACCTTCTGTTGTTTGGTGATGCCTCATACGACTACAAAAACCGGCTCATTGCAAACACCAATTTCGTGCCTACCTATGAATCCAAGTTTTCGCTAACCGAAACAGGAAGTTTTGTCAGCGATGACTATTTTGGCCTGCTTGATCAAAACGAAGGCTTAAACATGGCCGGCAATCTCGATATTGGTATTGGACGTTTTCCGGTTAAAACGAAAGTCGAAGCTGCCGTGATGGTGGATAAAATCAGCCGGTATCTGGCCCGCGACAGGCAGCAGATGCGTGACTGGCGCAATGAAATTACATTTGTTGCCGACGACCAGGATAATAACCTGCATCTAGATCAGGCTGAAGCCCTTACACGGATTGTCGACACTGCCCGCAGCATACTCAACGTAAGAAAAATATACCTCGACAGCTACCAACAGCTTACCGTTCCGGGTGGTGAGCGTTATCCCGACGCAAACGAAGCCTTTGTGAACCAGGTCGGAGCAGGTTCGCTGATCGTTAATTACACCGGTCACGGTGGCATCAACGGATTGTCTGATGAGAAAGTCCTTACTGTACCTGATATTACGGCCTTCACCAACATCAGCAATATGCCGCTGTTCATTACAGCAACCTGCGAGTTCAGCCGTTTCGATGATCCGCATTTTGTATCTGCCGGCGAAAGGCTGCTGCTCAATCCAAACGGAGGAGGAATCGGTTTGATGACGACAACCAGGCTTGCCTGGGCACACTCAAATTTTGCCCTGAACCGGAAAATCTACATGGCAATGTTTAACAGCCAGGTGCCAGGTCTTCCGCGCCTGGGCGATGTTGTCAGAATCAGCAAGAATCCATCCAGTTCAAGTATCTACAATTTTGTGCTGCTTGGCGATCCGGCCCTCCGGCTTGTATCGCCGTCGCGACGGGTGGTGACGACACAGTTCAATGAAAGCCCTCCCGGACAGGATCCAGATACAATCCGGGCGATGTCGTTTGTTACCATCCGTGGGCAGATTGAATTGGAAGATGGTTCTGTTGACACGGCTTTCAATGGCTATCTGATGCCAAAAGTATTCGATAAAAAGTCAGCTTACCGCACCCTTGGTAACGACAACAACAGCATTCCTATCACCTTCAGCTATTTTGACAAGGTGCTCTTCAGTGGAAAAATCACCATAAAAGATGGATTGTTTAGTTTCGGATTTGCCCTGCCAAAAGATATCTCATTCCAGTACGGCTTGGGTAAAATCAGCTATTATGCCATCGATTCACTGCATTTTACTGATGCTTCAGGGCTTTATTCAAATATGGTGATCGGCGGAACTGACAGCCAGGTTATTCCAGATGAGACAGGACCCGATATCGCCTTTTACCTCGACAACAATGCCTTCATGCCAGGCGATGTGACCGGAAAAAATCCACTTGCACTTGCCCGCCTGAGTGACCCTCAGGGCATCAATTATCTTGGAAACAGCATCGGTCGCGACATTACACTGAACATGGATGACGAAACCGGGCTTTCCTGGATACTGAACAAGTATTATGTACCTGAAACAGATAGTTTCAGTACAGGGAGCCTTGCTTTTCCATTGGTTGGGCTCGAAAATGGACGACATACACTGAAGTTGAAAGTCTGGGACCTGCATAACAACTCATCAGAAGCCGAAATCTGGTTTATTGTCGACGACCGTGCTCCGCTGGCCCTTCATCAGGTGAGCAATTATCCTAATCCGTTTTCAACAACCACCAGTTTTCAGTTTAACCACAACAAACCCGACGGACGATTTGAGGTAATCATTGACATTTACCGACTTGATGGTCAGCTTGTTACGACTATTGCAAGTCAGTCAGTTGCAACGGGAAATCACATTTCACCCATTGTATGGGACGGGCGATCACCACAGGGGAAACCCTTGCCGGCAGGGATTTATTTATACCGCATGCAGGTTACCGACGACAAACAAATCAGCACTGTTGTCAACAGTAAACTGATCATCACCCGTTGATATATAAATCAGTAAACCAGTCGCAACAATATAAATGAATATTAATCGTTAGTTTTGCACATCAATTTAACCTAATTGAATTTTATGAAGTTTAGAGTCATTTTATCAGCAGCCTTGTTATTGTGGGGATTTCATATGCGCGGCCAGAATTACGGTAACCTTTCGGGGCGTAATACCGGCCTGAATGTGATAACAACGGCTGTTCCTTTTCTGATGATTGCACCCGATGCAAGGTCCGGATCAATGGGCGACGCAGGTGTTTCCAGCTCACCCGACATCTATTCCATGCATTGGAACCCGGCCAAATATGCGGTAATCAAAAGTGATCTTAGTTTTGGACTTGCCTATAGCCCCTGGCTAAGAAACCTCGTACCTGATATTAACCTTGCTTATGTAGGCGCTGCAAAACGCATTGATGATATGTCGACAGTAGCTGCCTCTTTGCGGTTTTTCACCCTGGGTGATATCTTCTTCACCACTGACGGCACCAACGGCGTCTATTACCGCCCTAGTGAATGGGCCTTCGACGGGACTTACGCCCGCAAACTTACTGATAACCTGTCAGGTGCTGTTGCCGGAAGGTTCATCTACTCGAACCTTACACTTGGGCAGAATGTGCAGGGTGCCGAAACAACCGCAGGCATTTCTGTTGCAGCCGACGTTGCAGTATTTTGGGAAAAAGATGTCAACTGGTTTTCCGACATCAACGCTCATTTTGCCTGGGGAATTAACATTTCAAATATCGGCAATAAGATGGGATACAGCAAATCCAGTATCAAAAAGGATTTTATCCCAACCAATTTGCGCCTTGGTCCAACCCTTACCCTCGACCTAGATGAATATAACTCGATTGCTTTTTCACTTGACCTGAATAAGCTGCTCGTTCCCTCACCACCCATCATTAAGCTCGACAGCAATGCCCGCCCGATTTTGGATGATGGCGGCAACTATATCATCGAAAAAGGCCGCTCAAACGACGTGAATACCGTAGCCGGAATGATACAGTCCTTTTACGATGCACCTGATGGATTCGGCGAAGAGCTGCGCGAATGGAGCCTGAGCTTTGGAACAGAATACTGGTATAATAAGGTGTTTGCGCTTAGGGGAGGTTTCTTTTACGAAGACCGCTCAAAGGGAAACCGCAAATTCTTTACCCTTGGAGCCGGATTAAAATACAATGTGTTTGGACTCGATTTTTCGTACCTGGTTCCGATTGATTCGCGGAACAACCCGCTGCAAAACACCTTGCGCTTCGCCCTCACTTTCGATCTTGACGCATATTCCTCAAAGAAAAAATAAGTGATTGCGCTTTAGCAATCTGCAACAGGCTGCCTGATGATCAGGCAGCCTGTTATTGTTATTAACAAATTCAAATGTATCACATCATATATTTTATTAAACATACTTTTAATTTTATTAATTATTTACTTGACATTATTAATTTTGATATTATCTTTGCATAAAATAATTTTGATTATGAATCTCCCAATCAGTTGTCCGAGTTGCCATAGCACACTTGCAGTAAAAAGCCTGGTCTGTCAGCAATGTGCTACTAGTATCGAAGGTTTGTTTACCCTGCCCCTACTCGTAAAGCTATCGAAAGATGAGCAGGCATTCATACTTGGATTTGTCCGGTCGAGCGGTAGTTTAAAAGAAATGTCGAAACAGCTGTCGCTGAGTTACCCGACCGTGCGCAATATGCTCGACGACCTGATTGCAAAAATTAATTTGTTAGATAACCAATAACTCCCATGGCAATGAAAAATGTTTTTGAATACCTGGTTAATCCTTTCAAGAAAACAGCGGGTTTTAATGCCCTCTTTGCAGGTCTTGCCGCCATGGCGTTGACTTCGGTATTGGCATGGTTTACAGGAACAAGGTTCGACGGAGTGATCGACATTCATGTAGGTCCTTCTCTTTCCTACCTGGTTTACCTCATCGATTTGGTCATCGGCTATGTGTCGTTGGTGTTGTTCCTGTATCCAATGGGTGCGCTCTTATCTTCAAGTAAAATCAGGCTGATTGACGTTGCCGGAACCATTGCGCTTTCACGGGCTCCTCTCATCTTTGCGCCGGTAATCAGCACTTTTAGCCAGGCCAAAACAATGACAGCCTATTTTCTGTCATTCCTTACGCAGGAAACACCTGACCAAAGTCCGACCAATATGCAGTTTTTCCTCTTCGGACTAAGCCTTTTTCTGACAATCACACTCACGGTTTATGTCATCATGCTGATGTACAGGGCCTATGCTTTGTCGGCAAACCTTAAGGGAAACAAGGCTGTACTTTCATTCATCGGCTCACTGGTGTTGGCCGAAGCGCTCTCGAAAGTATTGTTGTATTTCATTGTAATGAAACAGTTTTAGTAAATTATGGCCTGTTCATGGTCATGCGTAATTAATGCAATTGCAAATGAAAAAATCACTTCTATCATTCGTTCTGTTTCTGATAATGATTCAGACCAGTTTGTTTGCCCAACAAACCATTGAGGGCAGCTGGACAGGAAAGTTAAGCTTCAGCGGACAAAGCCTGAGAATGGTTATTCACCTCAAATTCAACGATCAGGGTGAACTAACCAGCACCCTCGATAGTCCTGACCAGGGCGCGTTTGGCATCAAAGTGCAATCTGCCAGTTTCACAGGAGACAGCCTTACACTCATATTACCACCACTTATGGCCGGGTACGCAGGCAAGCTTGTGCACACCGACAGCATCCAGGGCGTTTGGAAGCAGGCCGGGCTTAGCTTTACACTAAACCTAAACCGCACTGAGGAGAAGGAGATCAGGTTGCGCAGGCCACAGGATCCATCAGAAAACGTCAGTTACCTGAATACGGAAGTGCGCTTTTATCATCCTTCCGGGATGGCACTGGCCGGCACACTGAGTTTGCCACAAGGCGAAGGTCCTTTCCCTGCGGTGGTGCTGGTCAGCGGATCAGGTCCCCAGAACCGTGATGAAGAACTCATGGGGCACAAGCCATTCCTTGTAATGGCCGACTTTCTGGTGAAGCAGGGCATTGTCGTTTTACGCTACGATGACAGGGGCGTTGGCGCATCAGACGGCGATTTTTCAAAAGCGACTACCCTTGATTTTGCTGAAGATGCCACCGCTGCCCTGATGTTTCTAAGGGCACAAAAGCATGTCGACAGCAACCGATGCGGGCTCATCGGCCACAGTGAAGGTGGTTTGATTGCACCAATAGTTGCTTCAAAAATGCCCGAAGTATCGTTTATTGTATTGCTGGCAGCACCAGGAATCCCATCCGATGAGCTTATGCTCAGGCAGGGCCAGCTCATTGCTGAAGCCCAGGGAGCCACACCCGGCGAAATCAGGTTAACCCAAAAGAGCAACAGGGCGATTTTCCAGATACTGAAGGAGGGCGATGACCAGGAATCGTCCAGGAAACGCATTCAGTTGATCATGAACGAACTGGGCGACAGTTTAACAGTAGCTCACCCGGGACAAAAAGAGGCGTTGCAGAAACAACTCGATGCGGGTATTGAGCAGTTATTCTCGCCCTGGTTTCAGCAATTCATCAGGTTCGACCCTTCGGTTTATCTTCAAAAGGTTTTCTGTCCTGTACTGGCGATCAACGGGTCAAAAGACAGGCAGGTACCTGCCGATGTGAACCTTGCGGCTATCGACAGCCTTGTGAGGACCAATGGCAACACACAGGTAAGTACCAGGAAGCTTGAAGGGCTTAATCACCTTTTTCAGACGGCTGAAACAGGCTCTCCTGCTGAATATGCTACCATTGAAGAAACTTTTGCACCTGTTGCCCTTGAGGTAATTTCAAGCTGGATACTAAGCCTTCCGCAGGCTGAAGGCAAACCTAACCGATAAGGCCGTCGGGGAAATGAATGAGGTAAAGTTGTTGCGTTGCACGGGTAGCAGCCGTGTAGAGCCATCGCAGATAGCTGCTGTCAGCTGCATCGGCCTGCGCAATGCCGGCATCCACAAATACCGTTGGCCACTGCCCGCCTTGCGTTTTATGACAGGTCAGGGCATAACTGAATTTAATCTGTAACGCATTGTAATAAGGGTTTGTCCTGATTTTAGCGAGCCGCTTCCTTCGCTCAGGTATATCAAGGTAATCTTCTTCGATGGCCGCACTCAGTTTTTGAAAATCCTGAAAAGGCAGGGAAGGGCCATCAATCATCAGGGTATCGAGTAGCAATTTCACCTGAAACGGCGCCCCTTCATAGTCGATCAACGACACTTCTGCATCAGCAAACCTGAATCCGTACATTTCTTCAACCCTGTTGATCCGGTTTACAGCAACAATGTCGCCATTGGCAATAAAACCACCGGCCTCGCCAGGTTCCAGCCAGAAATAGTTGTTTTTTACCACCATCAGCAAGTCACCTGCGTTAATCTCTTCGTCATAACCGAGTATCCGTGACCTGATGGCCTGGTTAAACAGGTTTGCTTTTTTGTTTGACCGGCAAATAACAATGGAAGATTCGAAGTCGTGCCTGCCAAATGCAGTATATAGCAAATCCTCAAACTCATCGGGCTGAATGGGGTGGATGTCGGTGAATGATGCTGTTTCGATCAAAGGCAGCTGCAGTTCATCAGATAACAGAGATAACCGTATACGCGTTGCATTGTACAATATCCCTGACTCGAGCGACTGGCGCATAACTTCAGTGAGTTCGAACGATGCTGCCGTCAATGGGTAAGTGGTTGTAAGGTAATCAATATCGAGTGTTGGGCTTTCGTCGACTCCTACAGGAGGCAATTGTGCATGGTCGCCGACAAGAATCATGCTGCAGGCTTCACCGCTGTATACATAGGTCATAAGGTCATCGAGTAAGCTCCTTTGTACGAACTGTCCGGCATCATTACTCCCCTCTCCCACCATTGATGCCTCATCCACAATGAAGACAGCCCGCTTAAACTTGTTCTCGATCAGGTTAACCCTGTATTGTCCGTCAGCCCCCATGCTGCGCATATAGATATTGCGGTGAATGGTTTTGGCAGGGTAGCCGCTATAAGACGACAATACCTTAGCTGCTCTGCCCGTAGGAGCAAGCAACACCACCCTTCGCCGCATTTGGCGTAGCTGCCTTACCAGTGCCCCGATCAGCGATGTCTTGCCGGTGCCTGCATAGCCTTTAAGTAAATACAGTGGATTTGGTTTGTCGGTCAGGACGAAAGCGGTGAGGTGCCGCATAACGGCTTTTTGGCCTTCTGTGGGGTCATGACCAAATTCTTCGGCCAGTTGGTTATACAACTGTTCCCGCAACATCATTAAAAGGGATAGCCAATGCCAATCTGCCAGTTCGAATCGCCCAGCTGAAGCTTATGAGCGACCCAACGTTCACCTTCTGGTTTTGCAGGATTATGAAGGGGTACAGCAGCATCGATCCGAAATATAAAGAAAGAAAAATCGAACCGGAAACCAATGCCTGCATCGACACCCAGCTCCTTGTAAAAGCTATTTACTTTGAAATCACCTCCGGGCAGGTAATCAACAGGTTTCAATGTCCAAATATTGCCAACGTCAGCAAACAGTGCTCCGTTCAGAAAGCTGTATACCGGAAACCTATACTCGGCACTGGCTTCGAGCTGCACATCACCTATTCGTTCAATATTTACCGACGATCCGGGATATGATCCTGGGCCTAGTGCCTTAAATTGCCAGCCCCGCATTCCGTTAGATCCTCCAGCATAAAAACTGCGTTCAAAAGGCAGGTCGTTCGAGTTTCCATATGGCAGTCCTATGCCCAACACCGTTCTGAACACAAGTCTGTTACCCTGGTTTAGGACATGATAATACCGCAGGTCGAAATCGATTCTTGAAAACTGCGAATAGCGAATACCAAACAATTCATCATAGTCACCATTATCGGTGATCAAACTGGTTCCTTTAAGCAGGTTAAGCAGATTTCCTGCGGTTTCAAAGTTCAAGCGAAAATAAACGAAGTCATTAAACTTATTGATATTCTGACTATTGACAACAAGGCTGTATTTTAAACCCATCACAAGGTGGTTCGAATACTGTTCTTTAATGCGTTGGTTCGGCTCCTGTTCGATATAATCGGCAAATTCTGCGGAAGGGTTCACCTTCACGGTATTGAGGTTGATTACGGTTAAAATATGGCTGATTTTATCTGTGGCCATCCAGTCGTAACCAAAAGCTGCTTTGGCGATGGTCCGGTTATAGCTTGGCCTGTTTTGAGAGCTATAACCCATATTCAGGTTCGTTTTCGGCTGGTATTCCTGCTTAAACCTGATCAAAGAAACAGGACTCAAAAACCGGGGAAAATAGATATTCGCATCCGCACCAATCTCGGTGGTATTGAAAATTTTCTTCACGTCATTGCCCTCTTCGGAACCTGTGCTCCTGGCAAGTTTTTGCGCTTCGATACCGCCATTTATCCTGAAACGGAATACCTCTCCTCCCTTGAACAGGTTTTTATGTGCCAGGCTCAGGCTACCCCTGACACCCAGATCGCCGCCCGAGTTGGTTCCCTCCAGGTCAACACCATACGACATTGCCTGCGCGCGCTGCAAACTGATGTTACAATCGATCCAGTTTTTACCATGATCAGCCCGGGAAGCAGAAACGCCTGTGGTATCAAAATTAATTTTGTTTGCCTGGTAAATGCGCAGGTTCCCAATTCCCTTGTAAGATTGCCGGACCTTTTGCTGGCTATAGGCTTCATTTGTGCGCACCTGTATGAGTTGTTCGAAAATCGCAGGACGAATGCGTGGCTCATGCTGGAAATAAAACTGTTGGGTAAACAGTCCGGATGTTTTGCCAATACTGAAAACCCTCTCAACAGTGTCGTATGGTCCCCCTGGCAATGAAAAAGGATAACTTGCGGGAAAAATTTTCACCCGGTTAATAAAATACCGCTGATGAGGCACTGATTCCACAGAGTCGGTTTTGCCTCTTGCCGAAAGTTGTTGATTGTCGATTCGGATGCTGATATTGACAGCTTTTCGGTTTAAGCTGGTATCAACTTCAAAGAAAATATAGTCACGGGTGAAATAATAATATCCATTGTTACGCAAGTAGTCAGTAATACGGTCTCTCTCTGAATCAAGCGTATAAACATTGAAGAGATTGCCTTTTTTAACAAGTGAATTGTCCTTAATATGTTCAACAAATGTGGACAATACGGTATCACTGATGCTTTGCCGAATGCTGTCAATCCGGTATGGCCATGAAGGGTTGACAAAATACTTTACTTCGGCCAGTTTCTTCTCCTTTTTCGACTGAAATGAAACTGATGCGTGGTAGAATCCTACATTGCTCAGGTAGCGGCCCATCTGTTCAGCTGAGCTTTTAGCAAGACTCTCATCGAAATAAACAGGTGGTTTACCCATGTTTTCGTTTATCCATCGCCAAAATTTATGGGATGTTTTTGGTTGTGTCACAAGATACAGCCAAACCTGTGGTCGTGATCCAAGGAGATTTCTGTTGGGTTTTTGTGCAGCCAGGACTGCGATATCAGACCGGGTGAAACCCACGGCTTTGCCATCGATAACAACCTCGCTCTTATGAAGCAAAACCTTACCCTCAGGAACAAAGCGCTTGGCTGTACAGGACAGCAGAAACACCAATGCTGTCAGGATGAAGAGCTTCCGCACAAGGGAGCAGTATTGCACAACGATCTGAATTAGTGAGCAACAAAAATAACACTTAAATGCAATAAAGCCACTACGAAGCGGCTGCAAATACCGGCCATGAAAAAATAAAAAAAAATGTTGAATTATTTTGCCGGACCAGATTAAGATGTATATTTGCATCCTCATTTGAAAATGGGAGTTTAGCTCAGCTGGTTCAGAGCATCTGCCTTACAAGCAGAGGGTCGGGGGTTCGAATCCCTCAACTCCCACT